>NZ_JBBKTR010000002.1:0-555984 GCF_037892465.1 Pontibacter sp. H249 | reverse complement strand
AGCTATAGTATAAAATCTATCGAAGTATAAATCAGGCCAGGTAACAGAGGCGGATTTATACTTTGATAAATGTTAGCTTAGTAAATAGCTAAGCCAAGAACCAAACCTGTAAGAATAAGTATAGGTGGCGGAATCTTGGTGAAAGTAAGGAGCGCAAAGGTTACCACCACAATACCAAAGTTAAGTATAGTGTTCTCGATAGGATGGTAGAGAAGTATAGCTGCTGCCACCACCATACCTGAGCTTACGGCACTTATCCCCTCCAGCGAAGCCCGCACTACCCTATACTTTTTAAGCTCGTCCCAGAAACGGATCACGAAGAATATTAGGAAAGTGCCGGGTAAAAAGATGCCAACTGTAGCTACAAAGGAGCCTAGCAACTGCCCCGGAATACCATACTGGCGCATGGCTAAGTTGCCAATAAAAGAAGTAAAGGAAAAAGTTGGGCCTGGTAATGCCTGCACGATAGCATAACCCGACAGAAACTCCTCACCGGTTAGGTAGTGCTTGAAATCAACAAACTCAGAGTAAAGCAGCGGAATAAGCACCTGCCCACCACCAAACACAAGGCTGCCGTTACGGTAAAAATTTTCGAATAAGCGCACTGGCAACGATGATGTAAAAGCACCCAGTACAGCGGCCGTTATCAATACTCCCACATAAAGTATAAAATTAGCCCATTCTATCTTTAGCTTTTTATCCTTCTCTTCGGGGTGTTGCCTGAAACGCAAAGCTGTTATAGCACCTCCGGCTATTAGTAACAGGGGCAGTACCCATGGTGAGCTGAAGAAGTATGCAAGTATAGCCGAGATCATCATCAGTACTATACCAGTTTTTGTGTTTACTACCTTAGAGCTAATCATATAGGCTGCGTAGGCAACAAAGCCTACTGCCATCGGCTGTATGATGTTCAGGAATTTGAGTGATATGCCCTGATCCTGTAAGTATGAAATGGCTATGGCGGCTATGGCCATAATGGTAGCAGCAGGAGTTATCCAGACTAATAATGTTAGATAAGCTAGGTTAGGACCTCCTATTTTAAAGCCTATGGCTGTTATAGTTTGTGTAGAGGTAGGGCCTGGTAAAATGGAGCATAGGGCATTTAACTCTATCAACTCCTGCTCAGTGAGGTACTTACGGTTATCTACCAGTAATTTAAACATTAGAGCAATATGCGCTTGCGGCCCACCGAAAGCTGTAAGGGCCAGAACGAGAACGTCCTTTAAAAAGATGTAGTAGCGCAGACTCATTCTATAAAAATAAAAAAAGAGAGACAGCTTTCGCCATCTCTCTTTAATTTATTACATATATACTTATGCTTTTTTTAGTCCGAGCTCTACAAGACGCTCATTCAGGTACTCACCCGCAGTAGCATCTGGGTAAGCTTTTGGGTTTTTCTCGTCTATGCAGCTTTCTAAGCAGGTTAAATCCATTTCGGAGCGCGGGTGCATAAAGAACGGAATAGAGAAGCGTGAAGTATGCATCAACTCACGCGGCGGGTTAACTACACGGTGAATAGTGGACTTTAGCTTGTTGTTCGTTAAGCGGGCCATCATGTCGCCTACGTTTACTACCACCTGCTCTGGCAAGGCAGTGATCGGGATCCACTGACCATCGCGGCGAAGTACCTGCAAACCATCTGCGCTGGCACCCATCAGCAATGTGATCAGGTTAATATCGCCATGCTCTGCTGCACGCACAGCATCAGCCGGTACGCTATCCGGGTTCTCGATAGGGAAGTAGTGGATAGGGCGCAGAATGCTGTTGCCATACTTTACCTTATCATCGAAGTAATTCTCATCTAAACTTAAGTGGATAGCGATGGCGCGTAACACCTCTTTGCCTGCGGCTTCCAGTTTTCTGTATGCCTCTAGGGTTACTTCTTTAAACTCTGGAACTTCAGTAGGGAAAATATTATCAGGATACTCATCCTTGATTGGGTCATTGTCCGGAATATCGCTACGCTCCTGGCCTACATGGTAAAACTCTTTTAAGTCGCCGGTGTTAAAGCCTTTTGCTTTTTCTTTTCCTTTACCTACATAGCCACGCTGGCCGGCAAGTTCTGGGTTTTCATACTTTTGCTTCACCTCATCTGGCAAAGCAAAAAATTTCTGAGTGGCAGCATACAGTTTTTGGGTTAACTCATCGCTAAGGCCGTGGTTGCGCAAAGCAATAAAACCTATGTTCTGGTACGCATCACCCAGTTGTTTTACAAATTGAGCTCTTCTTTCCGCATCACCTGATGTAAAATCGGCTAAGTCCAGGGAAGGAACCTCATCAAACAAAATCTCGCTCATATAGTTATTTCTGTATACTTTTTTGTGTTCTTCACGTAGTTCGCAATATACGAAAAAAATAAAATCGTTAAATTAGCTGGATTGCTAACCAAACTATAATTACATGAAAAAAACGTATTTGTTACTGGCCTCGGCTCTTGTGCTAGGTTTTACTGCCTGTGATACCACCCGTCAAACACAGGAAAATGAATCTCAGAACCCGGCAACAACAGCTAGGGGTGATGGCCCAACGCCTACAGGTGCTGTTATGACTAAGAATGGCCTGCGTGTGTTTGCCTTCGATGACTCTCAGAAATACCCTGAGTCACAAATACGATTAAATGTGCCGCCAGCTGGTGGTGTAGTAGAAGCCGGACCTGTTCAGTTTGATTATGACCTATCTAACTATCAGCTAACACGCATGACGCCGCACTCCAACTCAGAGCACATGGCTAACTCTATGGAAGGGCAGCACATCCATAACATCGTGGATAACGAGCCATACACGGCACACTATGATACAGAGTTTACAAAAGAGCTTTCAGAAGGCGACCATGTAATTTTATCGTTCCTGTCTAGATCTTATCATGAGAGTTTAAAGCATAAAGGAGCTTACGACTTACGCATAGTAACAGCAGGCAACCCTACTGAGCGTATGGAGTTTGACCTGAACGCGCCACACATGTTCTATAGCCGCCCTAAAGGTGAGTATGTGGGTAAAGACACAGAGCAGGTGATGCTGGATTTTTATTTAGTTAACACAGAGCTGTCTACCACAGGCAACAAAGTACGCGCTACCATAAACGGCACAGAGTTTATACTTGATAAATGGATGCCGCACATTATGGAAGGCCTGCCAATGGGCGAAAATACTATTAAACTGGAGTTGATTGATAACAATGGCAGCTTGATATCTGGGCCGTACAACAGTGTGACCCGTACTTTCACATTAAAAGCTGAGTAATAAAGTATAAAAGTATAAAAGCAGCCTGCCTTGGTTTAACCAGGGCAGGCTGCTTTGTTTTTAGAGGTAAGTGTAAGCTTTTAAGATTAACATTATGCATTGGCTTTGCGACTTACTAAGGTTTTACGCTTGCTAACTCATTTCCTTTTATCCTGTTAAACCGGCCTGTAAAGTATAAACACATAGACCTCGCAGCGTCCGAAGGTCGTGCTAGCGTCTGACACTCCAATAAGTTGGCTATAAAACATGCGAATCTGGAGACTCACGCTCACCTAGCTTTACAGGTTGGATACCTGTGCCAGTTAAGAAGTATAAAACAAAACGGCCACACCTTTTAAAGATGTGGCCGCTGTATTTAAAGTATAAACCTGGTTAATCTTTAGGCTTGTTTGGGTTTTGAGAAGCTCCAGGGCTTGCGATAGAGTTTCGCATATCAGTATCCGACTGGATATTCTGCATTTTATAGTAGTCCATAATACCCAGGTTGCCGCTACGGAAAGCTGCTGCTATGGCCTGTGGAATCTCTACCTCAGCTTGAATTACGTTAGCGCGGGCTTCCTGCGCTTTTGCTTTCATTTCCTGCTCTACGGCTACGGCCATGGCTCGACGTTCCTCCGCTTTGGCCTCTGCTACTTTTAAGTCGGCTCCGGCCTGGTCTATCTGCAGCTTGGCACCAATGTTTTCGCCAACGTCAATATCAGCAATATCAATAGATAGGATCTCGTAAGCAGTACCGGCATCCAGGCCTTTCTGTAACACCAGTTTAGAAATGATATCCGGGTTCTCCAGTACGCTTTTGTGTGAAGTAGAAGAACCGATAGAAGTTACGATACCCTCGCCAACACGTGCAAGTATAGTTTCTTCGCCGGCGCCACCTACTAACTGGTTAATGTTGGCACGAACGGTAACACGTGCCTTTGCAATCAGTTGGATACCATCCTGGGCCACGGCAGCTACATTGGGGGTGTTTATCACTTTTGGGTTAACGGATGTGGTTACCGCCTCAAATACATTTCGTCCTGCTAGGTCTATGGCTGTTGCTTGCTTAAATGAAAGCGGGATATTTGCTTTGTCAGCAGAGATAAGCGCTTTGATTACAGTAGGCACATTACCGCCTGCCAAGTAGTGCGTTTCAAGTTCTGTTGTGGTTAAATCAATGCCGGCTTTAGTTGCGTTGATCATGGAATTTACAATAAGGCTAGGTGGCACTTTGCGGATGCGCATAAACACTAGCTCGAGCAAGCCCACACGTACACCAGAGAACAGTGCTGTAATCCAAAGGCTGATCGGAACAAAGTATAAAAATATAATGAGCAGGATAATACCACCTGCTATCAGGAACAACAAAGAGAAATTTTCCATCTGTGGGTTAGGTTAGCTTATTTTCTTCTACTGTAATCTTATTATGTGATAGCTTAATGATGCGAACTGGAGTATTCGCTGACAGAAATTCGCCTTGAGTTTGTACCTCGTATCGTTTCTCTGCAAAGATTGCGGTGCCCTGCGGGCGCAAGGCAGATACTGTTTTGCCGATATCGCCAATAGTTAAAATATACTCAAACTCTTCATTTACACGGTTCCGCATCTGGTTTTTTAGAGCAAACCGAGCCCAACTATCCGACCGGAAACTATAGACAAAGGCAATTGTGCCGATAAGAACAGTGGAAGCAAGTACAACATGCCCCGTAGTAGTGCCAAGTGCAGCGTAACTGATCCAGATGCCTATGCAGGTAAGCACAAAGCCTAGTATGCCTACTATGGTAGTTCCAGGCACAAATATCAGCTCTACTACAATTAGCAGCAGGCCAATACCGATCAGTAATATAACTGTAACCCAGTCTAGTAGCATAATAGTGAAGGCTTATATAAGTAAATATAGCAAAATAATTGATGATTGTTACTTATTGGAGGCTGTTAGAATATAAAATATGTACTTAAAAGGTTAATAACTTGATTCACTATCAAATTAAAAGCGCCACCTCCCATACAGGAAAGTGGCGCTTTAAAAGTATAGCCGTTAAAGCAGGTTACAGATAAACTATAACAAACAAGTAGTAATTAATAGGCTTTCGCAAAGTATACACGCTTCTTGCTTGGCTTACCAGTTAGCATATCTACACCGTCTTCTTCTGGAGTATCTAGGGCAATGCATCGTATAGTTGCTTTTGTTTCTTCTTTAATACGTTCTTCTGTTTCTGAAGTGCCATCCCAGTGGGCCAATACAAAACCGCCTTTAGTATCCAGTACCTCTTTAAATTCCTCGTAAGTATCAACCTTGGTCGTATTTTCTTCCCGGAAGGTTAATGCTCTGTTGTAGATGTTCTCCTGTATCTCATCAAGCAAAGCAGGTATATAATTAGCTAAATCGCTAAACTGCTGCGTGCTCTTCTCTTTAGTGTCGCGACGGGCAATTTCTGCTGTACCGTTCTCCAAATCGCGGGCTCCAATGGCAATGCGCACAGGTACACCTTTTAGCTCCCACTCGGCAAACTTAAAGCCAGGGCGCTCAGTATCGCGATTATCAAACTTCACGCTGACGCCTTTTGCCTCCAGTTCCCGCTTCAGTTGGTTAACCTTTTCGCTTATCTGCTCCAGTTGCTCTTCCCCTTTGTAAATAGGTACGATTACCACCTGTATAGGAGCCAGTTTTGGAGGCAACACTAAACCTTCGTCGTCGGAATGGGCCATAACAAGTGCACCCATTAAACGTGTACTCACGCCCCATGATGTTCCCCAAACATACTCCAGGCCACCGTCTTTGGTCGCAAATTTCACATCAAATGCCTTCGCAAAATTTTGACCCAGGAAGTGCGATGTGCCAGCCTGTAAAGCTTTGCCGTCTTGCATCAAGCCTTCGATGCAGTAAGTATCCAGGGCACCAGCAAAGCGTTCGTTTGGAGTTTTAACGCCACGAATAACTGGCAGGGCAATGTACTGCTCAGCGAAGGTAGCGTATACTTCCAGCATCTGCTCTGTTTCAGCTATTGCTTCTTCTGCCGTTGCATGAGCGGTGTGTCCTTCTTGCCACAGGAACTCAGCTGTACGTAGGAACAGGCGCGTACGCATTTCCCAGCGCACTACGTTTGCCCACTGGTTTACAAGTATAGGCAGGTCGCGGTAGCTCTGTATCCAGTTTTTGTACGTGTTCCAGATTACAGCCTCAGAAGTTGGCCGAACAATTAGCTCTTCTTCTAGTTTAGCATTAGGGTCTACACGAAGTTTTCCAGGCTTATCAGGGTCGGTTTGCAGGCGGTAATGTGTAACTACAGCACACTCTTTGGCAAAGCCTTCGGCGTTCTGCTCTTCGGCCTCAAATAAGCTTTTGGGTACAAACAGCGGGAAGTAGGCGTTTGAGTGACCTGTGGCTTTAAACATATCGTCCAGGACACGTTGCATTTTTTCCCAGATGGCATAGCCGTAAGGTTTTATTACCATACAGCCGCGTACGGCAGAGTTTTCTGCTAGTCCCGCTTTTTTTACCAGCTCGTTATACCATAAGGAGTAGTCTTCGCTTCTTTTTGGCAACCCTTTGCTCATATTTTTAAAAAGTATTTATAAAGTATCGCTAATAAATGATGTTTTTGGAATAATATTTGCTCCTGTAATATTCAGATACCCATATCATTCTGGGTCAAAAATACGTTTAATAAATAAGACTATTGATAAGGATTTGCGCCGTTGTGTGTTTATCTTTGATATAGAGGAAGTTTTACTACAGAGATGGCCATGAAAAAGTTTACGATATACACACTAGCCCCCGCTTTGGCGTTGCTGGCGTTAGGTTGCAGCGGCCCCACAGCTATGCAATCCACAGAGTACGACGACATGTACTATAGTTCTACAGATAAGACTACTTATGTAGAGCCACAAACTAATACCTACAGCAATCTGGCTGAGGGTACCGAAGAGGCACAGCAGCAGACATATAGCCAGAGCAACAATGGTGTTACAGAAGATTATTATGCCGATGAGTACTATGATGGACGTGAGTATAACCCGCGCGACAACTGGTACCAGCCCAATTATTCTTATGTAGATCCATACTGGGGTAGTGCCTATACGCCACGCCACTATAGCTATAACCGCTTCTACAACAGGGGTTTCTATGATCCGTTCTACGACCCTTTCCTTTTTGACCCGTTCTATGATCCGTTTTTCCATAGGCCGTTCTGGGGAAGTGGCGTTTCTGTGATGATCAGCTATAACTACGGTTGGGGCAGTTGGGGAGGCTGGGGAAGACCTTACCATAGCCGCTGGTTTGCAGGTAATCCATATTATCATGGTTTCTATGGCAATAACTATGGTTATGGCAACAACTGGATTTACGACAGGCCAATTATTGTAGGTAACAGAATTAAAACACAGTATGGCCCACGTGATGCCAGAGGTGCCGTAGTAACAGACGGAAACAGAGGCAATGGTGGCAGACCAGTAAGAGGAGAAGCCTATCAGGGAGACGTAACAGGTACAGAAAATGCAAGGCCTGCGCGTCCGTCGCGTTCTAGCGGAGCTGTTGTAGCGCCGGAAGCAGGTAGTGAGTCTAAAACATCTTTGCCAGCACGCCCAAGCCGCACCGAGTATTATGACCCTAGCCAAGGTAGAACCCGCACTACACGCCAGCCAGTTAAAGTTGGAGAGCAGAGGCAACAGCAACAACGTGTAATACAACCATCAGAGCGTCGTAATACCCGCCAATATACACCAACACCAAGGTCTACGGAGAGCAGGCCTAGCAGAACCAGAGAGTATGTACCAAGGCAACAACAGCAGCAGCGCCCTATACAGCAATCAAGACCAAGCTATGAGCAGCGTCGAGAAAGCTCTTTTCCATCTCGCTCCAGCGAGGTAAGGCGTGAAAGCAGCAGTAGTTCATCTTCTGGTACAAACAACAGCGGCAGTCGCGGAAGCCGCCCAACAAGAGGACAATAAATCAGACACACAATCCATGAATTTACATAAGCTATTTTTGGCCAGCCTGGCGCTTTCGCTAGGCTGGGCTGGCAGCGCTTTTGCTCAAAACGAGGTAGATGCTTTGCGTTATACCCGGTTAGGAATAAATGGCTCTGCACGAATACAAGGTATAGGAGGCGCACAAACAGCATTAGGTGCAGATATTTCGAATATCTCATCTAATCCGGCTGGGTTGGGCATGTTCCGAAGGTCGGAGTTTAGCATTAGCCCCGGCTTGCAGTTTAACAGCACCGATACAAGGGTAGATAACTCTTTTCTTTCTACAGATCAGAACGCAGTTAGTATACCACACGCAGGGCTTGTAATTAGCAACAGGAGAAACGACGAAAGCAGTGACTGGACAGGTGCTAACTTAGGTATTAGCTTTACCAGACTAAATAATTTTAACCAACGCCTGTCTTACAGCAACACTGCGGCTTCTGATCAATTTACTATAGTAGAATATTTTGCAGAGCAGGCAAACAACAAAGGTGTAACCCTTGATGAGTTAAACAGTGAGTTTAGTAACGGCTATACAACGCTCGAGGGGTTGGCTTTTGGTGCTTACCTGATTGACGTAATAACCGACGATAACGGAAACGAGACTGTGGTGCCTTTGTTCAGAGGCGGAGAGATTCTGCAGCGTGAGGACATCCGCAGAAAAGGATCACAAAACCAGTTTGATATTGGCGTGGGTACCAGCTACAAAGACAGGCTATACCTTGGTGCATCTGTGGGTGTTGTGACTTCTAACTTTACGCAAGAGAGTATTTACCGCGAGTCAGAGTCTGATGCATCAACAGCATTTACTGACCTGGAGCTGCGCGATGAATATACCACACGTGGAGCAGGTATAAATCTTAAAGTGGGGGCAATATACAGACCTGTTGATGCGCTGCGTTTAGGAATATCCCTGCAAACTCCTACCGCTTATACTTTTACAGACACATATCAGCGAGCGCTTTATGCCTCTTACGATGATGGGCCAACTGAGAGTGCTATAGAGCTGCCGGGAGAGTTTACATATAATTTGGTAACGCCGTTCAGAGCTACAATAGGAGCAGCAGGTATAATTGGCAAGTATGGCTTTATTACAGCTGATGTTGAGTTTGTAAACTACAGCAACATTAAGTTCTCTGAAAGCGACAACGACTTTGCCTCTGCTAATGATTATTTTAACGACATCAACAGCCGCATTTCAAACACCTACCAGTCTGCTGTAAATTATAGAATTGGCGCCGAGGGACGTTTTGATGTGTTTAGAATAAGAGCAGGCTTTGCCCATACCGGTGATCCATACAAAAATGCATCTTTCGATGGTGGTGTAAACTCTGTGTCAGCTGGTGCCGGTGTGCGCCTGAAGAACTACTACGCCGATCTGGCCTATATCAGAAGCAGCGGTAACAGCCGTTATTCGCCTTTCGTGCTTGATAATGGAGACCAGCCGGTGGTAGATATTGATGAAAGACTGTCTACAGTAATGTTAACGTTTGGCTATAATTTTTAATCTGTAACAGATTTAGTTGATAAAAGGCAGCCTTTACCCGGCTGCCTTTTATACTTTAAGTACCAAGCAGAACTGTTTTAGCTTCGTTTTATGGCGAAACCATATAATTCTGATAAATTAGTAGCAGAAACACTAAACTAAACGCATGTATATCAAACTAAAAACAAACCTTTTGGCTGCCGTGCTCTTATGCTTCGCTTTTGTGGCGCAGGCGCAGCAGAAAAAAGATGTAACCTTAGAGGATATCTACCGCAAAGGTACATTCCGTGCCCAATCTGTGTACGGGGTAAACTGGATGAAAGACGGCCAGTACTACAGCTCTACCGTGCCAGATGAGCAGAACAAAGTATACGACATTGTAAAGTATGATGTAACAACTGGCAAACCAGTAAGTACCATCATAGAAGGCGAAAACCTGAAGCCAACTGGCAGCAACACACCTATAAAGTTCGATGATTATATTTTTTCATCAGACGAGCAAAAGGTGCTGTTCTCTACCGATACAGAGCAAATTTACCGTCGTTCTTCTAAGGCTGAATTCTATATTTATGATATCGCTTCCAAAAAGCTAACCAAACTTAGCGATGGTGGCAAACAGCTGTATGCTACTTTCTCGCCGGATGCTAAGCGCGTTGCCTTTGCCCGCGACAACAACATGTTTGTTACGGACCTGAGCAACATGAAAGAAACGCAGATCACCACGGATGGTAAATTCAACTCTATCATCAACGGGTATGCGGACTGGGTATACGAGGAGGAATTCAGCTTTGCACAAGGTTTCCATTGGGCACCTGACGGTAAGAAGATTGCTTTTTATACGTTTGACGAGACTAGCGTGCCGGAGTTTAACATGCAAATGTGGGGCGAATTATACCCACAGGATAACAAGTTTAAATACCCGAAAGCAGGAGAAGCCAACTCTGCAGTAGCTGTTTCAGTGTATGATGTAGCGAGCGGCAAAACTACAAAAATGGACACAGGAAATGAGAAGGATATCTATATCCCGCGCATCAAGTGGACAAATAACCCGAACCTACTGTCTATCCAGAAAATGAACCGCCTGCAGAACACGCTGGAGATTCTGCACGCCAATGCTACAACCGGCAAAGCCGATGTAGTGCTTAAGGAAACGGATAAAGCTTACATTGATGTAACCGACGACCTGACTTACCTGAATGATGGCAAGCACTTTATTCACAGCTCAGAGGTAAAGGGCTACAACCACCTGTACCTGTACAACATGAGCGGTAAATTGGTACGCCAGATTACAAACGGCAATTGGGAAGTGAGCCAGTTTGTGGGCTACGACGAGAAGAATGACCGCCTGTACTTTATGTCTACAGAGGTATCGCCGTTGGAGCGCCACCTGTACAGCATCAGCAGCAAAGGCAAGAAAAAAAGCCGCTTAACAGATGAAGCCGGTACGCACCGCGTGAACATGAGCAATGACTTTAAGTACTTCCTGAACTATAGTTCTGCTGCCAACGAAGTGCCAACTGTTAGCCTGCACACTGCAAAAGACGGCAAGCTGATAAAAGTGCTGGAAGAGAACCAAAAGCTGAAGAACACGCTGGCCCAGTATGATATTGCCAAGCAGGAGTTCTTTACCATGAAAACTGCTGATGGTACACAACTGAATGGTTGGATGATTAAACCAACGGATTTCGACCCGAACAAAAAGTATCCTGTGCTGATGTTCGTATATGGTGGTCCGGGTTCGCAGACGGTAACCAATAGCTGGGGCGGCACAAACTACCTATGGTATCAGGTGCTGGCTAGCAAAGGCATGATTGTGGTAAGTGTAGATAACCGTGGCACCGGTGCACGTGGCGCTGAGTTTAAGAAATCAACTTATGCTAACTTAGGTAAGTATGAAATCGAAGACCAGATTGAAGCTGCCAAGTGGTTAGGAAACCAGAACTATGTAGACAAGAACAGAATTGGTATCTGGGGCCATAGCTTTGGTGGTTACATGACGCTGTTAGGCTTAACCAAAGGCAACGGTGTATTTAGAGCTGGTATTTCGGTAGCGCCTGTTACAAGCTGGAGATATTATGATAGCATTTACACAGAGCGTTTCCTTAAAACGCCACAGGAAAATGCTGCAGGCTACGACGAAAACTCACCGCTGCAATTTGCCAATAAGCTGCAGGGCGACCTGTTGCTTATCCACGGAACTGGCGACGATAACGTACACTTCCAGAACGCGGTGGCAATGCAGGATGCCCTTATTAGCGCCAATAAGCAGTTTGAGAGCTTCTACTACCCGAACCGTAACCACGGTGTAGGGGGCGGCATTACATCGCTGCACCGCTTTAACATGATGACGAACTTCCTGGAGCGTAAGCTGATCAACCCAACTGAGATAAACCAGTAAGTAAAGTATAAACCTAAGTATGAAAGGCCTGCCGAAAACGGTGGGCTTTTTTTATTGCCACCGAAGCAACTTTCTGATTTACACTCTTATCTATAGCTACATAAACCGCTACTAAAGTATAAACTATGAAAAAAATGCTATCTCTGTTATTGCTGTTATTGGTTATTAAAACAGTTGCCTTTGCCCAGCAGCCTTCTAAAGAAAAGCTCTTCACGGCAGAGCAAATGCGCCAGGACCTCGACAGCATGTATGCCTGGATTAATGCCACCCACCCCAACTTATACCTGCACATCAGCAAAGAAAAAGCTGACAAAAAGTGGGACAAGGTACGTGCGCAACTAAACAAGCCTATGACGCGGGTGGAATTTGCCAAAATTGTATTTCCGGTTACTTCGCAGTACCAAGATGGGCATACCGGCTTAGGTTTCGATTTCTCTGATAAAGAATTCACGCAATATTATGAACAGGGCGGCAGGTATTTTCCGGTTGGAGTGAAAGTGCAGGATGGTAAACTTTACGCTACAGCAATAGCCGGAAACGTAGCTATAAAACCGGGGGCCAGCATTACAAAAATTAACGGGCGCAAGGCAGAAGAACTGGTGCAGGAAATGCTGCCTTACTGGCCGTTTGATAACAAGCTACACCAGGAGTCAAACTTAAGCAGGCTGTTTGGCTTTACCCTGTGGTACCTGTATGGCTGGGGTAGCGAAGTTGAACTGGAGTTTATTAACTATGGAGAGCGCAAAAAGCAGGTGGCACAGTTGCAGGGAGTAGATGCTGATACCTTTTTTAAATATATGAGTTTTGGAACCAGGGACTATAAACTGACTGTGCATGAGCAGGAGAGCCTGGCAGTACTGGAGCTGCTTAACTTTAAGCCGAAAATGAAAGAGCTTACCGCTTTCCTGGATTCTGCTTTTGCGGTACTGAAAGACAAAAACATACAGCACCTGGCTGTAGACCTGCGCAGAAGCGGTGGCGGCTATTCGGGTGTTGGTACAAAAGTGCTACAGTATATTACTGATAAGCCTTATGCTCAAACTGTAGCCCGGGAGCAGTATCGGTCGCTGGTGCTGCCCAATAAGCCATATAACAAAGACTTTTATAAAAATAATATGGCAGCTTATGATGGCAAGTATGTGAACAACAGGTATAAATCTGAAGTACAGCCTGTGGCGCCACAACCACTAGAAAAACCAGAACTGCGCTTTAATAACAAAGTATACTTACTTACAGCGCCACGCACTTTTTCATCGTCTCATATGATGGCGGCAGCTGTAAAAGGGTATAATTTGGCAACTGTAATAGGCGAACCAACCGGCAACAATAATCACTTTATGGGAGAGATGATAAGCTTTCAGTTACCCAACACCGGCTGGTGGGGCAGCTGCAGTACAGCGCAGTATTGGTCGGCGGGTATAACGGATGCTACGAAGTATAAAGGAGTGCAGCCCCATATAACGGTAAAGCAAAGTATAAAAGACCTGGCCCAAGGAAAAGATACCGTGCTGGAGTATTTGAAGGAAAGTATTAGAACCGGCAAGCTGGCAGCTGCAGAATAAGGGTGTATAGCTTTATATACTAAGTAACGGTGTGGTGTAGGTAAAGCTGCAACCTTTATATTTGAAGTATATTTCTGCTCTTTTAAACTTTAAACTATGAAAACCTCCGCCTTCATTTTAGCAATGCTCCTACTATGTGCCTTTCAGTTTGCTAGCTCTCTTCGCGATAAAGCGCTGGAGAGTTTGGCTAACGCCGAACGTAATTTCTCCGCCACCTCCGAGGCTAAAGGTTTACAACAGGCTTTTGTGGAAAATATGGCTGAAGATGGAATTGTATTTGCTCCTGGTCCGGTTAATGGTAGAAAATTACATGCTGAAGCTCCCCAAAGCAAGGCTTTGTTAACTTGGTACCCTGTTTATGCAGATATAGCCAAATCTTTGGATTGGGGTTACACAACAGGGCCCTATCAACTTAAACCAAGCGCAGAAGACGATAAGATTGTTGGCGCAGGCTTTTACCTGTCGGTGTGGCGAAAGCAGCCGGATGGGCAATGGAAAGTAGCCATTGATATGGGTAACTCCTTTTCGCCGGACCTTCTAAAAGAGGAGGCGTACCAACCTGCAAAGGCTGCTAAAAAAGAAAAGGGGATAAAAGGAAATCTTTTGGCCGCAGACGTGCAGCAGGTGCAACCATACCATCACGAAACACTAATTTATCGGCATGGAGAGTATCCGTACAAGTATAAAGATGCTGTAGTGGGGCCATCTTCTACTGTAACATATCAACTGTTAGGCTATGAGCTGGCCCCGTCTGCCGACATGGCTTATACGTATGGCAGTTATACCCAAAACACTAGCAAAGGCGAAGAGAAAGGCCATTATCTAAAAGTATGGAAAGTGCTGAACAAGAAGTGGCAGCTGGTGGCGCATAATCTTGTCCCGGATAAAAAGTAAGCGAGCTTTAAGTCTTGGTAAATTTAGCCAGGCAAGTGTAAAGGTACTGCTTCTCCTGCTCATCAATAGGCAACTTATCAATGTGGCTGTGAAGCTGGGATATGGTTACTGCCGGCTTTTCTTTGGTATCAGATTTATAATGATTGATATCTTCGGTGAGGGCATCTATGCAGGAAGCTACCTCTTCGGCCTTTGTTGTGTATAAACTTAACAGCCAAAGAAGGCGGTTTAGCAGCTCGTTTGGGTTATGGTCTGGGTAACGGATGCAATGGTCTATTTCGCTCCATCCTTCTTCAAATAGTGTTTTTACCTGTATCTCTACAAAGTATAACTGCCGGAGGGGATTTACCTTGATAATGAAGTGCTGTGCCTTATAACCCCTGTCATTTACCATTAGCTTATACTTTTGTGAGGTAAAATGCTTGGCTTCAGCTGAGTTAGTCTCTTTAACGTAGGCGTATGGTTCTCTTTTCAGATCCCATACCTGATGTATGTAGCTGCTTATGTTATGGCAGGCCTTTTTGTAGATATGCAGTGCCCGTACACCAACCAGATCATTTATAAACTTAAGGTAGTTGCCCGAGTTAAGGTGCCTGTTGGGGTATTCATGTTTCTTGCGGATGATCTTTTTAAGTAAGTGCAGTGGCTCTTTTACCCTAAACCGCACAGCGTGCACGTCTTTTTGTCGTTTAAGTGTTTTGGCAACCAGTAAGGCGATATCCTCCAGTTCAGGCAATCGGCCGGTGTAATCGTTGTATATAGCCACTAGGTCTTGTGCCTTTATACCTTTCGCACAGAGGCTTGCCTCACTTTCTTTGAGTACAGAAAGCACAAAAGGTAAATCCGCTTTATGGTCGTGCTGATATGGGTGCATAAAGTAAGGGCTTTATCTGGCCCTACTTTAAAGTATAGCGGGTTTACCGGGAAATGTTGCAAAAAACATTGGCTAATGTCTGCTAAACTAGTCTCTTATGTCTGGGAGCTAGGTTAAGAATGTTGCTTTTAGATTACCAGCAAATACACAGCTAGGTTGGCAAATTGATCAGGATATGGCGTTGAAAGTATGAAAGCTACGCGAGAAATCTGAAGCAGGGGCGTTCTATAAAAATTTATACTTCTCGCGTAGCTCTTAATGGGAGGTGTTACAGCTTTAAGCAAATATTCTGTGGTTCGGTAAAGAAACGGAGCGCCTCAAAACCGCCTTCACGGCCAACACCGGAGTTCTTCATGCCGCCAAATGGAGTTCTTAAATCACGCAGAAGCCAGGTGTTAATCCAAATGATGCCCGAGTGTACCTGGTGTGCCACGCGGTGTGCCCGCTGCAGGTTGCTGGTCCAGATGGTGGCAGACAGTCCGTAGTCGGTGCAGTTGGCGTATTGTATTACTTCTTCTTCGGTATCGAATGGAGTGAGTGTTACGACAGGGCCAAAGATTTCTTCGGTGTTGGTGCGGCAGTTATAGGGCAGGCCTTCAATTATAGTTGGTGCTATAAACCAGCCATTTTCGCAGCGGCCTTCTACCTGCACCTGGTGCCCTCCTGTAAGTATCGTTCCACCTTCCTGTTTTGCCAGTTCAATATAAGCCAATACCTTTTTCATATGTTGCTCCGACACCACTGCGCCTAACTTAGTGCCCTCTTCCTGGGGGTCACCAACTGTCATGGCTTTTACTTTCTCTACAAATGCATCCCTAAATTTCTCATACAGCGGGCGTTCTATAAAGATGCGGGAACCACACAGGCAGATCTGCCCCTGGTTGGCAAAGGAAGAATGTATTGTTGTGTGTAGCGCGTTGTTAAAGTCGCAGTCGGCGAAGATGATATTCGGATTCTTACCGCCTAGCTCTAACGACAGCTTTTTAAACATAGGCGCCGCTGTGGAAGCGATGGTTTTACCTGTAGCCGTGCCGCCCGTAAAAGAGATAACCGGCACTTTAGGATGCGCCGTGATGGCAGCACCAACTTTATGCCCGTAACCATGCACAATATTTAACACACCAGCCGGCAGCCCAGCCTCTATGCACAGCTCCGATAGCAGGTATGCCGTCATTGGTGTTACTTCGGATGGTTTAGCTACCACGCAGTTACCAGCAGCCAGGGCGGGCGCAATTTTCCAGGTAAATAAGTACAAAGGCAAGTTCCAGGGCGAAATGCAGCCAGCTACACCATGCGGATGACGTACGGTATAATTTATGGCGTCAGTACCCTCCATGTAATGCGCCTCCGAAGCAAAATGCTGTATAGCCGTGCCGTAAAAACGCATGTTGCTGCTGGCGCGAGGTATATCCACTGTTTTCGCCAGCTTCAGCGGTTTACCATTGTCAATAGATTCGGCTTCGGCCAGGCGGTCCAGGTTCTGATCTATCAGGTCGGCAATGCGCATTAGAATCTGTCCGCGTTTCTCAGCAGGTGTTTTAGACCAAGCCGGGAAAGCAGTTAATGCTGCCTGAACCGCTTGCTCTACGTCCTGCTCATCCGAGTCAGGAATCAAAGAGTATAATTGGCCTGTAGCCGGGTTGTAATTATCAATGTACTGCCCCGCCACAGGCATCACCAACTGGCCGTTAATGTAGTTATGTATGTGCTGCACTGCCTGGAAATTAGGAGTTAGAAATTATGTAGTATGAAGTCTGCAGGATTAATAATCAACAACTATAAACACCCCGTTCTGCCGCCATCTACAGGCACATTTATACCATTAATATACGCAGCAGCTGGTGTAGCCAAAAAGGCTGCCGCTGCTGCTACTTCTTCGGGTTCTGCAAAACGGCGGGCTGGTATTTCTTTCATCATCTCTTCCTCAACGGCATCTACGGCAGTCTCTGTTTTCTTTGCCTTGTTTTCGATGATAGACTCTAAGCGGCCGGTGCGGGTGGCGCCTGGTAATACGTTGTTTACTGTTATACCATATTGCCCCAGCTCGTTGGCCATTGTTTTAGCCCAACTAGCAACCGCTCCGCGTATGGTATTGGATACGCCCAAACCTTGCAGCGGCTGCTTAACCGAGGTGCTGATGATGTTGATAATGCGTCCGTAACCGGCCTTTTTCATAAGCGGAATAACTGCCTGTGCCAACGTGTGGTTATTAATCAGGTGCATGTTAAAAGCATTCAGGAACTCCTCTGGTTTTGCGTTTACGATAGGTCCGCCAGCTGGTCCGCCGGTGTTGTTTATAAGTATGTGCACAGCGTTGTGCTGTTTAACGTAAGCCTCTACCTGCGAGGCAACTTCAGCAGAATTAGCAAAATCAGCTACCAAATAGTCGTGCTGCTGACCTTTGCTGCTGTCCAGTTCCTGTGCTGTTTCCTGTAGTTTGTCCTCGTTGCGGGCAATCAAAGTTATATGCGCTCCCAGTTGCGCCAGTTCTATAGCAATGGCTTTTCCAATACCTTGGGTGCTGCCGCAAACGATGGCCCGTTTATTTGTCAGATCTAAGTTCATAGTTTAAATGTACGCAAAAGGCTTTAAACATACACGGCAGACGTATAACTCGTTTATACTTAGATTACCATTTTTACCAGCTTTTGCGTACCTTCAATCTATCAACCTAACAAGACAAAACTATGGCTGTAGCAAAACCTTTCAACTTTAAAAAATGGATAGACGAACACCGCCACTTGCTTAAGCCACCGGTTGGCAACCAACAGGTGTTTAAAGGCAACGACGACTTTATTGTAATGGTAGTAGGTGGGCCAAACGCGCGCAAAGACTACCACTACGACGAAGGCGAAGAGTTTTTCTACCAGTTGGAGGGTGATATCACGCTCAAAATTATAGACGAGGGCAAGCCGGTTGACATTGAGATAAAAGAAGGAGAGATTTTCCTGTTGCCGCCAAAAGTGCCACACTCGCCACGCCGACCTGCCAATACTGTTGGTTTGGTAATAGAGCGCTACCGCAAACCCGGCGAGAAAGACGGCTTTATGTGGTTCTGCGAGAACTGCGACAACAAACTGTACGAAGAGTATGCCGACGTAACCGACATTGTAGAGCAACTGCCTAAGATCATGAACAAGTTCTGGGAGAGCGAAGATCTACGCACCTGCAAAGTATGCGGTACCGTAATGGAGCCCCCGGCTAAGCCCGCAGAGGCTGCTAAATAACTAAGTTGCTTTCTAAAAGAACCTCCTATAACCTATGGCGCAGGAGGTTTATACTTTACCTCTCCAAATGCACCCAGACATCCTAACAGAAAGATTAAAGCTGCGCCTCATACAGCCTGCCGATGCCGGATTTATACTTCAGGGCCTATCGGATGAGCGGGTAACGAAGTACTATGCCGTACATTTTGATACCATGGAGGCGGTGCAGGAGCAAATGGCGTTTTACGAGCAGCTTTTAAGTGAGGGTACAGGCGTTTGGTGGGCTTTTTCTTTGAAAGATAACGATCAACTTATTGGTGCCTGTGGCTATAGTAGCCTTGAGGCGGAGCACCGGAAAGCGGAGATTGGTTTTTGGCTGCTACCCGACTATTGGGGCAGAGGCTATATTCCGGAGGCTGCCAAGGCAATTGTGAAGTATGGCTTTGAAAGTATGAACCTGAACCGTATTGAGGCTATTGTGGAAGGCGGCAACGAGCAGTCGGAGCAGGTGCTGCAAAAGATCGGGTTCACGTACGAAGGAAGGCTGCGGGAGCGGGAGATTAAAAATGGACAAGTCATAGATTTGATCTACTACAGCATCCTGAAAGGAAAATAAATGCAGAACTTCTTGTTTGCTCCAAGCTTTTGCGCCGTTTCGTGCGTAGAAAGTATAAAATGCTTATATTGTTGGATTGCCCGATTTTTTCATAGGCCGTATAGCAGCATTTTTGCCCCTTTACCAGCATGCAGGACAATAAACATACATCGCCCATACTTACCGATCACGATCTGCTAAAGATCGACATTCATACCCATATCTTACCGGCTACCTGGCCAAATTTGCGTGAACGCTATGGCTATGGCGGCTTTATCAGGCTGGAGCACCACAAGCCTTGCTGTGCCCGCATGATGATGGATGATAAGTTTTTCCGGGAGATACAGGACAACTGCTGGGACCCAAAAGTGCGCATGCACGAGTGCAGCCAGCATAAAGTAGGAGTGCAGGTACTAAGTACGGTACCGGTTATGTTTAGCTATTGGGCAAAAGCCGAGCACGCTTATGATCTCTCCAAAATACTGAACGACCACATTGCCGGAATTGTAGCTGATTACCCAGATCGTTTTATAGGTTTGGGCACGATACCGATGCAGGATACAGACTTGGCCATTAAAGAACTAGAGCGTTGTGTAAAAGAGTTAGGCATGGCAGGTGTACAAATCGGCACAAACATTAACGGCTGTAACCTGGACGAACCAAAGCTATTCCCCATTTTTGAGGCAGCGCAAGATTTAGGAGCAGCTATTTTCGTGCACCCCTGGGACATGCTGGGCAAAGACCGCACAAACAAATACTGGATGCCATGGCTGGTAGGTATGCCAGCTGAAACGACAGTAGCCATTTGCTCGATGATATTTGGCGGCGTGCTGGAGCGGTTGCCGAAGTTGCGCGTGGCCTTTGCACATGGCGGAGGATCTTTTCCGGCTACCATTGGGCGTATTGCTCACGGTTTCGAAGTACGCCCCGACCTCTGCGCCATTGATAACAACGTAAACCCACGCGAGTACCTGGGCAAATTCTACTTCGATTCGCTGGTGCACGACCCGCTGGCGCTGGAGTACCTGGTAAATTTAGTAGGCGCTAATTGCATTGCCTTGGGTACTGATTACCCCTTCCCGCTCGGCGAACTAGAGCCCGGCAAACTCATCGAATCCATGCCTTACGATTTAGCTACCATAGAGCGCATGCTAAGCGGTACTGCCCTGGAGTGGCTAAACCTAGATAAAAGTATGTTCCTGAACAGCTCAGCCAGCAAATTAAAGGCAGAGCAAGTATAAACTTTTTCTGATGCATCTGGTCCAACCCCTTCTGCACTCCAGAAGGGGCAGAGGTGGTTGGACTCAGTAAAGCAAATCCTTATCTTCGCAAAACAAAGTATAGCAAGCTAGCCTTACTGGCTCACATAAAATACATCCGCACACAATGAACTATCAGAATACTCTAGCCTTTGCGCAGAAACAAGATAAACAAGATCCTTTATATCATTTCAGAGAACGCTTTCACTACCCGCAGGTTAATGGCCATGATGCTATTTACTTTTGCGGTAACTCTTTAGGCATTCAACCAAAGTCGGCACAGATGTACATCGACAATGAAATGTACAAATGGGCAAACCTGGCTGTAGAAGGACACTTTAAAGGCGAAGAGCCATGGTTTAACTATCATGAGCTACTAAAAGCTGGAACAGCACGTGTGGTAGGTGCCAAAGAAAGCGAAGTGGTGGTGATGAACCAGCTGACCGTGAACCTGCACCTCATGTTAGTATCTTTTTACAGGCCGGAAGGCAAGCGTTTTAAGATTATCACAGAAGGCGGTGCTTTTCCATCTGATCAGTATGCCCTGGAAACACAAACAAAATTCCATGGCTATAACCCGGATGAGGCGGTGATTGAGCTGTTTCCGAGAGAAGGGGAGCATACATTAAGAACAGAGGATATCCTGGCAAGTATAAATGAGCACAGCGAAGAACTAGCATTGGTGATGATGGGTGGCATTAACTATTACACCGGCCAGGTTTTTGACATGGAGGCTATTACCAAAGCAGGTCATGAAGTAGGCGCTATAGTAGGCTTTGATTTGGCACATGCTGCCGGTAACGTACCTGTTAAGCTACACGACTGGGATGTAGACTTTGCCGTGTGGTGTACTTATAAATACCTAAACTCCGGACCTGGCGGTACATCAGGAGTATTTGTGCACGAACGCCACGCAAATAACCCCGACCTGCCACGCTTTGCCGGCTGGTGGGGCCACGATGCGCAGGCACGTTTTCAGATGAAAAAGGGCTTTATACCTATGCAGGGTGCAGAAGGCTGGCAGTTGAGCAATGGACAGATATTGCCTTTTGCTGTACACCGTGCCTCATTGGAGCTATTTGATGAAGCAGGTATGGCAAATTTACGTGCTAAAAGCGAAAAACTAACCGGTTACCTGGAGTACCTGATAGATGATGTGCATGCTGGCAAGGATGTAATGGAAATGATCACGCCGCGCGACCCCAATGCCCGTGGCTGCCAGATATCGTTGCTGGTAAAGAAAGATGCACGTCTGCTGTTTGATAAACTAATGGAAGCCGGCATTATAGTAGATTACCGTGAGCCGAACGTAATTCGTGTAGCACCTACGCCGCTATACAACAGTTTTGAAGAAGTGTACCGCTTCTCCGAAATTCTACACGAGTGCCTGCAGGCGCATTCGTAGTAGTAAAAGTATAAAATTATAGAACGGGGAGCAGGCTACAAGTCTGTTCCCCGTTTTCTTTTAAGCTTATCAGAAGCAAGGCTATACCTTAGCTAAGTTTTGCAGTATAAAAGGCTAAACTGCATAATCAAAATGGGGCTTACAATTGAGGATATACTACTTGGCGTTTCCATACTTTTGTTGGTAAGCATCATTATTACCAAGAGCTTGGGCAGGTTTGGTATACCGGCACTTATTCTGTTTCTGGCAGTGGGTATGCTGGCAGGCTCAGAGGGCATAGGTAATATTCATTTTGATGATGCAGACTCGGCAAAATCGCTGGGTACGTTGGCGCTTACCATGATACTCTTCTCGGGCGGCTTGGATACCCGCTGGGAAAGCACAAAACCCATACTTTGGCGCGGCGTATCGCTCTCTACATTAGGTGTATTTATCACGGCTATGCTGCTGGGCGTTTTTGCGCACTTAGTAGCTGATTTTACCCTGCTGGAAGGGCTGCTGCTAGGCTCGATTGTATCGTCTACGGATGCAGCAGCGGTTTTCTCTATACTTCGCTCCAAAAACATTGGCTTAAAGTATAACCTTCGCCCAACCCTGGAACTGGAGTCTGGTAGTAACGACCCGATGGCATACTTCCTGACTGTTAGTTTCACGTTTCTACTCACAAACGAAGACGCTACTATCTGGCAGCTGGTGCCGATGTTCTTTCTGCAGATGAGTATTGGAGCTGTAGTAGGAGTGCTGATGGGAAAGATTATGCCCTGGATCATTAACCGCATTATGCTGGAGCAGGAGGGCCTTTACCCTGCACTTACCCTGGGTATGGTAATCTTTACTTACGCGTTTACAAGCCTTATAAATGGCAATGGCTTTCTGGCTGTGTATGTTGCTGCCGTTATACTTGGGAATAATAATTTTATCCATAAAAGCAGCCTGGTTAAGTTTTATGATGGGGTAGCCTGGCTAATGCAGATCCTGATGTTCCTAACCTTGGGCCTGCTTGTGTTTCCGTCAGAAATGATACCAGTAATTGGTACCGGTCTGGTTATATCGCTCTTTCTGATTTTTGTGGCTCGGCCATTAAGCGTGTTTGTCGGTTTGGCCTTTTTTAAGACTTCTTTTCGAGAGAAACTCTATGTGTCGTGGGTGGGGTTGCGGGGAGCTGTGCCTATCGTTTTTGCTACATACCCGCTGCTGGCAGGTGTAGAAAAGGCAGGTATGATGTTTAACGTTGTCTTTTTTATTGTGCTTACATCAGTTATGCTGCAGGGTACTACGCTTACGGTAGTGGCGCAGTGGCTTAACCTGGGGCAGCGCGACAGAACCCTGAAGCGCATTGTTTTAGGAGAGGAAATGGGGTACGATGTAAAGAACGCGCTGGTAGAGGTGGAGCTCCGAAAAGAAAGTACGGCTGTAGGCAAATCTATTGTTGCGCTTAATTTCCCGAAAACGGCACTAATTGTACTGATAGACAGAGGCGGAAAGTATGTAACCCCAAATGGAGCTACAGTGCTGTTGGAGAACGATAAGCTATTAGTAATGATAGACAACGACGATGAGTTGGAGAAGGTAAACAAGTCTTTAGGCATTACAGAGAGCAGCAATGCTTAAAACAGGAAGGGCCGGTAATAAATTTACCGGCCCTTCCTGTTTATACTTTAGTACAGTTATACTTTCTGCTTCTTTCCGATAAACTCCTCTGACTCCTCTCTGAAGGTCTTCATGCGGTTAAAGTAATCTCTGGCAGCGGCCATAACTTTAGGCGAAAGCCACAATGCTGAAACCATGGTCGGGATGGCCATCATAGCATACATACCGTCTATTAATGCGATAACGGCAGTAATGGTAGCTGTAGCGCCAAACACAATGGTAAGTACATAAAAGTAGTTGTACAGGTGCTTATACTTTGCCCCAAACAGGAAGCTGAAGCACTTGGTGCCGTAGTAAGAGTAAGAAAAGAGCGAAGTAAAGGCAAAGATCATCACACACACCACCAGCACATAACTACCGAAACCGGGCATAGCATTGTTAAAAGCTGTTGCCGTCATGGTTACGCCGCTAGCTCCGGAGGTTTGCCAGGTGCCGGTAAGTATAATAGCCAAGCCAGTTAGCGTACATACTACAATCGTATCGATAAACGGACCAAGCATTGCCACCAAGCCTTCACGAATAGGCTCGTCGGTTTTAGCTGCACCGTGCATCATAGAAGCCGTGCCAATACCTGCCTCGTTAGAGAAAGCTGCTCTGCGGGCACCAGCAATAATAATAGCCCCCACAGCACCTCCTAACATCGATTCGGCAGTAAAGGCATCTGTAAATATCAGGGCAAAAGCATCCGGAATGTTTGTATAGTATGCCACCATAATGTAAAGCACTGCCAGCATGTACAGCACTACCATGCCCGGTACCATTTTGCCGGCCACATGGCCAATGCGTTGTATACCCCCGAAAATAACAAGAGAGGTAATGAGTACAAGTCCTAGCCCGATGGTAAGGTTCGTGTAGAAAACGTCTCCGGTGCTAAAGCCATTTGGCTCCAGTACCACTTCGCGTATTACCTGAGTAAGCTGGTTGGCCTGGAAGATTGGCAACGTACCAAATAAACCGGCAATAGCAAAGAAAGCTGCCAAAGGCTTCCACTTCTTACCAAGTCCTTCTGTGATCACGTACATTGGTCCGCCTTCCAGGTGTCCTTTGCTGTCGTAGCCCCGGTACATAACTGAAAGCGAGCAGGTAAAGAATTTGGTAGCCATACCCACAAAAGCACTCACCCACATCCAGAACAGTACGCCTGGCCCGCCAATGGCAATGGCCACAGCCACACCGCTAATGTTACCCATGCCTACGGTTGCAGCCAGTGCCGCCGACAGGGCCTCAAAGTGGTTGATATCGCCTGGGTCATTCGGATCGTCGTAGCGGCCGCGCAGCACATTGATGGCATGGCGCAGGTAGCGAAACGGCAAAAACCCCGAATAAATCATAAAGTAAAAGCCCCCGCCCATCAGTAGTATAAGCAGCGGCATACCCCACGCAGCATCGCTAAAAGCGACAAATATCTTTTCTAATGCTTCCAAAATTTCAAATTATACTTTTATGTAAGTTACAAATATAGGCACGAAACGCAAAATAACGTATGGTAAGCTACCAACTTAAATAGCTGATCGTGCAGCTGTTGTTATCGATCTTTTATGTAGAACAAAATTCATGTCTACTTATATAATAGTAATTACATTAGTCGGACTTGCTGCGCTTTCTATGGCGTGGGTGCCGGCTTTGCTTAAACGTACTTTTGTCTCGTACCCTATGGTGTTTATGCTGGTGGGGATGCTTGTATACCTGTTGCCTTTCAATCTTCCACAGCCTGATCCTATTTGGCGAGAAGAGTATGTAGTACGCCTCACCGAGCTGATCGTGATTATATCGCTGATGGGCTCTGGATTGAAAATACGACGAAAGGTAAGCTGGAAAAACTGGCAAGTACCTATTAGGCTCATAAGTATTACCATGCTGCTTTGCATTGCTAGTTTAGCATTACTTGGATGGGGTATACTAGGCTTAACAGCAGCAGGGGCAATATTATTAGGCGCTGTACTAGCCCCTACAGATCCGGTACTGGCTGAGCAGGTTCAGGTTGGCCCCCCAGACGAGAAAGAGGAAGATGATGTAAGGTTTTCACTTACAGCAGAGGCAGGGCTTAACGATGGCATGGCTTTTCCGTTTACCTGGCTGGCAGTGGTGATAGCGGTGGCAGCTAGTGCAGAAGGCACCAGTTGGCTGGGCGAGTGGCTGTGGCGCGACGTACTATACAGGGTTGTAGCAGGCTTTGGAATGGGCTATCTGTTAGGGCGCATTTTAGCATACCTTATTTTTCAGTTGCCCCGAAAATCAAAGTTTCCGAAAGCCGAAGATGCCTTTTTAGCTTTGTCGGCAACCCTGGTGTCTTATGGCTTAACCGAGCTGGTGCATGGGTATGGCTTTATAGCTGTATTCGTGACAGCCATGACGTTAAGCGCCTATGAGCCTGATGATAAATACCACACCGAAATGCACGACTTTGTAACGCAGGTAGAGCAAATTTTGATGGTTATCTTGTTGCTGCTGTTTGGCGGTAGCTTAATACAAGGCTTGCTGAACTACTTAACCTGGTCTGGTGCACTTGTTGGCCTGCTATTCCTATTTGTAATCAGGCCGCTGGCAGGGCTAATGGGAATGATAGGAGTAAAGATGCCAATCCATGAGAAAATGGCGATCAGCTTTTTTGGCATCCGGGGCATAGGCTCGTTTTTCTACCTCTCTTTTGCTTTAGATAAAATAAACTTTGTAGATGCAGAAGAACTTTGGTCCGTAGTAGGCTTTATAGTGATGGTATCCATTATTATACACGGGTTTACCGCCACAAAAGCAATGGGCTATTTAGACAGGCGCCGTAAAACGAAGTTAATTCCTAAACAAGAAGATAGAATTAAGTAAATACGATCTCTTCTGCTTTACCTTATATACGCAATGCATCAAATTAATAAACTAGAGTTGCCAGATGCTGAAGTATACTTTACTCCTCAGTTTTTTAGCAAAACAGAAAGCGACCTATACTTTGAGAAACTGATGACGGAAGTAAACTGGCAGCAGGAAAGTATAAAGATGTTTGGCAAACAACTGCCTATGCCGCGCCTTACAGCTTGGTACGGCGATAAAGGCTATACTTACTCTGGACTGCACAACAAGCCGCAACCCTGGCTGCCGGTGCTGCTGGAGCTAAAGGAGAAGGTGGAGCAGGCAAGCAACCAAAAGTATAACAGTGTATTGCTTAACCTCTACCGCACCGGCCAGGATAGCATGGGCTGGCATGCTGATGACGAAGTGGAACTGGGGCAGGAGCCAAGTATAGCTAGTATAAGTTTCGGGGGAGAACGCAAGTTTAGCTTTAAACACAAAACCCGGAAGGACCTCAAGCCGCTCAACTTAAGTTTAACGCATGGCAGTCTGCTATTAATGCAGGGGCAAACACAGCACTACTGGGTGCACCATGTTCCCAAAACCATTCGTATAGTAGAACCTCGAATAAACCTCACCTTCCGGAAAGTGGTTTTATAATGGCTTGCCAATACCATCCGGAAACCTTTACTTTACATGAATTCAAATAGCGCATCACCTTACAACTATGACCAAAAGAAAGAACATCGCCATTATGGGAGCCGGATTGGTTGGCTCGCTGCTGTCTCTGTACCTGGCTAAGCGTGGCCATAAGGTAGATGTGTACGAACGCCGCCCCGATATGCGCAAAGTAACTCTGGATGGAGGCCGTTCTATAAACCTGGCGCTGAGCGATAGAGGCTGGCGTGCCCTGCGCGGCATTGGCATAGAGGAAGATGTACGCAAAGTGGCTATACCCATGCACGGCCGCATAATGCACGACGAGCAAGGAAACCTTACTTTTCAGCCTTACGGTAAAGAGGGGCAGTCTATTTACTCGGTGTCCAGAGGAGGGTTAAATGCTGCCTTAATGAACCTATCGGAACCGAATGAGGATATAACTTACCATTTTAATAGGCAGGCTTTAGATGTGAACTTGCGCGAGAATGAGGTACAGCTCCGCAACATAGAAACTGATGAAGTAGAAACTATAAATCCTGATCTGCTTTTTGGGGCAGATGGAGCTTACTCGGTGGTGCGTGGGGCTATGCAGAAGACAGAGCGCTTTAACTACTCTCAAACCTACCTAGAATATGGCTATAAAGAGCTTACTATACCAGCTGCGCCTGATGGTGGGTGGCTACTCGAGAAAAATGCCCTGCACATCTGGCCACGCGGCAACTACATGATGATAGCCTTACCAAACATAGATGGGAGCTTTACCTGTACTTTGTTCTTCCCTTATGAGGGAGAGCGTTCTTTTGGCTCCATCAAAAACGACACAGATCTGCTTAACTTTTTTCTGGAGGTGTTTCCGGATGCTATACCTTTGATGCCAAACCTGGCAGAGGATTATTTTTCGAACCCGATTGGCTCGCTGGTGACCATAAAGTGTTTTCCGTGGAGCCACGATGGTAAATCGATGTTGATTGGCGACGCCTGCCATGCGGTAGTGCCATTTTATGGCCAGGGTATGAATGCCGGTTTCGAAGATATTTACGTGCTGGACCAAATGCTGGAGAATTTTGACGGCGAAAGCTGGGAAGAATTGTTTGAGGCTTTTGAGCGCAGCCGTAAGCCAAATGCCGATGCCATTGCCGACCTCGCTGTGATGAACTTTATCGAAATGCGCGATAAAGTGGCAGATCCACGTTTTCTGCTTCGCAAGAAAATAGAGACCAAAATATCAGAGCAATTCCCAGATAAGTGGATACCGCTGTACTCTATGGTTACCTTCACTGACTTTCCGTATTCTTACGCGCTCGAAACCGGCCAGAACCAAGACAGTATCATGAAGAAGGTAATGAAGCACATCCAAAGTATAGATGATTACAACAAGCCTGAAGTGCAGCAGCTATTACAGGAGCAATTAGTGCACAAAGAAAAGCTAAAGCGTTATACCGGAGAGGCGTCGGAGATAAGAAAGTAGAAAATTCAAGAATCTAACCACCGTTTGTGCGCCTGTAGTAGTAGAAGTTAAAGAGCCATCAGCACCAGAGGAGGTTCCATCCTAACTACCCTTTACAAATACATTAGCCCCGATAACAGGTTGGCCTTTGGTATCTAGCACCTGCCATACGTCCTGCATTAATGTGTTGTTTTTGGACTTGTAACAGCAGCGGAGCCAGCCAGAAGGTAATCAGAATATCTGTATAAATTCTTTTCATAGTTGTTTCGCTTAAGTTTCGACTCAACGGTGTGCAGGCTGTTAAAATTTAGACCTGACGAACTGTAGAATAGGGTGAATGACCTGTAGGAATAGCTTACAGGAGATACCTTATACTGTGCGAACGCTAAAACAAACTGCTGCCCATAAGAGTATAACCTTATCGAGAACTGGACAAAAACAGTCCAATTTCATTATTCACATCTAATTTTTTAATCCTGAATTGTATGAATATCCTGAATAAGAAAGTTAAAGGGATTGCTATTGCTATACTTTTTTTAGGCGCATGTGCCGTTACTGATACAGCGATGGCGCAGAAGAAAGACAAAAAGCAGAAAACGCAGCAGCAAACAGAAACACAGACGCAACAACAGCCACCTCAGATGCAGCAGCAAACGCAGCAGGGTACCAACTTCTCTGATGGTGAACTAAAACAGTTTGCCGAGGCTAGTGCCCGCCTGATGGAGGTGCAGAAAAGCGGTGAGCAGAAAATGATGAAGATACTGGAAGAAGAAAAGCTGGGTGTAGATAAATTTAACGAAATGGCACAGGCACACCAGCAGCAGAAGCTAGCAGAGGCTAATGCCACACCAGAAGAGATGGCTGCTTTTAACAAGGCGGCTCAGCGCATGATGGAAATGCAGCCTGAAATGCAGAAAGAAGTAGAAACTGCTATACAAAAAGACGGTATGACGTTAGAGAAGTATGAGCAGATTATGGTCGCTTACCGCCAGGACCAAGCCCTGCAGGAGAGAATCAACAAAATGATGATGCAATAACACTTCTGATTTCCTTTAAACAAAAAGCCCGCCACATCAGCGGGCTTTTTGTTACAGCAATTTCTTCCTCATGGCTGCCTGTAGGTACAGTGACTGCTGCTGAAGCAAACCAGCTGTTTTCCCGATTGTACTTCGGAATAACTCTGTAAAGTAGCTCGCATACTTAACCTCTATAACTTTATGTAGGAAGTATGAAACACCGATAGCTGCAAGAAAAACTAAAGAGCAAACCAATAGCTTATTCTGTTCAGTTGCCAACTTTGAGATAACAATGTATCCGATGTGGCTATGTATAAGATATAGTGGATAAGTAAGGGTGCCCAGTTCCGATGATTTAAATAAGCGCAGATTTGAGCCCCACTTAGAGTTAAGTATAAGGAAGAAAACAAAGAAAGAAGTTACTAGCAGTGCTATAACCAAGCCGGAGTACTCCCGGCTATTATTTAAAGCTGCAGGCTGTATGGCACTATCGTAAACGCACAGGGCGTAGGCTGCTGTTAACGATAGTACTGCCTGTACCGTGAGTTTTTCCTTTATAATAGCAAAAATAGCCCCTGCTGCGAAAAAGCAATAGAATTGCCCTACAAAAGGTAAGCTATCAAATCCTGCTAGCAGTGAGCCAATTATTAGCCAAGGCCAGAGCAAAAACGCTGTTTCCAGTTTATGTTGTAAACCCAAAAGTATAAATATGAAAACCAGTATGTAGAACTTTAGCTCTAGTGCAAGCGTCCAATAAACCCCATCAACAAGGTCATACCCTAAAAAGCGAGGCATCATTGTGAGGTTAGCAAGTACCTGTGAGGGTGTTACAGCCATTTTAGGGCCTCCCCAAGCCAAGGCAAAGAAAGATGTAATCAAAACTGCAAACCAGAATAGGGGGTATAGCCTTGCAGCTCTGGAAACTGCAAACTGGCTTGCTGTTCTGTTACGTGCAGAATAAAAAATAACATATCCGCTTATCATAAAGAACAACTGCACACCAAAGTAACCATACTTTGTTATTTCGCTTAATTCCTCGTTAAGGCTGATAGAGGTTATCTTGCCATTTTCTATACCATCGTAAGTATAATGAAACAGCACTACACATAATGCAGCAAAAAATCTACCGTAGTCTAACAGTTCGAGTCGCTTCATCAGATATAAAATTTATATAGAACTATACTTACATGTATTGTATTATTTTGTTTTAAAATATAAATAAAAATTATTCAGCTTTCTTTGTTTAATGTTGTTTAGGCTCTTATTTGCGTCTGAGAAATAAATTGTTTCTGTAACTATAGATTAAAACAGAAAAGGCCCGCTGTTGTAGCGGGCCTTTTCTGTTTTGGGATTTCAGTTTAGTTACTGCTCTTGTGCTCCTGTTGGCTCTTGGCCGTGCGCAAACTCTACGATCCGGAAGGTTCTGTTGCGGCGGTCGTAGTAGCCGTAGTGTAGTTTATCGCCGTAACGGTATACTGTTTTCAGTTCTGGCTCTGGCTTTAACTCCTGCTCATAAGATTCTACTTTATCCTGCAGCACAACCGGCTCTTTGCCTTCTTCGGCTGTAACCTTCATTAAACCATCTGCCGTGATCACAGATCTGAAGTAGGTGCTGATTCCCGGACCAGCTGGTAATCCGCTTCTCTGCCCGTAAGGGTCGTAGAAGAAACGGCTGTAGTACGGTGAGTTCAGGTAATAGCTCGGAATATTATAAGCCGGCACCCAACGCCCTGGTAGCATCATCAGTCCACGAGATGTCTGCACATAGCGGTCTGGTGTGCGTACCATACGGTTCCTGTCCTGGAATGGATCGTTGGTGCGGCTATCCGGTGCTTTGTAAGAGCCAATGGTAAGTTGCAGCGTGCTGTCGGCATACGTATCTACAGTAATTGCCGGAATACCACTAGCCAGATTCTTCATCACCTTAGATGTTTTCTCGATCACAGTATTATCCGGTGAGAACAAGCCCTTAGCGCCACGCTGATAAACTGGCGTAGACTTAATGGTAATTTCCTCATCGCCGGTATAGCTATACTCTTTTATAGGCTGCAGCGTGTTAAAGTCGTAGGCGGCTAGGTTAAACTTATCTTTTTCCATGTTCACGCGGAAAAGCGTGTTTTTGTACAGAAAAGAGTTAAATGTTGGCATGTTACGCTGCTCAATTGCCGGTAAGGTGCGATACGAGGTGGTACCAGAGTTCCAATCCAGTGTCAGTATCTCGGTGGTAGCCTCTTTGCTGCTTTTGCCTTTAAGAGAGAAACCATCAAAAATCATATGAATCTTATCGCCGCCGGAGTAAATTTTACTGCGGTGATAGCCGGTAAAAACATTGTGCTGCATATCCGGATGCACATAAATCATATCTGATTCACGGGCATGGCGATCGCGGGTGCGTGGCATTTCCTCTGATTTAAATATTTTACGCTCCAGGTGCGCCACATCAGCATCAGAGTCGCGGTACAGGTGCAGGTTGCTGTCTTTATCAGTATAGAGCATGTAAAAGTGCTCCTTATCGCCAAAACCACCTACAAAAGTCACGTTACGCTCTAACTCCATCTGCTCGTCCTGCATGCTTCTAAAAGCGCCAGTTTCACGGTTTATGGCAAACGGACGCAGGTATTCGCGACGGCCGTTTACATAACGGGTGTAGAACACAAACTCATCATCTGTAACTCGAGTACCTAGCAGCTGTGGCTCCTGCGAAAACCGGTAAGGTATCTGGTGTTTAGCCAGCTGCTTGCCGTCGGGGGAGAGCAGCGCAAAATTTAGCTCACGGTTTTGGTAAAAGTAAATGCAGACGTTGCCGTTATCATCAGCGAGGGTAACCAAATCCTCGGCGCGGTTCATAGGCAACTCTATAGTGGCAAACTCCTGCTGGGCATTGGCAGCAAACGCTGTTACACCAGCCAGAAGTATACTTAAGAATAATTTACGCATAGTATAAAAACTTGAGAATTATACTTATACATGTAGCAAATTTCTAGCCAAAGTACATGATTTTAGCAGGTAAGGGCAAGATTCTTTTAGTTAGCAATTTCTGCTTTAAAAGAAAAATCAAAGTTTGAGGATGTTGTTTAGGCAATGCCTAACTGTGCAATCAACAAGAGGCAAAATAAGAAGGAGTAGCACTTATTCCTAGCACAGTGAAGTAAAGGTTAAATATAGCTTAAAAGATTAGAGGTAAAATGCTCGGCATTAAAAAGCCCGACCAAATTATGGCCGGGCTTATCTGTAAGTATAGATCTTAAAACTCTGCGTTCTGCGGTGTTCTCGGGAAAGGAATCACGTCGCGGATGTTACCCATGCCTGTTACAAACTGTACCATGCGCTCAAAGCCTAAACCGAAACCAGCATGCGGACAGCCACCAAAACGGCGGGTGTCTAAATACCACCACAGGTCCTCTTCGTGAATGCCTACGCCCTTCATGCGCTCTACCAGTATATCTAAACGCTCTTCACGCTGCGAACCGCCTACAATTTCGCCAATGCCAGGGGCAAGTATGTCCATGGCGGCAACGGTTTTGCCGTCGTCGTTCAGGCGCATGTAAAACGCTTTAATATCTTTTGGATAATCTGTTACAATTACTGGTTTCTTAAAGTGCTTCTCTACCAGGTAACGCTCGTGTTCGCTCTGCAAGTCTATACCCCAGCTTACTTCGTACTGGAACTTCTTTTTCTTGTAGTGATTAGAGTTCAGCAGGATGTCGATTGCCTCGGTGTAAGTTACCCGCTCAAAGTCGTTGTTTACTACAAACTCCAGTTTCTCCAGCAGCGTCATTTCCTGGCGTTCATTCTGCGGTTTGCTCTTATCTTCATCAGTTAAGCGCTGGCCTAGGAACTCGATATCCTCCCGGTTATTCTCCAGCGCGTAGCGGATGATGTATTTGATAAACTCCTCAGCCAGGTCAGCGTTCATTTTCAGATCGTAGAAAGCCATTTCGGGCTCAATCATCCAGAACTCGGCCAGGTGGCGCGTAGTGTTAGAGTTTTCGGCACGGAATGTCGGGCCAAAAGTATAAATATCACTAAAGGCCATAGCCGCCAACTCACCTTCAAGCTGGCCAGATACTGTTAGGTTGGTAGCCTTTCCGAAGAAATCCTCTTCATAATTTACCTGACCGTCTTCTGTCCGTGGTGGGTTGATTGGGTCTAACGTTGTTACACGGAACATCTCACCGGCACCCTCTGCGTCAGAAGCTGTAATGATTGGCGTGTGCATGTATACAAAGCCCTTTTCGTTAAAGAACCTATGCACAGCAAAAGCCAACGAGTTACGAACTCTGAAAACAGCGCCAAACGTGTTGGTGCGGAAGCGCAGGTGTGCGATTTCACGTAAAAACTCCAGCGAGTGTGCCTTCTTTTGAAGCGGGTATGTTTCTGGGTCGGCTTTGCCTAGTACCTCTATGCTTGTAGCTTGTACTTCAAAGGCCTGGCCTTTGCCCTGAGAGGCAACCAAAATACCGGTTACGGCAATGGCAGCACCAGTGGTAACGTCTTTCAGAGTCTCTTCGCTAAACTTTTCGGCTTCGGCCACTACCTGCAAATTATTTATCGTAGAACCGTCGTTCACGGCGATAAAATTCACAAACTTATTCCCGCGCTTTGTGCGCACCCAGCCTTTAAGTAGTACCTCCTGGTCTACTGCGGCACCCTGTAGCAGTTCTTTTACTTTTGTGCGTTGCATGTGTAATGGTTATGTTGCCTGAATCAAAGGCACAAAATATCTTATAAAGTATAAACTTACAATGGATTATAGATAAAATAACCAAGGTAGACTATATATAAATCTGGCAGCACGTATAATTTTGCCAGCTAGTAGAGTTATACTTTTAAATCATCTGTGCCTTTGCACGAAGCGTTTTATCAAAAATCCCTCAAAGTAACGATATTTTAACCTTTTTTGTAAATGAGAGTAAAATTATCCTAAATTTGAAGTAGCGGTAAAGCGCACCCATACATTCTCCATAAAACTATGCAGCGACTCGATTTAAGACAGCTTTTATCTCAGAAGTTATCGCCGCAGCAGATACAATTTATCAAGCTGCTGCAGATACCTACTGCTGAGCTGGAGATGCGCATAAAAGAAGAGCTGGAGGTAAACCCTGCCCTGGAAGAAGGTCGTGAAGAGCCTGTTGATGAGTATAGCAGCGAGTCTGATGATTATGAAGACGACTATAGCAAGGATGATGACCTTGATATAAACGACTACCTAAACGACGACGAGATAAGCGGTTATAAAATGCAGGGCGACCGTGGCGGCGATGACGAAGAAGACCGTGAGATGCCAATCGCCATGACCTCTACGCTGACCGACTCGCTGATGGACCAGCTAGGCTTTCTGGACCTGGACGACAAGCAGTACAGCATAGGCATGCAGCTGATCGGAAGTATAGACAGCGACGGCTACATACGCCGTGAACTAAGTTCTATTGCCAATGACCTGGCTTTTTCGCAGAATATCGAAACAAGTGAAGAAGAGATAGAGCAGGTACTGCACCTGGTTCAGACTTTCGATCCGGCCGGTATTGGCGCACGCGATCTGCCGGAGTGCCTGTTGCTGCAGCTAGAGCGCCGTGAGCAGGATGAAATAACTATACTTGCCGAGCGCATCATCCGTGATACCTTTGATGAGTTTACCAAGAAGCACTACACTAAAATCCAAAGTAAATTCAGTGTTACAGAGGAGGAGCTGAAAAAAGCTATCGACCTGATCATAAAGCTTAATCCAAAGCCAGGTGGGGCAGGTACGGGAACCACACGCATACAATACATTATCCCGGATTTTATACTTACCAACACCAACGGGGAGCTGGAGTTGTCGCTTAACGCGCGTAATGCCCCTGATCTGCGCATTAGCCGCTCTTACGCCGATATGTTTGATGCTTATGACAAATCGGACAAGAAGGATAAGAAACTAAAGGAGACTGTGGCTTTTGTGAAGCAGAAGCTAGACGCAGCCAAATGGTTTATAGACGCCATCCGCCAACGGCAGAACACGCTGCTGCGCACTATGGAGGCCATCATCAAATACCAGCACGATTTCTTTTTAGAGGGTGATGAAAGTCTGTTGCGCCCTATGATCCTAAAAGATATTGCCGAAGAAATCGGTATGGATATATCTACAGTAAGTCGTGTGGCCAACAGCAAAGCCGTACAAACAGAATTTGGTATTTATCCGCTTAAGTACTTTTTCTCAGAGGGCATTGCCACCGACTCCGGCGAAGATGCCAGCAGCCGTGAGGTAAAGCACATTCTCAAAGAAATCATCGACAACGAGAATAAGCGCAAGCCACTCTCTGACGAGAAAATTGAAAAAATGCTGAACGATAAAGGGTATAATATTGCCCGCCGTACCGTTGCCAAGTACAGGGAGCAGCTAAATATACCTGTAGCCCGCCTGCGTAAAGAACTTTAATTTAATTGTTGATTGTTAAGTTGTTAACTGTTTAAACGCTTTTAAACTCTCTAACTCTCTACCTTTTTAACTCTTTAACTCTCTAACTGTAAGTGAACCGTTTTCTGGCGCAGGTGCTGTCTGTAGTGTTTCACCCGCTGCTTCTGCCTACCTACCTCTTTGCTTTTATACTTTACTACATGCCTACGGCCATGCTTACACTGCCATGGGAAAACCGCTGGGTAATATTAAGTATGGTTGTAATATCTACGTTTGTAGTGCCGGGGTTAGGGGCCTATACTATGGTGAGGATGGGCCAACTGGACTCGCTGGAGATGGATAAGCGGGAACAGCGTGGCCTGCCTTTGCTGTTTACAGGCGTTTGCTATGCCACTACTGCCTACCTGCTTTATAAAACCTCAGCCCTGGATGCGATCTTCTTTTTTATAATGGGGTTAATTGCTGCCTCTGTTTTTCTGACATACATTGTTTCGCTGTTCTGGAAAGTGAGCGCACATGCAGTGGGTATGGGTGGAGCTTTGGGGTTGCTGTTGGTGCTTAACCGCCTGATGCCCGATGGATCTGTAACAATGGCGATTATCGCAGTAGTTGTACTTAGCGGAGCAGTACTTTCGGCGAGGCTTAGATTAAATGCTCATACGCCGGCACAGGTATACGTAGGGTATGGCGCTGGTCTGTTGCTTACCATTGTTATAGCTTATATAGCTTACTAAAAAAGCAGCAGGCGCTCTGTTTTCGGGAGCGCCTGCTGCTTTTTCAAAGTTTAGCTTATTGCTTTACTACTCTTCTGGTTACACTGGCGTTGTTATCGTCTGCGATTCTAACCATATAAATACCCGCCGGTAATTTGCTGATATCTACGCTGGTAGTTGCTGGCAGCTTGTTAAGCTCGTATACTTTTTGGCCAGTAATGCTGTAGATGTTTAGTGTAGCATTACGTACTTTAGCAGCATCTAAGGAGATGCGCAGCGCGCCCTGTGTTGGGTTAGGGTATACTTCCGTTGCCTGGGCCAGCACATCGTCGGCAGCACTAGTGATTGTGATGTTTATGAAGTCTGAATAAGTAAATCGCTCTACATTTACAAAGGCATTAGTACCTGCATCAAACTCCTGAACAACAATTTGAGTTATCTCTCCGCTTGATCCTCTAGTAACCGTTGCTTTCTCTTCAGTGCTGCGTACCCAGTTCCCATTTACATATTCTTCTTCTAGATAAGCTACATAAGGCACTGTTACATATACCTCGCCGGAGGTAAGATAAGTAGTGGTTGTTCTCAGGCTAGGCGTTGTTGTGCTGCCCACTACTTCTGATACTGTTTCTACGACGGTGCGAGTTTGGTTTGCAGCATTCTGGCTGTATGTTAAGGTATAATTATACTTGTTCCATACACTATTCTGCGCATCAAACTCCTCATAGATATAGCTTTTTCTATCGTTGGTACTGCCTTCGTAAGTTATTTCAGTCTCTCTTTCTACTTCTACCCAATTTGGATCCTGCCTTTCAAAAGTGGTGATACTTGTTGGTCTGTTATCGCTGCCGGTGTAGCCGTAAGTTATGCGCTCAGCCAGTACCCAACCATTGGTAGGTGCCTGGGGGTTAGTTGAATTGATCTCTGTTATAGTCTCAGTAACCCGGTTGTTGGTATATGTATGGTTGCTGCGCTCTCCAATTGCCAGGGCCCAGGCGTTACCATCCCAACCGTAGATACCAAAAGACTTTATTAGTTCACCTTCAAGTTCTATGGTTATTCTAGAGCTGTTTACCCAAGCGCTGCCATTCCACTCCTTAACAATTAGTTCGGTTGGTGTACCTTGGCTATCGTATGTGTAAATATATTGAGCAGAGTTGGTGTTTGAGGGTAACTCAATTTCGGTAACAGTTTCAAGTAAGCCTCGGTTATTGTAAGTATAGTCAATCCGCACATCGTCCTGCCACTGAGTGCCTGTCCAGGTAGACATAACTTCTCTTTGTGGCACCCTCACAGTTTGAGCTATTGATGCAAAGCGGGCATCTTTGGCTCCTGCTATCTTTTGTGCACGCTCCAGTGCCGCTTTAAAAACAGCATTTTGAGACGGATGAGTTATTTTTTGAGCCTGTAGGCCCGGGTGCAGCAGAACTGCCGCTGCAAAAAGCAGAAGTGTAAAAACTTTTTTCATAGTAATATTATAGTTTATAGGTTTGGTAGCTAACTAAGTATACGCAAGTATACCTTTGATTATCAATGGTAAACTAATGATAATCAAGGCAAATATAAGCAGGGTTAGTATAGGTTGTATAACATATTAGTAAAATTATTTTAATTTTTAATATAACATTAGCTATATGATGGTATGGCAAGCAATATCTTGCCATAAGCCACTGATTTATTAACTTTGGCTAAGATAACTAAAGACTAAAGTATGACTTACGAGTGTTTACTATATGAGGTGCAGAATGGTGTTGCTACCATTACCCTTAACAGACCTGATGTTTTTAACGCCTTTAACGACCAGCAAAGCTACGACTTGCAGGATGCCCTGAAACAGGTATCCCGCGATGAGCAGGTGCGTGTGGTGGTACTGACGGGAGCAGGAAAGGCCTTCTGTTCTGGCCAAGACCTAAAAGCCATAGCAAGTGCCAGCAAACGCGATTTGTCCGAATCGTTGGAGAAGCGGTATAACCCTATTATACGTGCCATGCGCAACCTGCCTAAGCCTATTATCTGTAAGCTGAACGGTGTGGCTGCAGGTGCCGGCTGCTCTCTTGCACTAGCCTGCGACATGGTAGTGGCCTCTACAGCGGCAAGTATGATTGAAGTTTTTGTAAATGTAGGCTTGGTACTAGATTCTGGTTCATCTTTCTTTCTGCCGCGCGTGGTAGGCTCCCTAAAAGCATTCGAGTTAAGTACCCTAGGCTCAAAAGTATCGGCTGAAGAGGCGCTGCAATTAGGTATGGTAAATAAAGTAGTGGCCCCTGAAGAGTTAGATGCTGCTGTAGCGGAACTGGCTGCACGTTATGCCGCCGGACCTACCAAAGCTATTGGTCTGATGAAAAAAATGCTGAACAAGTCGTTTAATTCTACGCTGGATGAGATGCTGGACTATGAGGCTTATTGCCAGAAAATAGCAGGCAACTCAGCAGATTATAAAGAGGGAGTTACAGCCTTTAATGAGAAAAGAAAGCCCCAGTTTAAGGGTGCCTGATCTAAATACTACCATAATTCAAAGCCGACCTTAGTGTCGGCTTTTTTTATTACTAAATAATTCTGCCGTTCCACCATCAATGCGATGTGTTTTGCTTTGTAAATGCCATACTTACAAATACTTAATCTGCTATTTTTATACTTTTTGCCTAAATTATAAGTATAATAACCCCTTTAAGTGTACTATTATGAAAAAGAATTTATACCTTCTTTTACTGCTGATGAGCCTTGTTTTCCTGGTTGCTCCTGCCAAAGCCCAGAACTGCAGCGATTATATGCTGTTTAACAATAATGCACAATATGAAATTCTTACTTATAACGGTAAGGATAAGCTTATGAGCAAGGCTACTTACCAGGTGTCTGATGTTAACAAGAATAACGATAAGGTAGAAGCTACTATTAAAACCAAAGTATACGATAACAAAGATAAGCTTAGCTCGGAAGGTGAGTTTACAGTTGGTTGCGACGGAGGCACTGTATCTATGGACATGAGTTCTATGATGAGTTCTGATATGATGGAGGCCTACAAGAACATGGAGGTAACCATGGAAGGTGATAAAATGCTGTACCCAAGTAACCTGACTGCTGGCCAGAAGCTAGAAGATGGCGTAATGACGGTAACTGTTAAAGATAAAAGCAGCGGACAAGTTATGAGCACCATGGTGATGAAGGTAATGGACCGCACAGTAGAAGGAAAAGAAAGTATAAAAGTGCCGGCCGGAACCTATGATAGCTACAAAATTAAGCAGAGTACGGAAATGGAAAACCGTGCAATGGGCATAAAGATGCCGGGCATGCGTGTGCAAACCATAGAGTATTATGTACCCAATATAGGTATGGTTCGCTCAGAAAGTTACCGTAATGGTAAGCTAGTTTCTTATAGTGTATTGAGCAAGGCAAGCAAATAAGCACATACCTCATAAAACAAGTGCCGGCCATACTTTTAAAAGTATGGCCGGCACTTGTTTTATGAGGTATGTGCAGTTAAAATTAACGCAATTGTATAATTCTCTTCCTGCCGTTTAAGGTTACCTCCGCAACTTTGTCGCAAGGCTCACCACCAACAGGGTCGTAGTTTACCGAAAGCGTTCCGCCACGCTCGTTGGTGATAGTAAGTATACCGGATATAAAGTTTCTGGCGCATCCAAAGCTAAGTGCTTTTTTAAGTGGCTGCTCAATCTTAGCAGTATAGGCAATTCCCCTGCGGTTCACCCCAGACGACTCTCCTGTAATAAGCCATACATCGTCTGAGATACGAGGCGTATCATGGCCTGCAATTTTTTCTACTACACGGTTTGCTTGCCAGGTAGCGGTTACGCCTTGTGGCGTTGTTATACTTGCACCAGTTACTACCACGCTAACTTTCCTGTTTCCTAAGTTAGTTTTAACCTTGGTGCCTTGTATTTTATTGTCGCTTACAAAATAATTATGAGGCGTAATGGTTACCGAAGAACCTACCGCTCCAAATGCGCCGCTGAACACTGCTACAATTTTTCCACGGCGCATTAAGCCATCGCGGCAAACGCAGTTTTTATCTCCAAAATCGATGGTAAGGGTGCGTGTGTCTTTGTTATAAGAAGTGGTAGCACAAGTAGGTAAACTTTCTGCTGTGGCCATACTTCCGGCCAACAAAGGCTCCGCGGCAGAGGCATCTTCTACAAAAGAGTCTACAGAGGTTAGCTCGTTTTCTGCAAGCGCATTGTCTTCAGCCGACTCTACTTCAATGGCAGCCTGAGTGTCATCTTGTTTTTGGCAAGCTGTAATGGCTAACATGCTTCCCAGCAACACCAGCGATATAAAGTTGAAAGATAGTTTCTTCATGATAGTTTACTTAGTGTGTATAACGTTTAGATGAGCACGATATTTAAAAGTTAAATCTTATATTCAAAAATAGTTATACACACAGCAACTGTTAAAAAGAATAGCCAACTGAGAAATTAAACAGCGGGAGGGGCATCAGGAAAACAGCAGAATTTCTTTCAGCGACAACTGCGTGCCCAATTATATTTTCGGTGAGCAACTCATCTGCGCCAACAGAACGGGCATATTTTACACGGCCACCCAAGCCTGCTCCAAGTTCTGTCGTAAAATGTCTACCTAATTTAAACTGCCACCCTATCTGGTATGCCAGATCCAGGGAGTTTTGGTATAGCCTGCCCACAAACCGGTAATTGGGATCTGAAGGAGGGAGATCCTGCAGTCCAAACACATTTTCTTTAAAGATGAGCAACTGGTAGCCGAACACCGGGCCATGGTAGAAGCCAAAAGGCGATTGTCTTTTTTTAGAAGTATAATGGCGCTGGCTCATGCGCACTCCAAAGCCGTTTACTTTTTCCTCCTCAGGTAAGAAGCCAGAGTTCTTAAAATATGCTCTGTAAATGTAGCTCAACCCCAATTCATTGGCCACCCTCGAAGATCTAAGCTTTTCAAAAGCAAAGCTGATGCGATCGATGTCGAGAGGCCTGAGCTTAAGTATCCTGTCATGATCCGGGTTAATTGCGTTGTCTTCTATGTTCTGAGGCTCCTCTTCATACAGCTGCGCCTGTGCTGTGTTAACGGATAATAGCAGCACCCCTGCCACAAAAACCAGTTGGAAGAGTATTTTAAAGTAAGTCATAAGCGTAATATAAATATCAGGCACTGAAAGATTTACCCTCAGTTATAAATACTTAGCCTACGTTAGGCGTACGCCTTGTGTTGAGGCATGTACTAAACGGTAGTTCTAAGCAGAAAACGTAAATTGGAACAGAACAAGCATAGTTTTATAACTCAGTTAGATATAGGGCGTATATTCAAATCAAAGTTCTATATATCTAAAAGAAAACAATTTAAAACTATGAAAAAAATTGCATCAACAGGGCTTTTCTTAGCTGCATTGATATTTGGTGTAGCTTCCTGTAACCAACAACAAGGTGCCGTAGAAGAGGCTCAGGAAACAAACGAGCAAATGGCCGAAGGCACTGAGATGGAAGATCAGATGACAGAGCAGTCTGACTTTATGACCAAGGCAGCCAGCACTGGCATGTTAGAGGTAGAAGCAGGTAAACTGGCGCAGGAGAAAGCGCAAAACCAGGAAGTGAAGAACTATGGCCAGATGATGGTAACAGACCATACTGACGCAAATAGTAAGCTTATGTCGTTGGCGCAGCAAAAGAACGTTATGGTACCCGATAGCATGAGCCAGGATCATATGGACCAGATGCAGAACCTGCGCGATAAGACTGGTGCAGATTTCGACAAAGCTTACATGGACCTGATGGTGAGTTCTCATGAAGAAGCTGTCAGTCTGTTTGAGGATGCCTCTAATAACATACAAGATGCCGAGATTCAAAACTTTGCAAACACTACACTACCTAAGCTACGCCAGCACCACGAAAGGGCACAGCAGCTTAAAGGAGTAGTTGATAAAAATTAAATGTATACTTATATTGCATTACATTAATATGATATAATTAAAGCATCTGTAAGGTATACTTGCAGATGCTTTATACTTCAAAGCAAAACGCATGAAAAAGCTTATTCTTAGCTTGGTGCCAGCTGGTATTTTGTTTTTGGCCACTGCCTGTGGCCCCGGCGACAGTATAGAACAGGCAACGGAGCAAAGTATGCAGCAGTTTGAGGCAGCTGGTATACAGAACATGAAAAACGATGCCTTATTTGCAGCAGAGGCCGCCAGTGCTAACATGCTGCAGGTACAGCTAAGCGAAGTAGCCTTAAACAAAGGTGTAAGCCCTGAGGTTAAAAGTTTTGCGCAGCGAACAGAACATGCACATACCCAAATGGGGAATGAGTTGCAAGATGCGGCAAGGCAGGCAAACATAGTGTTGCCACAGGAACTGGGGTCAAACCATCAAGACATATATAACCGAGTATCTGAAAAAGAAGGGATTGCTTTCGATATTGAATTTATCCGGACAATGCTGGACCTGCACAAAGATTTGCTGAAGCGCTACGATGACATTGCCGAGAACGGCACCAGCATGGAAGTAAAGCAATATGCTTCGCGGCAGCTGCCTGTGTTGCGCCAACACACCGAAGCAGCTGAACGCCTGAATGATAAAGTAGAATAAACGAAAAGGGCAGCCATCTATACTATGGCTGCCCTTTTCGTTTATTCTTAGCTTATAACTTACGCATTTCCGTTTTCCCGGTAGTGGCTGGTTGCCAACTCATCTTTCAGGAAGCGCGAAGTATATCCTTTTTTTACTTTGGCTACCTCCTCAGGTGTGCCGGCGGCAACAATAGTACCGCCACCTTCGCCACCTTCAGGCCCAATGTCAATAATCCAGTCTGCTATCTTTATAAGGTCGAGGTTATGCTCAATGATGAGTACACTGTTGCCCTTATCAGCCAGCTTATGCAGTACCTCTGTCAGATGCTCAATATCCTGGAAGTGAAGACCAGTAGTTGGCTCATCTAAAATGTATAGCGTTTTGCCAGTATCTTTCTTAGAAAGCTCTGTTGCCAGCTTTACTCGCTGCGCCTCACCACCTGATAGTGTTGTCGCCTGCTGACCTAGAGTAATGTATCCTAAGCCCACCTCGTTCAGTGTCTGGATTTTACGTAGGATACGTGGCTGGCTTTCGAAGAACTCTACAGCCTGCTCCACGGTCATATCCAGCACATCGGTTATACTTTTGCCTTTAAAGCGTACCTCCAGCGTTTCGCGGTTGTAGCGTTTGCCTTTACATACTTCGCATGGCACATATACATCCGGCAAGAAGTTCATTTCAATGGTACGCATACCGGCTCCTTCGCAGGCTTCGCAGCGGCCACCTTTTACGTTAAACGAGAAACGGCCTGGGGTATAACCCCTGATCTTGGCTTCCGGCAGTTGTGCAAACAGCGTACGTATATCAGTAAACACACCTGTATAGGTAGCGGGGTTAGAGCGTGGTGTACGGCCAATCGGTGACTGGTCTACCTCAATTACCTTATCCAGGTGCTCCAGGCCTTCTATACTTTTGTAGGGTAGCGGCTCGCGTTTAGCCCTGAAGAAATGTGTATTCAGGATAGGGTACAGCGTATCGTGTATCAGGGATGATTTACCACTGCCAGAAACGCCTGTTACGCAAACCATCTTGCCCAGCGGCAGCTCCAGTGTTACGTTCTTCAGGTTATGGCCAGTTGCTCCTTTTAGTGCCAACTTCTCACCGTTACCGGGGCGTTTCTCGCGTGGTATCTCAATACCACGGCGGTTGCTCAGGAAATCGGCTGTGGTCGTGCCAGCTTGCATCATCTGCTCCGGCGTACCGGCTGTAACTACCTGGCCACCATGTATACCTGCACCCGGGCCAATATCCACCACGTAATCCGATTGCAGGATCATGTCTTTGTCGTGCTCTACAACTATAATGGAGTTACCCAAGTCGCGCAGGTCTTGCAGGGCTTTTATAAGTCGTTCATTGTCGCGCTGGTGCAGGCCTATACTTGGCTCATCCATAATGTAAAGCACACCCACCAGCTGCGTACCAATCTGAGTAGCCAAACGTATACGCTGGCTTTCCCCGCCTGAAAGTGTTTTTACAGGGCGGTGCAGGCTCAGGTAATCTAGGCCTACATCCAGCAAGAAGCCAATACGTTTACGGATCTCCTTCAGCAGTTCACGCGCAATTACATTCTGGCGTTCACTCAGGCGGTCTTCTAATCCTTCGAACCAGGCAGCCAGTTTTGTAATATCCAGTACCGATAGCTCCCCAATATTCTTTCCGTCTATCTTAAAGTGGAGCGATTCTTTCTTAAGCCTGTGGCCGTTACATTCCGGGCAGGTATTGGTCTGTGTAAAGTCTTCTACCCAGCTTCGTATGTTATCAGAATCAGACTCCATCTGGTTCTTCAGGAAGTTGATGATGCCCTCAAACTCTACAATGTAGCTGCCTTTTTTAGTATTTACCTCCAGGTCTTCTTCCAACCCATATAGTAGCACCTTCAGCACATCCTCTGGTAAGTCTTTTATCGGCGTAGACACCGATACCTTAAAATACTTGAAAAGCGCCTCTATTTGCTTAAAAATCCAGATATCGCGGTACTCACCTAATGGTGCTATACCACCGCGGCGTATACTTAAATCCTTATCTGGTATAACCGATTCTTCAGTGATCTCCTGTATCTCGCCGAGGCCATTACATACTGGGCAGGCACCGTAAGGCGAGTTAAATGAGAAAGAGTTAGGAGCTGGATCATCGTAGGCAATGCCTGTGGCTGGGTCCATGAGGTGGCGCGAGAAGAAGTGTGTCTTATCTGCATCCACATCAAGTATAAGGGTTGTGCCTTTGCCGTGCGTCAGCGCATTTTGTATAGAGCTGGACAAACGGAAACGGTCCTCTTCCTTCACCACAATCTTATCGATCACAATCTCGATATCGTGAATCTTGTAGCGGTCTACCTGCATTTTTGGTGTAATCTCCAGAAGTTCACCATCTACACGGGCACGGATAAAGCCCATTTTTCGGATCTGCTGGAACAATTCACGGTAGTGCCCCTTACGGCCTTTTACCACCGGTGCCAGTACTACAATGCGCTTGCCGTCAAAGTTATCGAGTATATGACTTACGATCTGGTCATCGCTTTGGCGCACCATTTTATCGCCGGTTACATAGCTAAATGCCTCTGCGGTACGTGCCCATAGCAAACGCATAAAGTCATATATTTCGGTGATGGTACCTACGGTAGAACGCGGGTTACGGCTGGTGGTTTTCTGCTCAATAGAGATTACCGGAGATAGCCCCTCAATCTTATCTACATTAGGTCTTTCGAGGCCACCCATAAAGCTGCGGGCATAGGCCGAAAAAGTTTCCATGTAGCGGCGCTGCCCTTCGGCATAAATCGTGTCAAAAGCCAGCGAGGACTTGCCCGAGCCACTAATGCCGGTAAACACCACTAGCTGGTAGCGCGGAAGCTTAATTGAAATGTTTTTGAGATTGTGTTCACGGGCACCGTATACTTCAATCTGCTGCGCATCGCCATTTATACTTTGAGGTTGCGCGTTAATTGCTGTGCCTGTTAAAGCAGTTTGTTGCTCTTGGTTGAGATCCATTCAGGATAAGTGGTTTTAAATCGCAATTTACAAAAATGCAAGGGTTTTACAGCAGCAAAACCCTAACCACTCTTAACAGCAAATACAGCTAATTGGTTTACCTTTTGCTAACTAAAGTAGCAGCAGGAGCTTAATCTATATTGCCAAAGGAGCTAGCCTGCTTTTCGTGTAGCTCTTCGTGGTATTTACTGGTGTGTGTGTAGTCTTCGCGCTGGCGCTTTATAAGCTGCTGCTTCTGAAAGTACCTGTAAAAGCTGTACAAAGTAAGTGCTGTTCCAATAGTCATCATAACAACTCCCATTGCTTCCATGTACACGTGCTGCGATAGTTTAAGCGCAGCAAAACCTCCGCCGGCAAAGGCAAGTGCGGTACGCAGATACGCCATTAAAGTACGCTCGTTGGCAAAAATGGTACGCTGTATAGCCATCTGATCACGAATCTCAGCATTTTTTTTCTCCTGTCGCTTTAACTTCTTCTTTAGCTTTTTTATCTCTGCTTTTTCCTGATCCAGCATAACGTGATATTTGTGGAGAGATGAATTGTACGAAAGCTTAAAAGAATAAGATAAGATTTGCATCAAAGCAAATTAAATGCTGTTGCCGCCATCGTTATAGCTTTTTTCAGCATTGTGAGCCTTAGCATGTTCGTGACTGGTGGGGCTGTAGCTCTGGTGGTGACCTTCAATTAGCCTCTGTTTGTTTCTGTATCTTATAAAGCTATAGATGCCCAGAACAATGCCGAAGGGTATAAGAATGCTGCCAATTATTTCCAGATACAGGTCGTCAGAGAATTTAATGGCTACAAAGCCTCCTACAGTTACAGTCATGGCAGTGCGCAGGTAAGCCATTAAAGTGCGCTCATTGGCGAAAATGGTGCGCTGGGTTGCCATCTGATCACGTATTTCTGCATTCTTCTTCTCCTGTATCTTTAGCTTCTTTTTCAGCTTCTTGATTTTCTCTTTATCAGGATTAAGCATTGTGTTCAGGTAAAAATGAAGGCATCTATACTTTTTTAAGTTAATGTACTCTCAGATACTTATTACTTGGTCTAGCTTTTCCGGCTTAGTATTGCTCTCAGGTTCATAAGTAAAGTATACGTCTGCCAAACTGAAGCGGATTAAGCCTAAAAAACTACTTCGAGGGAGCCTTTGTAGGTGCGGCCAGTAGCTGGGTGGGTAAGGTGGTAAAAGTATACGCCAGTGCCGGCAGCGGCAGGCGGTGCCCAATCGTTTCTGTAGTTAGTAGTGCGGTATACTTCTTTGCCCCAACGGTTAAACAGGCGCAGGTCCCAGTTATCCTCGGTCAGGCCGTGTATAAAAAATACATCATTCAGGCCGTCGCCGTTCGGAGTGATGATGTTAGGTATAAACAGACCTCCGATACAGTCTTTAAATCGCACTATTATTTCGTCGTTTGCCTCGCAGTGCTGGTTGTAGGCACTTAATTTATAGATGCCGGGTTTTGTAACTTTATACTTTGCATTGGTGCTGCCATCCTGCCATTTATACTTAACGTCGCCTGGTAATTCCTTCCCAATCTCCAACGTGTCGCCGAAGCAGAGGGTAGTATCATTGCCTAGAAAAATAGTAGGGCGCTCCAGATAAGGTACCCAGATTTCGTCACGCACAGTGCAGCCTTGCTCATTGGTTACCTCTACCCAATATCTGCCGCTTTGCTTTACTGTAAATGTCGGGCCTTTAGTGCCATCCTGCCACACGTAAGTTGAATTGGGAAAGGTGGCATTTAATAGAAGCGTTTCATTGGTACAAAGGGTGGTGTCTTGGCCGAGGTTGATTTCAGGTAGTGGTAAATAGCTGATGTGAACGGAGCCAGTGGCACTGCAGCCTTTGCTGTTAGTAAGTGTAACGGCGTAAGTTCCGGGAGACCGTACAGTAAAAGTAGGAGCCGTAGAGCCATCCTGCCATTTATAGGACATGCCGGGTTGGGTAGCATCCAGGGTGATTGTGGTGTTGGCACAAATAGCTCTGTCAGAGCCAAGGTTTACAACAGGTAGGTCGTTATACTTTATGTTGATTTCGTCAGCTACCGTACAGCCCTCGGCGCTTGTTACCTCTACACTATAAGTTCCAGCTTGGTTAACGCTAAAAGTTGATTTTGTAGAGCCATCTTGCCAACGGTAGGTAGCGCCTTGGTTAAAAGCACTCAGTTCCAGTACATCGCCTTGACACAATTCTTTACCTGGCCCCAGATTCACAGTAGGCAAAGGCAGTTGCGAGATTTTAGTTTCTGCGCGGGTGGTGCAGTTGCCAACAGTAACATCTACCCAATAGTTACCGGGTGTGGACGTGGTAATGGTAGGAGAGGTGCTGCCGTTGCTCCATCTGTAAACTGCATCCGGTGTAGTGGCATCTAAGGTTACCGCTGTACCCGGACAAACTTTTCGTTCTGGTCCTAGATTAACTATCGGTGGGGCCTTTATTTCAAAAGTGATAGAGTAAGTTTCTATCTTATTATTTATATGGCGGGTAAAGGTAACGGTATATTTTCCGGGGGCGCTGAAGTTGTGGCTGGTGCTCAGGGTGCTGGCGTTATTATCTGCTCCTGAGGCGGGGTCACCGAAGTCCCACTGCATAAAATCAGGTTGTTCAGTGGCAGGTGCATCAAAAGCGAAATTGCTGGGTTGGCCGAAGCAGTTAATAGTATACTTTACTTCATAAGAAAAATTAAAAGTGCTCTGCACAAAGGCAGGAAGTCCTAAAGCACTGGTTTTCCCGTTCAAATAGATTGCCTTATCTAGATAATTGCAAGCCGAGCCCGAAGCATTGGGATCATTTATTACTCCCAGATGTGCGCTGGCAGGCCGGGCAAAATATATTTTATTATCAGGGGCTAATTGTAGGCTAGCACCTATGTAATTCAGTTGTGTATCAAGATTAGCCTGGCCAACAATTGTTTTAGATGCATTTATAGTAGCCTCATTACTAGAGGTAAGGTCATACTGGTAAATTCTTGTGCCGGAATTAGTACTCACATAAAGTTTAGAGTTGTCTGGAGAGAACTCTACGCCATAGGGGTTTTCTAAGGCGTTTAAAGTTATTGCACCCGGAGATCCGTGCAACGGGTAAATATTTAGTCCCGAATCTTCAGAATTGAAAGGAAACAGCCGTACCGTATTTGTGTTTCGATGCGTAGCGGCTAACCATTTGCTATTCGGCGAAAACTTCATGCAGCTCATCCCACTAAATGGATCTAATGATACAGGAAAGAATTTGTTGTCTAGTTCGTTTGTAACTCTTGTGCTTATGCCCACTCCATCTTCAGTAATAAGAAAGCTCCTAAAGTTGCTGGTGCCAAAGTGCTGCGACATAACCCATACATCACGCTTATTCTGATGATGTGTAGCCGTCAGTCGCTCAGAAGTGGGGGCATAGAGCGGGATGTTTTTTACTGTTACTTCGCCTAAACCACCTGCTTGGGTTATATCTATAATAGAATATCGTAATCCATTACTTCCTCCGGCGGCATCTGTGGTAAAAAGATAATAAATGTGCGATTTACCAGGGTTCTGAATAATAATACAAGCCTGCGCTGAATTAGGACTCCCCATTAGCCCAGTGCCATTTGCCATGATCTGATGCTGCCTGTTCCAAACACTTGCGCCGTCAGAGTAGAAGAGAAGCTTGCCAGAGGCATCGGCTACGGAGGCTGTACCTTCAAAAGCATCAAAGGCACCATCGGTAAGCACTTTAGGAGTTCCGGAATTAAAATCAAGGCCTGCTCCATTGCCGAAATACCAAACGTTGTTTTCCTTCTGCGCCTGCGCTGGCACCTGGAGCAAAAAGGTGATCAGAAGTATAAGAAAAGACCATTTGCAGCAGACTGTAAGTCGATACCCAAGCGCCATAATTTTAGATTAAGCTGTATTATCCAGGATGATGTAAATATAGGTATAAATACATGATGGCTAGGGAGTGGAAAATAGTTTTTTAGTGAAAGAGAATAGCCTTTACCGCTCCGGCAAAGGCTATGCATTAAGTTTATTTAGATAGTTATTTTATACTTACTCCTTTTGCATCCTCTAGCCGTGCCATAATGCCCCATCCATTTGCTCTGGATGCTAAGGCTACGAGTACTGTATTCTGCCCTTTTTTGAGCGGCAGATAAACAGCATTGGTGCGGAGGCTTTTGTCTATCTCGCCTCGGTACAAATTGTTTTTAGCCCTGAAGCTATTGTCGCCGAAGTATACAGGATGGCCGTTTACGAGCACGTGCGCTTTGTTGCTGTACTCAAAGTATAACTTCTTTGTCTGGGCCTTATCTGAATTTATTTCCAGCTTTACCCATACCATGTCGTCAGTATTGCTCTCGAAAGCCTCCGCTTCTTGCTTGCTGCGGAACTGAGCAATGTTCAGAAGACCTTGCGCGTCAGTGGAAAGAGTTTCCCACTTCAGCTGTTGCTGGTTAGGCCATACTTCAGTTTGCACATCCTTTACCAGAAACGGCTGCGACACCTGCCACTTATTGATGATATTAGCCGGTACATCGGTGGAAGCTGTTTTGGTAGGGGCTGTGGCCGGATCTAATGGAGTAAAGTTGAAGTTGCTGAAATATGCTCCATTTAGGGTCCAGAGGCCGAACTTGCCGCCCTTGCTGCCCAGGCGCAGGTTTGGGATCACCATAGCAGGAGTATCGGAGTGGTCTAAGTATACTTTTGCCATAGCGCCTTGCACCACTATTTTAAGGTGTATCCACTCGCCGGGTTTAAATACCTGCCTTGCCTGGTGCTCTGCATACAGCTGCCACGAACTGCTGCCGTTAAAAACAGGGGTATACTGCAGCGCGTCTGGCTGCCCCGACTTGCCTTGCCGGATGTAGATCTCCTCGTAGTTGTTTTTGCCATCGTGCCGGAAGATAATGCCGGCCATGCCACGTGCTGGGTCGGGGGCAACGTCTACCTCCAGTATGCCGTCCTGCATTTCAGCCTCCTTGTAAAGCAGGTGTCCGCGCTGCAGGTGCAGGCTTTCCTGCCCCAGGTGCTTCTCTACTTTAACCTTCTCCCCATCCGATGCCCAATTACCGGAGTTAAATGAAAATTCTCCTTCGCTGGCCAGCGCTGCCGCGCTGATGGCCATGCTCCACACGAAAATAAATAGCTTTTTCATAGTTTATACTTTGTACTAGTGCTGTAATAGCAGTTTATACTTGTAACTGCACACTACAAAGGTCTGCTAAAATATGGCTTGGCAACAGGTCGTTTCGTAGGTTGTTATGGTCAATTTATAACCTGGCTGCTGCGGTAGATCTTAGGCGATACTCCCACTTGAGTGCGGAAGAAGCGGTTAAAATTGGCAGTGTCGGAGAAATTAAGGCTGTAGGCAATCTCAGCAACGGTTTTAGAAGTATACAGCAGCTGCCGCTTTGCTTCTAGTAACAGGCGGTTTTTAATCAACGTTGAGGCCGTAGCTCCAAAGTAGCGTTGGGTAATGCTGTTGAGGTTTGCTGGTGTTGTATGCAAAAGTTCAGCATATTCCTGTACCTGGTGCTTTTGCTGGTAATGCTGCTCCAGTAGCTTCCGGAAAGTATAAACGGTGTGGTTGCCCTCAGTGTCGGCGTGGGTGCTGTGCTGCTGAGCATAAAGGCGGTGCAGGCTAATCAACAGCTGGTAAAGCAAAGCACGCAACATGTGTGGGCTATCGTTTTGCAGCCCTTTAAACTCCTGCACAATGGCTTTTATACTTTGCAGGTACTGCCGGAAATCTGCTGCAGGGGCAAGTATACCAGATGGTTTGCCTGCATTGTTAAAGAACTGGAAGCGGCTCAGGAAAAGCGGGTCGTTGAAAAAGGTGGTGATAAAGCCTTCCTCAAAAAACAAAGTATAACCAGATACTTCGCCTTCTGCATGCCACTGCCGAACCTGCCCCGGCGAGGTAAACACAATACACCCCGGCTCCAAAGTGTAAGCCACACTATCCAGGTTAAAAGTGCCGCTGCCGCGCTCCAGGAACATGATGTCGTAAAACGAAAGCACGTGCGGCGTGTCCGAAAGTATAAAGTTCTGGAGCGACTCCATCCGCCCCACATCCAGCAGCAGCTCCGGCCCATACTTGTTCCGCAGAAAGTCGAAGTGCAGGATGTTTTGCTTGGGCATGGTTTTATACTTTAAACAGCATTAGCAAATATAGTATAAAAGCAAAAGCCCGCTACCAAGGCAGCGGGCTTTAGTGTATGTATAAAAAACGTTTTCTCTAATAGGCTGTTTTAAAACTGAAATTCCAACAATGCTATGTAATAAACAATGTTAATCACCATAGCTTATACTTTTAACGATGCTATCAGCATCTAAATAGAAAGTCAGGTTATCAGATGCAAGGGGAGGAGCCTGGTATATAAATACTTGTCCCTCTTTCTGCGCTCCATTTTTCCAATCTACTGGAGCAATTACAGACTTTGGAGGACCCATAATAAGGATGAGTTCATCTTTGGTCATACCAACTTTTACTCGCTGTATTTTCTCTCTATTAGCTTTTCCTTCTCTCGCCTCTGGGCTAAGCCAAAATGTATAAGTAGTGAATAATATAAATAAAACTATAATTACCGTGGATACAAGTAAAAGTTTTCTGGTAAAGGGGGGCATTTATTTAATGTTTAATTTATCTATCAATAACTCTTTCTACAAGTCAATAATTAAGTTCAATATCCTTGCTCTATCTTTAGTGGTTAAGTCAGAGAGTGCATCAGGCACTACAAAATTCACATTTTAACACCTTGATAGTACATCAGTAATTTTTATAGCTATAGCTTTAAATATTTATTGCTTTAAAAAAACAATTTTCTCATCCCCTAACTGAAGTACCAAACGCTTGCCATTATAGCTCAAGATTCTGTAGGCATCAGTTTTTGCCGGTACATAAATTTTTGAGGCAGGTTCTAAATACACATTAATAGTTGCTGCCTTGCCTAAAAGCTTAACAAATGGTATTGTCGCACTATAGTAACCTACTGCTCCAATATCTAAGATGCTTATATGTTGATTTGGATAAAGAATAAAGTTCCCTTGACCAGTGGCATCAGCAATTGTAGTGATAACAGGACTACCCGTATCATTTTTTGCTGTTACATATGCATGGCCAAATGGTTTTTTTGTAGCTTTTTCAAAAACATTAACAGTTACTGCAGCAGTTGTAGCCGGATACTTTTCATCTGCAAATTCTATAGTGTATCTCGAAGAGTCGTTGGCTGCGACTTCATGGTAGGTTAAGAACAAGCTATCTTTCTTAACAGCAAATTTACCGCTACCTAACAACTGTGTCATGCCATTGTCTTCAACAAAAGTAAAGCTAGAACCTACAAACACTAAAGTGGTGGTAGCACCTGAATGTGACAGCATAGCACTATATTTGCCAGACAGCTTATGTTGGCCATGTGCCGCGCTGACTAAAAAGGTTAGTACTGTAAGTAATATTATTTTCCACATAAATTATATCTATTTAGCATCCAGAAAGCTGACCTTTGGGTGTCTGAGCTTGGCCAGAGGCATCTTTCCCACTTATTTCTATTAGTATAGTATTTGAGATTCTATTTCTATCACTCCAAGATAAGTTTTTAAAGGCACTCGTGCCTTCTAAACCTCCCCATGCGAGATCTTGATAAAATTGAGCTGAAAGATTATAGTTGTTTAACTGTCCATATTCTTGTAGGGCTAGAGCAATATCATTAACAAAACTTCTAACCATTTCATCATGTTGTATCGAATTTAAATCTGACCTTTTTTGAGAATTCCAATCTTGTACTAACTGAGCATAGGTTTAGTTAAAACTAAGAGGGTCAGTACTAAAATACGCTACTAAATAAGCATGGACAGACTCATGAAGTATCGTTCTCACAACAGATATATCGCTAGAATTAATAAATTCGTTTGAATCAAAGGTTGTGGTTACTATTCCGTTCAAGCGGTCATAATTGGAGTTAGTAAATGCATTAGTATATTGATTATTAATAACTCCATTCTTTACCTCACAATTGTAACCTGGCGTACTACCTGCAAATTTAATTATAATCTGCCCGACACCCTGCGTCAGATTTTTAATATCACTCATGATTGGTTGCATGCATGGCGCTAAATTGGAGTCATTGATTAAGGCAACAAAGGTCTCAGTCGGTGTTGGCTCTGGCTGTGAGCCAGAATTACCGCCACCGCTACCTTCATCCCAGTAGTGACTTTCATCGGTGTCGGAGCCTCCAGAACTGCCCTCATCTCAACTGCCCCAGCAATAACTCTCACTCTCTGTATAGCAATACCGATTTTCTGGGTTTGAAGCAGCATATGCACAGACTTGCCACGTCCTAGTCTGGCACCATACTGAATTGGTTGCTGTGCCACTAAGTTTCTCCTGCTCTGTCTGGGCTTTACCAGAAGGCGAAAGAGGAGATACCTAACTGACTTTATCTTTACTTATCTCAAACCTTTTTAACAGGTTTCCTTGCCAGTCTTCCACTAAGACGGTTCCGGAGAATTTTTTATCTTTTTCTACAGAGTATAAATGCTCGGAGTCTGGCATTCTGGTTACAACTTCTATTCGAATTGAATCGGCTGCATCTTTGTACAGCAGCATGAAGACTTTGCCAGTCAAGGGTTCATATCTTCCATTGTCTAACTTGTAAGCTACTTGATTTAAAAGATCAAGTGGTACTACTACCACCCGACCGTTAGGTAATTGCTTGTAATAAGCCCTGTTCCATTCTGGTGATTTAGGCGATCTGCTTCGCTCTTGTTGTCGGTTTTCTTAGTTAACTGTTGTATGCTGGCTGGGAATAGCTGATTCAAAGTATAGCCTTGCCTCATGAACAGATAGGCCCTGCTCACTGTAATTTGGTTTTATAAATTCGCTTTCCTTCTCACAGGAAAGGAGTGCTACCACCATCAGTACTGACAGTAATTTAAAATAAACTTGTTTCATAATAAGGTTTAGGTTGGATATAGTTAAATTTCATATGCTGGCAAATCTGAAAAAAAGAAAGATTGCATTTAAAGTAACATCTAGAAGCGTAGCAATTCTTCTACAATAGTGCATAAAATAAAGCTTTGAGCAGGATTAAATGTAGTACCAAAAAAGCCTAAGGTAACGTCGCTTACACTAAAGTGTTAATTTTAAAAAAGCAAAAAGCCCGCTACTAGGGTAGCGGGCTTTCGTATAAGTATAAAACCTCTTTTCTCTTAGAAGTTCGGAGACAGCAGGTATTTGCTGTAGAAGTCGTCGATTACCTTCACGGCTTCAGTTGCATCATCCACGATATGCACCAGGTTCAGGTCTTCCGGGCTGATGTTGCTTTCTTCTTTCAGCATCACGTCTTCCACCCACTTAAACAGGCCTTCCCAGTAAGAACGGCCTACAAGCACGATCGGGAAAGCTCCGATTTTCTTGGTTTGGATTAGGGTAATAGCTTCAAACAATTCATCAAGCGTACCAAATCCGCCAGGCAATACAACAAAGCCCTGCGCATACTTCACAAACATTACTTTGCGCACAAAGAAGTAATCAAAGTTGATTAGCTTATCAGAGTCGATGTAAATGTTGTTGAACTGCTCGAACGGCAGGTGGATGTTGAGTCCCACAGATTTACCGCCCTCAGAGTGAGCACCTTTGTTGCCGGCTTCCATAATACCCGGGCCACCGCCTGTAATTACGCCGTAGCCATGGCGCACTAGTTTTGCAGCGATCTCTTCGGCCATTACATAGTATTTGTGCGTATTTTTAGTACGCGCCGAGCCGAAGATAGAAACGCAAGGGCCAATTTTAGCCAGCTTCTCAAATCCCTCCACAAACTCCGACATTACTTTAAATATCTGCCAAGAGTCCGCAATTTTAATCTCGTTCCAGTCTTTGTCTACAAAGGCCTGGCGAATTTTTCTGTCTTCCGGTGAGGCTGGTGGTGCCGTTACCTGACCGCTTTCGCGCAAATCTGTTACCGATCTTGCTTTATTTTCGTTTACATCCGGCTTTAGGATAGTTTGCCCGCTGCCAGTGTTAAGCTCCTGGTCCTGGAGCTTGGTTTTGCTTGTCTTTCTAAGCTTTGTCATAATTTTTTCGTCATCTTCATCGCAGAGGCGCGTTAGCCCCTGGGCGCCTTTTTCTCCGGCGCACATCATCTCAGTTAAAATAAAAATTTAAGGGTGTTTTGCATCAAGTGAGGAAGCACTGCAAATCAACCAAAGGTGTAAATCTGTTTATTTGGAGCGGATCGCAATTACAGGATCCAGATTAGATGCCATAACTGCCGGAATAATACCGGAAAGCATTCCTATCACCGCCGATACGCCAAGCCCAAGTATAATGTTACCCACCGATAGCGTTACCTTCATCATATCCTGGGGTATGAGCGTGAGCAGGAACACCAGCAAAATGCCTATGCCTCCGCCAATTAAGCTCAGGAATACCGACTCGAACAAGAACTGGAAAAGTATAAAATAGTTTTTAGCTCCCAGTGATTTTTGTATCCCGATGACGTTGGTGCGCTCTTTTACAGACACAAACATGATGTTGGCAATACCAAAGCCGCCAACAAGTATGGCAAAGCCACCAATTACCCAGCCGGCCAAACCAACCACCTGAAAGAATCCTCCGATCGCTTGAGTGGCCATTTCAGGGCGGTTAAGTGCAAAGTTATCTTCATCGCGGGGGCGCAGGCCTCTTATATTGCGCATCAGGCCACGAATCTCATACTCCAGTTCCAGCAGCCCGGTATCCTCTTCGCGCCCTTTTACGGCAATCGTAGAGCCAATTCCATCAGGGCCCACATCAAACATTTTGGCAAAGGCACCATACGGAACAATACCCATCTGATCGAAATTGGGCATCCCAAACATACTTTCGCCCTGCTTCTCCATTACCCCGATCACTACAAGCTTCTGTCCTTTAACTTTTACTACCTGGCCTAGTGGCTCTGTGTATGGGAAAAGGGCTTCGGCCATTTCATGGCCAATAATTACTACATTTCGGGCTGCGTCTACCTCTTGCGGTACAAAGTAACGCCCTTTTTCAACTGGTATCTCAGAAACTTTGTTATATTCAAAGGTAACGCCGATCAGGCCTGCATCTGAGAAGCTATTGCTGCCTTGCTTAAATGTATTGTTGCCCTTGTCTGCAAAAATAGCAGTGCCGGCATCGTTCGTCAGGTTACGCTCCATTAGCCTGAACTCGCGCATATTGGGCTCTGGTCGCTGAAAATATTTCCACCAGGGATAGTTGCCCCCAAAAGACCACGGCCACTTCTGCACATAAATTACCTTATCGCCAATAAAGCTCATGCTGTCGCGCACATTCTTCTCCAGCGAGTCTACCAGCGTAAATACTGAGATAATAGCAAAAATGCCGATAGTTACGCCTAGCAAAGAAAGGATAGTGCGTAGCAGGTTAGCCCGTAGGGCTTGCCAGGCAAATCGAAAGCTTTCAGCAACTAGGCGCAGGTATATCATAGTATTTTAGGTAGTAAGATCAGGTAATATGCAAGTAATTTTCTTAAAAGTAAGAATAATTCGGCCAAACTAAGTAAATTTGCGGCTCAATTTTTTGTTTTTTGATGGCGTGGGGCCATATGAACCCTTACAGGTATTTTGCCTGTTCTACCACCAGAAATTTACCTAAAAGTTTAATACCGTAATATTAAATTTATGAAATTATCAGAATTTAAGTTTGACCTCCCTGAAAGCCTGATGGCTACGCACCCAACCGAAAACCGCGATGAGTCGCGCATGATGGTAGTGCACCGCGATACAGGTAAGATTGAGCACCGCATCTTTAAAGACATACTAGAGTACTTTGATGATGGCGATGTGATGGTGGTAAACGACACAAAAGTTTTCCCGGCGCGCCTTTATGGCAACAAAGAAAAAACTGGTGCCAAGATTGAGGTTTTCCTGCTACGCGAGCTTAACAAAGACATTCACCTATGGGATGTACTAGTAGATCCGGCGCGTAAGATACGTGTAGGCAACAAGTTATACTTTGGTGAAAGTGATCTGGTAGCCGAAGTAATTGATAATACAACATCTCGTGGCCGTACGATCAAATTCTTGTTCGATGGCACAGACGAGGAATTTTACAAAACGATCAACGACTTAGGTGAAACGCCGCTGCCAAAGTATATTAAGCGTGAGGCTGAGCCTGAAGACAGAGAACGTTATCAAACAGTTTATGCTAAAAACGTAGGTGCTGTAGCCGCTCCAACGGCTGGTTTGCACTTTACAAAAGAGGTAATGAAGCGCCTGGAGATTAAAGGCGTGGAAATGGCTCCGATAACACTACACGTAGGTTTGGGTACTTTCCGTCCTGTTGATGTGGAAGACCTAACCAAGCATAAAATGGACTCTGAGAACTTCTCGGTACCAGCTGCTACTGCTGAGTTGGTAAACAAAGCACTGGACAACAAAAAGCGTGTATGTGCGATTGGTACCACTAGTATGCGTGCGTTAGAATCTTCAGTATCAGCGAATAGCCGACTGAAGCCAAACGAAGGCTGGACAGACCGTTTCATCTTCCCTCCATACGATTTTAAAATCGCAAACGCATTGGTAACAAACTTCCATATGCCAGAAAGCACGCTGTTGATGATGGCTGCTGCCTTTGGCGGTTATGACTTGGTAATGAAAGCTTATGAAGAGGCTGTGAAAGAGAAATACCGCTTCTTTAGCTACGGCGATGTGATGCTTATCATATAAAGTATACTTTGCTTAAAAATACAGATGCCCCAGCCACTACGGTTGGGGCATTTTTTTATAGTTTAGGCTACGGATGCCATAATCTTGCAGTAGGTGCTAGTATTGTAAACTTGATGCTCTTTTAAAACTATGAACGGACCAGATCCTAATTTAACTTTTCCGCTGCCCCACCATAATAAAATGGTGTTTCTTAAAAATATCATCCAGAACCCTAACATAATAGTTGGCGACTACACCTATTACGACGACCTGGATGATCCTTATAATTTTGAGAAAAATGTGCTCTATCACTTTGATTTCATTGGTGATAAACTCCTGATTGGTAAGTTTTGTGCGATAGCCTCTGGCGTAAAGTTTATCATGAACGGAGGCAACCACGAAACAAAGCCAGTGTCGAGTTACCCGTTCTCGATCTTCGGTAATGGCTGGGAGCGTATTGCTGATAGTGTTGCATATCCTATAAAAGGAAACACTGTTGTTGAAAATGATGTGTGGATAGGAACGGATGCAGTGATTATGCCTGGCGTGCGAATTGGAAATGGTGCTGTGGTAGCTGCGAAAGCAGTAGTAACGAAAGACGTGCCTGATTATGCTATTGTAGCAGGCAACCCAGCGGTGATAATTAAAGAGCGTTTCTCTGAAGAGCAGGTGCAACAACTGCTAAGTATAGCATGGTGGAATTGGGATGTGGAAAAGATCACCCGCCATCTGCACCTGATTCATTCTGCAGACATTGAGGCACTGGCAAATTGTGTATAAATGCTTCCATGCATTAACTTCTATACTTTGTAACTTTGCAGCATGGCACAAACACTTGAATACGCAATTATAGTGGCTGGCGGTAGCGGTACTCGCATGCAACATGATTTACCTAAGCAGTTTATAGAGGTAGCTGGTAAACCAATCCTGATGCACACAATTGAGCGTTTCAGTAAGTATAACCCTGCGGTAAGGCTAATTGTGGTGCTGCCACAGGAGCAGCTGGTTACATGGCGTGAGCTGTGCCGTAAGTATAACTTCAAGCTGTTTCATATGACAGTGGCCGGCGGCGCTACACGTTTCGGTTCTGTTAAAAATGGTTTGGACGCTGTTATGGGAGATGGGTTGGTAGCAGTGCATGATGGCGTACGGCCTTTTGTAGAAGTAGAAACTATTAAAGCTGCTTTTGATGCCGCATCAAAGTATGGCAGTGCCGTAGTAGCCGTATCACCCAAAGACTCTATCCGGGAGCTGACGCAGGAGGGAAGCCGTGCCGTGCCACGTACAAAGTATAAATTAGTGCAAACACCGCAGGTTTTTCAGACAAGTATACTTCGCAAAGCCTACGAGCAACCCGAGCAGGAGCACTTTACCGACGATGCCTCTGTTGTGGAAAGTATAGGCCAGCAAATAACTTTGGTAGATGGCAGTTACCGTAACATCAAAATCACTACACCCGAGGATCTTATTCTGGCTGAAGCTTTTGCAACTGGTGGGTAAGGGGCTTAAATAATTAATGCAAACTACCGGCAGTACCGGTTTTGGTTATTACTTGAGGGCCAGCCTCCAGGAATGTCTGGTTTTCCTGTACTACCTCTTCGGAAATAGGTTCAAGTATGGGTTCAGGTTTAGACAAGTTTAAAAGGTAACCCTGAAGCGGCAGCAGATTAACTAAGTCGTGGGTAATGCAAAGTATGGTTTTACCCTTTGTTACAGCCCAATCCTGCAGCAGGCTAAATACTTTGTTTTTATAGTATACATCTAGTTGCTGTGTTGGCTCATCTAAAAGTATAATCTCGGCATCCTGCAGCATCAACTGAGCCAGCCATACCAGTTGCTGTTCACCTCCGGAGAGGGTAGTAAAATCGTGGTCAATTAAGTGGGTAAGTTGTAGCTGCTTCAGCACCTGTTCGGCCTGTGCATAATCTGCAGCATCGTAGTTTTCGAAAAAACGCTTCTTCCGGAACAGTCCCATCACTACCAGGTCGTGCACTTTTATCGGAAAGTTGATAACATTTTTCTGGGGCAGGTAGGAAAGTATACCTTTTTCGGCGGCGTTGGAAAGGTGCTTTAGGTCGTGGCCTTTTACTAGCAACTGCCCCTGGTACTCTACCTTCTGCTGAAATGTTTTAAAGAAAGTTGTTTTACCGGCGCCATTATGGCCTATAATGGCGATAAAACCGGGAGAGGGTATAGAAAAAGAAAGGTTGCGGATCAGGACCCGTTGGCCATAACCCGCAACCAGATTTTTTACTTCGATGATCAAGTTTTACTTAATTATGAATTCTGAATTCTAAATTATAAATTCTGAATTCTAAATTATAAACAGTTGCCAGAGCATCCATCCATAACTATTAATTCATCATTAATAACTAATCTTAGTACTCGTCTTCGTTAAACATGAAATCCTCTTTTGTAGGATAATCTGGCCAGATCTCTTCGATGTTCTCGTAAGGCTGTCCGTCATCTTCCAGGGCTTGTAGATTTTCTACAACTTCCATTGGGGCACCTGAGCGGATTGAAAAGTCGATCAACTCATCTTTAGTTGCTGGCCAGGGTGCATCTTCCAGGTATGAAGCTAATTCAAGTGTCCAGTACATAGTATTTTCTCCTTTAACTTATTGGCTGTTTTGAATGGATTGCAAAAGTATAAATAAATATATAAACTAAAATTTTTTGTGAAAAAAAGTTTGCTTTTTTGTCTGTTTTTAACAACACAACGCAAATGATTAGCAAATGTTCAAAAATGAGCAATTATTTTTCGCTGGGCTGTAACAATGAATGTACTTTAAATAAGTGTACAAAAAAAGTGCCTGCTGCAGCTGCAGCAGGCACTTTTTTAAAAATGTATATTTTTTAAAATGCTATTTGCTGATGGCGCTAAGCTGGCCTTGGAACATCTCGATCAGTTCCTGTTTTGTGTTGATCTTGCGGTTAAAGTTGCGGATCTTTCCTTTCAGCATGTTGCGGAATGAATCGTTACCTGGTGCATCACTTAATTTGCCTAAGTTATCTTCAAGCAGACTCAGCTCATTCTTATCAGACTTGATAAAGTCTTTTAATGCGTTGATGCGGGCCTGTAAACCGTCAGTTTCAGTAAATGTATCGTTGCTGGCTTGCTGGCGCTTACGGATGTAGTGCTCCAGGCTGCTCATTTCAAATACTCTGTCGCAGGCTTTGATAAAGCGTTCCCAAATCATGTCAGATACGCTAGGATGCACTGGGCCGGCCTTCTTCCACTCTGCCTGCAGCTCTTTAGCTCTTCTAACAGCATCATTTAGGCTGTTTTGCTGTAGCAGCCTTTCAGCCTCTATGGCAAGCTCTTTTTTACGCTCAAAGTTAACCTCGTAAAACTTCTCTCTCGATTCGTTCTTTTCGTTGTTTATCTTTTGCTTCAGGCGGTCAAAGAAATGGTTGTGCGCCTTACGGAACTCCGTCCAGAGGTTAGTGGTGGTTTTGCGCGGCAGGTTGCCACCAACTTCTTTCCACTGGTTCTGGAGTTGTTTTAGCTTGGCTGTAGTTGCCTCCCAATCTTCCGAGTTCTGCAGGGCCACAGATTGTCTGATAAGGTCTCTGTACCGCTCGTAGGTGCGGTTAAGCATGCGTTTCTTATCCTCAAAGTAATTTTTCTTACGCTCAAAAAACTTATCAATAGCGTTTCTGAAGCGTTCTTCTATCTCGTCGGTTAGTTCTTTTTCTACAGGACCTGTTTTAATCCAGGTGCTGCGCAGTTCTTTCAGCTTTTCGGTGGCTTCTTTCCACTCTATGCTGTTGCTGTGTGCTTCTGCTTCCTGTATCAGGGCAATTTTGGTTGAAAGGTTCTTCTCGCGATTCTGCTTAATAGTTTCATTAATATCTTCCTCAGCTTTGGTTAGCGTGTGGTAGATTTGTTCAAAATCGCCGAGGGCATCGTAGTTTCCTACTTGCTCTTTCATGTGCAGCACCTTCATTAAAAAGGAGCCTTTGTTTTCGGAGGTTGCGATACGCTCCAGCAGGTTGTTCACCTTGCCCTGAAACATCTCGAAACGCTTAGCGAAGTATACCAGCGAGTCGTCTTCCGACTCTTTTACCTCTCCCACTTGCCTGGCAGGGTAGTTCATAAAGGGCTTTAACCACACTTGCTGGTCTTGAATAAAGCCATAATTTTTGGCTTCTTCCAATAGGTTGTTGTTTTCCATGTTACTGGACTAGGTTATGGATCGAAAATTAGGGTAAGGCGTTAATTTTAAACTAACTGTAGCATACGCAGCTAAGCACTCATCGTTTGCTTTATTTGTTAAGCAGCTACAGAAATGAAGCTCGATAAGTACAGAGTTGGTGCTAAAATAAGTTTGGACACACTTTACCCATACAGTTTTTTACAAGTTTAACTATTTCAAATCAATTTTGTGAAGCAAAAACACATGAATTTTTGCGATATTTGTGATTCAGTACGAAATATTTACGCAATGTATGGCTATGGATGCCCATGTTCGTAAAAGTACATTTGTCTGTAGCAATAAAATAAGCGAATAATTATAAAGCTAACGTATGAGTAACGAAACCATTATTTTCTCGATGGCTGGGGTAAGCAAAATTTACCCGCCTCAGAAACAAGTGCTTAAAAATATTTACCTGTCCTTTTTCTATGGTGCCAAGATTGGCGTACTGGGCCTTAATGGCTCGGGTAAATCAAGCTTGCTAAAAATAATTGCCGGCGTTGATAAGCAGATACAAGGCGAAGTAGTTTGGAGCCCGGGGTATAGTGTTGGCTACCTGGAGCAGGAGCCCCAGCTGGACCCGACCAAAACTGTGCGCGAGGTAGTAGAAGAAGGCGTAGCTGAAGTGGTGGCTTTGTTGAAGGAGTTTGACGAGATCAACATGAAGTTTGCCGAGGAGATGACCGACGATGAGATGAACAAACTTATCGAGCGCCAGGGTGTAGTGCAGGAAAAACTGGACCACCATAATGCCTGGGAACTGGACAACCGCCTGGAGCGTGCCATGGACGCGCTGCGTACTCCTCCGGAAGATGCCATTATCGGAAACCTTTCAGGTGGTGAGAAGCGCCGCGTGGCCCTGTGCCGCCTGTTACTGCAGGAGCCAGATGTTCTACTGTTGGATGAGCCTACCAACCACCTCGACGCTGAGTCGGTGGACTGGCTGGAGCAGCACCTGCAGCAGTATAAAGGTACTGTAATCGCTGTAACCCACGACCGTTACTTCCTTGATAACGTGGCTGGCTGGATTCTAGAACTGGACCGTGGCGAGGGTATTCCTTGGAAAGGCAACTACAGCAGCTGGTTAGAGCAGAAAGCTGACCGACTGGCTAAAGAAGAGAAGACTGAAAGCAAACGCCAGAAAACACTACAGCGCGAGTTGGAGTGGGTGCGTATGGCCCCGAAAGCCCGTCATGCTAAGTCTAAAGCGCGTATCAGCCAGTATGATAAGCTTGCCAGTGAGGATGCTTCTAAGAAGGAAGAAAAACTGGAGCTATTTATACCGGACGGCCCGCGTTTGGGTAGCCAGGTAGTAGAAGTAAACCACGTTAGCAAGGCTTACGGTGATAAGCTGCTGTTCGAAGATCTTAACTTTGCCCTGCCGCAAGGTGGCATTGTAGGTATCATTGGTCCGAACGGTGCCGGTAAAACAACCTTGTTTAAGCTGATAACAGGACAGGAAAAACCGGATGCCGGTGATTTTGAAGTAGGTTCTACTGTACAGATCTCCTATGTAGACCAGGAACACGTTCAGCTGGATGGAAGCAAATCTGTATTTGAGGTAATATCTGGCGGAACAGAGCACATGATGATGGCCGGACGCCAGGTAAACTCACGTGCCTATGTAAGTAAATTTAACTTCTCGGGCGGTGATCAGGAGAAGAAAGTAGATAAGCTATCTGGTGGTGAGCGTAACCGTGTGCACCTGGCCATGACGCTGAAAGAAGGCGGTAACTTACTTTTACTCGATGAGCCGACCAACGACTTGGATGTGAACGCCATCCGTGCACTAGAGGATGCTTTGGAGAACTTTGCAGGTTGCGCCGTAATTATTTCTCACGACCGTTGGTTCCTGGATCGTATCTGTACGCATATCCTTGCTTTTGAAGGTGATTCTCAGGTATACTGGTTTGAAGGTAACTACACAGATTACGAAGAAAACAAGAAGAAGCGCATGGGTAACATCGAGCCGAAGCGTATTCGTTACAAGAAGCTTGCATAAACTAATCCAATAGTTTAATCAATTAAAAAAGGCCACTGCAATTTCTGCAGTGGCCTTTTTTAATATCCTTATATCATTTGCTTTTTTAAAGTTGATATAACATGTGTTAATGCCAGACTGTTAAATAATATTATACTTATATAGAAGGTAAACAGGAAATCATTATAACAATAGATGCTTATTAGAATATTATTGTATAATATCAATATAACTCAATTTAAATTTTAGCGTATATTATTAATATTAAAGCTTTTATGGCTTTAGGATAATATAATGTATAATTAAACAATTTAGAGTTATGAAAAAAGTCTACCCTACCAGCAGTGAAACATTAGCTTACTGGATTATTGCAGGCTGGCTAGCGGCTGTAAGCGTGGTTGCCGCAATTGCTGTTCAGTAATTAATTTAGTGTATTATAGCTTCGCAGCAAGACCTGCTGCGAAGCTATAATTAAAGTTTGGCTGAAGTGTTAGTTTTCACTTTCACAAACTCTAGTTCATCAAAGTGGAAATCAGGGTTATTTGAATCTAAACGCATCTCAGCTATACTTCCATCCTCACCTGTAAGAAAGCGCACTTTTGTTGGGTGTAACAGGGCAAATTTGTTCTTCCAGTCCAGGTTAAAAATCTCGTGTTGCCAAAAATCTAATGTTCCGCCTAATGCAGGCGCCGGTACTAATTGCAATTCTAATTTGCCGTTTTTGAGGGTTATTGTGGCATCGCCATAAACCTGACTACGGTAGGTACCTACATATTCGTTTAGGTTTCGGGTTGCCTTAGCAGATTTCTTCTTTTCCTTCGACTTCTTCTCTTCTGACTGCTTTTTTGCCTGTGCCATTGCATCTAAGTTAAAACGGCTCCAGTCGCGGCTGTTTTCAATCTCTAGAAACTGATCTATAGTATAATTGGCCAACGGAGACATGATGCTGCTCATACTGTTGGTTAGTATTACAACTCCTAGATTTTCTTCGGGTACAAGCACTGTGCGGCTATTCATGCCTTCGTGGCCGCCACCGTGGTAAATTAGTTTGCGACCTTGGTAATCACTGACAAACCAGCCTAATCCTGCCGCCGCAAAATGAGTAGATGGGGTAATTTCTTCGGCTCTTTTAGAAATAGGCATTGGGTTGTGTGCGGCCCACATGTTACGGCTTGAGTTCTCACTGAAGATACGTTTGCCGTTATACATGCCCCTGTTCAACTGCAGGCGCATCCACTGTGCCTGTTGGTTTACGCTGGTAAAGATACCGGCAGCTGGGTTCCAATTATCCCATGCAACCTGTGTGGTAGCGTATGGATTTCCGTTTTCATCAAAGCCATGCGGAGAGGCTACATTGCTAACACCTTTTAACTCGTTCACCGAAGTATAAGTGCGGCTCATGCCCAGTGGCTGCAGAAATGTCTCCTTAATATAGTTTTCCCATGTTTTGCCGGTAACATTCTCTACTACCTGGCCGGCTGTAATAAACATCAGGTTAGAATAGCCATAGCCATCACGGAAGCCATACGTCGGCTTAAGATAGCGCATACGGTGTATAATTTCTTCGCGGCTGTAGGTAGTATTATACCAGAGCAGGTCACCGCTGAAGGTTTTAAGGCCAACTCTGTGGCTCAGTAAATCTTCTATAGTTAAGTTTTCAGTAACAAAAGGATCGTAAAGTTGTAGATTCGGCACGTACTTTTTAACCTTATCTTTCCAGTTTATCTTGCCGGCATCAACAAGTGTGGCAAGTGCAGCAGCAGTATAAGCCTTAGAGTTAGAGGCAATGCCAAAAACTGAGTTTGCATCTACAGTACCACCCTTTTTATTATCAAGCACGCCATAGCCTTTTGCAAAGATTACAGAGTCGCCTTTTACAATGGCAATGGCCATACCCGGTACATTCCAATCTTTAAGTGCTTTTTGGTAATAAGTATCCAATTTGTTTAGATCTACTTTGGTTTGAGCCTGTGCCTGTGGCAGCACATATATGGCGCAAAGCAGCAACAGTAACGTTAACCTAAAAAGGCTTTTAGGGGCTAGTATCATTCGTTAAAAATGTTGTGAGTTAGATGCGGCAAGTTACTCATTTTTAAAGAAGTGGGAAAAGTGGTCGTAGTAATAAGTTATTATACCTTTATAGCAAACCGAGTAAGCATCTGCCACATTACCGAATTTATAGGCGTCATGCGTAATCAATTGGTGTTCAGTAATCTAATTGAAAGAGTGTCGTAGCAGAATTAGGTGAAGCTGGTAAGTATAAAACTGTTTTGTTTGTTCGAAAGAGGCTGATTGTAAAGTAGCGTAGCCTTCACTTGTAGGTAGAATTTTAAAAACGGAAGATTAGGATATCCGCAACTACTTACCAAAAGCTAAAATTTTAATTTTCGTGATCCTCTCTGAGTTTGTGGCTGCCAGATTCATACTCTCTCTTCTCCATCTCCAAGCGATGTAACTCCTCCAGCGATAACGTGGACTTAAGTGTGCCTAGGTTCGGCTGACCTGCATCTACCCAAGCGGTATACCAAAAACTTGCGGTCATTTTAATAGCTAATCTCATCTGCCGCTCTACTTGCCCCTTTAGCCTGTTGCTGTAAGCCTGCGAAAAAGCACGCGAGTATACCCGGGTAGTAAGATTATTCCGGGCTTCGAAGCTGTACTTCTTTTCCTCGTCAAACTCCTGTGTTAGCTGCCGTTCAAAGTATAAAACTGAGTCGAGGGCGATGTGTGCGCTTGCTACAATATCCCATGCTTTTAGCTGTGGTTGTTCAATATATTGTGCCTGTCCTACAAAAAAGTCATAGTTATTAGAAAACAGTTCCGGCAACCGCGACTCCCAAAAGCCATGAATACCACGCTGCCCAGTTAGCTGCCCATTGTAATTTTGTGTAGTGTGCAGTGGTACGCAGGCATCTGCTACGTAGTGTCCTAACTCTGTGCTCAGTCGTAGAATTTTGTCTACGTTTCGCTCTTTAAAAGCATTTGTTAACTGGTATTTCATAGAGTTGATGTGCCAGGGCACTATACCATAAGCCTGAAGCGTATCTTCAGTATACTTTTCGACGGCCTGTTGCCAAAAGCGTGGCATTTTGTACAAGGCGCTGTCTCCGTAAACATCTAAATCTATGTAATGGCGAGGGGCTTCGTAATTAACAGCATAGCGGCGCTTGTCAGGGTTTACCGTATTTTCGGTAATGTATCGGATGTGCTTTTTGTAGAAGCCTACCATCTCCGGTGGCAAGGCAAAAACTGCCAATCGATTTATGCGTTGGTGCGCGTAAAAGCCCCAGCCGTTGCTTTGTATTGGCAGCAGTATGACAAGGAGTAGAAGTATAAATTTAGCATTGTTAGCCATACTGCTGCTTACGTAACTTCCATAGATCTTGATAAGGCTAACGTATACTTTGGAGTGACTCTTGTATCGGAGTTTTGCTCAAAAATCTGGCAGGTAAGGCTGATTTAGATGTCTGATATTGATGACAACAAGATTTTTGTGGGACGCTATACTAGGGTAGAAGGGGCACTAGTTTAAAAGGACTTTGACTGAAGCCACATTTTGGCTGCTTCTTCATCGACAAATGCCTTTACTTCTAATTTATATTTCAGGCTTGGATAAAATGAATCGAAAGAACGTTGTCCATAAATTCCTGGAGACAGCGCATGAGCATAATAACGTAGGCCCAGTTCTTTAGCCTGAGGTGTCCATTTATTAGATAACCAGTTTACCGCGACTTCCCAAGGTCCTATTAATTCCCGGTTGCTGTTCAGCATTCCCTGGCAAGGTTTTTCCCGTAGCATCGCCAACACATGATTGCCTCCCATAACTATTGTTTCAAGTGATTGTATTCCAATCCAATTAACAACAATATATGCATTATCAGAGGCTCTTCGCGCTTCGAAGAAAACGTCTCCGTTTGCCTTCTTGAGTTTACTGCTACTTATACTGCCTATCAATAGTGATACCTTGCTTTCAACTTCATCAAATTACTGAGCTTATGGTTAGGGAACACATAAAGGCTCCTGCTTATTGTTTGTACGGTGTTTTCTATAAAAAGCTTTTAATAGCTGCAATGGTTGCCTCCGGAGCACTTAGATTCGGGCAATGTCCTGTAGCCTCCAGCAAAATCAGCTCACTGCCGGCTATGTTTTGGTTGGTGTACTCTCCTACAGATAAAGGCGCAATGGCATCTTCAGAGCACTGCAGGATTAGGGTAGGTGTTTTTACCTGAGGTAATTCTTTTCTGTTATCTGTTAAGAAAGTGATGCGTGCAAAATCTGCGGCTATCTCTAAGTTACTTTTACAGAAACTGCCAGCTAGTTCCTGCCCTAGCTCAGGGCGATCCTGATTACCCATAATTACTGGGGCAATATTATTAGACCACCCAAGGTAATCACTGTCTAAAGAGTTAAGCAGGCCTTCAATATCTTCCCTGTTGAAGCCACCAACATAATCACCATCGTTTATAAAGCTTGGTGAGGGGCAAACTAAAACCAGCTTTGAAAAGATAGAAGGCTCTTTAATAGCAGCTAATACCCCTATCATGGCACTAACTGAATGGCCTACAAAAACAACATCCTGCAGGTCCAGTTCCTTACATATCTCCAGTACATCAGTTGCATAACCGTGTAAAGAAGCGTAACGCTCTTTTTTATAGCTGGAAGTATCAGAGTCTCCAAATCCTATATGGTCAAAAAGAACAACCTTATAATCGTTTACAAAAGCAGGAGTGATAAAGCGCCACATATTCTGATCGCAGCCGTAGCCATGAGCAAACAGCATTGTCTTTTCTCCTGCTCCGATAACCTTTACATTGTTTCTTTTTACTGCGTTCATAGTTGATTGAAATGGAGTGAATACTGAAGTTAGTTAAACACAAATCGAATGATTATGAGTAAAGTTACGCACGATAATTGGGACTTGTAGACTTAAACTACAATATGTATTTTAATAAATGGCTCATTTTCTGTTATTTCTGTTGATAAGCTATTAAGGTAGCTACAAGCTGCATTTCGGGTCTTGCCCCGTGACTTGAATGAGAGAAAGTATAAATAGCAGAGCAATAATGCCAATGAGCTTGAAATTAGGTTAAACTTAGATGATAAGAGGTGCAGGATTTTATTCTTAGGTATTACTACTATTTTCCATATCAATGCCAGCCTTTATCCTAGAGCTTAATACAGGAGATTTTATATTTAACTAGCTGACAGACATGGTGCTTTTGCAAATTCCTATAAGTTTTATAACAGTTAGTAGAACAAACTGAGGTAACATATTGCATTGGTAAAGCAAAGTGGTAACTAATTGAAACGTATCGGCAAAGCCAAATTAAGAAGAGGAGTTATCAAAATCTGATACTGTTACCGATCAAATATTTTATCAATTTTAGTTTTTTGTATTAAAACATTACAAGCTATCTATACAATATATAAGTAGATTTATAGCTATTATTTGAAATAATCGTATAATATCTTTAATAGTAGCAAGAACTACACGTAACGCAAACTTTTGCTTAGCCGCTGCCTCACCCATAACCTGCACCAGTTTTAAGGATTTGACCTCAAAGAGCGATTATGGTTAATAAAAATTATATAATTCTTGCATATAATAATCCATGTCAATTAACTCGCCTTGTAAAAAAACTAGATGATGGTTTTTCTGCCTTTTATATACATGTTGATAAAAGGTTAGACATCAGTCAGTATGAAAGTCTAAAACAGTCTAGTAATGTAATCCTCATAAAAGATAGGCTATCTTGTATTTGGGGAGACTTTTCGTTGGTAGGTGCTATACTAAATTGTATGCAGAGATTATTGCAGACAACAAATGTAACTACACAATCCTTTTAAGCGAAAAATGTTATCCTATAGTTGATAATGATGCACTCAATAACTACTTGAAGAAGAACTACCAATATGAGCATATCGATATATTTCCTGTAGCAGAAGTATGGAAAAATTGGAGAGCAAGAGTTTATAACTATAAAATAAACTTGAGTAGCAAAAAGGGAGACTATATGGTACTCCCTTATATTTTTGGGAGTAGCATTAAAAGTGCATTAAAAAAAATAGGTGCGTTGGCAATAAAATCATGTCAAAGGAAGAATTTTAGGATAGTGCTGGAGGTGAGGAAGATTTTCAAAAAGCGGGAGCCAAGTCTGATAGCACACTATGGTGGCAGTTTATGGTGGGGGCTCACCTATAATACATTACGGCAAGTTGTAGAGTTTACCCATAACAATAACAGGTATGTTACATTTCATCAGGATACCTTAGTGCCTGATGAAATATTTTTTCACAGTATTATAAAGCACCTGGCGTTAACTGACAAAAAGATAAAGGTCAAACCTTCTTTGACATATGTAACTTGGTCAAGCAAACAAGAACCTCATCCTATCACCTTTACTAGTAATAACTTAGAAGAGCTCATTAGTCAAAGAGCTAACAACAAGATGTTTGCAAGAAAGTTTGACGCAGAATACTGTGAGGAAATTCTAGATTTGTTAGATAACAACATTATGCACAATAGCAGTCCTAATCCTCTGAGGAATCAAGTACTTGTTGAGCAAAAACCTGCTTAGGAGAAGTGTAAAGCTGTAAACCAGAACAGCCTGCCACAAGAATTGTAGCAGGCTGTTCTGGTTTATTTAAAGTATAAAACTATCGCTTCTTAGCCAGCGATGGGAATCTCATCTTATAATCTGCGTCAACCTCACCTTTCGAGATTTTGGCTAGTTTATTTTTGATCAGGCGCTTCTTTAAACCGTTCAGGTGGTCCGTGAAAAGTATGCCTTCAATGTGGTCGTATTCGTGCTGGATAACGCGGGCTGTCATGCCATCATACGTATCTTCGTGCTCGTTCCACTCCTCATCAAAGTAACGGATAACGATGCGCTCTGGGCGGTAAACTACCTCACGTACACCTGGTATGCTCAGGCAGCCTTCTTCAAAGCCCCACTCTTCACCATCTTCCTCAATAATCTCCGGGTTGATAAAGGCTTTCTTCACACCCTTGCCTTCGTCTTTCTCATCCATCATCGGTTCAGAATCGATAACAAAAAGGCGGATGCTCTTGCTAATTTGGGGAGCTGCCAAGCCAACACCATGTGCATAGTACATCGTGTCAAACATATCCTGGATCAACTCCTGCAGGTTTGGGTAGTCCTGCGGAATGTCTTGTGCTTCTTCTTTTAAAACTGGATCGCCGTAAGCGGTGATTGGGTAAATCATATGGTTCTGCTATCTAAATACGACTGTAAAATTATGGCCGCACTAATGCGGTCTACGGTACCTTTGTCCTGGCGGTCTTTCTTTTTCATGCCTCCGGCCAGCATTGCCTGCTGAGCCATTTTAGAGGTAAAGCGTTCATCTACCAGATGTACCGGAATGCTAGGAAATTGCTTCTGTAACTGCCTATGGAAACCTACTACATGTTGCGTTGCCTGTGTATCTTCGCCAGACAGGCGCTTTGGCATGCCCAGCACAAAAGCCTCCACAGGCTCGCGCTGCACATAATCCTTCAAGTAAGTTAACACATCTTTGGCATGAACGGTTTCTAATGGGTTCGCGATTATCTGCAGCACATCGGTTGCAGCCAGTCCCACACGTTTAGTTCCGTAATCTATTGCCAGTATCCTGCCCATAAGTATAAATTGCACTGCAAAGGTAAGAATTTTAACTGATGCCTGTGTATACTTGGTGTGAGAAGGTATAAAAGTGTAAATCCTTAATTTAAATCATTTTATATAAAATATTGTTGCAGTTATAACTAGTGTGCGAGCATGGGTATTTGCAACCTTCGCAATTTTCTGCTTGTATAGATGAATAGCCCCACACAGGAATTTATTAAATTGTAGCACTTGCTGGCGCAGGAGACCTTAAGCCAGCTACACCTAAAAGTATACTATGGAAAATATGGAGAATGGAAAGGAGAGAGGTAAAGTCAGCAATTCGCCATTTCAGGTAAAGCTGCCACTATTTATTGCATTGGCACTGGCAGTGGGCGTACTAATTGGTGCTACAACTTTTTCACCATCAACAAATAACCCGCAGGCAACAGCCAAAAGCTATCTTAAATACCGGGATATTCTCAGTTACATAGACCGCGACTATGTAGACACGGTTGATATAGAGGAGCTTTCTGACTATGCTATTAACAAGATGCTTGAGAAGCTGGATCCGCACACTTCTTATATTCCGGCTGATGAGCTAGCCATGGCCCGCTCCTACCTGGAAGGCGACTTTGAAGGTATCGGCGTGGAGTTTAATATCATTAAAGACACTATCTATGTTATCTCTCCATTAAGTGGCGGTCCATCGGAGGCAGCTGGTATACTGGCCGGCGATAAGATCATCAAAGTAGACGGAGAGACAGTAGCAGGTATAGGCATAAATAACGAGGGTGTGTTTAAGCGGCTGCGCGGTCCTAAGGGATCTAAGGTAAAGCTTGATGTTCAGCGTAAAGGATCTAACAAACTGCTTAGCTTTACCATTAACCGTAATAAAATACCCACTTACTCAGTAGATGTAAGCTACATGGTGGATAACCATGTGGGCTATATTAAAGTAAGCCGTTTTTCAGCTACTACTTACGAGGAATTTAGTAAAGCTCTAACAGCGCTTCGCCAGAAAGGGATGCAGCAACTTATACTTGATCTGCGCGGCAACCCCGGCGGTTATATGGATCATGCCATACGTATGGCTGACGAGTTTATTGCCGGCGAAAAAATGATCGTGTACACAGATGGGAAAGGTGAGAAGTATGACTCTCAGACGTTTGCAAGAACCAAAGGCGATTTTGAAAATGGTCCTGTTATCGTGCTCTTGGACGAAGGCAGTGCTTCTGCCTCTGAGATTGTGGCCGGTGCCTTACAAGACAACGATCGTGCTTTAATTGTGGGCCGGCGTTCATTTGGTAAAGGTTTGGTGCAGATGCCGATTCCGCTGAACGATGGTTCTGAGCTTCGCCTGACAATTTCACGCTACTATACACCAAGTGGCCGCTCTATACAAAAACCTTATAACGGTAAACCAGAAGAGTATCAGCAGGACATGCTGCACCGCTACGAAAACGGAGAGTATTTCCACCCAGACAGCAGCTTGTTTGTAGACTCATTAAAGTATAAAACGGCCAAAGGTCGTGCTGTATATGGCGGCGGCGGCATAATGCCGGATGTGTTTGTACCACGCGATACCATGGCTCTTACCCAGTACCTAAGTGAGCTGTATAATAACAACATTATCAGAGAGTATACTTTAAACTATTACCGAGATAATCGCAAAGCCTTAGAAAAGATGACCTTCGATAAGTTTAACAAAAACTTTATGGTTACCGATAAAATGCTGCAAGAGGTGGTGCAGATGGCCAATAAAGCCGGAGTAAAGTATAACGGACCAGAGTATGGCCGTTCTAAAGAATTGATCCGTAATAACCTGAAAGCATTTATTGCACGAAGCGTATACGGCAACAAAGGCTTTTTTCCGGTGCTGCATGAGCAGGACGAGGAGTTTCAGCAGGCTCTGAAGCACTTTAACCATGCACAGCGCTTGGCAAAAGGCGGTGCGTAGGACAAAGTATAAGTATAGTTTCTTAAATTGCCTTATAGCTACCTAAAACAGAACCAGAACTAATAAGCATCCAAAGCATGGCATTCTATTATAAGCTGGGAGAAATCCCGCATAAAAGACATACGCAGTTTCGGCAGCCTGATGGCACGCTTTACGCAGAGCAGCTGGTGGGCACATTAGGGTTTAGTGGCGTTTCGTCGTTGCTATACCATATTAACCCGCCTACACAAATGAGCCGTATAGGCGAGCCTAAACCCTTTGCTCCTAAAAAAGCCGAAGGCATTAAGCTACAACCACACCACCTGCGCACGTTAAATGTAGAATCCACCGGCACCGATTACTTGAACGCCCGCAAAACCATGCTCTTTAACAGCGATGTGGCGATTAGCATCTGCAACCCATCGGAGCGTGAAATGGATTACTACTACAAAAATGGCCAAGCCGATGAAGTTGTGTTCGTGCATGACGGCACCGGTGACCTGCTTACCCAGATGGGGCGCATTCCGTTTAGGCCCGGCGACTACCTTGTAATTCCGCGCACGGTTATCCATAAGTTTAGATTTGATGAGGGGCAGGTAAGGCTGTTGGTGATAGAATCATTTAGCCCGATTGAAACGCCACGACGTTACCGTAACCATTTTGGGCAGTTGTTGGAGCACTCGCCGTTTTGCGAGCGAGACATGAGACCGCCTGTAGAGCTTATCACTGAGACTCAAAAAGGTGAGCACTTGGTACAAGTAAAAAAAGAAGGCGAACTGCACCAGTTCTACTACGATTTCAGCCCGTTTGATGCCGTTGGCTGGGATGGATATTTTTACCCTTACGCTTTCTCTATTTATGATTTTGAGCCGATTACCGGCCGCATACACCAGCCACCTCCGGTACACCAAACGTTTGAGGCGCACAACTTCGTGATCTGTTCTTTTGTGCCACGCCTATTTGATTATCACCCTGAGTCTATACCTGCGCCATATAACCACTCCAACGTAGACTCTGACGAGGTTTTATACTACGTAGAAGGCGATTTTATGAGTCGTAAGGGTGTAGACAGGGCGTCGTTTACTGTACACCCAGGAGGTATACCGCATGGCCCGCATCCAGGCACGGTTGAGGCAAGTATAGGTAAAAAAGAAACGCACGAGTATGCTGTTATGATTGATACCTTTAAGCCATTATACTTAACCGAAGATGCTGTGGCTTATATGGATGAAAACTACCCGATGAGCTGGAACGAGAAAGGAAACGGTACTGTGCGAAAAGGCGATATGTTTGATTAATACAATCTAGATTTTGTAAATTTGCGGCAGGAGAAGTGGTTTACACTTGCTTTTCCTGCCGCAATTATATTTTATATTACCTTAATTTACCCTTATGAGGAAAGCGCTTTTTGCCTTTGTTGCTATTTTTGCTTTTGCAGGATTAGCTTGCGACAAAATAGACGATCTACTTACATTTTATATTGAAGAGAATGAGACGATTGAAATTAAGTCTTACTTCCCGGTAGGTACTGTAGCTCCGATATCCCCAATCCCAATAACTACTAACTCTAACGAAGATTTCAAAAACAATAAAACGCGTGCCGAGCTGGTAAAAGATGTTACGTTGAATAAGTTGGAGCTTGAAATAACTGATCCGCAAACAGAGAATTTTAACTTTCTGAAGAAAATCGAAATCTATATTTCTGCCGAAGGCCAAGACGATGTAAAAATTGCTTACCTGGAGCAGGTGCCTCAGAATGTTAGCAAAATTGAGCTTGTCTCAACTAACGCAAAACTGGACAAGTATATTAAAGGCGATAGCTACACGATTGGCACACGCGCTACACTGGCAAAAGCTGTAACCAAAGATGTAACGATAGAAGCCAGCATGCGATTTAAAGTAACTGCAGATCCTTTATAAGATGCACACACTACCCATGAGGATTTCTGAAAAGAATAAACTGGAAAAGATAATTATTGTAGGAGACAGGGTGCTGATAAAACCTAAGTCTTCTAAAGAGCAAACCAAAAGCGGTTTATACTTACCGCCAGGCGTGCAGGAAAAAGAGAAAGTACAGGAAGGCTATATTATGAAAGTTGGCCCCGGTTATCCAATTCCTGCCGATTATGGCTTTGACGAGGAGCCCTGGGAGCAGGATGATGAAGAGCCGGTGCGCTACATACCCCTACAGGCGAAAGAAGGCGACTTGGCCATATACCTGCAACGCGATGCTATAGAGATTAACTACCTTAGCGAAAAGTACTTTATAGTGCCACAGTCGGCAGTACTAATGCTGGTGCGCGAAGAAGATTTATAGCCTATACTTTTTTGAGCAATACAAGGCGCTGTTCCGATAGGAGCAGCGCCTTTTTATATTATTGTTGCTAAAATTTAAATTTCCAAGTGGTGGTGAGTGCAGGGCGAGGGGCTTAGGTAATGGTAAAGTAGCTTGTTGAGAATTTTTTTAAAAAATAATTCAGCAGAAGCAACTTTAGGTGTGGTTGGTCTATCTTTATAAATAGCTGTACTTTTATAGTACATTTACAGCTAAAATTTTGCTACCCATACCTTTACTATGAAAAAAATATTACCTGATTCCTTTCTGTTTCTGGCTGTTTTTGTTGTAGCCGCTTTGTTTGGCGCCAACGTAAGTGCTCAAAATGCCAAAAAGCAGCCTCCAAAAGAGTTGCAAGCGCTGCGTATCAACGATGCTCCTAAGATAGATGGTGTATTAGATGAAGCTATTTGGCAGCAGGCGCAGATTGCTACTAATTTTATTCAAAACAGGCCAACGCCAGGCCCATTAGAAGTACACCCAACCGAAGTCAGAATACTTTATGATGACGAAGCTATTTATGTGGGTGCCATCATGCACGATGTATCGCAGGATAGCATCTTCCGGCAAATGGGGAAGCGGGATGATTTGGGTAATACCGACTTTTTCGGCGTTTTTCTGGATACTTATAATGATCAGATCAACGGCTTTGGTTTTCTTGTTACACCTGCTGGTGTACAACTAGATGCCCGTTATTCAACCAATGGCGAAGACTGGAGCTGGAATACCGTATGGGAAAGCAATGCTAGTATTCAAGGTTCTAATTGGGTAGCCGAGTTCAAAATACCATACTCCGCTATTCGCTTCAGCAGCAAGCCTGAACAGTTGTGGGGGCTTAATTTTATGCGCAACCGTCAGTCTACAAAACAAGGTTATTTTTGGAACCATGTTGATCCGGCAATAGACGGTTTTGCCAACCAGTGGGGTAAGCTTACTGGTCTCAAAAACATTGAAGCTCCGCTCCGCTTATCTTTTACGCCTTATGTGGCTGCCTTTGCCGAAAGCTACCCACGCCAAAAGGAGGGAAGCGAAGATGTAGATTATAAAAGTAACTACAGCTTTAGCGGCGGCATGGATGTGAAGTATGGCATCAGCGATGCTTTTACGTTGGATATGACCCTCATTCCAGATTTCAGCCAGGTGCAGTCTGATAACCAGGTGCTGAACCTTTCTCCTTTCGAAGTACAATTTAACGAAAACCGCCCCTTCTTTATGGAGGGAACAGAGTTGTTTAACAAAGGTGGCTTTTTTTACTCCAGGCGTATAGGTGGAGCTCCTGTTAATCCTTTAAACAGCGACGAAGAAGAGGAGCAGGGTAATACCATAATTGACCACCCAATAGAAACCAAAATGTTAAATGGTACTAAAGTATCGGGCCGCACCAGTTCTGGTTTAGGTATCGGTATTTTTAATGCTGTAGTTGGCCGGCAGTATGCCACACTTGAAGACAGCGAGGGCAACAGGTTTAAAAAGCAGATACAGCCGCTTACAAATTATAATATCACTGTTTTCGATCAGTCATTGAAAAACAACTCTTATGTTACGCTAATAAATAACAATGTAATGCGGCAGGGAGGTACTTACGATGCTAACCTAACAGGAGGGTTATTCAGGTTTAATGATAAAACAAATACCTATGCCATAGAAGGTAGAGCTGCACTAAGCCAGAAGTACTTTTCTGATAGCACAGCTCTAGGCCATACTTACCGCATTGGGTTAAGCAAAACAAGTGGCCGGTTTCAGGTTTATACTTCCCACACCCTCATCTCTGATACTTATGACCCCAACGACCTGGGTATACTGTTTGTCAACAACTCTATGGAGGAAAACCTGCAGTTTAACTATAACTTTTACCAACCTTTTTGGAAGCTCCTGAACATGTATACTAGCGTGGGTGCTGTTTATGCCCGCCGTTATAAACCAGATACATTTCAAAATTTTGTGATCTATGGTAATGTAAATGCCACGTTTAAAAACTTCATGAGTGCAGGGCTTAACTTTAACCTGGAGCCGGTTACAACTTATGACTTCTTTGAACCGCGTGTAGATGGCATGTATTATACTTTCCCGGTTAACTACAGTGCAGGAGGTTATGTATCGTCTGATTACCGGAAAAAGTTTGCCCTAGATATTAGTGGTAACTATCGCTGGTTTGATGAGAACAGCCGTTACAACTACAGCTATGCTATTTCGCCGCGTTACCGGGTTAATGATAAGCTCTCTTTTGTATACCAGTTTAGCCGAAACCTGCGCCTAGATGATATGGGTTTCGCCAACAAATTTAAGTTTGATGAAAACGGCGATGAAGTAAAAGAGCAAGTTGTTATTTTCGGACTACGCGATGTAAATGCTACTACCAGCACTCTTACGGCAAGTTACAGCTTCAGCAACCGCATGACGCTTTCGTTACGCTCACGCCATTACTGGTCTAAAGCAGAGTATAACCGCTACTACAGGCTAGCTACAGATGGCCTGTTAAGTCCTGATGCATACCCAGGCGGCTACAGCGATGAATACAAAAATAACAACCACAACATCAACTTTAATGCTTTTAATATTGATATGGTATACTCATGGTGGTTTGCCCCTGGCAGCGAAATAAGCATTGTCTGGAAAAATGCCATAGAAGAAAGTAAAGATGTTGTAGTACCTCGTTACTTGGACAACTTCTCTAACACTATTTCCTCGCCACAAAATAACAGCTTATCAGTTAAGGTGCTTTATTACATAGATTACCTTACCCTGAAAAATAAGCTGAAAAAATCCTGATGCTACTAGTTTATAAAACAGAAAAGCCGAAGCTATACTTACTTCGGCTTTTCTGTTTATGAAAGTATAGCTTTTACAATGGCTTAGTTAGATCAAAATCTGCCCGGAAACGGAGTTGGTTGTCACGCTTTAAAATGTAGCTAAAGGTTTTGCCGTCTGGGCTCAAAGCCATTGTCCATTCGTTGGTGGCAGCGGCAGGAATAAGCTGCGCTGTGTAGGCATCTGCCGGGAAGCGCTGCTCTAGTTTATCTTCAGAGGCAAGTGCTATGCCGCCATACATGGTTACCTCATCTGGAGTGCCATCTTCGTGGCGATGATCATGCTTTAGTTGCAAGCCTTCTGCTGTTTTATTTAATACCCACGTTCTGGACTTATCCGCACCCACATGGAAAGGAATACGGATAGTGGTATCGGAGCAACTGGCTACATGCATGGTAAGTGCCTGACCGGCGAATGGGTCTTTGCCATCGGAAGGAAAAATTACCTTGCCAGCATATGACTTTCCGCAGTGGTTAGCTATACTTTTGTAGAAAGACTGCTGAGAATTGCTTAGCTGGTGCTGTTGCCTAGTACAGGAAAATATTACCAGCAGGCAAAGAGATAGTAGGAGTTGCTTCATGAGGTCAAATTAACAAAAAGACTCTGAAAAGAAGTATAAAAAAGCCCAGACATTGGTCAGATGCCTGGGCTTATCTTTTTTGGTTAACTGCTATACTTAGTGTTGCACCAGCACTTTCTTAGAGTATGATTTATCGCCGTGGCGCAATTTGAAGATGTACAAGCCTGAAGCTCTGTTGCTCAGGTCTATAAAGCCTTCGTACTGGCCGTAGTAGTTCTTCACATCACCGGAAAGTATAAAGTTGCCTAACATGTCCACTACCTCAAAGGTAATATCTTCAGCTTGGCTTGTCTCCAGCTCAAACCTGAAGCGGCCTGTAGTAGGGTTTGGTGATACTACCAGTTCAGTGCCTAGCTCACGTATACCTGGTTTAAAAGAGAAGTTGTACGCCATCGACATTTCAGAAATACAGCCATCTTTAAAGATCATAACGCTATAGTTACCGCTCTCAGTAGGAGCAAACACTTTGCCTGTTGCGCCATCAACTGGCTTGTCATCCTTAAACCACTGGTTGCCATCTTCGCCGCTGGATACAAGTGTTTGGCCCTGACGCGCAATAACTGGCTTGTCAAGTGGCACTCCTCCTTTTACTTTTGCTTCTATACGTGGGTTAGGGCAACCAAGAGAGCGTACTTTAAGATCATAAAAGTAATAGTAAAAAGCTTCTGGCGTAGTAGTGGCAGTGTTTCCAGTAATAGCCACAACTCCTCCGGCAGACCTAAATGGGTAACCCGCTACACCTCCATTGTTTCTGAAGATGGTGGCTCCGTTTTCATAGGCGATGGCTATTCTGTAAGTGCCAGCTGCCGGTAGCTCTAATCCTAAATAGTATAGAGCACCCTCGTCATTTGGGTCATTTGGTTGGGCACCTGTAGCAGGCGTAGTTCTCGTAGCCGTTACATATAGTGTTTTAGCAGAAACAGGGGCACCTTCATCGTTAAAGGCAGTGAATGTAATTTTACCACTATGCCCGATATAGAGCCTGGCACTTTCTAAAAGTATAGGAGCCTTGGTCGTGACAATTACATCTGGGCTAAAAGCATTATAACCGCCATCGCTTGCAAACTTTTTATTGGCAGGGCCTATGTTGCTGCTGTAGTCGTTATAGGCTGCATATAATTTACCTGTTATCTGATTCGCCGGGACTTGTATTTGATTGCCAACAGCAATTGGTCTTGTAGATGCAGCGTCTTCGTACCAGAAAAGTGTACCACTACCATTGGCAGAAAGAACGAAATTAGGATCTGTACCACAACGGAAGGCTGATGCATCTGCTGGAGTGGAAGCCGCTCCTCCTACATTAAAGGCTCTTATCATTCTGTTGTTGTTCTCTACAGGATCTCCCTGTAGCGATGACGTAGCTACAAGTTCGTACGTTTCGCCATCCTGTGTAGCAAATGTTTCGCTTAGCAGTACCTCTGCCTGTGCATAAGGTTGAAGAGTAGCAGCATAAACAAACGAAATTTGTTTGACCTCTATGCTGTTTTTAAGTATACGTACTGTTACAGGTATATTACCTTGTGGCGTGGTGCCGAAGTTTTTAATATTAACTACAATTTGCTGTGCTGAGTTTGCGCATAAAGCCGAGCCTGCAGGTAAAACAGCCGATATACCTACATCCGTTTTAGGCTGTACAAATTGAACCAGGTAATCCTGTGTTTCGCCTTTAGCATATATGCCGCAAGGTAATACCTCTGTGCTATTGTTTGTTTCCTGTACCACTATGCGCATACGCACTGTCGTGCCAACTTGAGCACTGGCAGGAGCCGTGATAGTAGAGGCAAAAGCACTTCCATTTAACACTCCGGAAGCAGCTGCTTCTTCGCCGGCATCGGTAAAGCTGCCATTGCCATTCCAGTCGATGTATACTTTTGCAATCTTAGCAGCATCGGCTGTGCAGTTGCCTAATGTTAAGCTTAAGTTTTGCTGTTGCCCTGGCTCGAAAAGAAGCACCTTATCCGTCAGGTTTTGATAAGTAGTGCAGCCGCTGTTGTATGTGAAGGATTCTCCCCCAACAGTGAGTGCAGTAATTTTTGCTCCCTGATCAGAAGAGGGCTTGCTCTCGCAAACTGCAGTGCCGCCTACGCCACTAGCAATTAACGAATAAGCTTGAGGGCCTTTCGTTAATGTTTTCTTATGGCTAACAGTTATAGTGTAAGACTCACCTGGCACGGCGTTCATGATTTTTACCTGTTCCACGTTATCTAACTTGTTATCTCCGGTAGTGGCAGGGCTAGCAGGGTTTAACGGGTCCAAAATCCAAGGTTGATAAACAGTGTTGCCTTTTGTTACGCGCACATCCAGATCATTTATCAGGCGTGCCATACGATTATTTAATGCTTCAGAGCCAACAGCAAAAGCGGTGGCCTCCGGATCTGTCCAGGATATAGTCACTACCAAAGGGCCTGAGCCAGATGCTACTATCTGGTGCGTGTATGTTTGGCCTTGTGCCAATGTGTTTTCCTGGATAATGTTTGTCTTATCTGTGTTAGAGATGACAGAAGCCGCACGCCTTGCGTTCAGAAGGCCCCATCCAAATTTATAATCAGGGCCAAGGTGCTTGCCTGCCTCGTCGGTAGTATGAATGGCTAAACCCTTTAGCGTTGCGGCAAGCATTACCTTCCCATTGTTAAGGTTAGCGTAGTGCTCCTGTAGCAGCAGCAAGCTACCAGATACGTTTGGTGCTGCCATGGAGGTACCGCTAAGCGAAGTATAGGCTGTGTTGCTTTTATCTGAAGTAGACAGTACAGCAACACCATTGCCCACCAAGTCTGGTTTAATACGACCATCGTCGGTAGGGCCAAAGCTGCTGAACGAAGATATAACCACATCAGAAGTATCTCTGTAGCCCTCTGACAGGGGATTTACAGCTCCTACAGAAAGTATGTTTTTAGCAGTACCGTAGGTAGAGATGATGTCATAACCATTGTTGCTGCTTAAGTTTGCCGGCCTGCTAGTTACTTTGGTAAATTTTCCGGAGTTGTCGCGCTGGTAATATGGCTGGCCTACAGCTGGCCCGTTTTCTACCCGGTTATTACCCGCTGACTTTACGATAAGATAGTAAGGTGCATTATAGGCAATGCGGTCCCAAGTGGCAGCGGTTTCGTTGTAGTAGCCAAACTTGTAGTCTTCTGTTGTGCTGATGTCTGTGTCGCCCCACCATTCCCAATAAGGGTCATCTGTGCCTCCTTTTCTATCGGAATTATAGCGCCAGCCAGAGATAGAGCCGTAAGAGTGGTTTGAGATAAGCAGATCGCTGGCAGCGTTAGCCATCTCTGTTGCATCGTTGTTAAAGTCGTAAGCAAGTAGTTTCTTAAGCCCAAACGACATGCCTTTAGCTAATGGATTTATACCTTTCGCCATCATGGTGCCCGCTACGTGTGTAGCGTGCTCGCTGGATGATGAGGGACTATCCTTCTGTTGTATACGTCCTGTTAGCTCCTGGTGCGTTTCTCTCACACGGCCGCCGTCCCAAACTCCCAGCTTCTCCGCAACAGAGCTATTGGCCCCACTAAGGCTTAAGCCGAGTGAGCCGCCGGCCCACAGTTCGGTAGTGCCTACAGAGGCAGCGGCCCTGCTATTGTTGTAAGTAATATAGTAAACGGGCATGCCTTTAGCATCAAGCCCCTGCAGCGAAATATGAGAGCCATCTGAAAACGTTTTTTCTACTACCCAATCATTCCTTTTAGCAAGTTGTAAAGCTTTGCTATAACTGGCCTTATAATCCTTCTCTGCTGCAACAGCTATTCGGTTCAGCTCTTTTACATTAGCGCGGGCGGTAGTGTTTTCGCCACGCTGTGCGAATGCCGTCGTGGTTGTTGCCATTGCTGCAGCAACAAACCAAAGGCTTAATCTTCTCATAAAATGTACTTGGGTAGATATAATTCTCTCTCAATTTATAACAAATTGATAAGAATGACAAAGACAGGTACTTAATTATTGTGAAGTCGCTTTAATCTTTGATGTGGTGTTATAAGAGGCTTATCTGAATGGTCCCAAAAGAAAATGCCCTGAACTTCTTCAGGGCATTTTCTTTTGGGATTTATTGTTTTTACTTTTTTAGGTATTGCGCGTACTCCTTGGCAAAGTATGAAAGAATAATGTCAGCGCCGGCACGTTTTATACTTGTCAAAGTTTCTACCATAATTTTCTCACCGTCTATCCAGCCTTTTTGTGCAGCAGCTTTAACCATGGCATACTCACCGCTAACGTTGTAGGCGGCAATGGGTAGGTTAGAGTTTTCGCGCAGCAGTTTAATCACGTCTAAGTACGAAAGAGCAGGCTTTACCATCAAATAATCAGCTCCCTCCAACGTGTCTAGTTCAGCTTCAATAAGGGCTTCTCGGCTGTTAGCGTAGTTCATCTGGTAAGTCTTTTTATCACCGGCCTTTGGTGCAGAGTCTAAGGCGTCGCGGAATGGACCGTAGAAAGCGCTGGCATACTTAGCGGTGTAAGACATGATAGCCACCTTATGGAAGCCGTTCTCATCAAGTACCTTGCGTATATAGCCTACACGTCCGTCCATCATATCAGAAGGAGCAACAATATCAGCGCCTGCCTGTGCCTGTGTAAGCGCCATCTTGCCTAGTACCTCTAAGGTCTCGTCGTTAATGATCTCGCCGTTTATCACAATACCATCGTGGCCGTCAGAGCTGTAAGGGTCCATTGCTACGTCAGTTACGAGGGCAACATCTGGGAAATTACGTTTAATCTCGCGGATTAGCGTCGGGAACAGTCCTTCTGGGTTGTGGCTTTCGGTGGCATATTTATCTTTTAGTTGTTCCCTTATGCTTGGGAATGGCGCAAACGTTTTCACACCCAACTCTACACAAGCTGCTACTTCTTCCAGTGCGGTATCTATAGAAAAGCGATTAATGCCTGGCATAGAAGACACTTCAATGCGTTGGTTCTGACCTTCAATAATAAAAAGCGGGTAAATAAAATCGTGGGTGCTCAGGCTTGTTTCCTGCACCATATTTCGGATCGCCTCTGTCTGGCGATTACGTCTTGGTCTTCTGATCATAAGTATAAATCCTGTTACAGAAATTGTTCAAAATCAAGTTGCTTCAAAGGTACGATTTAATTGTTGAATTGATAAGGATTGCGGTTTTGCAATAGCTGCGATCATGTGCTTTGCAATGGAAGTTAAGACATAAGTATACTTTGTAAGGACAGACTGCAGCTTGCTATTTCTAGGATGATTAAGATTAAAAGTAGAGCGGTGGTTGAATTCCCTCTCTGGTTAAGGCGGATCAGGGGTTGAAGGTAATATAATAGGTAAGTATAACTCCAATCGATATACATGCTCACAAAAAAGGCGAGACCACATTAGCCTCGCCTTTTAAAATCAATAAGTAAAGTATACTTTAAAAATTCAGGATCACATCCTCAATAATATCGCAGCACTCGTGCAGCTGGTCTTCGGTCATCACCAGTGGTGGCGCAAAGCGTATTATGTCGCCGTGAGTTGGTTTGGCAAGTAAGCCCTTGTTCATCAGTTCCACGCATACATCCCAAGCAGTTCGGCCATCTGCGGTTGGCTCAACAACAATAGCATTAAGCAGGCCTCTGCCGCGCACCAGCGTTACCAGCTCAGGGCGTTTACTCATCAGGCTGCGCATGCGCTCTCTAAATACCTCTCCTAGTTTGTTGGCATTCTGAGTTAGTTTCTCGTTTTTGATAACCTCTAGTGCAGCAACGGCAACCTGTGCAGCAAGCGGATTACCACCAAAAGTAGAGCCATGTTCGCCTGGCTGTATGCAAAGCATGATATCGTCATTGGCTAGTACACAGGAAACAGGCAGCACACCACCAGATAGGGCCTTACCAAGTATAAGTATATCGGCTTTTACGTCATCGTAATAGCTGGCTAGTAGTTTACCGGTACGTCCGATGCCAGTCTGTATTTCATCAGCCATTAACAGGACACTGTACTCTTTGCACAGCTCATATGCTTTAGCCAGGTAACCTTCGTCGGGCAATACAACACCTGCTTCACCTTGGATTGGCTCCACCATAAACCCGCAAACGTTTGGATTCTCTTTCAAGGCTAGTTCCAGGGCATCCACATCATTATAAGGAATTACTTTATAGCCTGGCATATATGGGCCAAATCCTTTTGTGGAGTCCGGATCGGTAGAGAAAGAGATAATGCCGGTGGTGCGGCCGTGGAAGTTGTGCTCTACTACAATAATTTCAGCATTATGCGGAGCAATGCCTTTTTTGAGGTAGCCCCATTTGCGGGCAAGCTTGATGGCAGTTTCTACGGCCTCTGCGCCGGAGTTCATAAACAGCGACTTATCGTAACCGAAGAGCTCGCAAACATACTTTTCTGCAGCGCCTAATTTGTCGTTGTAAAAGGCACGTGAGGTAAGTGTTAACTGCTGTGCCTGCTCTACCAGCGCGTTTACAATTTTGGGGTGGCAATGGCCCTGGTTCACGGCACTATAGGCCGACAGGAAATCGTAGTAGTGTTTGCCTTCTACATCCCAAAGGTGCACACCTTCGCCGCGGTTTAGTACAACCGGTAGTGGGTGGTAGTTATGTGCGCCATACTTATGTTCTGTATCGATGGCCTGCTGGCTCGAAGTAATTGTCTGCGTACTCATAGTTCTCAGTTATGGGGTTTCTCTGTATCATACGGCTGTAATGCGCAAGCGGCAACAGCATAATATAAGTACAGGTGCTTTAATTTATTGTTGTAAAAATAGTGAAATGGCGCCTGTTTTAAAACCTGTTTATATTAACCAGTATCTCCTTTATTTGGTCAAGCCTTTCTGCATCGCCTGAAAATACTGTTAAAGCCCTCAGGGTCATAGGCTGCGTAAGTACTCGTCATCAAGCCCAAAATATTTTCGTCGGTTTTAAAACCATACACATCCCGCTCTTCGCTGGCCTGGCCATTAATTTTTACGTGGTGCTGTTCTACCAATGTTAGCCTTTCGGGTTCTATTGTTTTGTCTAACTCAGAGCAGTAAAGTTTCTGATTCTGTATGCTAAACGTATGTGTAAACCCACGATCACGCATGGCGCAAATGGCTTCTTTAAAAGTGCTGTAAGTTGGCATAGGCTATGTTTTAAGGTATAACAGCTGGTGCCTAAGTATAACGCTTTGGTAAATAGTATAAGTACACTGCTTTCTGGTTTTATACTATGGTTTTGGTGTTTGGGGTGTATTTAACGTACTTTGCAAAGCATAAACAACATACAACGTGAGCCAGAAACTGACAGAAGGGGAGGATTTTTACTTTAATGAACAAGGCTTGATGGTGCTGACAGCAAAGTATCTGCAAAAGCGAGGATACTGCTGCAAGAACGCCTGCAAGCACTGCCCTTATGGCTTTAAGAAAGGAAAAATAGCTACAGAGGAGCAGAAGCAAGTATAAAATTTGTGTTAAGAATGCGCCCAGACATGGCAGAATACACAATTTCAGGAAAAATATTCTCTATGCTTTTGAATTTCTGTATCTTTTTGCAGATATTTGCACCCCTATTGAAATAATTTAGAAGAAAATACAAGATGGCACGAGTTTGCGATTTAACAGGTAAAAGACCACGCGTAGGTAACAACGTATCTCACGCTAACAATAAGACGAAGCGTAAGTTCTATCCAAACCTTCAGAAGAAGCGTTTCTACATCCCGGAAGAGGATGCTTGGGTAACACTTAAAGTTTCTACATCTGCTTTGAGAACGATCAATAAGAACGGTATCACAGCAGTATTGAAGAAGGCAGTAGAGCAAGGCTACATCCTGTACTAATGGCAGCCTTCCGGCTGTGTGTACTTATACTTTTAGCAGCTTTAACTGCTGCAACAGCTCAGGTACGCACTAACCCGGATAAGCCATCTGATACTTTAGATAAAACATTTCACCAGCAACGGAGAGAGCAACTGCGTAAGCAGCTACCGCCTCGCTCCGTTGCTGTTTTTTTTGCCTCTCCCGTTCGCAACCGCGCCAACGATGTGGATTACTATTACCATCCCGACCCGGATTTTTACTACCTGACAGGGTATAAAGAGCCGAATGCGGTGCTGGTGCTTTTCTCGGAGCCGCAAAGTATAGATGGTAAGCAGACCAAAGAGCTGCTTTTTGTGCAGCCAAACGATCCGCAGTATGAACTTTGGAACGGTGAACGCTTAGGTGTAGAAGGTGCAGCTTCTATAACAGGAATAGCTACGCAGCCTAATACTACCTTTGCTGCTTTTAAGCTAGATACTGCTAGTCTCCAGCACATTCTCTTTAAAGAACTTCCTCACGATGTACGCGATGCTACTGCTGACCAGGCTGATCTTTATAGCCTTTTGGGCCAATTCAGAAGCAAGGTGAAAATGCCAATTGGTTTCGATGCACAGCGTAACATGCTTTACAATGTAGTGCGCGAGCAGGGGGCAAGCCAGCCTGAGGAAATAAAAGGTTATTTGAGCCAGATGATGCAGTACTACCCGGCACTGCGGCAGGATAGATACCTGAACGATTATTTACAGTCGGCTGATGCCCGTAGTCGTGTAAAAGCTGTGGCGGCAACACCTAAAAGCAAACTGGATGGCCATACTTTAGGGCAAGCCATGGCTGGCCTGCGCGAGGTAAAGACCGAGCAAGAATTGCAACTGCTGCGCAAAGCTATTAGCATATCGGCGCAGGGGCAGATAGAGGTAATGAAAGCCATGCATCCAAAGATGTCGGAGATGGAGCTTCAGGGGATACACGAATTTGTGCACAAAAAGTACGGAGCCCAACATGTAGGCTATCCATCTATAGTTGGCGCCGGTAAAAATGCCTGTGTGTTGCATTACATTGAGAGCAAAAAGCCAACAGTAGATAGCGATCTGGTGCTGATGGATGTGGGAGCAGAGTATAAAGGTTATACTGCCGACGTTACCCGAACCATACCTGCCAACGGTAAGTTTACTAAAGAGCAAAAAGAAATCTACGAACTAGTATACAAAGCACAGGAAGCAGCTTTTGCCGCCTGTAAAGTGGGCAACAATTTTCAGGCTCCACATAGAGCGGCAGAGGAAGTAATAGCTAACGGCTTACTAAAGCTGGGTATCATCAAAGACAGATCTGAAGTACAACGGTATTTTCCGCACGGAACCTCACATTACTTAGGCTTAGATGTACACGATCCAGGTTCTTACGGTGCTTTTAAGCATAACACGGTTATAACAGTAGAGCCGGGAATTTACATTCCGGGAGGCAGCCCCTGCGATAAGAAATGGTGGAACATCGGGGTAAGGATAGAAGATGATATTCTGATCACAGATAAAGGCTGGGAAAACCTCTCAAAGCTGGCTCCGCGCACCGTCGCAGACTTAGAAAAGACGATGGCTCAGCCTAGTGGATTAGACAATTTTATACTTCCAGAGATAGACTAATAGCACACTGTCACCGGTTTATGTAACATTTGTGAAGCATCCGGCTTAAATTTTACAATAAATAGTATACTTTGTTTGTAATTAGAGATTTAAGCCCCTATATTTGCAGTCCTAAATAAAAAATTACGATAGAGAGATGGCTAAAAAAGCAAAAGGTAATAGAATCCAGGTTATCATGGAGTGCACAGAGCATAAAGCGACTGGCATGCCTGGAACTTCAAGGTACATCACTACCAAAAACAGAAAGAATACGACTGAGCGCCTTGAGCTTAAGAAGTATAATCCAGTATTGAGAAAAGTAACTGTACATAAAGAAATTAAATAACCATGGCTAAGAAGGTAGTTGCAACCCTAAAGACCGCTACAGGTAAAGACTGGGCAAAAGTTATCAAGGCTGTGAGATCTCCAAAAACTGGTGCTTACAGCTTTAAAGAGGAGATGGTACCTGTAGATAAGGTACAGGAGTTCCTTGCTAAGAAGTAATAAGCCGACTCTATTTTACATAGATAGACAACATCAAAAAGTCCCGTTACTGGGACTTTTTTAGTATATTACAGTTTCACTGTACGTCTTCATCCTTACAAAAACATTGGTATGGGCATTTTTGACTTTTTCAGTAAAGAGAAGAAAAAAGAGTCGCTAGACAAAGGGCTAGAGAAAACCAAAACCAGCTTCTTCGGGCAGCTGAGCAAGGCTGTTGTTGGCAAATCTACAGTTGATGTGGATGTTCTGGACGAGCTGGAGGAGATTCTGGTACATGCCGATGTAGGGGTAGAGACAACGGTGAAGATCATTGATCGCATCGAGAAGCGCGTTGCCCGCGACAAGTACGTGAGCACCGACGAGCTAGACAAGATCCTGCGCGAGGAGATTGCAGCCCTGCTGGAAGAGAACCGCGCCGGAGACGGAGCCAACTTTGAACTGCCCGCCAACATTAAGCCATATGTAATTATGGTAGTAGGCGTGAACGGTGTAGGTAAAACTACTACAATTGGTAAGTTGGCTTCCCAATTCCATAAAGCAGGCAAAAAGGTAGTACTTGGCGCTGCCGATACCTTCAGGGCCGCTGCCGTAGACCAGTTGATCATCTGGGGAGAGCGTGTAGGAGTGCCGGTAATATCGCATGGCATGAACACCGACCCTGCTTCTGTGGCCTACGATGCTGTAAAGAAAGGTGTGGAGCTGAACGCTGATGTAGTGATCATTGACACAGCCGGACGTTTGCACAACAAAGTAGGCCTGATGAACGAGCTTGCCAAGATCAAGCGCGTGATGCAGAAGGTAACCGAAGATACGCCACACGAAGTACTATTGGTACTGGATGGCAGCACTGGGCAGAATGCATTGTTGCAGGCACGTGAGTTTACCAAAGCCACCGACGTTACAGCGCTTGCCATTACCAAACTGGATGGCACTGCTAAGGGCGGTGTGGTGATCGGTATTTCGGATGAATTTAAAATTCCGGTAAAGTATATCGGAGTTGGCGAGAAAATTGAGGACCTGCAACTATTCGACAAGCACGAATTTGTTGAGTCTTTCTTTTCACGCAAGTAAAGTATAAAAGCCATGGAAAAGCTCCTGCTGTTGCCGTTGGCGCTGTTATTTTTGCAGTGTAACGGTTCTAAGTCCTCACAATCTGCCAATCCACAAGAGCAGGCCGGGCAGGCAAACACACAACAAGAGCAGGTGCCTATAGCTACTGCCGAACAAGCCCAGGACCAGCAGGCACCTATAGAGCAGGGTATAGCCGGTAAAGTGCTGTGGGAAGCAGGCAACCAAATGCCATCGCCGGATGCACCGCCAAGCAAGGGCAGAGGTGTGCAACGCACCTTATACATCTACGAACTTACCAATAGCAACCAGGCAAAAACCACAGATGGTGTTTTTCACACCAACATTCAAACTAATTTAGTTACTCAGGTTGTTACAGATGCTAATGGCAACTTTGCGGTTAGCCTGAAGCCCGGCAAGTATAGCCTGTTCTCTAAAGAAGAGAAGGGTATGTTTGCCAACCTTTTCGACGGAGAGATGAATATCCATCCGGTTGAGGTACAGAAGGGGCAGGTAACAAACGTAGAGTTTCTGATCAATTATCAAGCAAGTTATTAATACGTGAAAGTAAGATCTTTAAAGAAGGATAAGGTAAACGTGATCACATTGGGTTGTTCTAAAAACCTGGTGGATTCGGAAGTACTGATGGGGCAGCTGCGTGCCAACGAGTTCGATGTGGCGCACGAGTCTGATAAAGACGATTCCAATATCATCATCGTAAACACCTGCGGCTTTATAGATAATGCCAAGCAGGAGTCTATCGATACTATACTTCGCTACGCTGATGCAAAAGAAGCCGGGCAGATAGATAAGCTGTATGTAACCGGTTGCCTTTCGCAGCGCTACAAGGATTCTCTGGAAGCAGAGATACCGCAGGTAGATGCATACTTTGGTACACTAGAGTTGCCGCGCCTACTTAAAACCCTGGAAGCCGACTATAAGCACGAGCTTATCGGGGAGCGCCTTTTAACCACACCTTCGCATTACGCATACTTTAAGATTGCAGAGGGCTGTAACCGCCCTTGCTCTTTCTGCGCCATACCTTTAATGCGCGGCAAACACGTAGACCGTCCAATTGAGGATTTGGTAAAGGAGGCGAAGCGACTGGCAAGCATGGGTACAAAAGAACTTATACTTATCGCCCAGGATCTGACTTACTATGGCTTGCAGCACTATGGTGAGCGCAAGCTGGCTGACCTGTTAAAGAACCTTTCTGACGTAGACGGTATTGAGTGGATACGCATGCAGTATGCCTATCCGTCGCAGTTCCCGATGGATGTATTTGACGTAATGAACGAGCGCGATAACATCTGTAAGTACCTGGACATGCCGTTACAGCACATCTCCGATAACATGCTGAAGACTATGCGCCGTGGCATTAGCAAGCGCAGAACTATTGAGCTGGTAGACCAGATCCGTCAGCGTGTACCGGACATTGCTTTAAGAACAACGCTTATCGCAGGCCACCCAGGCGAAACTGACCAGGATTTCCAGGAGTTGTACGATTGGGTAGAGGAAACACGCTTTGATAGACTAGGTATCTTTACTTACTCACACGAGGATAACACGCACTCCTATACTTTAGAAGACAACGTGCCGGACGAGGTTAAGCAGGAACGTGCCGATGCTATCATGGAGTTGCAGCAGGGTATATCTGTAGAGATGAACGAAGAGAAAGTTGGCAAGACCTACAAAGTATTGTTCGACCGTAAAGAAAGTGGCTACTTTGTTGGCCGTACGCAATACGACTCTCCTGAAGTAGATAATGAGGTATTGGTGCCCGCTGATAACTACTACGTACGCTTAGGCGACTTTGCTAACGTGAAGATCACTGATTCTTCTGACTTTGATTTATATGGGGAAGTGGTAAGTTAATTACCTCCCCTGCCCCTCCTAAAAACAGGAGGGGGTGTAAGATATTTAACAAGAGCCCTTAGCTGTTTTCAGCTAAGGGCTCTTGTATTTAGGGAACAGAATTATTGTGCATTTGTGTTAGTGGGCAAAGTATAAAATCATGCGAAAAGACCAGCTGCACACCTTGCCGTATCTAAGGCAAGTGCGATCACAATTGAGAAGTAATATGACTCCTGCAGAAGAAGAGCTCTGGAGTTTACTTCGGAAGTACAAGCTGGGTAGCCGCAAATTCAGAAGGCAACATAACATCGGCAGCTACATTGTAGACTTTTACTGCGCCTCTGAAAAGCTGGTAATAGAAGTTGATGGCTCTGTGCACGACAGGCCGGAGGCAATAGCAAATGATTTGTTACGAGATGAAACACTTCAACACTTAGGATATACAGTTGTCAGAATCAGAAACAGCGAAGTATTTGAACAGCCTGAACAGGTACTACAAAAGATAGCCGCTACATTTATAAGTATCTAAAGTACCCCCTCCTGTTTTGGGGGTAGGGGCCCTCTTTAAAAGGAGGGGGCAGGGGGAGGTCATAACACATACCTGCTCAACACCCGATACGCCTCGTTAATGTTATCTCCCTTTCTAAAATCCTGCTTAATAGTTGGCTCTGATTCGCCGGTAAGCCAGATCTTCAACTCTGCGTCTAAATCGGCTATGCCCGCACTTTCCTTAGAAAACATTTTAATACTTCCGTAGGGTATACTGCGGTAATCGATTTTGGAGCCGGTAAGGCCTTGTTTATTTACAAGTATAAGCCGCTTATTAGTAAACACTAACATATCCCGGATCAATTTATAGGCCTTTTCAATTCGTTCGTCCTCTAAAAGTATAGGCTGAAATTCTCTGGTTATTTTTTCGATAGACACCTCAGAGGCGTGTCCCATCATACCGCTTAGTAATCCCATAGTTTTGTCTGAATAGTTTAAGCTATTTACGATTTACAGTTGATAAGTTTTAGCACCTGACCCTCTGCACCTGCTTTCTGTCGTAATGTCTGAAATACCATTATAAAAATTTTAACTTTACGCAGCAGCTGTTAAAGTTTAAAAGCTGCAACACAATTGGGCTAAAACTGTTAAAGAGGCTATACCCAAAGCCTAGAATGCGGATGGAAGTATCAACTATGAAAGTGACTAAAATAGATTACGCTGCCACTGGTGCGTTTTCAAAAACTGTAGCAGACTATCTCTGTCAAAGCGAAAAGCTACAACCGTTCTATAATCGCTTCCCGACGCTGGAAGCTTTTGAGGCTCAGATACAGGAGAAGCAGTTTAGTGCAGCACAGCGACAAGTGCTTTACCAGGCGCTACAGCAGCAGTATACTTCTGTAACCAACATTAGCTCCAAAGTACAGCAAAACCTGGAGCTGCTGCAGCAGCCAAACACCTACACCGTTACTACCGGTCATCAACTCAATATATTTACTGGCCCATTATACTTTATATACAAAATCATCACAGCCATTAATACTTGCATACAGTTGCAGGAAAAGTATCCAAGCTACAATTTTGTGCCTATATACTGGATGGCCACCGAAGATCACGATTTTGCCGAAATCAATCATTTTAACTTATTTGGCAAAAGGTATGATTGGGAAACAGCACAGACAGGTGCCGTAGGACAATTTACCACTGAAGGAATGGATAAACTGCTGGCTGAGCTACCAGAAAAGTATTCATTATTTGAGGAAGCCTACCGCAACAGCAAAACCTTAGCCGAAGCTACCCGCGCCATTACGCATGCTTTGTTCGGAGAGTATGGCCTGGTAAGTATAGACGGTGATGATGCGCAGCTGAAGAAGGCCTTAACGCCTGTAGTAGAGCAGGAGCTTACCGAGCAACTATCAAACAAGTTGGTTGAGGAGGCAAACGCGCAGCTGGAAGAGCTAGGGTATAAACCACAGATCTACTCTCGTGAGATTAACCTATTCTACTTAAAGTTGAATTTGCGTGAGCGCATTGTGCAGGAGGGCAGAAAGTATAAAGTGCTCAACACCGATATCAGCTATACTTTAGAAGAGATACTGCAGGAGGCAAAGCAGCACCCGGAGCGATTTAGCCCTAATGTGGTTTTAAGACCGCTTTACGAGGAGCTGGTGCTGCCTAACCTAGCTTATATTGGCGGCGGCGCAGAGGTGGCCTACTGGTTCCAGCTGAAGAAGGTGTTTGAGGCGTACAAAGTGGCTTTCCCGATGCTGATGCTGCGCAACTCTGCACTTTATATTACCCGGAGCAATGCCAGCCGCATGCACAAACTAGGGCTGAAGCCCGAAGAACTATTTCAGTCTTACCAGGACCTGAAAAAGCACCTGTCCAGCCAGATACACGAGGAGGAAATAAACCTAGAGGAGCAGCGCAAAGCTGTGGCAGCTGCCTTTGCAGAAGTAGAGAAAATGGTGCAAGACATTGATCCTACTTTAGTAAGAGCAGTGGCAGCCGAAGAACAAAAGGCTAGCAATGCGCTGCAGATGCTGGAGAAGAAAATATCCAAGGCACGCGACAACAAGCACGAACAGACCTTTAAGCAACTCGAAAACCTAAAGGAGAAGCTCTTCCCGGGAGGAAGTTTGCAGGAACGTTACGACAACCTGCTTACCTACCAAACCAACAACCCTGATTTTATACCTGCACTAATAGAGGCTTTTGATCCGTTGGAGTTTAAGTTTACTATACTAGAGGAAGAATAATGCTGAAGGCAGAACTGCGGAAACAGATGCTGCAAAAGCGGCGTGCTATGCCAACTGAAGAAGTGCAGCGCAAAAGCCAACGTATAGCTAAACAGTTTTTTAATAACTTTCCGTTACAGATTGGCCAAACAATGCATGTATTTCTGCCAATCGTGAAGAACAACGAGATAAATACCTGGCCTATTATTGAGCGGCTTCGGCAGGAGCACCCAGAGGTGCGCGTAGCTGTTCCGGTTACTGATGTAGCCCAAAATATACTTACCCACCATCACCTTACCGATGAGGCTGTGCTAATTGAAAACCCATGGGGAATTCCGGAACCGCAGGATGCTCACATTGTTCATGCCCAAGAGGTAGATGTAGTGCTGATTCCGCTGTTAGCTTTTGATTTGAATGGCCATCGTGTAGGCTATGGCAAAGGCTTCTACGACCGCTTCCTGGCCGATTGTAGGCCTGATGTGCTGAAAATAGGACTATCGCTGGAGCCACCTGTGGAAAAAATAACTGACTTCAACTCTTTTGATGTACTGTTAGATGCTGCCGTAATGCCGGAGGGGGTATGGAGAAGAACGCTATCGAATTAGCTGTTTCGTGAGTAGCGGGTATGGAGCTATAAAATGAAAAGAGCCCTTCTGATTTACTGCAGAAGGGCTCTTTTGAAGCGTAAAAGTATCTTATTTCTTTTTTGAGTTTACGTTTTTTAACTGCTCTACCGGGCCAAATTGTTTCTGCTCTATAGTTTTGCCACCTAAGTAAATCTTTCTAAGTTTTACCTCTACCGGAGCCATTGCTTTGGTCATCTCAGAAGACACAACCTTAACATAAAATTCTCTTGCCTCAAGTGCTGCACCTCTATCAAACGCATGTGTCTGTTGGTGCTGGCTTACCGGCATACCCGGAATTACGTGGTAGTTTGTACATACTACCTCATATTTGGATAAGAAGGGTTTAATAAAGCTTTTGAATAACTTCTTCATTATTAATTATTTGTGAACAAGGGTTAAAGAGCTTGCAAAGTAACTTTTTATTTTCATAAATCAAGGATGCTGGCTAAATTATCATAAAACTTTAACAATCCAACAATAATGCATTTATTGGCAGGTAAAAGTATAAAATAGCTGCTGCCTATGTTATTAGATAATTGCAATAAACAACAACTTAGGATTTCAGTTCAATTTTAGACAGAAACAATTTAGCTTGTAGTTAAACTGCTTGATTTATAGGAAGATATAGGTGTAGAGTTTGTTTTAGGCTACAGGCTTTATACCCCGTGTCATTTCACGTTTACCTGGAGGGCCAGGCAAAGCCTCTACCTCAAAACCGGCAGCTTTCAGGCTTCGCTTAAAAGAGCCTTTAGCACAGTATGTAACTAGAATACCTCCGGGGCGGGTGGCATTGTAAAGCTTCACAAACATTTCCTCTGACCAAAGTTCCGGCTGTTTTTCGGGAGCAAAGGCATCAAAGTATACTAGGTCGTAATAAGATTGCGGCGCCACAAACTCCTCCAGCGTTTCGTGCATCTTTTGCAGCGTAAAGTAAGGAATCAGGTCAACAGGCTCGTTCCAGGCAGCGTGGTGCATTCTAAGAAACACATTGTGCAGTTCTGGGTTAAGTATGATTTTCTCGAACTGCAGCTGTTGCACTACGTCCTGCTGTAACGGCAGTTTCTCCAGCGTATCGTATTGTATAAAAGCTTTCTTGGCAAGTGCAAAAGGATAAGTAAGTATAGCATTAAGGCCAGTGCCAAAGCCAACCTCAAGTATTTTAATGTCCTTTTTAGTTAACATCACATGCTCAAGGCCATGCTTTATAAAAACATGCTGCGACTCTTGTAAGGCCCCATGAACCGAATGATAATGCTCGTTAAGTTCGGGCACATACAGGGTGTTGGAACCGTCTTTAGTCTGTCGTATTTCGAGGTGCATGTTTTTTGTGTTACTTTACAAAGGTAAGCAAACCTGTGCACAGGCTGCAACTATTAATGATTTTATAGTAGCTGCTACTAAGGCAGCACAACTAAAATGCAGCTAATATCAATTTGCGTCTTTTTGCAAGTATAAAATTAATTCTTTTACAAATAAGCAGCAATGGCAAGAATAAAAGTAGCAATACCACACCATATACATTTCACGGCATCAATACCTGTGCGTGTTACCGACCTTAATTATGGCAACCACCTAGGCAACGATGCGCTGCTTTCCATACTTCATGAGGCGCGCATGCAGCTGTTAGGACATTTTGGCTGGAGCGAGTTAACTATTGGCGGTGCAAGTATGATTATGGCTGATGTAGCTATAGAGTATAAAGGCGAAGGATTTTATGGCGATGTGCTAAGTATAAAAATGGCTTTCGACGATATCAGCAAGTATGGTTTTGATATAACGTACCACGTACTAAATCAGCAGAACAAGGAAGTGGCGCGCGCAAAAACCGGAATGCTATGCTTTGACTACCAGAACCGCAAACTAATAGCGTTACCAGACGAAGTAAAGGCAAAAATTGAAACTAAAGCCTGAAGATTTTTGTAATTTTGCAGTATGAATTTGATTGCAGACATAAACATCATTAACAAAAAAGACATCCGTAAGCTGAGCCTCGACGATCTGAAGGCATGGCTGGTGGAGCAAGGCGAGAAAGCATTTCGTGCCAAGCAGGTATACGAGTGGCTCTGGAAGCACTCTGCCCAGTCTTTTTCGGAGATGAACAACGTAAGCCTTGCCCTACGCGAAAAGCTGGAGCAGCACTTCGCCATTAATGCGGTAGAGGTTGCCACAGAGCAACTAAGCAAGGATGGCACGATTAAATCTGCTTTCAGGCTACACGACAGCAACATTGTAGAGGGTGTGCTTATACCACACGAGGAGCGTAAAACTGCTTGCGTAAGTAGCCAAGTGGGTTGTTCGCTTACCTGTAAGTTCTGCGCTACCGGCTACATGGACCGCGTTCGTAACCTTGATGCCGCTGAGATTTACGACCAGGTGGTGCGAATTAATGAGCAAAGTATGCGCCAGTACGGGCAGCCGCTAACTAATATCGTGTATATGGGTATGGGTGAGCCAATGCTAAACTATGCCAACGTAATGAAAAGTATTGAGCGCATTACAGCACACGATGGCTTGGGTATGGCGGCACGACGCATTACAGTAAGTACAGCCGGCATTGCTAAGATGATCAAGAAGATGGCAGATGATGGCGTTAAGGCTAACTTGGCCCTGTCGCTACACGCTGCCAACGACGAAAAACGCAACCAGATCATGCCGATCAACGAGACTAACTCGCTTGAGGCCCTGACAGACGCACTAAAGCACTATCACCAGGTAACAGACCGCAAGGTAACCTACGAGTATATTGTATTCCAGAACTTTAACGATACGCTGCAGGATGCGGAAGAGCTGCTACAGTTCTCTAAAGTTATACCTTGCAAAATCAACCTGATCGAGTATAACCCGATCGAGAACGCTGATTACAAGAACACCGACGAAGACCGCTGGCAAGATTTTATTTACTACCTGGCAGATCGTGGTGTGCAGGTAAATGTGCGCCGCAGCCGTGGTAAGGATATCGATGCAGCCTGTGGTCAGTTGGCCGTGAAAGAGAAAACAGCGTAGAGTTAGCTTACAAATAAACAAAGGACCATTTGACAAAAGAGAAGAGCACAGTCTAAAAATCTTTTGTCAAATGGTCCTTTGTCATAAAGCTGTACTACATAAAAGACTACTCTTTAAATCTCCCCTCAGCAGGTGGCCTTCCGCTCTGTTTGTCTTCTTTATCCTCGGTTAATTCATGTTCCTCTACAAATACCGCATGTTCTTTAGGTCTGATGCGCTGGCCATACTTATGGGCATATTGCTGCGTAAATTCTGCTCCAAAAAACACGATTAAAGACGAATAGTAAATCCAGACAAGTATAAGTATAATAGAGCCTGCAGCGCCATAAGCAGAACCAGGGTCGGAGGTGCCTATATACCAGCTAATCAGAAATTTGCCAATCGTAAAAAGTATTGCCGTAATCAGCGCGCCGATCAGTGTGTCCTTCCAGCGGATATGCCCATCGGGCATAAACTTCAGGATGAGCGTAAACAACAGCGTGATCAAACCAATAGAAATAATGAAATCAAGCAGTTTGATCAGCCACACGCCAATATCAGGCATCAAATCTGAAAGGTAGCCGCTCAGCACAGATATGGCCGCACTTATTACAAAGGATATGAGCATGAGCAGCGAAATACTAAGAATCAACCCAAACGAAAAGAGGCGTTCTTTGGCCATGCGCATAATACCGCTGGTTGGTTTTACTTTCAGGTTCCAGATACTGTTCAGAGATTGCTGCAGTGTAACAAAAAAGGTAGTAGAAGCAAAAATAAGTGTACCGATACCTACCCAAAGTGCCCAACCTGAAGACTCGTTTTGGCTGGCGTTCTGTACCATCGTCTGAATCGAGGAGGCTGCCTCCGGGCTGATTGCGGAAGATGCCTGCTCTTCCAGTTTACCAGACACGGCCTCTTCGCCGAAGAAAAACCCTGCAGCTTTTATGATAATGAGCAGCAGCGGAGGAATGGAGAAGATAGCATTAAACGCCAGAGCTGCCGCTAGCCTGAGTGCATTAGCTTCCAGAAAGCCATCCACAGACTTTTTTAACAGTTGGAAAATTCCTTTCAGAGTATAATCAGCCATATGTTGTTCTGTATCGTTTAGGTTGATTTTGATACGGCTTGCTATACCTTATGGTTAAAATGATGCCTTATAATACAATAAAGATGTAGCTTTATTGTCAGGAATTAACGTATTATTGCTTGCTCACTTTTGAAAGTTATTCTTGTTCAATGTCACACCAAAAATCATGTACAATTGCACTGTTGCTGTGCCTGCTGGTATTGCCAGTTGCTGCAGTGCTGGCCCAAGCTTCTGATGCCAAGGCCAAAAGTATAGCCAATAAGGTAATGCAGAGTATGGGGGGCGAAAAGTCTTGGAACGATACCCGCTACCTTGCCTGGACTTTTAACGACCAGTACCAAGTATGGGACAAGCATCATAACCGTTTCAGGTGGGAGAAAGATAGCCTGGTAGCCATTATAGATACTCAAACCAAAGATGGTAAAGTATATGTGGCAGGGCAGGAGCTGCAAAACCCAGAGGAGAAGCAAAAGCTGCTTGAGCGTGCTTATGCCCTTTGGATAAACAACTCTTACTGGCTGGTGATGCCCTTTAAGTTGCAGGACCCCGGTGTTGCGCTAACACATGTAGGAGAAGAAACCACTATGGACGGAGCACAGGCTGATGTACTGGAAATGACATTTGAAAATGTGGGACTAACGCCACAGAACAAATACAAACTTTGGGTAGATAAAAATACAGGGTTGATTACCCAATGGGCCTTTTACCGCAACTACAACGATGCAGCGCCTGCTTTTACCCGCCGTTGGAGCGACTACCAAACCTATGGAAGTATAAAACTGGCAAGTAACCGGAGCAATTCGCAAAGCGATTTCAATTTAACCCATATTGCCGCACCTAAAGCTGTACCTGAAAAAGTGTTTAACAGCCCTACACCGATAGAGAAGCTTTGATCTTTGACAAAGGATTAAAGGATTATGCGACAAAAGACAAATGACTCTCTCATGTATGAATAAGTCTTTTGTCTTTTGTCAAATAGTTTTTTGTCCAGAAGTTACAGCTTATCTACTGTAGCCGTAAGCGTACCTTTTGCATTTACTACGGCCTTAATACCATCCTGCGTCAGGTAAATGTTATCTGGAGTAATATGCTTTATACTTCCGCGCAGTAATAGCGACTCGTGTACACGCCCCTGCTTATCTAAAGTGTTCTGCAGCATCTTTTTGGCATCGTCTAATTGGCTCTGTACTGGTATGTTTACCTGCGCCTGAATTATGTCGATGAACTTGTTCTTGGCAAGCCAGCTGGCGGTGTTTAGCAGCTTATCTTTTGTATCCAAATCGTAATCTACTTCACGCACTTTAATGGAGGCAGTTTGGGCATCATAGTAAGGAGTGCCGCGCAAGTATACTTTGCCAACGATCTTCTTAGTAAACAAGCCTGCCTTTGTTTTGCCGTTTACATCCAGCATCATAACCAGTTGCTCACCGCCGGGCATAATAGCTGCATCGTTCACAGTTAGTTCGCTTTTTCCACCGTCAAATTTATAGGTTTGCTTTGCCACTTGCGCCTGTAGCATTTTGCTGGCATGGGCATACGGTATGGTGGTGGTAAGTCCTATTTGTATATCATCAGTTAGGCGGCTATCTACTACTAGTTTGGGCAATGTTTTGTTTACCTGCGTCTGTGGCTTACCATCGGTCGTTACTGATATATAAGATGTAATACCCAGACGTGTATGCAGCATTCCGTTTTGTGCGTTAAGGGGCGCTATACGTACTTCTTTGGGTATAACAGTCAGCCAGGCGTTCATGCCGTCGTCCAGTTTAACGGGCTCCTGCACCATTTGCCATGCCTGTGCCACATACTTCTTCATATCCAGGTGGTTTTGCAGTTCTTTGTCCAGTTGCTTAGATAAGGTGGCCATCTGGCTGCGGAGAGCAGGCTCTACAAAGCGTGCCAACCCAATTTTAAGTGGTCCCAACTCCAGCACAGGCTTTGTGTTGCCCCACTCAAAATCGCCGCTGGTAATGGTGTTTATCTTGTAGTCATCCGTCAGGCCAATCTTGCTTTCTGTTTTGATGACCATGTCGAAGGTGGTGTCTTCGGTTTTATCGATGGCAGGGCAGAGTTTGCACGGGTCCCATTTCCAGCGGCCTTTGGCATAAATGCGGAGCGGTACGCTAAAGTACACCTTGTCTTTATCAGCCTTAATATTCATGCGTCCGTTCTTAGAAACGGTTACAGCTACATTGTCATCATCCAGGTTAGTATCCTTGTACAGAATGCCTTTTACCTCGCTGTTCAGTTTTTCTTCCATGGCTGCAATAGAGATGGAAATTGGAACTGAAATAGATGATAACTGAGGTCTGTAAACAGGAGCAGCAGCGGTTGTTGCCGCTGGTGCCGAAGCATTTAGCTTATCAGTGCTAGAGCACCCTGTTAGTGTAAAGCTCATACTTGCAAGCAGCATGAATGAGCTAATAAAAGCGTTTGTAGATTTCTTCACGTATTTTGCCTGATTTTAAAAAAGCGGCGCAAGTTACTATAGTGTTTTGATATGTACTATAGTGTATGCCATCATCGCTGCAAAATTTTGTGAATTAGCTATTTAAGCTTTTGCAGCAGCTGCTTTATTTCTTCTTCAGACGACAACAAACCGCACTCCTGAAGAGTGCCGTTTAAATAAATAGCGAAAAACGGCGTGCCTTTTAACTTGACTTCCTTACTAGATACCGGGTTTTGGCTGGCGTGCATGCGCACGAATGTTATATCGCTAAATCTTGAATCGACAGACAGTTTATTGAAGGAGGGAGCAAGGCGTTCGCACACAGGACAGGTTTCATCTACAAACTTTACTATTACTTTATCTTTCTCAAAAATCAACTGCCTTAAATGGTTGTCGTTCGACTCTATGATATTCATAAAAATTATACTTTACTGCTTTATATGTTTGTTATGTGGCTAAGGTTAAAAGTTAAAATATCCTGTTAACTCTAATTGCATACGATTAAAACCTACTAGTAGTAGCAAAGTTTATACCTTTGAAGTTGTATTTTTTCTTCAGGCTAAATAAAAAAGGCGATGCTGCAGCATCGCCTTTTGTTGTATATTTAAACTTTCAGGGGTTACTTATTTTCCACTGCTTGCTCTTCCTTCATCTTCTTCAGGTTCAGGAGCATGTCTTCGGTCATGGCATCCAGATCGAAGGCAGGTTTCCAGCCCCAGTCCTGCTGGGCAGTGCTATCATCTATACTTTGCGGCCATGAATCAGCAATCTGCTGGCGTGCATCTGGCTTGTACGTTATTTCAAACTCCGGTATGTGCTTTTGGATAGAGGCAGTTATATCTTTAGGCGAAAAGCTCATAGCGCTCAGGTTGTAAGAGCTGCGCACTTTTACCTGCTTAGCCGGGGCATGCATCAGGTCCAAAGTAGCTTTTAGTGCATCTGGCATGTACATCATTGGCAGGTACGTATCTTCGCTTAGAAAGCACTCAAATTTGGCATCTTCTAAAGCTTTGTGGTAAATATCTACAGCATAATCTGTAGTACCGCCGCCAGGCAAAGCTTTATAACCGATCAGGCCAGGGTAACGCAGGCTGCGCACATCCAAACCATACTTCTCGAAGTAATATTCGCACCAACGCTCACCGGCCTGCTTGCTGATACCGTAAACCGTGTTAGGATCCATGATAGTATGCTGTGGCGTGTTTTGGCGAGGTGTATTAGGGCCGAACACCGCAATTGAGCTTGGCCAGTATACTTTTTCAACTTTCTGCTCTAAGGCAAGGTCCAGCACATTAAACAGGCCGTCCATGTTTAGCTGCCAGGCAAATTTCGGGTTTTTCTCGCCGGTTGCCGATAGTACAGCCGCTAGGTGGTAGATCTGCTTAAATTTATACTTTGAGGCTAACTCACCCATTGCCTTCACGTTCAGCACGTCGATCTTTTCAAACGGACCTGAGTCACGCAAGTCGGCTTGTTTTGGTGCCGCAATATCTGCCGCCACTACATTTGCTCCCCCATACATATTACGTAGCTCCAGCGTAAGCTCAGAGCCAAGTTGCCCGCAGGCACCTATCACCAATACTGTGTCAGTTGTGTTTGCCATAGATTAATATAAATTCGTTACACAAAGTAACCGAATTCAAGGCAATACTAAAAGTATATGCAGTAGTAATGGCGGCAAGTTGGTTTGTAATGTGGTTATAAATACCATAGGCGCATAAAGGAAGAGGCACCGGCATAACCAGCACCTCTTTTGTACTCACTAATCTAACTAATCTATTTACTAACCTTAACGCAAAGGTATGGCAGCTTTTCTGAGGCTGAAACAGGTATAAACAGATTTAACCAATAGATAACTAAAGGATAAAGTATAAATAATGTGCCACTGTTTCGGGAGCGGGATTTTATTATATTTGTTAAGCCTGCAGTGGCATTTTAAGCGTAAAAGACAGTTTTTAAACATGAACCCCGTAACTTTGCGGTAATGGTAGCAAGCCAGGCGCAGAAATGACTTTCGAAGAATACCTGATAAAGAAACGAATAAACAAGTCGGCTTTTGAGGCTGGTGAACCTGTTCGCTATGCGGCCTGGCAGGAGATGTATGCCCAAATGCACCAAAACAGCTTTTTAGTGGCTGTAAAGATGCAGATAAACAATATACGACTACGCTACCACCTCGCCGAAGAAGATGTGCCGAAAGCGGCGCCTGCTACTGTAACTCAGAGGCCAGCTGCCAGAAGAGCAGTTGCACCAGCCGCAGGCGCAGCTCCTGTACAAGAAACACCTGCAAAACCTGCTGTTTCACAGGAAACATCTGCATCAGAGGAGGCCGCCGCTAAACCAAGGCCAGTTGTGCGCAGGCCAGTAATATCGCCTAAAAAAGAGGAGGGAGTAGTAGAGCAATCAGGCACTGAGCAGGAATCCGCTCCAGCTAAACCAAGGCCCGTTATCAAGCGGCCTGTTATAAGTAAACCAACTGCTGCTGAGCAGACCAAACCAACAGTAGACGGAGAAAGTATAGCTAAGCCAACTGCCGGTGACGAGGCCAAACCAGTAGCCAGGCCACGCCCAGTAATTAAGCGACCAGCAGCATTACAGAAACCCGAAAAACCAGCAGAGGGAGAGGAGGCTGCCTCTAAGCCCACAGCTGAAGAAGGAACATCCACACCTGCTACACCGCGCCCTAGGCCTGTAATAAAAAGGCCAGTTGCCCTACAAAAACCTGCAGAAGAGCAGCCACCGGTAAGCGATGCGAACCAAATGGCGGCAGATGCTACTGAAGAAGCGCCTAAACCTGCACCGCGTCCAAGGCCGGTTATTAAGCCGCCAGTGGTATTACAGAAGCCAACTACGGGAGAGGAGACAAAACCAGAAGAAGCGGCTACACCAACTGGCGCAGCGCCTGCAGAGCAAACCGAGCAAAAACCGGCAACACCACGGCCACGGCCTATAATTAAACGGCCTGCTCCGCCAGCCGAGACTCCAGATAAGCCAAATGCTACTCCTGCACCACAAGTGCCAACATCAGAAGCTGCAACGCCAAACGAAGAGCAAAAGCCCAAGCCACCGAGGCCAAGGCCCATCATCCGCAGACCACCGCCAAAGGCAGATGAGGGCGGAGAGGCTACAGGAGCTTAAGAGTGTATTTATACTTGCATTAAATCGAACAACGATAAACGGATAACAAGAAACGATACTATGTACGAGACTTTAAAACCAGATTTAGAACAGCAGCTTGCCGAGATTAAAGAGGCTGGGTTGTATAAACAGGAGCGTATTATTACCACACCACAAGGCGCTGATATAGATACCACGCAGATGCACCACGTGCTTAATTTCTGCGCAAACAACTACCTTGGCTTGTCTGCTCACCCAAAGGTAATTGAGGCAGCCAAAGAAGCCATTGATACGCATGGTTATGGTATGAGCTCAGTGCGTTTTATCTGTGGCACACAGGATATCCACAAGGAGTTGGAGCGCAAGATTTCAGAGTTCCTAGGCACAGAAGACACCATACTTTATGCAGCTGCTTTTGATGCAAACGGTGGTGTTTTCGAGCCGCTTTTCGATGCAGACTCAGCCATCATTTCTGATGCGTTAAATCATGCTTCTATCATAGATGGAGTTCGTCTTTGCAAAGCACAACGTTTCCGCTATAACCATAACGACATGGCGGACCTAGAGGCAAAGCTGCAGGAGGCTGTAAACGCTAATACCAAGCACCGCATCATTGTAACCGACGGATCTTTCTCGATGGACGGTACTATTGCGCAGCTGGATAAAATTGTAGAGTTAGCCGAAAAGTATAAAGCCCTGATCATGGTGGACGAGTGCCACAGCTCTGGCTTCTTGGGCAAAACTGGCAGAGGAACACATGAGTACCGCAACGTGATGGGCAAGATTGATATCATTACAGGTACATTAGGAAAAGCATTAGGCGGCGCAATGGGTGGCTTCACTTCTGGCCACAAAGAAATTATAGATATGCTGCGCCAGCGTTCGCGCCCTTACCTGTTCTCTAATTCACTGGCTCCGTCTATAGTGGGCGCCTCTATTGCTGTATTGGATCTGCTTAGCTCCACCACTGAACTGCGCGACAAACTGGAGTGGAACACGAAGTATTTCCGTGAGCAGATAACGTTAGCCGGTTTCGATATCAAACCAGGCGACCACCCCATTGTGCCGGTAATGCTATACGATGCGCCGCTTGCACAAGAGTTTGCTGCCCGCATGTTGGATAAAGGCATATACGTAATCGGTTTCTACTATCCGGTAGTCCCAAAAGGCCAGGCGCGTATCCGTGTGCAGATTTCTGCTGTGCACGATAGAGTACACCTGGATAAATGCATTGAAGCCTTTACTGAAGTTGGTAGAGAGTTAGGTGTGATTAAGTAAATTAACTATACGTTATTAACAAAAGAGCCACTTCCGGTATGGGAGTGGCTCTTTTGTTATTGATATAAGATATATTTTAATTATTAACCATTATCCAAGTACAAGTCAGGTAGCAAAGTTAAATTACAGCGTATCATTGCAAAAGCCATTTATACTGTTGTTATTGTTATAGTGAATTTTGGGCTTTTTTAGATGCGGCAGGATAAGTAATAATAAAAGGATATCGCTGAAATTATGTCGATTTTATACTTTGTGTTTGCACCATTGTTATTTATAACGCTTTATAAGCGCATAAGTAGTCTTTTAGGTGCTGTTAAGAGAAAAAACAGGGATAAAATAAAAATTGAATTGTTATTTCTGAGCATTGTCTTGATTGTGAGTGCTTTTGTAATTTTTAATATTGAAAATATAGATAAATTTACACTGTATAGTTGTACAACCTTGATCTTCTAATAGAATTTTTAGGACATATTGAATTAGCATAAAGGCCACTTCCAGTATGGGAGTGGCCTTTATGCTATACTTTTATACTTAGGACCATTCTAAACCACAGCAGCCTCCAAACCAAACTGCTGGCGCATGGCTTTCATACGGTTGCGCGGCATAGAAAACTCTGTTTTGGCTAAATCCTGCATACGCACAATGTATTTGTCCTTCTCCCAAGGAGAGTAGTTAAACATAAAGTGTGCGTTGATGATAACAGATCGGTTGATGCGGATAAAATTTTCGTTGCCTGCCAGCATACTTTCCAGTTCGGCTATAGTATGATGTGTTTCCAGTAGCTCTTCGCCATCAGATAGGTAATACTTCTTATCCCGGGTCTCAAACCAGTATACATTTTCGATAGGTATGATAACCTCACCGGAGTGCTTAACAGCTTGCACGTATTTTAGGGGAGCAGTGGCAGGTTGTTCTGACACTACAATATCCGAAGCTTTACTTTGAAGTTGCTCTTGCACAGGTGCTGGTGCGGCAGCAATATTTATATCAGGTTGTTTCTTTTTGTAGCGCCACAGCATGTAGGTAGAGCAGATGAACAGGGTAGTGCCAAACAACAGCCACCAAAACTTTTTCTTGTCAGCAGATGCCAAGCTGTTGATAAAAGATGGCTCCGCTTTTTTAAGTTGTAAAGAGTCCGCTGCAGCTCCCTTAGCCAAGGCAACTCCCTCTAATTCTTTCAGCCTAAGCAGCGAGTCGGTAAAGGCCACATATCGTTCCTTGTACTCCAACGACTCCTTTTCCTTACCTGCCAGCTTATACTGGTCAGCTACCCGCTCAAAATACTCCCTGTAAAGCCAATCATACTTATTATCTGCAATAGCCCTTTCCGTTGATTTAAGTAAATCCACTGCTTTCAGGTATTCTTTCTGCTTACTATGATATTCTGCTAGATACCAGGTAGCCCCAATTTCTTTATACTTGTCGCCTGCTTCTTTCGCCCTGGCTATAGACATATCCAGGTACCTCTTTGCCTCCGGAAAATTTTCAAGCACAGTATAGGTGCGGCCAACCTGCCAATAAGCATCAATCAGTTTATCGTCGCCAGGTTTGTTGAGTCCGCTCTTATGTATAATCTGCTGTATCTCTACTGTAGATTTAAAGTACTCCAGTGCCTGCTCATACTCTTTCAGGTCGAAGTACATGGAGCCCAGGTTATTATAGCAAATGCTTTTGGCTGGCAGGTCGCCTATTTCTTCTGCAATAGCTAAAGCCTGTTTCAGGTAGTTAATGGCTTCAGGAACCTCATCTAAGTTGCCGTGCACATTAGCTAATCCGTTTAAGGCCCTGCGCAACAAAGGCTTTTCGTTCTGCAATAGCTTAGTTGCTGCCTTAAACTGCTCCATGGCTTTCACAAACTCACCGTTTACAAAGTATGCTTCACCTAAGTATACCAGTGCCTCACCATAGCCCTTTCGGTCTTCTAGTTCTTTGTAAAGGGCAGCTGATGCAGCCAAATGTACTTTAGCAGAGTCTAGCTGGCGCAGGTTTTTATAACTGGACCCACTCCAGAACAAGCTTTTCGCTTCCGACGGTTTGTCATTTATACTTCGGGATATTCGCAGTGCTTTTCTTGCATGAGAAACAGCTAATTCCGGCTTCTCCTGGTGTGCCCTCTCATAAAGCGAACTTAAAATTATAAGCGAATCTTTTGGCGAGATAACAGGCGACTGGCCGAAAGTATTTACAGGAAAGGAGGCTACTAAAAGCAATAGCAAGGCAGCTATACTTTTCAGGTGCTGCCTTAAGTTTAAGAAAGCTTGTCCGGGTTGCATAAAAAGCTTAAAGAATTGCAGGTTTCGGGGCGCAATTTAGATAAAAACACTTGTACTCAGATGCTTCAATAAATAAAAATCTGCTGATGTTCATCCCTTAACTCCAGCATTTCAGCCCCGGATTTCCTGATTTCAGCTATAAATTGCCTGGTTTAGGAAGATAGAGCAACACATGGTGTACCTTTTACCCTTAATTTTGCAGCATACTTTAACTACCACTTAGGGAAAGTATAGCTAAGTGTAAAAGCTTAGTTCGCGCTAAAAAATCTATAAAAACTATGAAAGAAACTGATGCAGAAAAGCCGCTCCATTAGGGGCGGCTTAATGCTCAGCAGTACCCGGGCCACGTGCCCAACAGCCACAAAACCTAACACTATAAAACTATGATTAAAATGCCAACAACTCTAAAGTTGCCAGCCAGTCTGGCGCGGCCTGCTCCCAAAGTATAAGCCGCTACTTTTACCCGCCGCTACACCAGGTGTAAAGGTTCTAGTGGGCAGCAAGCCTGATCTGGCAAGTCCACCTCTGGGTACTTAATTATCTATATCGTTTTTTGATGCAGAAGTATGGCGTGGCCCTAACGGCGCATGCGTGTACTCTATTTTGCATTGCCTTCCAACTATGAAAATTTTTAAACCCTTATGAGATCAGCTTTACGCACTACAGGTGCCTGCTTAGCTACACTTACAGCTTCAGGTTACAGGAAAAAAAGTGTTTTGCTACTGCTTCTTTTGCTTTTATTTCATTTAAACACAAATGCTCAGACTGCAGGTGCAACGCTTTATCCGGCTTCATCAAACTATACAGCCAGTACCACTGCGGGTACTTACCATCAGTTTTACGGAGAGGCCGGCAAGAGCTACAGGTTTTCGTTCTGTAGTTATTTAGGAGGATCCTCTACTGGTGATCCTACTCTAAAAATAACAGATACCTCAGGTAATGAGCTTGCTGCCAACGATAATGCAGTAGGGCTTGCTTCGGAAGTAAACTGGATATGTAAAACCACCGGTTACTACAGAGTGGTACACGAAAACAAAGACCTAACGACAGGCACTGCCAGGGTATTAGCCTACGATATGGCAAGTCTTTATCCATCAACCAGCAACTATACCGCACGGGGAGCCTCTGGTAGTATGTATCGCTTTTATGCAGAGGCTGGCAAAAACTACAGGTTCTCCCTATGCAGCTATTTGGGAGGATCGTCTTCCGGAGATTCAGAGTTGAAGCTCTATAATGCTTCTGGAGTTGAGATAGCCTCAAACGATGATGCTGTTGGATTAACCGCAGAGGTAAACTGGATATGTACCACAACTGGTTACTACTTTGTTCAGCAGCAAGGAAAGGAAGGTACTACAGGTGCTAATGTTGAGCGAACAATAGCTTATGACATGCCCAACCTTTATCCTTCCGGAAGTAATTATACTGCAAGGGGAGCATCGGGAAGTATTTATAAGTTCTATGCAGAGGCTGGTAAGAACTATAGGTTTTCGCATTGCAGTTACTTAGGAGGGGCTTCTACAGGAGACTCTGAACTTAAACTATACAATTCTACAGGCACGGTTATAGCCTCTAATGATGATGCTGTTGGCCTTAGTGCAGAGCTTAACTGGATTTGCACTGCTTCAGGATATTATTTTGTGCAGCAGCAAGGGAAAAGCGGCACTACTGGGGCTAGTGCAGAAAGAACAATTGCTTATGATATGCCAAGCGTTTATCCGCATACAAGCACTTATACAGCTCGCGGAGGCTCTGGCAGCATGTACCGGTTCTATGGAGAGAATGGCAAAACGTATAAATTCTCGCTATGCGAAACAATGGGAGGAAGCTCTACCGGCGATTCGGAGATGAAGATCTATAACAGCCAGGGAGCAGAAGTAGCTACTAATGATGACGCATGTGGAACAGCCTCGGAGATAACATGGACTTGTACCGCCTCCGGATATTATTTTGTGCAGCAGCAAGGTAAAAGCGGAACAGCAGGAGCTAGTGCAGAACGCCTTATGGCTTATAAAGAAACAACTGCTGTTGGTGAACCTATCGTTTCTGCCACTACAGTTGCCAACATTACAGGAACCTCAGCTGACTGGAGCAGCAGTGCAACAGAAGACGCCGGCGTTGCTATAATCGAAAAGGGGTTTGCCTATAGTACAACCAGCAGCAGCCCTTCGCTAAGTGGAAGCTATGTTGCTTACAGTTCAGGTGGAACAGGCGCTTATACTATTTCGATGATAAGCCTTGTACCTAACAGTACCTACTATATAAGAGCCTATGCCACTACTTCTGCGGGTACAACTTATGGCGAGGTACAAAGCTTTTTAACAGGGGGCACTGCCAGCAAGCCTACTGTAGCAGCAACAACAGTAAGTAATATTATGTCTACATCTGCAAAATGGAGTAGCAATATAACTTCTGACGGCGGCGCAGTTGTAACCGATAAAGGGTTTGTATATAGCAGCACAACCTCTACACCTGATAGAACTAATAGTGTATTCTTCTCCTACGGAACAGGAACAGGTAGTTTATCTTATGCAACAACTTCTTTGGCGGCAAATACTACCTATTATGTGCGTGCCTATGCTGTTAACTCTGCAGGGGTTAACTACGGAGCTGTACAAACATTTACCACTCCTAGCGCTGAAGTAAGAGCAACTGTTTCTCCAACTGCAGTGAGCAGCATTACAGCTGCATCGGCAACATGGAACAGTAATGTGACAGCAGACGGAGGAGCTGCAGTTACTGAAAAAGGATTTGTATATGATACTTACAATAACCCTGACCTGCTTAATAACGCAGACACTAAGATAATAATCGGAACAGGCGGTACAGGTGCTCTCACTTATTACAAAACAGGTTTAACACCCAATACTACTTACTATGTACGGGCCTATGCTATCAACTCGGTTGGTGTTGGCTACGGTGCTGTGCAAAGCTTCACAACAGCACCTGTTGCGGCCACGGTCTCGGCTATCGTAACTAACAGCGTCAGCAATACATCAGCTGATCTTGGAGGTATTGTGGGTTCTGATGGCGGCTCTGCGGTTACAGAAAGAGGCTTTGTATATAACAAAACAGGCTCGCCTACTACCAGTAACTCTAAGGTTTCTGCTTCGGGCACAGGTACAGGTTATTTTTCGGCCTCTCTAACCGGGCTTACTATAAACACCACATACTTTGTGCGTGCCTATGCCATCAACGCTGTGGGTACGTCTTATGGTCCGCAACTTACTTTAACAACAACTTCCGTTGGGCTTCCGGATGTTACGGCTACTACAGTTAGCAACATAACAGCCTCTACAGCAGATTGGACTGCAAGCGCTTCAGCTACAGGAGGAGTTCCTATAATAGAAAGAGGCTTCACTTACAATACAAGTGGAAACCCTACTTTAAGCCTTGATGGTGGTGGAGGAATTGGGTCTGGCAATGGTAGCTTTGTATGGAACAAGAGCCATCTGGCACCTAGTACTACCTATTACGTGCGGGCTTATGCTAAGAGCAGTGCAGGCATAGCGCACGGAGCAGAGCAGTCTTTTACTACACCTGCTGCTGGTTTGGCTACGGTTGCAGCCACAACAGTTAGTGATCTTACTGCCACCTCTGCTACCTGGAGCAGTAATGTTACCTCTGATGGAGGGACAGCGATAACTGCAAGAGGTTTTGTGCACAACACAACTGGCTCACCTACTATCAGCGACCCGCAGACAAACGTTTCAGCTGGTACAGGAGCTTTTTCAGGTACACGTACTGGTCTGGTAGCTGGCAAAAGGTATTATGTGCGTGCTTATGCCACAAATGCTGCAGGTACTACTTATGGCACAGAAATAATCTTTACTACACCAGGCTTGCCAACAGTATCTGCTATAACAATAACAAATGTAGCAGCAAGCACAGCTACTTGGAATGGGGAAGCAACTGCGACAGGTGGCTTGGCTATTACAGAAAAAGGTTTTGTTTTCAGTGACATAGTAACAACTCCGGATGTCAATGGCAGCAGTAGGGTTGTAGAAGGTGCCGGCGATGGAGCATATTCATGGAATAAGGTTGGGCTTACCCCTAACACTACTTACTATATCCGGGTTTATGCCAAAAGCTCAGCAGGCATTGCATATGGAGCAGTAAACACCTTTAAGACAACTTCAAAAGAAACTCCAGCTATAACTTGGGCTGCTCCTGCGGCAATAACATATGGCACAGCCTTAAGCACTACACAGTTAAATGCTACAGCAAAAGATGCAAACGGTAATACAGTAGCCGGTACTTTAGCTTACTATAAGAATGAGGGCAAGACTGAAAGTGCATCTGGAGCTATGCTTGGCGTTGGTACCCATACCCTTTATGCCGTGTTTACGCCAAACAACACTGGCAACTATAACACAGCAGAAAAGCAAGTAACTATAACGGTAAACAAAGCAACTGCCGCTATTGCACTAACTAATCTGAGCCAGTTCTATAACGGTACTGCTAAAAATGCCACAGCCACCACTACGCCAGCAGGTCTTGCTGTAAACCTGGTTTACAAGAAAAACGGAGTAGCTCTGGCAGCCGCGCCAGTAAATGCCGGTGTGTATACCGTTGAGGCTACTATAACTGATGCAAACTACGCAGGCACCCGCACAGAAACTTTTAGAATAGAAAAGTCTATTGCAGCGCTAGATCTGGGTAACCTGTTTAGAATGTATGATGGTACTGAGAAGCAGGTAATACCTACTACAACTCCAGCCGGACTAAACACAATTATAGTTTATAAAAAAGATGATGTGGCTTTAGCTGGCAAACCTGTAAACGCAGGCACATATAATATAGTAGCAACCATAAACGATGATAACTATACTGCCACGGCTACAGGTGTATTAACCATAGAGAAAGCAACACAAACTGTATCATTTGATATGGCCGTTGCTTATGAGTACGGTTATGGCGATGAGTTTGATCCGAAGGCTACGGCTACATCATTGGGTGGCATAACATATACTATAATAGAGGGCGCATCTTTTGCCGAAGTAACAGCTGATAATAAAATCCGCATCATCGGCTTGGGCATATTTAAAGTAGAAGCTAAGCAAGCTGACAATGAAAACTATGAAAATGCCACTGCAATACGTCAATTTAAGTCATCTAAAGCCACACGCTTTGTTAACTTCCCTGATCAGCAGATAACTTACAGCACAGAGGGCTATAAATTAGTGCCTGCTACAGCTACGCCAGCCGGTGCCATAACATATGCAGTAGAGGAACAGGAAACAGAAGCTTATACTGGTAAAGTAAGTATAGCCGGAGACATCGTAACTACTTTAAAAGCTGGTAAGGTAAAGCTGCGTGCACTTGTAGCAGATGATATGTATGGCACAGATGCCTTCGATGAGATGGAGCTTACAATTGACAAGGCTAATGCTGCCATTGCCATCGAGCATCTAGAGCAGGAGTATGATGGAACGGCAAAACAGATTACTGTTACCACTACACCAGCAGACCTGCCGGTTACTGTTACCTACAACGGGTCCGAAACATTGCCTACAGCCGCCGGAACTTATACAGTGGTTGCAACCGTGCAGCACGAAAACTACGCTGGCGAACTTACTGCTACACTAACCATTTCAGGTGTTATGGCAATAGGCGATGCAAAAGAGCACCTAAAACTGGCTTATTACCCGAACCCTACCGAAAGGTTCCTATACCTGGAGCTTCAGGAGGATGCAACAGTGGAGATAGTATCAGTAACAGGCCAGGTACTGGTGCGTGAGCAGGCAAAGGCAGGCGAAACAATACTAGATCTTTCAAGGCTACGCTCAGGCCAGTACATACTTCGTGTGCAAACGAAGCAGCACAGCATTCAGAAACATATTATAAAGCGCTAAACTATAAACGTAAACATGAAAGCCACTCCTCTTAGGGGAGTGGCTTTTTTATTTTTTTGTATATTGTGATCAAACTAGTAAAGCAGCAGCATGAATAATATTAAGATTAAACCAGGGCAATTGATAGTGGGCACGGTGTTGTCGTGGCTGGTGATTTCGTTTCTGGCTTATGCTACGGCGGGTATGCGTGGTGAGGCAAACATTGTTTACACCTTGCTGCAGATCACGTTCTACTTCTCTATATTGCTGTCGGCTGAGGCTTACATCAGTATGCTGCTAAACCCGCAATGGACGCGCGTAAACCTGGGTAACATACTTTTGTTTGTGGCGCCGGCGCTGCTTTACCTCATGTGGTTTGTAAGCGAAATGCTGTTTTAAAAGATAAAGGACCAAATGGACCAACTTTTTGTCAGATATCCCCTCATTGTTATACTTATATTTGCTAATTATTTCGCGGTGGTGCTCAGCATTTTTCACCTCATTCTTAAAACGCGTTATACTTTGACACAGCGCCTTAACTGGATGGTGTTGCTTTGGATACTGCCTATACTTGGACCGGCGGCTTATTGGTACTTCTGGCAAAAGAAGAAAGTATAAACTTTATTAAGCTGCACTCACAGACTTCTCTGTAGCAGCCGGAGCAGAAGAGGCTCGCTGGTCTGTGTCGAACAGGAACTGGTTCAGCTTCACGCGTAGGTCCGATGAGGAAAGGTTGCGGTATACTTCGCCGTTTCGCACCAAAGCAATCTGGCCCGTTTCTTCCGATACCACCAGCACCACGCTATCTGTAATCTCTGTTAAGCCAATAGCCGCACGATGGCGTAATCCCATAGAGGCAGGAATTTCCTGGTTCTCCGAAACCGGAAGTATACAACGGGCAGCTTTGATGCGATTACCGGAGATGATTACGGCTCCGTCGTGCAACGGGCTGTTCTTATTGAAGATAGAAACCAGTAAACGCTTCGAGATAACAGCATCAATCAGGTCGCCGGACTCAGCGTAGTATTTTAGCTCAGAGCTTTTAGTAAATACAATTAAAGCACCTGTGTTCTTGCCTGCCAAAGACTTTGCAGCTTCAATAAACGGTGTAAGGCTCAGTTTCTCAGTCTGATCGCGGCGCCACGGAAATCCTCGGAAAAAGCGATCGTTGTTAAAGGCGGTGGTTTTACCTATAAGCAGCAGGAAACGCCTGATCTCGGGCTGGAAAAGTATAATGGCCGCCAGTACACCCACGCCCATAAACTGCCCAAGTATAATACTAAGCAACTCCATGCCGGCGGCACGCACCACTAAGTATAGCAGGTAAATAGAAAGCAGGCCCAGGAAGATTTTAAGTGCCACGCTACCCGTCAAAAGCTTGTACAGCTGGTACAGCAGCACCGTCACGAGCAGGATGTCAATCACATCGAGCAGCTCAATTTCCAGGAATCCTATGCTAAATAAAAATATCAAAGTAATGTTTTCGTGTAAAGTTGTATTGTTTGTTTCGTCTCTTTTACGTCGTGCACCCGCAAAATGTCGGCGCCCTTCATTAAGGCAATGGTGTTAACCACTATTGTACCCGTTAGTGCATCGGCCTGGTTTATTTCCAACGATTTATACACCATAGATTTGCGCGACATGCCAGCAAGTATGGGCAGCCCTAAGATACGCATTTCATCCATACGGCGCAGCAATTCAAAGTTCTGATCTACAGTTTTTGCAAAGCCGAAGCCTGGGTCAAGTATAACGTCTTTTACGCCAAGCTGCGTAAGCTTTGCCTGCTGCGCCTGTAGCTCATCGATTACCTCTGTAACAAGGTCTTCATACTTAGTCAACGTTGCCATGGTTTGTGGCGTTCCGCGCATGTGCATTAAGATGTACGGCACTTGCAACCGTGCCACCGTCTGAAACATGGTTTCATCTAAAATACCACCAGAAACATCATTCACAATAGCGGCTCCGGCGTTTACAGCAGCCTCGGCTACCTTTGCCCTGAAGGTATCAACAGAAAGTATAGCCTCCGGAAAAGCAGCGTGTATAGCCTCTATGGCAGGTGCTACACGATCCACTTCCTCCTGCTCCGACACCTCAGCAGCGCCTGGCCGGGTAGAATAGCCCCCAACATCCAGTAAATCGGCGCCATCGGTAAGCATTTGGTTTGCACGTGCAACGGCCTCTTCTGTAGAGCTTAATCTGCTGCCCGGGTAAAAAGAATCAGGAGTGATGTTGAGAATGCCCATTACCTGCGGCGTGCTCAGAGAGAGGATTTTTCCGCGGCAGTTAAGTGTACTTTTTTTATTAAAAAGCTTATCTTTCGAGTTCAATGGTGGCATTTCAGTCTATCGTTTTAAAATTAAATCTAAAAAGTTGATTAGCCAAACACTTCAGGAATATAATAGCGTTGTAAACCGCTGCAAAGATACGTTTGTTAAAAAGACCAAAGACTACGGCACTGCCTGGCGTGTGCTGCGCTTACCATCTATCACCGATCAGATTTTTATCAAAGCGCAACGTATCCGCTCCATCCAGGAGAAGGGCAAGCAGCTAGTGGAGGATGACATTAACGGAGAGTTTGTAGGCATCATTAACTATTGCGTAATTGCTTTGATGCAGCTAAACCTGCCTGCTGATGCGCCGCTAAGTCTATCAGCGGAGGAGGTGGACCGGGAGTATGCTCGCCACATTGAGGAAAACATAAAACTGTTGAACGCCAAAAACCACGACTACGGCGAGGCTTGGCGCGACATGCGTGTAAGCTCTATAACAGACATTATCCTGATGAAGCTGTACCGCACCAAGCAGATAGAGGACAACGAAGGCCAGACACTGATCTCGGAAGGCGTAGATGCCAACTACCGCGATATGATCAACTATGCTGTTTTCGCGCTGATTAAGTCGGGATTTGCGGAGCCTGTGAAGTAGGTAAAGTATAAAGTGAGTTTGGAGATTAAGGTTCACTTTGAATCATCAGTTGAATACTGGTGCCAGATTTATACTTTAGAACAATCAGACTCTTTAACTTTCTAACGCTCTAACTTTCTAACTCAAATGAAATACATAAGCAAGTTTTGCTGGCTCTTTGTGGGCGTGCTGTTCATCTTCTCAGGGTTGATCAAAATAAACGACCCGGTTGGCACGGCCATCAAACTGGAGGAGTACTTTGAAGTATTCTCTACCGACATTGCGCCTTTTTTCAAAGCCTTTGAGCCATACTCGCTATTTCTGTCTATCGTGTTAAGTGCGGCAGAAATTGTGCTGGGTGTAGCTTTGCTGGTGCGCTGGAAACTAAAAGGTGTGCTGATTGCTCTTTTGGCCATGATCGTGTTCTTCACCTTCCTGACATTCTACTCGGCATACTTTAACAAGGTAACTGACTGCGGCTGCTTTGGCGATGCGATTAAACTAACGCCTTGGGAGTCGTTTACAAAGGATATCGTGCTGCTGGTAATGATCGTGGTCCTGCTGATGACGCAGCGTTACCTGCAGCCATTTATCAGCCAGAAGACTGGAGCCATTGCTACAGCGCTTACAGCCGTTGTTTCGGTGGGTATTGGCTGGTACGCAGTAGAACACTTGCCTTACATCGATTTCAGAGCTTATAAAGTAGGCAACAATATTCCAGCCCTGATGAAGCCATCGGCGCCGCTGCGCTACAAGTATATCATGGTAAAGAATGGCGAGGAGCAGGAGTTTGAAGTATACCCAACCGACCAGAGTTATACTTTCAAACAAATGGTAGCCATTAACCCGGAGGATGGGCCAAAGATCACCGACTTTAACGTTTGGAACGAGCAAGGCGATTTTACGCAGGAGGTACTAACAGGGAATAAACTGATCATATTCGTGCAAGCAACAGAGAAAGCAGACCGTGATTCCTTTGCCAAGATCAACCAACTGGTACAAGCCGCGGAGCAGCAAGGTATAACGCCAATGGTCGTAACCAGCAGCGGCAGTCAGCAGTTCGAGGAGTTCCGCCACGAGGTAGGCTTGGCCGCACCATACTATTTCGGCGACGGCACCGTGATAAAAACGATCATGCGCTCCAACCCAGGCACCATGCTGCTGCAGGATGGCACTGTAAAAGGCAAGTGGCACTACAACGATACACCAGGTATAGAAGAGGTGCAGGAGTTACTTGCTAATTGATAACTGTCTATTGTTAAAGGTTTATACTTTGTATTCCCATAAGCCAAGGGTGTGGTAGATGCTTACCACTCCTAATTCCTAATTCTTAATTTATCAGAAGTGCTGATCTTTTTACTTGGTATGATGGGGAGTGGCAAAACTACGCTAGGCAGGCAACTGGCGCAGCAATTAAGCTATACTTTCGTGGATCTGGATGAGTATATAGAGCAGCGTGAGCAGAAAAGTATAGCAGCCATTTTTGAGGAGTTGGGGGAGGAGACATTCCGGAAAAAAGAGCGTGCTGCGTTGGAGGCGCTGGTGCAGAAGTTCCCAAGTGCAGTTGTTGCCACAGGCGGCGGTGCCCCATGCTTCTTCGATAACATCAAGTATATGAACCGGCACGGCCTCACTGTTTTCTTAGCCGTTCCTGTTTCAGAAATTTCACACAGACTACTAGCAACCAATCTGAGTCTCAGGCCGCTACTGGCCAATAAATCGGAGGCGGAAATTAATTTATTTTTAGCTAAAACCTTAGCCAACAGAAACCAGTTCTATGAGCAGGCAAAGTATAAGTTGGAGGGCAGTGCCATCACGGTGGCTCAAATAATAGAATTGCTCAACTAATACTACACAGCCTCGTTATACATCTAATACAGTCGCGGTAAGCTGGGGCTGTTTTTTCTGAAAATAAATAATTTTGCAGCATTAATACGTTCAGCAAAATACAACTATGAAACCCAACCACAAAGGACGAGCTCAGCTCTTCGAGAATCCTATTCTCGAGAAGATGACAAGGACACATATTGCCCTTCCTATCTCAATATTTATCATTATTGCCATAGGCTTGTTATACTATGGCTTGGTGCATAGCTTTATAGACCTGGTTCAGGCAATCGGCTTTTTCTTTTTAGGATGGCTGATCTTCACTTTGATAGAGTACCTGGCACACCGCTATGTGTTCCATATGGATACCGATACATCTTTTAAAGCACGTATGCAGTATCTGTTTCACGGCAACCATCACGAATTTCCTAAAGACAAAGAGCGTCTGGCGATGCCGCCTATTGTAAGTATACTTTACGCCACCATGTTCTTCTTTATTTTTGAGCTGGTCTTCGGGAAGTATGTGTTCGGAGTGGTGGCCGGAGTTTTGTTTGGTTACGCTATGTACCTTGGTGTACATTATGTTGTGCACGCCTATGCACCGCCCAAAAACTTCTTAAAACAACTTTGGATCCATCACAGCATCCATCACTATAAAGATCCTGAAGTGGCGTATGGTGTATCGTCTCCGCTTTGGGATTATATTCTAGGTACAATGCCTAAGCGGAATAAGTAATCATTGATTATGGAATTTGAAAAGGGAGCCAGCTAGCTCCTTTTTTTGTGTTTTAGCATTATATAAAATAAGTCATAACAACAGGTTGTTTGTATTTAATTGATTACCAATAATATAAACTATAAATATTCTTTTAATAATTTATATTAAATATTTTAAATATAAACTGAAACATATATGATTATATAGAAGTATACGCTTGTGACTATATACTGTTGTAATAATAATATAACTATTCCCAAGGCTTATTCGGTATACATCTACAAAATCATGCTTTTATATAAACAATTACTAAGGCAGGTACTGCCCTTGTTTCTTATTGCCTTTTTCTCCCTCCAGTTTTTTTCGGCTTCAGCTCAGGTTAGCATAACATACGATGAGAGTAACAGCAGCTTTGCCTCCTACAACGAAACTTTTGAAAGTAACACAACTAATAAATTGCCAACACAAAAGGGTATATACCCTTACTCTGGCGTTGGTATGGCTAGTGCATGGGATAACGGAGGTTTAACAACTCAGTCCACGATTAGAGGGTGGTACTTAGGAGTAGAGAACCAGGATATTAGAAGAATTTATCTTATAGGAAATGATTCTACTGTGGTTGCTTCATCGGCTTACAGTTATGGTGCTAATAGTAGTGCAGAGCGTGCAATTGGTTTTAAAGGGCAAGCAGGACAACAAGGCGTATTTTATGCTGCGTTACGAATGAAGAATAATTCAACCCGAATTATAAAGAATTTCGATGTAAGCTTTGCCATTGAGCAGTGGTATTACGGAGGCGAGGTTTCTGATGTGCATCTGGAGTATGCTATTGGTCCTAATGTTATATCTGCTACAACGACGAGTGTGAGTTGGTATCCGATAGATCTTATACAAACACCCATAAACAGTGGCCTTGAACGAACTGCTAACGGAAACAAAGCAGAAAACAGAGTAGCAAAAACTCTTTCTCTCGAGAATGTAAACATACCTGCAGGGCAGGAGATTGTATTTCGTTGGGCGATAAAGATCACAAGCAGCCATACTAAGTTTAACGGTGTCGCGCTGGATGATGTAACTGTTCGCCCGCATGGTATTGGGCAAGCCAGCGATATTCCTGAGACAAGAGCAATAACATACTATAACATTCCTGGCAAGCCACTAGATGATACGCGCTCTTGGGGCATCAATCCTGATGGCTCAGGCACCAATCCTCGAAACTTCACAGATCCAGAGCAGACGTTCCTGATCAAGAACCTTCCTAGTAAAATTAACGGCATAAAATATAAGTACAGAGAAGATGATTTTACTGTATCGATAAAAGCTAAAGAAGGCTGGGTTGTGTCAGGAGAAAACTCTAAGGTGGTTCTAGGTGATGGTGTTGTGCCCGTAAAAATGGCCATACATAAAAGTAAGTTTTATAGCGGACCACTAGATATTGCTGCAAACGCAACGTTAGTGATTAATACTGATAAATTAGTGTCAGATAAGGTTCCTACTTTTGGTACGCTTAATCCAGCTAGCACAGTAGTCTACTCCGACAGTACTAACTTCGACATAGCTAATACTACTTATGGTAATTTAGTTATTCTTGGCAACGCGTACAGCAAATCTAAAATTAAGCACAACAAATTATCATCGCCTTTAAGTATATCGGGAAAGCTTGAGCTAGATGGCAAAAAGTTAAATCTTGCTGATAAACTTCTAACCATGAAAGAGGGCGGAAGCTTAATAAGCGCTGATACAGCCAGCTATGTTATAGCTGAGGGGGCAGGTGCCCTTTATAGAACAGTGCCGGCTGGAACTACAAACGAAGTAGTTTTTCCGGTAGGTACAAGCAAAGCAGTCTCACCTGTAAAGGTGGCTGGCAGTAATATAGCTATGGCATACAAGGTAAGCCTAAAGCCAAGTATAACGAGCCCACTTAATCATAATGGCACTAGCCAGCGGGTAGCATCAGATCATACATGGGTAATCGAGAAAGAGCAACTTAGCGGCGGTTCTCCAACAGCTACAATTAGTATACAGTGGAAAGATAGTGACCGGCCAAGCGATGAGTATGACGCGGAAAAAATGTATGTAGGGCGCTATAATGCTGAAACAGACCAGTGGGAGCTTAAAAAGGCAGCAGCTTATAAGTTAAATATGACTACAGGCTTACACGAAATCACTTTTACAGACGACTTCAATGCTGCCGTAGATGCCACTACGCCAGGGGCAGCAGCGCAAACTACTAATGCACTTCAGGCTGCTTACACAAGCCAAGCTGTTGCTGCGCAAACATTCAACAGAAACGAAGTTGCTGTTTTTACAAGTGTGCAGCCATTCCCGGTAGAGCTATCAAATTTTACAGCAGCGCACAGCCAAGGTGTAACTAAGCTGTTCTGGAGAACGGCAACAGAAATCAACAACAGTCATTTTGAAGTAGAGTTTGGTTCTAGTTTAACAGACTTTAAAAAAGTAGGAGAGGTAAAGGGACAAGGCAATAGCAGCATTGTTACCAACTATAGTTTCGCGCACAAAAACAGCTTTTCTGGTACAATCTATTACAGGCTAAAGCAAGTAGACCTTAATGGAGAGGTAAGTTATTCGAAAACAGTAGCTGTAGAGGCGCAGCAACATGCGCTGCAGGAGCTTTTGGTGGCTCCCAACCCTACTTCCGGAAGAGTTACAGTGCAGTTACCTTCAGAAGAGGAACATACGCTAACTATAATCAATACATTGGGTAAGGTGATGGCAGAAGTAAATGCCCCAGCGAACAGAGAACAAATGGAATTAGACTTTTCCAGCTACCCTGATGGTACCTATATCGTTAGTGTGCAGGGCAAGAATGGCATGCAGACGTATAAACTCATTAAGTATTAATTGAGCAAGTCAAGTATAAATGCAAAACAAAAAAGGGGCTATCAAGCCCCTTTTTTGTTTATGTTAGCGTCTTAACTTTCTAAACAGCCAGGTAATGACCAGCACAATAATCACGATGATGATTAATGCGGTCCACATACCGGCTTCAAAAATATCTCCCACTAATTCGCAACTGCTAAGTGTAAAGGTTAACAGCACGAGCAGCGTCATTAAATATACTCTTATGTTTTTCATAGTTTTATGTTTTATAGTTTAAAGGCAGTAATCCAGGTGCCGCTACATTAGGGACAGCTTTATATGAAGATATTGCCATATCTATTGTTACTGAAATACTCACTAAAAGGTTGATTTGTGTAAGTTTCCATCGTGTTGGATTCGTAAACTCATATAGCTGTATACCTAAAGTATATGCTCTGTTAATGTGATAAACGAGCTGAGGGCTGCTAGGTAGTTGTTAGCATGCAAGTAAGGCTTAAAATTGCAGTGGGCTTATGAGTTTTGTATATTCAAGTAAAAGCAAGCATGATTAACCCAACAGGAGAAAATAGAACATGGAAGTTATAGCAGAGGACGAATTTTACAGAGTAGAAATGCATGAAACAACTTCTATGTTGTATGTGCACTGGAAGTGCCATCTGGAGGGTGATGCACTTAGAGAGAAATTCCTAACAATACTGAAGCTGATCAAAAATTTTAAGCCTAGGAGGTGGCTGGGCAATGCCAAAGCGACTTACTATACCACAGTACAGGATGCAAGGTGGCTATTCGAAGAATTTATTCCTATTTTGGTAAGTTCAAGTGTTAACAAGTATGCACGCGTAGAAACAGCAAATAGCTTACTGCTGCTAGACTCCCTGCGGTTGCAGGAAAAACTAGAAAGCTTGCCCAACATGGCAACAGGAACATTTGAGTTTAGTTTTTTTACAGACGAGGAGCAGGCATATACTTGGCTATTAGCTTAAGTCCAAAACCTGTAGCTAAAGAACCAAACAGGTCTGAAAACAAAAAAGCCACTCATTGCTGAGTGGCTTTTGCTCCCCCTCCTGGGCTCGAACCAGGGCCCCCCTGATTAACAGTCAGAATAATGCTATTATAGTAATTAAAATCACCTTTATATATGTTGTTTCAAGGTGTTACAAATCATGATAGTTGCCTGATTTTTATTGGAGATTTGCAGAAATATTCGGGGCCAGATCATGTATTATGGGAAAGCCTCAGCCTGTAATTAACTCGTTTGTGCAGAAGAAGGGGATGTTTATAAAGTTGACTCTCTAATAGGTTATCAATCTGCGGCCATAGAGTTTATGACAGAACCTTAGTAAAGAGTAAAGCCTGGTTATACACCAGGCTTTTAATAGTCTCCCACTAATTTTTTACTACTCGCCGGGTTATCACTCCCTGCTCCGTTATAAGCTGGAGAAAGTATACTCCTTTTGTCTGCCCTCTTAAATCTAAAGTATGAATGGTTTCTCCAAACACATTCCTAAGCGTCTCCCTCAGCATGATCTGACCCTTAACATCAAGAAGTTTTATCTCTAAGATTGATATTCCTTTTAATGGAAATGCTAAATACAGCTTGTCATTTGTTGGGTTCGGGTACAGGAGAATGGATGAGGATTCAGCTTTTGGTAAGCTTGTGGGGTTGCCGTCATGGTTTAGCTTGGTAAGAAACATAGCTGAACCGTCGCTAGTGAGTGATTTGGTGCCGAAAGCTGCTGTCCCGGCGAAGGCTCCAGTCACATAGGCATCTCCTGTTTTGCCCACGGCTATTCCACGGCCAATATCAGAGTTTGCCCCCCCTGCGCTCTTCGCCCACAGCGCGTTTCCCGAGGCATCGTACTTGGCAATAAACACGTCGTCGCCTGAGCTCGTGAGGGTGGTCGTGCCGAAAGTAGCAGCGCCGTGGAAGGAGCCGGTCACGTGGGCATTCCCTGCATCGTCTACGGCAACGCTGTTGCCGTAATCAGAGTTTGCCCCCCCTGCGCTCTTCGCCCACAGCGCGTTGCCCGAGGCATCGTACTTGGCGATGAAGATGTCGGTGCCTCCGGCATTTGTGAGGGTGGTCGTGCCGAAAGTAGCAGTACCCTGGAAGTAGCCGGTCACGTAGGGGTTACCCGATCCGTCCACGGCGACGCTGTTGCCGTAATCAGAGTTTGCCCCTCCTGCGCTCTTCGCCCACAGCGCGTTGCCTGAGGCATCGTACTTGGCGATGAAGATGTCGGTGCCTCCGGCATTTGTGAGGGTGGTCGTGCCGAAAGTAGCAGCGCCCTGGAAGTAGCCGGTCACGTAGGAGTTACCCGATCCGTCCACGGCGACGCTGTTGCCGTAATCAGAGTTTGCCCCCCCTGCGCTCTTCGCCCACAGCGCGTTGCCCGAGGCATCGTACTTGGCGATGAAGATGTCGGTGCCGATGCCTCCGGCATTTGTGAGGGTGGTCGTGCCGAAAGTAGCAGTGCCTTTAAATTCTCCTGTCACGTAGGCGTTGCCCAATCCGTCCACGGCGACGCTGTTGCCGTAATCAGAGATTGCTCCCCCTGCGCTCTTCGCCCACAGCACGTTTCCCGAGGCATCGTACTTGGCAATAAACACGTCGTCGCCTGAGCTCGTGAGGGTGGTCGTGCCGAAAGTAGCAGTGCCCCAGAAGTTGCCGGTAACGTAGGCGTTGCCCGATCCGTCCACGGCGATGCTGTTGCCGTAATCAGAGCTTTCCCCCCCTGCGCTCTTCGCCCACAGCACGTTTCCCGAGGCATCGTACTTGGCGATGAAGATGTCGGTGCCGATTTCGCGGGCATTTGTGAGGGTGGTCGTGCCGAAAGTAGCAGTGCCCTGGAAGTAGCCGGTCACGTAGGTGTTGCCTGATCCGTCCACGGCTACACTTCGTGCTTGGTCATTTAATCCAAAGGATGTTGGGTTTTTTGCCGACAGCGTGTTGCCTGAGGCATCGTACTTGGCGATGAACACGTCAACGCCGCCAGAGCTCAAGAGCGTTGCAGCGCCGAAACTGACAGGAGAGCCCAATGGGAAAATAGGTCCAAATTCTCCCGCCACGTAGGCGTTGCCCGCACCGTCCACAGCGATGCCTCGTCCAAAGCTATAGCTATAGATATTTTCTCCTCCTCCTCTTTTTGCCCACAGTACGTTGCCCGAAGTATCGTACTTGGCAATGAACATATTATTTGAGCTAGAACTTGTGTAGGAAGTGCTGCCGAAGGTGATTGCTCCAATAAAAGAACCCGTCACGTAAGCATTACCCGCACCGTCCACAGCGATGCCATAACCGTAGCCATAATTATTGCCCTGTACCTGTCCCCCTGCGCTCTTTGCCCACAGCACGTTGCCTGTGTTGTCGTACTTGGCAATAAAAACATCTTCCTTTGATGTAGAGAGAGAGGTAGTCCCGATTCTCATTTTTCCGGAAAAGTGCCCTGTCACATAGATGTTTCCCGCTCCGTCTACGGCGATACCTCTGCCTGTGGCATATAATCCTGACATGAAAGAGCAACTACAGGTTATTGTTGATTGCTTACTCCAAACTATGTTTCCCAATGCATCATATTTAGCTACAAAAGCACTGGGATCAACGTAGGGGTTTGAGCTGAAGCCACCAAAGTTTCCCGTCACATAAACATTGCCATTGCCGTCTGTAGTGACTCCACGGCCATAGTCATTGGTATCAGACCCCATCCTATTAGTCCATATTGGGTTTCCCGAGGCATCGTACTTGGCGATGAACACGTCGTAGCCGCCTGAGCTCGTGAGGGTGGTGGTGCCGAAAGTAGCAGCGCCTTGAAATCCTCCCGTCACGTAAACATTTCCTGCGCCGTCCACGGCAAGGCTATAACCAGTATCACTATGCTGCCCCCCTGCACTCTTCGCCCACAGCACGTTTCCCGAGGCATCGTACTTGGCGATGAACACGTCGTAGCCGCCTGAGCTCGTGAGGGTGGTGGTGCCGAAAGTAGCAGTACCTTGATATTCTCCCGTCACGTAAACATTTCCTGCGCCGTCCACGGCAAGGCTATAACCAGTGTCACTATGCTGCCCCCCTGCACTCTTCGCCCACAGCACGTTTCCCGTGGCATCGTACTTGACGATGAACACGTCGTTTTCACCATTACTTAATAACCTAATTGATCCAAAAGTAATAATATTGCTAAAGTTACCTGTTACATAAAGATTTCCCATGGCGTCACGCACGATAGCTTGTCCGCTCTCATGTACATTCGTGTGGGTGCCCTCAGCTTGCTTAGCCCAAATAAAATCCGGTGCCTGGGCTAAAAGTTGGCCCTGACTAATTATATGTATTAAAATACAGGTTAGAAAAATTTTGTAAAGTTTGTTCATGCTTTTCTTAATATGTTATAAGATGAGTTAATCATGGGAATTATTAGGCTATATTTGGTTTACCAAATATATAAGATGGGGCATGTAATTCAAAGCTAATGCTTTAGTAGATGCTAAATCAATCTATTGATTTGATTATGTTAATTAAATCTGCTAGTTGGAGTAGTCTAATATAATAAAGTCGGGGTGGGACTAATCGAGATTATCTAATGAGGGGGCAATAATATGGATTGTATGGAAAACAAAAAAGCCACTCATTGCTGAGTGGCTTTTGCTCCCCCTCCTGGGCTCGAACCAGGGACCCCCTGATTAACAGTCAGGTGCTCTAACCGACTGAGCTAAGGAGGAATTTCGACATATCATCTGCGACTTTCTCGCTGATTGATGGTGCAATATTACGGCGGTTTTACTTACTACGCAAGTCTGTTGCTAAAAAAATCTTTAGTTAAAGTATAAGCTGCTGTAAATCAAAAAGAAAATTTTAATTAGAAATATAAAGCACAGAGCCCGAAAGCGAGGTGCGGTATTGCTTTAACCCATACACAGCCGGGCCTGAAGTTACGTTGCCCTGAAAGTTAAATTGGGAGCCGCAGCATGTGTCTATTAAAAACAGGTTAGACTGGTCTACTTCTACCTGGGCGCAGGCGGCAGTTGGGTCGTAGGGGCAGGCACGTTCGAAAGCAGTATAAAGGCTTGCGTTTTGGCGTACTAAAAGTATGCCTTTGTAGCCAGCATTCAAGTATACATAGCCGCCATCGCGGCGTAGTTCTGGGTATTGTAGGCTGCTTACATTAATTTGCTCGCTTACAGGCACCTCAGGTATGGCGGGGCCTTGGTAGCTGTCTTTGCAGCCAAATAAAAATAGAAGAAGCAGGAGTGGCAACAGCCTACTCATACTTGTAAAAGCCCCTGCCAGACTTACGTCCATGGTGCCCTGCATCCACCTTTTGCTGCTGTATGCGGCTTGGTCTGAATTTCGGATCATAATGAAAAGCCTCGAACATAGATGTTGTTACCGAGTAGTTTGTGTCAACGCCAATTAAATCCATGAGTTCGAAGGGGCCCATTTTAAAACCGCTGGCCTGCATCAGCTTATCAATCGTTTCGATGTCGGCAACGCCTTCTTCCAGCAGCTTAAGCCCCTCCACGTAAAAATGGCGTGCTACACGGTTAACGATAAAACCTGGAGAATCTTTTGCCATAACAGCAACTTTACCAAGTTTTTCGGCCAGTTGCTTTATTGTTTCGGCTGTTTCGGGGGCTGTGGCGGCACCAGAGATTACCTCTACCAGCTTCATAATATGGGCTGGGTTAAAGAAGTGCATGCCCACCACGCGCTCTGGGTTAGGAACGGCAGCAGCTATTTGCGTGATCGGGATAGAGGAGGTATTAGAAGCTAGTATGGTATCGGGCGTGTTGATATCGGCCAGTTCTCTAAAGATGCTCTGCTTTACCTCCAGCTTCTCTACGATAGCCTCAATAATAACATCGCAGCTCAGTTGCAGTGTATCGCCAGTAAAGGTGAGATTTGCCAAGGCTGCCTGTTTTTCCTGCTCGGTAAGCTTGCCGCGCTCAATGCCTTTGTCCAGGTTCTTAGCAGTAGTAGCTTCTGCTTTCTGCAGTACCTGCTCGTTGATATCAAAAAGTATGGTTTTATAGCCTGCCTGTGCACAAATCTGCGCAATGCCCTGGCCCATGGTGCCGGCACCTACAACCCCTATTGTTTTGATATCTTCTAGTTTCATTTTTTTGTTGTTAATTGTTAGTTGTTAATTGTTAAAAAATCTGCCAAGTATAACTGGTTAAATAAATGGCAAGAAAGCTGGAGCAGGCGAAACCCAGCAATCAACAATTAAATTACTCCTTCAAACTGGCGCAGGAAGCGCACGTCGTTTTCTGTGAACAGGCGAAGGTCCTTTATCTGGTACTTTAACATGGAGATGCGCTCGATGCCCATACCAAAAGCAAAGCCAGAGTATACTTTAGAGTCGATCTTACAACTTTCCAACACAGCAGGATCTACCATGCCAGAGCCGCCAATTTCTACCCAACCGCTACCTTTGCAGATATTACAGCCCTCACCTTTACAGATAAAGCAGGAGATGTCAATCTCGGCGCTTGGCTCTGTGAACGGGAAGAAAGACGGACGGAAACGAATTTTAGTATCCTGTCCAAACATCTCTTTAGCAAAGTAATAAAGCGTCTCCTTCAGGTCTTTAAAGCTAACGCCTTTGTTCACGTATAGGCCCTCTACCTGGTGGAATACCATGTGCGCACGCGCCGAGATGGCTTCGTTACGGTACACACGGCCTGGCATAATGCTGCGCAGTGGAGGCTGGTTATTCTCCATCAGGCGCACCTGCACATTAGAAGTATGAGTACGCAGTAGCTTATCCTTGTCTTCGCTCAGGAAAAAAGTATCCTGCATTTCGCGGGCAGGGTGGTTTTCTGGGAAGTTAAGGGCTGAGAAGTTGTGCCAATCATCCTCAATCTCTGGGCCTTCAGCCACGTTAAAACCAATGCGCTCAAAAATACGCACGATTTCGCGGCGAACCAGCGAAAGCGGATGGCGTGTGCCTAAGGTGTTGGGTACTGGGGGCAGTGTAAAATCGAAGCCTGTATCGCCGGCTGTGTCAGCAGTGCTGGCTAGCTGCTCCTGCGCTTGATCAAAACGCTCTTGGGCACGATTTTTTAAGGCATTCAGCTGCTGGCCCACCTCGCGGCGCTGCTCTGGTGCAACCTGCTTTAAATTATCAAAAAGCTCTGCCACACGGCCTTTACGGCCTATGTAGGTAATACGGAACTGCTCCAGTTCTGCAGCATTGGTAAGCTGCGCTGCTTCTATCTCTTGTGCTACTGCTTGTATGTTCTCCACCATAATATGCAAAGATAAAATTACTATGGGATAATACGTAAAAAGTACGGGCAAAATGGATAAGCTACTATATACATGTTTTCTATAAAGTTTACTGCTATGTACTGCTTTTAAAAGTGTAAAGACTAAATCAGAAGCATAGTATAACCACTATATACTTTCTATCTTTACCGACGCAACTCCCTCGTTTACCGACTTCTTTCCAAGGCTAGCCTATTAACCCTAGACCTATACTTTTGATTGAAGTACATTTGATCAGATATTAACTAAAAGAAACTATGAACAACAGAGACTTTAACTCAAACAACTACGGCGGCAACTGGGAGAACCCGCAACGTGGCGGTGGTAAAGTAATGGCTGGCTTACTGCTGGTTATCATCGGCTTAGTTATACTTGCCACCAAACTAGATTATTTTTTTCTGCCAAGGTGGGTATTTTCATGGCAGATGTTCCTGATTGTGCTGGGGCTTTTTATAGGCTTTAAAGATAACTTCAGGAAGCCATCGTGGCTGGTGTTAATAATTATAGGTACTGTGTTCCTGATAAGTGACTTGGTTCCGGGGATAAACCTTAGGTTTTACTTCTGGCCTATCCTGCTCATAGGCATTGGCCTGTGGGTAATGCTAAAGCCTAAGCGACAACGCTCATACTTTATTCCGCCTGCTCAGCCACAGCAACCACTCAACGATTATACTACAGAAACTCCTGCGGCTAATTACCAAGACGAAAGTTTTAATGTGTTTGGCAGCGATGAGTCTACTGAAGACTATGTAGATGCCACAGCTGTTTTTGGAGGGGTAAAAAAGAACATTATCTCTAAAAACTTTAGAGGCGGTGAGGTAGTGAGTATTTTTGGAGGAACAGAACTGAACATGAGCCAGGCCGATTTGCAGCAACCTGCTGTACTGGAAGCCACCCAGATATTTGGTGGTACCACCTTAGTTGTGCCTGCGCACTGGGAGGTTAAATCTGAGGCAGTGGCCATACTTGGTGGCATCGACGACAAGCGTCCTATTATGCCAGGCGGCTATGATCCAAACAAAGTGTTGATCATTAAAGGCACTTCGCTGTTCGGCGGCTTGCAGATTAAGAGCTTCTAAAGTATAAACAGCATGTACCCACAACGCATTATGTTGGTTGTATACCTGGGCTGGGCTTTGCTCTGGTCTGCTGTGCAGGCTACGCTGCTGTGGTCGGTGGGAGTGGTAACAAGTATAGCTATCGCCGATGCGCTGCTCACAAACCTGCTGCTGGTGACTGGCGGTTATGCCATGAGCACCGGGTTGCGCTACTACCAGCCAAGTATAAAACAGGGAGCATATCTGTTTGGCTGGAGCCTAGGCATGGCCGGTATCTGTATTTTTCTATTCGATTTTATTATCAGCAGAGTATTCAAAGGGGAAGTAAATTACTTAACTTTTTTGGATGCCAGCTTGCCTGTGCGTATGGTGTTTGCCTGGCTGATGGTGTTGCTGATGCTGCTCTTGAGCTGGATGTGGTTTTATACTTTAAACCGCCGACAGGAGGAAGAACGAAAAGCTGCCACCGATAAACTAGCCCGCGAGGCAGAACTGTACAATCTGCGGCAGCAATTGCAACCGCACTTTTTGTTCAACAGCCTTAATTCCATTAGTGCGTTGGTAGGAGCAAGGCCCGAGCAAGCCAGAATCATGATTCATCAACTGTCTGATTTTTTAAGGGGCACTCTGCGCAAAGAGGACCAGCAGCTGGTGACATTAGAGGATGAGCTAAAGCACCTGGAGCTATACTTAGAAATAGAAAAAGTACGCTTTGGGCACCGCCTCCAAACTGCCATACAAGTACAAAACGAAACTGTGAACATGCGCCTGCCGGCCTTGCTACTGCAGCCTGTAGTAGAAAATGCCATAAAATTTGGTCTTTATGATACCGTCGGAGATACTGCAATAAGTATAAAAGCAACAGCAACAGATAATGTTTTGCAGCTGCAGGTGCAAAACCCCTTCGATCCGGCCACAGCGCGGCCGAAACGTGGTACAGGCTTCGGGTTAAGCTCCGTGCAGCGCAGGCTATACTTGCTTTATGCCCGCCAAGACCTGTTAAGTACAAAACAACAAGACCATACATTTACTACCACCATCAAAATACCTCAAAAACTATGAGCAAGTGCCTGATTATTGACGATGAACCATTGGCCAGAAGTATAGTAGCCGAATACCTGCAGAACCACCCCGACATAGAAGTGGCGCAGGAGTGCGGCGATGGATTTGAGGGTGTGAAAGCTATTATGCAGCACCAACCCGACCTGATCTTTCTGGATGTGCAGATGCCAAAGATAAATGGTTTTGAGATGCTGGAACTGGTAGAGCATGCGCCTTCTGTGATCTTTACCACAGCCTTCGATGAATATGCCATTAAGGCTTTTGAGGCTAACGCAGTGGATTATCTGCTAAAACCTTTCAGTAAAACACGTTTTGATGCGGCTGTACAAAAGTGGCAAGAACAGCGAAAAGTAGCCGTACCCGAAGCAAAGCTGCAGCAGCTGGAAGAAACAACAGCCAAGCAACCAGAGGAGCAGGTGCGCATCGTGGTTAAGGTAGGCAACAACATCAAAATTATACCTGTAGCAGATGTTTTATACTTAGAGGCCTACGATGATTATGTTAAAATACATACCAAAGAAGGCACTTTCCTGAAAAAGAAAACGATGGGCTACTATGAAAAAACTCTTAGTTCTAGCCAGTTTGTGCGTGTACACCGGTCGTTTATACTTTCCCTCTCTCAACTCACCCGAATAGAGCCCTTTGAAAAAGACAGCCATGTGGCGCTGCTAAAAACAGGGCAACGCATACCCTTAAGCAAAAACGGCTACACCAATTTAAGAGGTGTTCTGGGTTTATAAATTTTTAGAGTCAAGCTTATTTAGCTGATCAGGTTAACCGCATTGTTTGTCGTGGTCAGGCCGGATTGTGTCTTGTGTTAACCTGTGTCTGTCAACTATTCAACAATAGGTATACTGGTTATCTAAACACATGGGGTTTGTATATTACTTATAAACAGCTCCGTAAAGTGCTTTTTTGCCGAAAATTTAACATGAAAATAATGTGCGGAAACTTTGGAGATAAAAAACGTTTCCATAGTTTTGTGGCGAAATGGAGACAACGGAGAACTTAGATATCAAGCTAAAAATCACCAAAGCTGCCTTTGACCTCTTCTGTCAGCGGGGGATCAAAAGTGTATCTATGGATGATATCGCACAGCATTTGTCGATGTCGAAGAAGACCATCTATAAATTGTTTGAGAACAAAGATCAGATTGTGTTTTACTCTTGCAAATGCTTTCTGGAGTCGATGGAGAGTGATTGTGAGTGTTCTATGCAAGGTGCAGGCAATGCTATTGAAGAGTTGTGGAACCTGATGGAGATGACAAAACACATTGTATCCAAAGTGCATCCATCAATTTTCCATGATGTGCAGAAGTATCACCGTGACAGCTGGCAGCTCTGGATGGCCCATAAGTATGATTTTATGCTGGATAAGATCAAGCTGAATATACTTAGAGGTGTTGCTGAGGGCCTGTACAGAGGCGATTTGGATGTAGAGATTATGGCGCGCATGCGATTAGGCATGGTAGAGATGGCCTATGACAATAAGCTGTTTCCGCCACACGAATTTAACATACAGAAGGTGCAGCTAGATATGCTGGAGCACTATATGCTAGGCATGGCCACTCTCCGGGGGCATAAAATGATAAACGAGTACAAGCAAAGAATAGAAGAAGAATAATACTACCGACTACTATCTAAATAAAATTATGAAAAACTACCTAAGTCTTTTTTTAGCTGTTCTTGTGCTGGTTGGCTCCGCAAATGCGCAGGGGCAGGCCCCGCAGCAGTTTAGCCTGCAGGAAAGTATAAAGTATGCGCTGCAGAATAGGGCAAGTTTGCAGGTTTTGCGCAACCAGGAACGAATAGATAAAGCTAAAGTCGGTGAGATAAGGGCTATGGGCTTGCCGCAAATTAACGGTTCGCTTGATGTAGGAGATAATTTTATACAGCAGCAGAGTTTTTTGCCAGCAGAGTTCTTCAACGATCCAGATGATCCTAACTCACCGCAGCCTGGTACATTTGTGCCGGTTACGTTTACTCCGGCTTATACCGGAAACGCTATACTTACAGGTAACCAACTGCTATTTGACGGTACTTACCTTATCGGCCTAAAGGCTGCCAAAACTTACACCGAACTTTCTAAGAGAAACACAGCTCAAAGTGAAATAGAAGTAGCAGAGCAGGTTGCAAAGGCATATTATGGTGTGCTTGTAAACCGTGAGCGTATGAAGCTGCTGGATCAGAATATTATCAGGCTTGACACTGTGCTTTTCCAGACCAAAGTAATGTTTGAAAACGGTGTGGCTGAAAAGCTGGATGTAGACCGTTTGCGTGTATCGCTTAATAACCTAAAGGTGGAAAAGCAGAAAGCAGAACGACTGATGGAGCTAAGCGAAAGCTTGCTCAAGTTTCAGATGGGCATCGACCACAAACAGCAGCTGGTACTAACGGATAAACTGGAAGAAGTAGAAGTAAGTACGGCCCAGGCAGCTCCGCAAAATTTTAACTACAGCAGCCGCATCGAATACGCTATACTTGAAACACAACGCGACCTTGCTGAGTTAGACCTACGCAACAGACGCTCTGGCTACATGCCCAAACTGTACCTAAATGCCCGCTATGGCTATAATGCAGCGAACAACGAGTTCAGCGAAATAACTAAAACACGAAACTGGCTGGAGTATGGCTATGTAGGGGGGCAGATACAACTACCTATTTTTGATGGTTTGCGCAAGCACTATCAGATACAGCAGGCAAAACTAACGCTCGATAATACAAAGTATGGCTTTGAAACGCTACGCCAAAGTATAGACCTGCAGATAGATCAATCCTCAACAGAATTGACCAACGCCCTTGATGTGCTGGACTCGCAGCGTGAAAACCTGGAGCTGGCAGAGGAGATTGCGCGTGTTTCTAAGATTAAGTTTCAGGAGGGCGTAGGTTCTAACCTGGAAGTGGTAACCGCAGAAACAGACCTGCGCCAGGCCCAGACAAATTACTATGCAGCTATTTACGATGCACTTATTGCTAAAGTAAACTTAGAGAAAGCAACCGGCACTTTGTTAACTAAATAAAACTATCGAAAAACTACCAAATCACTAAAACTAAATGAAACGATTATTAGGGATCTCTTCAATGGCTATTATGCTGGGTTTGGCAGCCTGCGGAGGAAGCAACGATAAAGAAGCGCAGCTGAAAGAGTTAAAGGCACAGCAGGAAAAGATACAGGAGCAAATAGCATCGCTGGAGGCTGAACTGAAAGCAGAAGGTAAAACAGTTGCCACAGAGCGAAAAACAGTGCCAGTAGCAGTAGAAGCAGTAGCACAGGATACTTTCCGCCACTACCTGGAGGTACAGGGCAAAGTAGATTTTGACCAGAATGTGTTGGTAAGTGCTAAAGTGCCTGGTGTGCTTACAAGTGTGCGTGTGCAGCGCGGCGACCGAGTTTCTAAAGGCCAGACAATGGCAACCATAGATGCGCAGGTACTGGCGCAGAACATCGCTGAAGTGAAAACCCGGCTCGATTTAGCTAATATAGCATATGAAAGACAGAAGAACCTCTGGGACCAGAAGATAGGCACAGAAATGCAGTACCTGACAGCCAAAAATAACAAAGAGGCTTTGGAACGTAGCCTGGCAACACTGCAGCAGCAGCGAGACCAGTATAATGTGAAGGCGCCGATAACCGGAGTGGTAGATGATGTAATGCCAAATGCAGGAGAGGCTGTGGCGCCGGGGGTAGGCATCATCAGGGTAGTAAATTCGGAGGGAGGTAAAATTGTAGCGGAAGTATCGGAGGCATACCAGGCCAAAGTAACCAAAGGAAGCGATGCTGTTGTCTACTTCCCGGACCTGGATCAGGAAGTGGAGACTAAGGTAGATGTTGTAGGCAGCTTTATAAATCCTACAAGCCGCACATTTAAAGTAGAGCTACGCCTGAAGAATGGCAAAGAGATAAACCTAAAGCCAAACATGGTAGCCGTGGTTCGCATTCAGGACTATAAAAATGAGAATGTGGTTGTGCTGCCAGTAAACCTGGTGCAGAAAGACGAAAAGGCAGAGTATGTATATGTTGCCAAAAAAGAAGGCGACCGCTACGTAGCTGCCAGAAAAGAAATTAAAACCGGCAGAAGCTACAACGGCAAAGTAGAAGTACTTAGCGGACTGCAGGCCAACGACCAGATAATTACAGCTGGTTACCAGAGTGTAAATGAGGGGCAGCCTGTAGTGTATACACAGAGCAGCCTTACTCAGAAGTAAGCCATACTTTAAAGTAAAACTATGAAACAGTTTAAGCCAACAAGTTGGTCTATTGATAATAAAACCAGTATCTACATCATCACGATCATTGTTTCGATCTGGGGTATTTTCTCTTATATCAATATTCAAAAGGAGAACTTCCCTGATGTAGTGATTCCTACCGTTTTTGTGGGCACCATTTATCCGGGTACATCGCCATCGGATATGGAAAGCTTGGTGACCAGACCAATAGAAAAAGAAATAAAGGCCATCTCCGGGGTCAAAAAGATTACCTCCAACTCTTTGCAGGACTTCTCAATGATTACGGTGGAGTTTAATACCGATGTGGATGTGTCGGAGGCGAAGCAGCAGGTAAAAGATGCTGTGGATAAAGCTCGCTCCGACTTACCTACCGACTTGGATCAGGAGCCAAGCGTGCAGGACATCAACTTCTCTGAGTTCCCGATTATGCAGGTAAACGTATCGGGTAATTATAGCCTGGACCAGTTGAAGGATTATGCTGAAGACATCCAGGACCGTATCGAGTCGTTTTCTGAGATTACGCGTGTAGACATGGCCGGCGCTCTGGAAAAAGAAGTGCAGGTAGACGTGGATATGTATAAAATGCAGGTGGCGCAGGTAACGTTCGCAGATATTGAGCGTGCCATTGCCATGGAAAACATGACCATTTCGGGTGGTAACGTAACAGTAGGCGAAATGAAACGCTCTGTTCGTGTGGTAGGCCAATACGTGGATCCCAACAAGATCGGTGACATTATAGTAAAGTCGATAGCCGGGGCCAATATTCAGTTAAAAGAAATTGCCACAGTAAAGGAAGGTTTTGAAGAGCAGGAAAGCTACGCTCGATTGGATAATGCTCCTGTGATAACGCTGAATGTGATCAAGCGCAGTGGCGAAAACCTAATAGAGGCATCAGACAAGATAGAGGACCTGCTCATCGAGATGGAAGGCACTGTATTGCCGGCTGACCTGAAAGTAACCGTTACAGGTGAGCAAGCCACGCAGACAAGACACACCCTGAACGACCTGATCAACACGATCATTATTGGCTTTGTGCTGGTTACTATCATCCTGATGTTCTTTATGGGTACTACCAATGCTATTTTCGTTGGTTTATCGGTGCCTATATCCATGTTTGTGGCTTTCTTGATGTTCGACTCTTTTGATGTGTCGCTTAACATGATTGTGTTGTTTGCCTTCCTGCTGGCTTTAGGTATAGTCGTGGATGATGCGATTGTAGTTATTGAGAACACACACCGAATTTTGCATACTTCCAATCTGGGTGTCGTAAAGTCGGCAAAGGTGGCAGCAGGAGAGGTGTTTATGCCTGTACTGGCTGGTACTTTAACAACTATTGCGCCCTTCTTTCCGCTGCTTTTCTGGCCAGGTATTGTAGGCGAATTCATGTTTTACCTACCTATTACCCTTATTGTAACGCTGATGGCATCGCTGCTGGTTGCCTTTATAATAAACCCAGTATTTGCAGTGTCTTTTATGAAGAAAGAGCATGCTGCACCTACTGCAAAGGAAAACAAGCGCTTTACGATTATATTGGCTGCGGCAGTGGTAGTGGCTATAGCGCTTTACATAGCAGGCTCTTTTGGTACTGCTAACCTAATTATGCTGGCAGTAATATTGGTGGCGCTAAACAGGTTTGTGTTTAAGGGGCTTATCTATAAGTTTCAGGAAAATGTGCTGCCTAGATTTATGGCTAAGTATGAGCAGTTGCTGCGCTGGATGCTGGTAGGCTGGCGCCCTGTTGGTGTGTTTGGCAGTATAATCCTGTTGCTTATACTTTCGATAGTACTAGTAGCAGTACGTTCGCCGAAGGTTGTATTCTTCCCAGACAGCGACCCTAACTTTGTTTATACTTATATACAAATGCCGGTAGGTACTGATCAGGCTGTAACCGATTCTGTTACAAATTTGGTGGAACGCCGTGTGTACAAGGTGATAGGTGACAGTAACCCTAACGTTGAGTCAGTTATATCGAATGTGGCCATCGGTGCCGGAGATCAGAATGACCGCAGCACAACGGCACAGTCGCATAAGGGCAAGGTAACAGTAGCTTTTGTAGAGTACATGGACCGCGTTGGCGATAAAACAACAAGTGATTACCTGAGCGAGATACGCGAGGCTGTAAAAGGCATACCAGGCGCTGAAATAACTGTTGATAAAGAGCAAAATGGACCGCCGGTTGGTAAGCCAATTAGCATCGAGATATCAGGAGAGGATTTCCAGCAGTTGATCGCACTCTCTAAAAACGTGGAACAATATATCAGTGATCAGCAGATAGGTGGTATCGAGGGTTTGAAATCAGACCTAGAAGATAGTAAGCCAGAAATCGTAATCAATATTGATCGAGAGCGTGCAAACCGTGAAGGCTTAAGCACAGCTCAGATTGGAACCGAAATTCGTACTGCTATTTTCGGTAAAGAGGCGTCTAAATTTAAACTCGATGAAGATGAATACCCTATACAGGTTCGCCTGGCTGAGCAATACCGTAATAATATTGATGGATTGCTGGACATGCGCATCACGTACCGCGACATGAATTCAGGCCTGGTGCGCCAGATTCCGCTTTCGTCTGTGGCAAGTATAGAGTATGGCACTACCTATGGCGGTATTAAACGCAAGAACCTGAAGCGCATGGTTACGCTGGAATCTAACGTGTTGGCTGGTTACAACGCAAACGAAGTTGTACAGCAGATAGAGCAGTCGTTGCAGGATTTTCAGACACCAGAAGGATACCAGGTGCGCATGGGCGGACAGCAGGAAGAGCAGCAGGAGACAGGGCAGTTCCTGTTTATGGCCTTGGTTGCAGCCTTCTTCATTATCTTTTTGATCCTGGTAACACAATTTAACTCCGTATCAAAACCGTTTATTATACTTTCAGAGGTGCTGTTCAGTATCATTGGTGTGCTGCTAGGTTTCTCTATCTTTAAAATGGATGCCTCTGTTGTAATGACGGGGGTAGGTATAGTGGCACTGGCAGGTATAGTGGTGAAGAACGGTATCCTGATAGTAGAGTTTACGGACCTGTTGTTAGAAGAAGGAAAAGAACTTAAGGAGGCAATTGTAGAGGCTGGTAAAACACGTCTCAACCCGGTATTGCTTACGGCTACAGCCACTATACTAGGTCTGATACCACTGGCACTGGGCATAAACCTGAACTTCTATACTTTATTTACAGAGTTTAAGCCGAATTTCTTTATGGGTGGTAACAGTGCAGCGTTTTGGGGACCGCTTGCCTGGACTATTATTTTCGGCTTAGGATTTGCTACAATTGTTACGTTGTTGATAGTACCGGTAATGTACTTGTTAAACGAAAAGCTAAAAGATAAATTAATTGGTAAAAAGAAACGCGGTGCTTTAAAGCTGCAAAAGCAGGAGGCGCTTCGCGTTAATGGAAAAGTAAGAGAATACACAGTTTAAACTACTATGATTGCTACAAATAACGCTATTGAAAAGGAGGTTATCCGTATCATTAGCAAAACAAAAGAGATAAAAGCTGATCGTCTCTGGGCCGACAGAATGCTACAGGACTTTGGCTTTGATACAGTGGATGTGGTGGATATTATCCTGGAACTAGAGAGGAGCTTTAAGATCACTATTCCAGACGAGGTGCCAATTGATAAGGTAGGCGATTTTATAAACTTCGTATCAACGCATACTTTGAAGAAGGCCAGCTAATTGTTAGAAAGTATATTAAAAGAAAAAGCGAGGAATACATTCCTCGCTTTTTCTTTTAATATAGCTGAAAGTGCTGTTTATACAATTTAAGATCAGCGCAGCTATGAATATTAAATTTGAGATTTGCTACCTAGTTGACTTGACTTGGTAATTGTTTTAAAGATTGATGTGTAGCATTTTTCAGGGCTAGCTTATAAGCTTTTACAACAGAATCCTCCAGAGCATTTAGAGTCCCGTATTCATAAAAAACTTCTGCATTACTCTTAAAGTATCTTTGCCCGTTTAGTTCTTCTACCTCAAGCTCAATGGCAACTTTTGTAAACTCTTTTGCTTTGCTCCAATCTGCATAAATATTACAGGTGCCTTCAAGTAAACGAACAGTTATTTTGGCAGGCGTGCCATTAGCTGACTCCGATTTTTTAACTATACTTGTCAGCAATTGTATGTCGGCTGATGTAAGCTCAGGGCTACCTGTTACAGATAACTGTTTGGTGGCAATGGCAGGCAGGTCCCAATTCATGGGCTGTTTATTTGTTCTGCTGTCTTTTATGTAGATCTCAGTCGCTTGGAATGGTATAGCAACGTGCTCTGTTGAATAGTCTCTAATAGCTACTTGCTGGCTAACACAAGATTGAAGCAGAGCAAGCAAAATAATAGCGTAAAAAACCTTTTTCATGTGTGTGGTACCTGAGCTTCATAAAAGTATAAACCACCTAAAGCAGCTTCAGTAGCTGCTTTAGGTGGTTTATACTTTTATGAAGTCTGAGTAGTTTAGTAAAATTAGCCGATAGCTTTTGCCTTAGAAGATGGATATACGATAAGCTTTTAGTTTTTTGTCCAGTGCTTTTGCATTTCCGCAAATGCTATCCAGTAGTGCCCAAAAATGTGGACCATGGTTTTTCTCTACCGTGTGCGCCAGTTCGTGCAGGATTACATAGTCGCATAGGGCATCGGGTAAGCGCATCAGGTGCAGGTTCAGGTTGATGTTATTAGTATGAGAACAGCTACCCCAGCGGCCTTTTGCACTTTTAATAAATACATTCTCATAAGTAAACCCAAACTTCTCAGCAAAGTAAGCCACACGGCCCGGTAAATACTGCTTTGCCTCTTTGCGGTAACCTTCCTCAATCGACTGCCTGATAAACTTTTGAACATCAGGGTCACGCACATCTTTATGGGCAGGGTAAAATACATTTATAAACCCATCCTGAATAACGCAACGCATACTGTACTGTGCATGAGTTAGCAGGCGTAGCGTGTGGTATTTGGTTTTAAACTCCGTAGAGCCATCATACACGGTAAGCTGCTGTTCATGCTGCTGCATGCGCGTCTGGTGCTCTTTTATCCAGTCTGACTTGGTATAAATGAGCTGTTCTGCTTTTTCGAAGCTGATATGCGGCGGAACAGCCACACGTACACCCTTTAAAGGTCGTACGCTAATGCTGAGGCGCTTTGCTTTATCGCTTCGCTCAATCAGAACTTTCCCGATTCCGTCAATGTGTACATTAACAGAGGTAAGTCGTAAAAATGATGAAGACACTTTGGCTAAAAAGTTAAAATACAAAATCCTGTGGCCAAAGATAAAGAATAATTTCCTTATAAAACCATACTTCGTTAGCCTTTTATTGGCTGTTATGTAAATATTAGTATTTGTATTGTGCTATATTTTAATGTTTTAAGTTATATTAATAACCGCCCTGTAGTTCTTTAAATCAGCTTTTAGTACAAAAATAGAATAAGCTGTTGGCGCCTATTGTGCTCCTAATCCTGCCATATTTCTTTAGTTGATATCAAGCATTTCATACCGATGATTCGTGAAATCTGCTATCACTTATCAAAATACATAGGTATTGTTACCGAACTGATGCCTGATAGGACTTTGTGATAAAACGGATTTACTACCACCCATCCTATACTTTAAAAAGCAAGAGTATATAAAAGTGTGTTAGCCTGAAGGATATCCTTTGCCTTGGAAAATTAATTTTTTAACTAAACTTTTTAATGTAAATAAAGTATATGTGCTATATAAAGTCAATTTAATATTCATTTTGTTCTGTATTTGTGTCTATGAAGGCATTTCCCCTTAAAGGCTTATTGTTGACTTTCTGCCTGCTGATGGTTTGTGGAGTAATGCAGCTTGTTAAAGCGCAAGAGTATGAGCAGAACGTAATCAGGCAAGATTCTATCAGTAAAGAAAAGATGCGTAAGCAAGAAACAGTTAGTCTGCTTAACCAATTTTTGCAGGAAAAAACACAAGCATCTGTGGATTTGGAAGTAGATGGATTGGTTGTAGATGAAACCATCACTAAAGTTGGCCGAGACTTTTACGATATTTTCCTTATGCAGTGGGAGGCCCCGCCAATGGCAAAAAACTTCACTGTACTAGTTAAAGAGCAGCCTGCACGTGGCAACGGATCCTTAGTTTCTATTGCCATTAACGATGTACTCTTATTTGAGCAGGTGCTGCAACCGCGCTATGATCTTATTGAAGAAGTGGCAAACTATGTTGTGGCTATAGTGTACAATTACCTTCAGGAAGACCAGCTTACCAAGCAGTTAGAGGCTGAAGGGAAAAAAGCAAGAGAAGTATTCTGATCTACATAAAGCAATTTAAAAGCCTACCCTTATGAAAAAATCTTTATTTACTTTATGCTTATTCACGGTTTTCTGCTTATTAGGAGCTGGTAAGGCTATTGCACAAGACTTTGTTTATCAAGCTAAGAACCCTGCCTTTGGCGGCGACCCATATAATTATAACTGGATGCTTGGCTCAGCACAGGCCCAGGATAAATTAAAAGATCCGCAACAAGAAACTGGTTTAGGAATGTTTGAAGATAACCCGTTGCAAGACTTTAAAAGGGACTTGAACCGGCAGATATTAAGCCAGCTTTCGAGGCAACTAATCACTTCTCAATTTGGGGAAGATGGTATTACACCAGGTAGTTATACTATAGGCACCTATAAAATAGACATTACCGAAGATAGCAGAGGTATAAATATAGTAATAGTAGACAGTGCAACAGGTGATAAAACTGCTGTTACAGTACCTTATTACTAGCCTACCTTCATAAATAACCGACGCCAAGTTAACCTAAGCCTCATTAACCCTAATAACCCTTATTGTTATGTTTATAAAGTATAAAAGGGGCTGCTATGCCTTTTGCCTGCTGGCTGTTGTGTATGCCTTGCAGGCATGCTCTGCTTATATGCAGCCCTTCCAGACCTCCAGAGCCTCTTTAGGTGCGCCTGCTCCTGGCAATTCAGATCTGGTAAACCTGCCTGAGCCGCAGCAAAAAGTGGTAGCAGCTGTGTACAAATTCCGGGATCAGACAGGGCAGTACAAACCATCACCTAACGGTGCCAGCTGGTCTACAGCAGTTACGCAGGGCACTACTACTATACTGTTAAAGTCTTTGGAAGAGTCGGGATGGTTTACTCCGATTGAGCGCGAAAACCTAGGAAACCTGCTAAACGAAAGAAAAATTATCAGGTCTACCCGCGCCGAAGCGGAGGCTATAACAAAAAAGCCGGAGCCAAACCTGCCAGGTTTGTTATTTGCAGGTATCATATTGGAGGGAGGCATTATTTCGTATGATGCAAATGTGATAACAGGTGGAGCCGGGTTAAGATACTTTGGTGCAGGTGGCTCAGGTCAGTATCGCGAAGACAAAGTTACAGTTTACTTAAGAGCAATTTCTACAAGTACCGGAGAGATACTCAAAACGGTTTATACTTCCAAAACCATACTTTCGCAGGCTGTTGATATTGGTATTTTCAGGTATGTAAAGTTTAAACGTTTACTAGAGGCTGAAACCGGATTCACTTATAACGAGCCGGCTGAGATGGCTGTAAAAGAAGCTATTGACAAGGCCGTTCAAAGTCTGATTATAGAGGGTGTGCATTCCGGATACTGGAAGTTAAAAAATAAAGAAGACCTGCAGTCGCCTCTTTTTACGCAACATGCCCAAGAGAAGCAAGAAGTTGAAAACAGCGATCCGCATGGCAGGTTTATGGCCGTTAGGCGTGGCCAGCTTGCCTTGAGCGCCGGTACAGGTTTAATGTTATATAAAGGCGACTATTCTGGCAGTAGAATTCAAACACTTTTAGAAGGAGGGGTTCGGTTAAGCTCACGGAATAACCTGGCTCTGGATATTAAGGCAGGTAGAGGTAACTTAAGTACAGTTACATTTTTTAATGTAGCCGCTAATTATGCAGAGGCTAACCTATACTACAGCTTATACCCAAGATTAAAGTATACTCCATACTTCCAGTTGGGCACAGGCTCTTTATTGTATAAGAGCGATGTTAAGAGTACCTCTATTGATAGCTTTAGTCCTTATGTTAAAGCAGGTGTTGGATTAGAATATCTGGTAACAGATAGAATAGGAATAGATCTTAATGCCTCCAGCTCTTATCTCTTAAATGATAACCTGGATAATGTGGAGCAGGGTAAGTTTAATGATTACTTCTGGACGGCAAAAGTAGGGCTTAATTTCTATCTTAATCTATTTAGGTAGAATCTTCATATTTGATAAAATGCAAAAGGCCAGGCAGTTATGCCTGGCCTTTTGCATTTTAAGCAGCCTATTTTATGTTAAAAAAGTATTAATTATATGTTAAGTTATATATAAATTAAAAAAAATATAAAAAAAATGAATATAACATGTAACTATATTTATTTGTGATGGTATAAGGCTTATATAAACAATATAAAAACTTTAAAAAATCTAAAAACATTATGAAAAAGCGCATTATCTACGCAAGTGCTGTTGCACTATTCCTTGCTGCAACTCCGGTATTGGCCCAGAGTGGAACAAACAACGCGGCATCAATCACCCAGGAAGGCCGTCACAACAAGGTTAAAGTTGCCCAAGTAGGCGGTGAAAATAATGAAGGCTCTGTTGAGCAAGAAGGTCGCCACAACAAAGCTGGTATCCTACAAGAGTATGGTCGTTACAACGATGCTGAAATTGAGCAGGAAGGTACAATGAACAGCGCTGGTATCAGACAGTACAGCGGTTACAATAGCGATGCTGAAATTGAGCAGGAAGGCTACAAGAACAGAGCTGGCATAGTTCAAATCGGTGGCTACAGTAACGAAGCTGATATCGATCAGGATGGTATCAAAAACGGAGCAGTAATCTCTCAGTCTAGCGGCGAAGACAACGAGGCAGACATCGATCAGGATGGCTACAGAAACAGAGCTTCTATCTCTCAAGTAGAAGGTGAAGACAACGAGGCAGACATCGAGCAGGATGGTGCCGGAAACATGGCTGAAATCGAGCAGTTAGGTGGTGAAGACAACGAGTCTGATATCGAGCAAGATGGAACTGGAAACTTTGCAGGAACTCTGCAGGTAGGTGGCGAAGACAACGAAATCGAGATTATGCAGGACGGAGCTCGTAACACAGCAGCAGTTGCTCAGTTAGGTGGCGAGTATAACGATGTTATGATTGAGCAATCAGGTGATGACAACTCTGCCTATGTAGCACAAATCGGTGGTTACGACAACGATGCAAGTGTAGCGCAGGATGGTGATTACAACACAGCTCTTGTATTGCAGTACCAAGGTGCTAACAACACAGCTGACGTAAGCCAGGTAGGTGACTACAACATTGGTGGTGTACTACAGGCCGGCGAAGGTAACACTGCCACTGTAATGCAGAGCGGAAACTACAACATTGGTGCTGTAGCACAGATAGGTGTAGACAACGAAGCAATGATACTACAAGAAGGTTCTTCTAACACAGCTTTAGTTGGCCAGTTAGGTAGAGGTAACATGGCTGATGTTCACCAGACAGGAACAAGCGGCTTAGTAGTAGTTGGCCAGGCAGGCTGGTCAAATAGCGCTACTGTAGCACAGGGTGGTACTGGTAACGCTGTTTATGTTGGGCAGTCTGGTGTAGGTAACTCTACTTCAGTAGTTCAGAGATAGTATAACAACTCCAATCTCCGTGGCGGGCTCTGCTCGCCACGGAGATTTATCTATTTAACCACCTGCAGTTTACGTTAGATTGCTATGAAAAAAATTAAATTAATGTTTGCTGCTGTTTTCATTCTGTTGCTCCAGGTTACAGTCTATGGGCAAAGTGGCAAGTACGAAGAGCAACTGGTTAAAAATTTATCCTCTGTAAAAACCTCCGAGACTGCAGCAAAAGAAAATCTGGTAACCAAAGCGCAGATCTACCAAACCGGAAACGCAAATCATACTTCCATATCCCAGCGAAATGCTTCGTCTAAACCTAATGGTGCTTTTATAGAGCAGGTCGGGATATATAATAGTGTTTTCCTTCATCAGCAAGGTGTTGGCAACAAGCTTAATGCCACACAAACAGGTAGCCACAACAGCTACTCAGGTGATATAGATGGTATAGGCAACTCATCTGCAGTAATGCAAAAAGGTACCCGAAACGAGATAAACCAAACGGTTAAAGGAAGGTACTTAGATTATACTTTAATACAAATAGGCAACAATAACTCCATTAACCAAGTGGAAACAAGCTCGAGCTCTAAGCCATACAAGGTGGTGCAGCAAGGAAACAATATGAATATCAGAATAGAACAAAGTAATGTAGGCTTACCAACCCCAACAGGGAAACGGCAATAAGCTAACTTTTTACCAAAGAACAGTAAAGTCACCATGAACTCAATATTTTTATTAACATTAATTGTATCAATGATGTGGGGAGAAAGAAATGCTTTGCAGGCAGCTGATGTTTACGATGCCCGTATTGAAACAGAGGTGACAGGCAATACCCTCAAGATTAAAAATGTTCTTGTAAACAACAGCACTAAGCAGATATCACTCACCTATAAATTTAAATGTAAGCGCATCGGCAGAAGCGGCTCATCTGCTACCAGGCAGTCCGGTATAGTTAGTGCTACTCCCAGAGAAACCGTAGAGCTCTCTAAAACTTCGGTCTCCTTTTCTGAAGGCGACAAGTATGAACTGCACCTGGCACTTTATGATGGCAGCCGGCAGGTAGCTGAAGAAATTATCAGTTATTCCAACTAAGCTCCAGTTTACAATCCTGCTAAAGGTCTGTTTACTTTTCTGAGCAATTTTACATACCTATCTAACAGTTAGTAGCCACAGCAGCTTCTGGGCATGGTTACCTCACCCTTATCTTGTCCTAAAAGCTGCAGTGGTTTACAATCCTAAAATGTAAGCACTACTCCAGAAGTATTTTGCTATCAATGGTTTAACCAAGTGCCTATGCTCCGTTTAGCTGCATTAGCTTATACAACAAAACTTTTAGCAAACATCTAATAAAATGTATAACTCTTCAACTTAATATACGTATATCAATATATTGTAATTTAAAAAGAAATTATAGAGATATATGGTTTTTGGTCATTTTCACGATTTGATGCCTGATAACACCAAAAGCCTAATCAGTTACTAGCTATATTAATCAACCATGCTCCGAAACTCATCCACCCTAAAGCTTATTTTCTTGTTTACCCTACTTATTGGGTTTACATCGTGCAACGAGGATACCATAGAACCAAAAGGTGAGGGTACGATTGAAGGAGTAGTTGTTACAGCAGATGCTGGGACGGGTATTTCTGCTGTAAGTATAACCACCACACCAGGCACCTCGGCTGTGGTTACAGATGAGAACGGCAAGTTTAAGATTACGGGTGTGCCATGGGGCGATTATAATATAACAGCCAAGAAAGCAGGCTTTGACCAAGAAATTGTTTCTGTTAGCGTAAAAGAGGAAAAGGAAAATGATGGCGAAACAATAGCCGGAGTTACCATTATACTTACCCAAATTAAAGATAACCAAACGGCTCCTGAGCTTGCCTCTAACCCTGTTCCGAAAGTAGACTCTGTTGATGTGCCGATAGCTGTTACACTGAGATGGATGGGAAATGCTAAAAAAGGCGAAACCCTGACTTACGATGTGCTACTATATGAGTCGGGGTCTCTGCAAAAGAATATGCTGGTGCAGGGTACCAGTGATACCTCGTTTGTTGCGACGCAGTTAAAGTATAATACTACATATTTTTGGCAGGTGATCTCTAAGAACAGCAGTGGGAAGAGCATTAATGGTACAGTTTGGAAATTTAAGACTGCTCCCTTACCAGATGCCAGGTACCTTTTCGCCAGAATGGTAAACGGCAACTACGATATTTACTCCTCTGACGGTGTGTCTACAAACGCTTTCCGCCTTACAAATAGCTTCAGCAGAGAATGGTGGCCTGTTATGTCGCCGAGAAGAAATGAGATAGCCTACTCTTCCAATGCCGGTGTAAATACACATATTTACCGCATGAGGCGCGACGGATCGGATAAAGAGCAGGTTACTACTGTGCCTGTGGCTGGTTATCATAACCAGGGCATCGGTTTTGCATGGTCGCCGGACGGGGGGCAATTGCTATATGCCAACTATGATAACCTATACCGTGTAAACAGAGATGGCTCTGGCTTAACTCTCATAGCAAAGGCCCCTGCAGACAGGCACTTCCGGATGGTAGACTGGACATCACAGGGTAACAAGATAGTAGCCCAAACCATTGGCTCAAATATCAACGACGCTGAAATTTACATTATGAACGCTGACGGATCTGGTATGATGCAGTTAGTAGGCAACGAAGCAGGTAGACTAGAGAGTCCTTCTTTTTCTGTAGATGGCCGGCAGGTGATCTATACACGTGATGTAGCAGGCTTCGAAACCATGGAAGGCCGCCAGCTGAACTCTCGTATCTTTATCCAAAACTTAGATGGCACTGGGTTAATAGATCTTTCAGCTAACAAGACGGCCGGTACAAATGATCTGTACCCAAGGTTCTCGCCTGATGGTGCAAAGATAATTTTTGTGAACACATCTAACGACGGTATAAGCAAGCACGAAGTATGGATAATGAATGCCGCTGATGGCTCAGAAAGAGAGCTGTTGTTTTCTGATGCTGAAACGCCGGACTGGAAATGACCCCAACTACCCTTATAACTTTTATCACCCTTTACCCGGAAGAGCCGTAGCTTTAAGTTGCGGCTCTTTTCACATTAAACAAAGCTTACTACATTACAACTGTAGGCAAAAAGCAGAGGCCGGTTATCAGTTAACCGGCCTCTGCTTTTTGTACCTTATCTAGCGGATGTTGCCACCAGTAGGCAGGTCGTCGTGAGGGTTTTTGTGCGTGCGGCTGCTATCTGTTGTTGAGCCCCGAAGCGTAGGTTCTTTGCTGCTGGTAGCAGAACCTTCTGCATCAGTAGAATGCCCCTGCGAAGTATGGTCTTTGCCGGTGCTAGGCTGGCCTGAACTACCAGAGCCTTTCTGCATCGCATCCTTGGTGCTATCCTTTTTGTTCTTGTTGTCGGCTTTGTTCGTTTTCATAGTATGGCGGGTTAGTGTGTTTTCTTACTCTCTACTGTCTGTCTCTCTTTCTACAGTTCTGGCAGGTTGGTCGGCAAATTTAGGCGTACCAAACGATGGATCTGCATTGTGTGCTGTGTCAGTGTGCGTATGTTGCTGTTCGGTGGCCGGTTTGTGGCTTTCCCACTCCTTAAACTTATCCAGCTCCGATTTTATACTTGCCATAAACCAGGCTAGCAGGCTGGCATCATCCAGTAAACCAAGAACTGGTATAAAATCCGGAATCACGTCTATCGGCATCAGGAAGTATAGTATAACAGCTACGCCGCCTACCAGTGTAGTAGTTGGTATGCCTTTATACTCTCCGGATGTTGCAGCCTTTATCATACGCGACAGCAGTTGCAGGTTTTCCCATACTTCGCCGGCAATGGCGCCAACACTTTTGCTCTGCGTAGCTTTCTTAAAAGCGTCGTTTAACAGACTTGCTATTTTAGAAGGGTGCTTCAGGTACTGTTCTGCCTTATTCAGAATGTTTTTAAAGATCTTGCTGTCGGCTATGTTCTTGCCATCCGGTCTTTGGTTCTCCATAGTTTTTTTACGTACTGCTACTTGCTGTGTTTGTGTATAAATAGTGTTTTAGGCTAAAACGGCTCTGCTGTTAACGCGGTGCAAAGTTGCTTAACTAACAGTAACCTTCCTATACTTGATGCAGGTAAAATTGTTGTTGATGGTTTAAACAAAAAAAGCCCCGCAGTGTTCTCTGCGGGGCCTGTAATTTTATAGCGATGGCGGAACCTGTAGTTACGCTTTCATTTGCTTTGCGATGTAGGCTGCAACCTAGTTCACTCGGCCAGCTGCATAGTAGTAATTGCGGTAAAATGGTTCCTTTAGCGAACTTACCATAACGCCGCCACTGGTGGCAGAGTGAATAAATTTGCCGTTTTTAAGGTAAATGCCTACATGGAAGACAGGCTGCTTAGGACTGCGACGGAAAAAAACAAGATCGCCGGTCTGGATACTGTCTTTCTTAATGCGCTGCACCTCCTGGAACATAGAATGAGAGCTGCGCCTTAAGTTTACACCGTATACTTCGCGGTAAATGCTGGTAACGAACCCGGAGCAATCGGTGCCTTTTTTAGAGCTGCGGCCGTAGCGGTACGGCGTTCCTACCCACTGGGCCACGGTTTCTACCAAATCCTTTGCCTCAGGGTTAGCAAAGCGCATGTTAAGCTTTTTAGAGAAATACTCTTTTGCCTCCGGGGTCTCCTCCTCTTCAATGGGCTCGTAAAACTCCAGGGCACGCACCATGTCTTCGCCGGAATTAATAGCGTATGGTGTTATAGTATATGCTGCAGGTGCATTTTCAGAAGTGGCCGACTTAGCTGGTGCAACCTCGTAGAAATACGAAAGCACAACAGATATAATGGCAAGTGCAGTTAATATAATGGTTTTAGTCATAGGGTTTGGCATGTTATCGGCCTGTGTAAAACAGGCAAACAGTTACACCGTTATTATCTAAAAAGAGCAGCTAAATTGCACTGAATTCTGCTCCTTGTGCTGCCGTATAACCCTCTTTGGGATGGCAGCGGGCAAAAATAGGTACAAAAATCTAAAGAGCCAAAAAACGGGCCGTAGCTATTTGCCTGTAAATGTGGTGCATCTGCCGTTTAAACGAGGCTATATACCCTTAAAATATATAGCTGAGATAAATAGTATAAAATTAAAGTACAATCAGAGAATTGTTTTTATGGATTTTAAAATTGTAGAACGTTCTTTATTTGCCCGCATTGCACGGATGGTGTTAAAAAGTGGTAACGTGGCCATGGTGCTGGGTAAAACCATACATTTGAGCGGTGTTAGTCGGGATGATTTTTTGAGGGATCAAGGATGGCTGGCGCATGAGCTCTGCCACATCAGGCAGTTTAAAGAGCATGGTTTTTTTCGGTTTCTGTGGCTGTACCTGGTAGAGTCGTGGCGGGTGGGGTACTACAATAACAAGTATGAAGTAGAGGCCCGCATAGAAGGTATGAAGCACCGAAAGTATATGAACCCGGCTTTGCGCGCTGCCAGCACCATTACGCCAACAGGCCTGCCATTGCCAGCCGATGAAAAAGAAATAGAGTAAAAATACTGTTGCAGGGCAACGTTTTACGCGTTGGAGCTACGGCTTAGGGCGAAATAAATAACATACAACCAACTTAGTATGCCATGAAGTATAGCCCAAAGTATAGAGCCGTTCCTGGACCACGAGGCTACCACTGCAATTACAGCGCCTAAACCTACACCATTGTTAATCACCGTTCTTGATACATCATCTCCTTGTGCAAAGAGGGTGGTTGTAGAAAGCACAAAAAAGACAAGTAAGGCCAGGGTAAGTTTGTTGTTCATAAGTTTGGTTATCGTTAATAGGGTTTAATAAACAGAATAAAGTATGGGTTAATGCGGTGCTACTTAATGTTGTTTTTCTTGTTTGCCTTCACTGTTAAAAGATAGACTAACGCACCTCCGGTTGCAGCGGCGGCTACTCCAATAATACTCCAGATCAAGGCCATGCTTTAAGCAATTTAAATGTGATTACTACAATATATGGAAAATAAGTTAGATTGTCATATACCTGCTGCAACTTTACAGTTTTACAGGTGCTTTGCCTGCAAATGGTATAGCCGCTAAAGTGCCTGCTCTGCATCCTGTGTTTTTTATTAAAGGAAAATAAAGCGAAATTGGCGCAAACACAGTAGCAAATGAAGATCAAACTTATTGCAATAGGCAAAACCGACGAGGCATTTCTGGAGGAGGGGATAGAAAAGTATCTTAAAAGATTAAAGCATTACCACTCGGTAGAGTTTATAATTATACCGGATATAAAGCAGGGCGGAAAGTATGCTGCCGACAAGCTGAAAGAGGAGGAGGGCAAGCTCATACTTCAGAAAGTACAGGAGGGCGACCACCTAATCCTGCTCGACGAGAAAGGGAAAACGTTTACGTCTTCAGAGTATGCCACTTTCCTGCAAAAGAAGCTTAATGCCGTTACAACCAACCTCGTATTTGTTATTGGCGGCGCTTTTGGTTTCTCGCCGGCTGTTTACCAAAGAGCCAACGATAAAATCTCACTTTCTAAAATGACTTTCTCTCACCAAATGGTAAGGCTTTTCTTTACAGAGCAACTTTATCGCGGATTTACTATACTAAGAGGAGAGAAGTACCATCATGAGTAGAGTTGACGTATAACGTGTTGGTATAGCAGATGGCAAGGCGTAGCCGTAGCATTACTGCTATACTTGGTTGTATGGTGTTATTCTACTGCTGGAACTTCATATTCACTATCTTTTTCTCAGGGTCTTTTGCATCGACCGTCACGCTAAAATCGGTATGCTGCTTTTCTCTTGTCAGTACGCCTGATAGCTTCAGCAGGTCAGTATACCGACTCCCGACCTTGCCTTGGGAAAGGGAATAGCCTTGGATACTCAAGCCTGTAACTTTACCATAAGCAGAGTCAATCTGAGCAAAGGTCTCTTCAAATCCATCTACTTCAGAAGGATAGCTCTTATCCAGAAGCTCTTTCAAGCTTTCATACTTTTCGGTCTTGAGTATTTCTGCAGTCAATTCGAATACAGCCATGGAATTAGTGACTAACTCCAACTCTTGCGTGGAGTACTCAACTACTTTCTCTTTACCGTTATAGTCTACGTCCACTCTAATGAAGTCATAGCTGCTTTTCTCTTCTGGAGTTAAGGACGAGTAGAAAAGGTACGCAATATTGGATGCTGGCATACTAAGATACTTATAGCTGCTTAAATCAGCATCTGAGAGTTTTATTTCGAAGAACTTACCCTGTATCTCTTCATCATCAGTAGAAGCGTTCTGACCAATACTCCACTCTGCTCTTCCCCCATAGAACTTCAATATATTGTCTATTGCAGCATTTTCTTGCTCAGAGGCACAGGCTTGTAAGGATAAGATGGCAATAAGGAATATGTATATTTTCTTCATAATCTTCAATAACATACAACTACTGTGTATACGTCACTATGACGTTTATCTGCACTATGTACGTAAGTGGTTTTGCTGGTTTTGTAGCTGATTTCCAGGTAAGCATATAGTATATACACTATACAAGATACTATTAAAGAACGTACATGACAAGTCCCTTGCCTGGTAATTCAAAGCTGTGTTTAATGTGTTGCAATCCAATGGGTTGCAGCATGGTCCGATGCTGCAGTGGTAGGGTTAGGGGTATCAAGGTGTCACTCGTAAAGCAGTCAGAAAACCTATAATCGTATTATGAAACGTTTAGTTGCGTTTATAAACGTTTAACTGCGGATACAAAAAAGTCCCCTACCAGACTAGCTGGCAGGGGACTTAAAATGTAAGTTATAAAGTATAAATTAAGCCTCTTTCCACTTGATAGTGCAGCCAATGGCTTTGGTGCTTGGCTGGCTAACGGCTTTGTTGGCTACAAGCTCATCCAGGGCAGCCTCGGCATACTTTTTCTCTACTTTAGAGGCATCACGAGAGTTATCGTCTATCGTGCCGATGTAGGCTACTTTATAATTTCCGTCTTTCTGCTTCTGTACAATGTATAGGTGCGGAGTGCGGGTAGCGCCATAAGCTTTGGTAATTTCCTGTGTTTCATCGTGGAGGTAGGCAAACGGGAAGCTTTTCTCCTTGGCGCGTTTCTGCATATCAGCATAAGAATCCTTAGGAGATACATTTACATCGTTTGGATTAATGGCAATAACCGGGTAGCCTTTGGGTGCATACTTTTTGTGTAGGTCGATGATGCGGTCTTCGTAGGCTACGGAGTAGGGGCAGGTGTTGCAGGTAAAGGTAACGATAAAGCCTTTGGCGTTTTTGTAGTCGGCCATGGACATCATCTTGCCGTCTACGTTCTTCAGCTTAAAGTCGCGGGCGGTGTCGCCTACCTGGTAACCATTGTTGGCAGGAGCAGCTGCCAGAAGCACGCCCACAAACAGCAGGCAGATAAAGTAAACGAAAGGTAGTTTTGGCTTTCTCATAGAGGTTAAAGGTTATGGTTTATACTTTTTGATCATACGTTGCAACTCTTCCTGCGAGAGCTCTTTTTCTACAAACTCGTACTGCTTTCGCTTGTTGTTAAAAACCATGGTGGCCGGTATAGCTCCGCTCCACTTTGGCTCCAGCTTGTCTATCCAAGTGTTGGCGTCTACCTCGTCCAGTAGCATCACATCAGACTTTAGACTACGCTTCTGCACAAAGGGTTTAACGCGCTTATCCAGGTCTTCGGCAGCATCCATACTTACCAGCACTACGCGCACCGGCTGGTTTTTATACTGCTCGGTAAGCGCTTCAAAGTATGGCATCTCTTTAATGCAGGGTTTGCACCAGGTGGCCCAGAAATTTACCACATACAGCGTATCGTGTGGGGCATTGCGCAGTTGCTCCAGCTCCTTATACTTTATCACCTTTACCTCCTGGGCAAAAGCTGGGGAAGCGGTAAGTATACATGCCAGTGTAGCCAGTGTTAACCTGATTTTTATCTTCATCATACTTTATATAACGTTAAGCAAAATGTATACGTGTGTTGCTGTATAAATTTAACATTTAATGTTGATATTAGAAACAACAGGTGTGGGAGCTTCTATTGCAAATTCATCTAGCCTTACCCTTAAAAAGGACTTATTCAGCGCAATGCTTGTGCTATCGAGTAACCGGAAACTGATCCTTTTAACAGGTCTTGCGAAAAAAAAACCTCTGAAGAGGGCAGGGGAGTAACTATACAGCCAGAAAGCAAAACAGCCACGGCTTAACGTGTAAACCGTGGCTGCTGCAGGATGTTTTTCTGTTACTAACTGGCTACTGTTGCTGCACCTTTAGTGCGGGTTATTTTGCCTGGCTTCTTCTTTTTGCGCAGCTTGTTTATCCAGATAAGTGTGCCGGTTATAGGTAAACTGGTGGCAATAAGGCAGGCGATAAAGTACAAGATTTTGGAAAAAGTGCCGTACACGTTGCCCAGGTGCAGCGGCTTTATCAACGATACAACCTGCTCGTTAAATGCTTTGTCTGAGAACTTCTCTACCTTAAGCGGCTCTGCATTGTGCTTATTTAGCTGTACTTTATCAGCGGCAGCAAGAGCAAAAAATCCTGTCTGTCTTTTCTGTATCACAACGGCGGTAGTATCATCTTCCGGAAGCGAAATGCGAAGATCGCCGGAGTAAGGTAGCAGCAGGTTGGCCTGTGCAATGTAATCTTCTGTTGTAGCTGTGGTTGGTACAGCGGCAATAGTGGCAGGCTTCTCTTTACGGCCTTTAAATACCTCAGTGCCCATTACACTGCTCAAACCATCGCGGTACCACTCAAAAGACCAGCAAAGGCCGGTAAGAGCCATAATCAGCAACAGAATAGAAGAGTAGAAGCCTAGTGTGTTGTGCAAGTCGTGGTTTACACGCTTCCATTTAGCGTTAGTTTTAATCTTAAGGCCCTGCTTCCAGTTTTTGCGTTTCACCGGAAACCACAGCACCAGCCCGGTAAGCACCAGGAACGTGAAAATAATGGTAGATGCGCCTACTATTATTTTGCCTGCATCGCCTTCTATCAGTAGCCAGCGGTGCAGCTTCATTACTGTTGAGAAAAACTCTGCCGTACCACTTTCTGGTGTGCCCACTACCTGTGCAGTATATGGGTTAACATAGTAAGTAGCTGGTCGGCCGCCGCCTTTGCCTTTTTCACCGCCTTTACCCTCTTTTCCTTTGGCGCCTCCATCTGGTTTGCCTGCTCCTTTTTTTGCGCCCTCTTTGGCAGCTGGTGCCACACCTATGCTGTAGGTACTGCTTTTATCCTCGGGTATACTTATGCTTATTACTTTGCCTTTCAGTTCCTGCTCCAGCTGCGCGATAAGTGCACTGGTAGCCATGGGCTGTGCATTGGCCGGAACCTCCACGGTATACTTTTCAGGCGCCATTAGCTGCTCCACCTCCTCCTTAAAGGTATAAATAGTGCCGGTAAGGCAAACTATAAACAGCACCAGACCGCTGGCAATACCCAGCCACAGGTGCACATCATTAAAGAGTTTTCGCAAAGTATACTTTTTCATGTTAAGGATTGATGGAGGTTTAGTTATAGTTTATCCAAAAAAGATGCGGGTAAATATCGGTAGCTTTTTTCTTATTTGGAATAAATCTAATTAAAATTTACAGGAAACTTTAGCAAGGAAGCTTCTTACCTATAACTTTTAATAAAGTGCTGCGGAAGGCATTATGGCATACTTAGCCAAAGATGATCTTGGGTAGCGCTTATACTCCCCAGGTTTTTTTAGCTCTTGGTTTAAGAATGAATTAGACAGTAGAATTTATGGGCACAGCTACTGAAATGTAATGGCAAAGGTGCAGCAGGGTGATTAACAAAAGATGCCTATGCCCGTTACTAACATAGAACAATGTTTAACAGCATAAAAACAAACTTAGAAATGGCTAATAAATTAGAAGGAAAGAAAATTGCGATTTTAGTAGAAGAGGGTTTTGAGCAGGTAGAACTCACAAAGCCACTGCAAGCACTAAAGGACGAAGGTGCCGAAGCTCATATCATCTCACCGAACAAAAACAACGAAATAAAAGCCTGGAACCACACCGACTGGGGAGATAAGTTTAAGGTAGATAAAAAACTAAACGAAGTAAATGCTGATACATACGATGGTTTATTGCTGCCTGGTGGCGTAATGAACCCCGATAAGCTGCGCACTAACCAAGATGCCGTAAGCTTTGTAAACACGTTTATGGAAAGCGGCAAACCTGTAGCTGCTATCTGCCACGCCCCTTGGACGCTGATTGAAACCGGAAAAGTAAAAGGCAAGAAAATGACCAGTTACCATACGTTAAAAACCGACTTAAAAAACGCCGGTGCCGAGTGGATAGATCAGGAAGTGGTAGTAGATCAAGGTTTAGTAACCAGCCGTAACCCAGATGATATTCCGGCCTTTAATAAAAAGATGGTTGAAGAGTTTGCCGAAGGAAAACACAACCGCTAGCAAGTTCATACTTTATAAAATTCAAAGCCGCACTTTATACTTTAAGGTGCGGCTTTGCTTTTAATAAGATGGCTGCTTGTACTTTAAAACAGTTGCACCGGTAAATGCTTTTAAAGGATGATGATTTATACTTGCAGACCAATTATACCTGCGGTAAAAGTATAAAAAGCCCTTCATCTATACTTTCTAAAAACACTACCAGCACTACATCCAGCAGCAGCAGAAAAAAGCCCTGTAAGATAACAGATTGTCCCCAGCCTTGCAGGCGCTCAGGTTTTAGCAAGGCAGTTTTAGAGCGTTGCTCCAGGTATGCCCCCAAAAAAATATAAGCTACATCTAAACCTACATTTAAGTACAGCACTTTCTTAAACCATATATGTTGTTCTATACTTTCAGCCAGGGCCATCGCCTCTTTATCCGACGATATAATCTGGTGCAGCGCAATGCCGGCAATCAGCAGGTTTATGATGTTCCAGTACAGGTTCATATGGTAAAAGTAGCGGCGGGCACGTGTGGTAGTGGTCAGCTTAAAGCTTGCCAGCAGGATGTTCAGGATGGCCCAGCCTCCCAGCACCAGCATACCAGTGCGCAAGGTACTTGCCTGCTCCAGGTTGAAAGTCGCCAGAGGGCTGCTCTGGGCATATGTAACAAATGGCAGCAAGAGCAACAGGAGCAGGTAGAGCAATTTTCTCATACTTTATACTTTGATCTTTAGGCTTAGAAACGCACTAAATATAGTTTTAGCATAAAAAGCTAAAAAGCAGCATGCAATAAGGGAGGTAGGGTATTAGTTAGCCTGAGGTATGGCCACAACATCAAACCCGATATTTACTTCAGGTCGAATGGTTTGGTCACCCAGCGATTTATCCGACCGGTAAACCAAGCCCCATTGGGTGCGGTCTATGTTAAAGTTTGCTTTAGCCTTCAGCTGGTTATCGCTAAGTGTAACTCTGGCCGGGAAAGTAATGCTCTTGGTCTGGTCTTTAATCGTAAGGTTGCCGGTGATAAGGTGGGTGAGTTTCTTTACACGTAAGGCATTATCTGTTGTGGTTCTGGGGGTGTTTGGCTTTGCTTTGGCACTATCATAGGGGGCAATGCCGGTAAGTTCAAACGTAGCTTTGTTATACTTTTCAACATCAAAAAAGTCAGCGGAGCGCATGTGTTTGGTAAGCTTTTCATTGCTGGCTTTATCTATCGTTTTATCATCAGCGCGTACTTTGCTCATGTCAATAATTATAGTGCCGCCTGTTAGTATGCTGTCCGAAAGGTGTAGTTCTCCTTCTTGTATCTTAAAAACTCCGTTATGGCGACCCGTCATTTTGGCTCCGATCCAGGTCAGCTGGCTCTTGGCAGTGTCAATTTTAAAAATGGCAGAAGGTGCTGCTGTGGTTCCAGTCGGGGCAATCGCCTCGCCTATTAAAGCCTGATCTGTTTTTATGGATGTGTCGCAGGCAGTAAGGGCCGCTAAGCAAATAAATGCAGCTGCAAGTAAGGATTTCAATATGATCAGGTGCTGGTGAGTCATATTTATAAGCTGGATCAGTGGTTGCCAAGCCGTATGTTACTGACTGTAGTACGCTGGCTACACTTAAAATGATGTGAAAACAGATGGTGATGCTTTATTATATCGTGTAATTACTGTTAACCTTCTGTAATTTAAAGCACAAACACGGCAAAATACAGGAGCATATTAAGGTTAACTTTTTTAGCAAAATCCTCCTCAAAACTATACTTTACAGGTCAGATATATAAAAATAGGAAGATAAATTCTGGCTTCTTACCCGTTGATAACACGTTTTGGTGGATAACTTATGTTAATAAACATAGTTATCCACATTTATCCACAGGTAAAGGTGCTGAAAGTATACATGCTAGGTGGGTGTGTAACAGGTTATCCACGTTGCACTATTTTGTTGCTAAGCAATTTAGTTTTTGCACAGTTTTGTGAAGGTAAAGGTGCTTAGGTAAACATGCGCTGCCGTATAATTGTTAGCTTTGTGCTATGTTAAAATTGCCTGGTCTGAGATATTTGCACACAGCTTACCAGAGGGGCACCGCTTCCCGATGGCAAAGTATGACCTGTTGCCTGAGCAGCTGCTCTATGAAGGCACTATAACCTACGATAATCTTTTTGCGCCGGAGCCGCTGCAAGAGCAGTTCATCCTCGATACCCACGACGCAGACTATTGGCACCGCCTGAAGAACCTGCAGCTTACCTCTTCCGAAATTCGCAAAACAGGCTTTCCGTTATCGGAGGAGCTGGTAAACCGGGAGGTGGTGATCATGAACGGTACACTACAGGCTGCTTTGTTTGCTTTGCAATTTGGTGTAGGTATGAACATAGCCGGCGGCACCCACCACGCCTTTACCGATAGGGGAGAAGGCTTTTGCCTGCTAAACGATATTGCTATTGCTGCTAACTACCTGCTAAAGTATAAAAGTATAAACAGCATACTGGTGGTAGACTTGGATGTGCACCAGGGTAACGGTACAGCACAGATATTTACCGACGAGCCAAGGGTGTTTACCTTCAGTATGCACGGGGGGCATAACTATCCATTTCACAAAGAGAAGTCGGATCTGGATATACCTTTAGCCGAGGGCACCGACGATAAAACCTACTTAAGCCTGCTGAAACATCACCTGCCGCGCCTGTTCGATCAGCACGAGCCGGAGTTTGTTTTCTTTCAGTCGGGGGTGGATGTGCTGGCAACCGATAAGCTGGGTAAACTGGGCATGAGCATTGCCGGCTGCAAAGAGCGCGACCGCATTGTGTTGGAACTATGCCACCGCAACAACCTACCCGTTGCTATAAGTATGGGAGGCGGCTACTCCAAACAGATTGCCCACATCGTAGAAGCTCATGCCAACACTTTCCGGCTGGCCCAGCAAGTATACTTTTGAGTTAGAGCGTTAGAGAGATTTGAATTTTGATTGGGTGCATGAGTGATTGATTTTTTTGGAGTTTCAATCCTGTTAATCTTTCATGATCTTGAAAATACTTGGGATAAGGGCCCTATGTAAAGATTCAGACAATCAACACAACTTACTCTTTAGTCTTTAGCTTATTGTCTGGTTTTTTGCGGCCGGGTATAATACTGCGCAATGCAATGTATACGATGGGGGCAAGAGCCAATACAAGTATAATGTATAGTATCAGCTTCAGTGCTTTAAAGAACAGCGAGATAGCTATTGCCGAAATAATAACAGAAACGATAAAGAGAAGCCAGAACCTGATGTTGTCTTTTGTCATACTTTGCTATACACCAAAAACTGCTATTGGGTTAAAATTCAGCTTAAAGTGATATGATGTCTGTACTTATCTGAAATGAGAAGAGCTGCCATTTATTTCTCCAGCACCAGCTGCCACCTGAAAGCCCACATCCACCTTAAAGTATACTTTCGGATGGCCGCCTTCTGCACAAGTTGCTCCAGTTCTTCGCGTTTAAAAGCACGCCATACCGAAAGCGGCGCATCGTTTTTTACAAGCCTCGAGCCCGAGAAAGCAGCCGTTATATACTTGATGGAGTAGTAGGCAAGCCAGTGGCGGTGCAGGTCGTTGATGATCACTTTATATGTTGCCTGGTTGTACAGCTGCCGGAACAGCTGCACCAGCTGCTTATCGGTAAAGTGGTGGCAAAAAAGGCTGCACACTACTACGTCATACTTTTGCAAAGCAAATGCTTCCGAGAAAACATCATATTGATTTATACTTACCTCCGGGAATCCAGTGCAGCGCTTGCGGGCATACTGCACCATAAAGTCGTTGGCGTCGATGCCTTCCAGCTCAACATTTATACTTTTACGCCTGGCCCACTTGGCTATACTTTTAAGCGTGTCGCCGCCGCCGCAGCCAATATCAGCAATGCGTAAAGTATGATTTTCGGGTAGCTGTAGCTGCTCCAGCGCATGCAACACTACTTTATAGCCGCCCAGCCAGTTGTTTATTACCTCCAGCTCCTCCAGGTTACGGCGCAGTTCCTCACCCGATAAGGTAAGGTCGTCCATCAGCTCCGGCTCGTAAGATCTATACTTTAGCATAGTGCACCTTTAGCAGCATCGATTCTAGGGTAAGGCCTGGGCCGAAGGCAAAGCTAAGTATAGGTTCGTTCTGTTCTTTTGGCGTAAGACTTTCCATCAGGGCCTTCAGCACAAACAGCACCGTAGCCGACGACATATTTCCAAAATCGCGCAGTACCTGGTAGGCAAAGCGGTTGTCGTTTCGGTTCATGCCCAGTTCCTGCTCAATTACTTCTAGTATGCGCCTGCCACCGGGGTGTATGGCAAAAAGTTTTATCTCTTCTACAGTTGTTTTAAGCCCTTGCAGCAGCCGTTCCGTTAGCTCCTTAATGCCGTTTTTTATAAGATCAGGCACGTAAGAAGAGAGTGTCATCTCAAACCCAGTGTCGCCAATGTGCCAGGCCATGTCGCGTTTGCCAGCCGGCGCCAGGTCGCAGTGAAACGATTGCAGCTCCAGACTTACCTGCTCGCACGGCTGCCCCTGCATCAGCACAGCTGCGGCACCGTCTCCGAACAAAGCATTCGATACCAGGTGGTCCTGCTCCGGGTTGTTTTGGAAATGTATCGTGCAGATCTCGGTGCAAACCAGCATTACCTTGGATTCCGGGTTGGCTCTGCAGATAGAGTCGGCAAGCTTAATGGCATTGAATGCAGCATAGCAACCCATAAAATTAACGGCAGTGCGCTGCAGGCACGGCGACAGCTGCAGCCGCTCCACCAACTCAATATCCAAGCCGGGTGCATACATGCCGGTGCAACTCACGGTTATCAGGTGGGTAAGCTCCTGCAGGTTAACAGCAGACTGTTTAATGCAGTTACGCACCGCTTCTTCAGATAAATCTACGGCGTGTTTACGATACAGCTCCATGCGCTGCTGTACCGTCGGGAAGGGCTCTAAAGTTGGTGTGTTAGGATAAAACGTAAACTCTCCGTTCTGGCGTGTATAGTCCTGCAATACACTGTAGCGCTGGCCAATGCCTGATACCCGGTAAAGTGCTTTAAGCTTGCGTGTTTCCTGGTCATCAAACTGAAGTGCCCTTGCCATAAAATCTGCCACCTGCATTTGGGGTATTTTGTGGGGTGGGTTAGCAGTACCTATGGCGCAAATGTAGCTTTTCATGTTGTAGTGTGATTTTTTGCTGTGAGCTGACTGGCCAGGTAAAGCGGCTGTAGTAAGTGCTTGCAAAGGCGAGCAGCAGTAGCGTGCATTTAAGTACGGAAGCCAACCTATAATAGATGTATCAGGTTAAAACGGCTGGCCATGCGTTTGGCGCATTATGTACCTTACTGCCATCGGAACCCGCTTCAGAACTTCCACAGCTACTTCAGACAACATCGGGCTGCCAAACAGGTGTTGTACTGTTCGGCCCAACTGCAAGCGGCCCTCAAATTGTTTTTTCCATGCGTAAGTATATCGCTGCTCCAGCTGCTGCCGGTTTCGGCCTTTGTTAAAGTAATGTGTTACTTCTGTTGCAGCAATCTTACCAGAATGTATAGCCATGGCCATGCCGTTTCCGCACAACGGGGTAATCATACCGGCTGCATCGCCACACATTAGTATATGATTCTCCACGCAAGTTTTGGTAGCAAAGGATATCTCGTTAATCACCTCTGGTTTAGCGTATAGGAACTCTGCTTCGGTAAAGATGCGTTGCAGGTGAGGGTTCTTGTAAAGTATAGCTTTCTCCATGGCGGGAATGGTGCCGTGTTGCTGCAGATTTTGGCGGGTGGTCAGGTAGCAGAAACAGTAACGATTGTCTTCGATGGCCGAAATGCCGGCATAGCCATCCTTAAAATTGTGGAGCGCGATCACATTCTGGGGCTGGTGATAATGCAGGTGGTATTTTACTCCGATGTACGGGGAGCGCGAACTGAAGAAGCTGCGCGATAGTTGCCTGTCCAGGTTGGTGCGTTTGCCATAGGCGCCAATTACCAGCTCCGAACTTATACTTTCACCGTCAGAAAGTTTCAGCGTGTGCACATTATCAGTAAAAGTAACCTCCTGCACAGTGGTCTGTAGCCTAAACTCTACCCCTTGTTGCACCGCCAACTGGTACAGGTAATGGTCAAAAGCGTAACGGCTAAGGCCAAAGCCACCCAGATCGAGGTTGCTCTCTAATGTGGTGCCACCCGGCGAAGAAAGTATAAACTTAGAAATGCGTGCCGGTGTAAGTTGGCTAATATCTACGCCCAAGCTACTCAAGTAAGGCAGCACCTCGTTAGATACATATTCTCCACATACTCTATGGAAAGGATAAGCTTTTTTCTCAATAACAGTTACAGCTATACCTTGCCTTGCCAAATGCAGGGCACTTGTGAGGCCAGCCAGCCCACCACCGATAATTAGTACTTGCTTCAATTGGTTTTATCTTTTGCCGAATTTGTAAAGTACAATTCTATTTGCCAGATTTTAGTGAACAGCATCTTTTAGGGGTGTATAATACAAGAACAAATTATTGTGTAAGACGTTAATTAAATTGGAACGACTTTTGTACTTTTGAGGAAGAATATAATTTATATACATGAAGAAATTTATACTTACGCTTTTTACAATTTCTACGGTGCTTCTAGTGCAGGCACAGGCCAGGACGTCTGTCTTTGGTCCGGTGCAACAGGCCGAAAAAGCAATAGAGGTAGAGCAGCAGGACGAAGAACTTGCTATTTACCCTAACCCTAGTAATGGCGTTTTTACGATATCAATATCTAATCTGTCTGCTAAAAAGGCAGAGTTGCGCATTATCAACGTTATCGGTAACGAGATTTACCGCGAAACGTTAACCAGCGGGCAAGGGCAGTTTACCAAAACAATTGACCTTACAGGTAAAGCAAAAGGCTTATACTATGTGAAGCTCGAAACAGACACTTACAGTTCTGTAAGAAGAGTGGTTGTAAAGTAATTTTAAAAGATTTATATAATGGAAGCGGCGGCCCCTGAAACGGGCTGCCGCTTTTTGTTTAACATAAACCTTACATCAAAAGCTACGCTTCAGCAACTTGCTTTTCTTATATTTGCCTAACATTACACCAACTATTACAATGTTCAGCAAACATAACTACTGGCAAATATTAGCCTTTGCGCTGGTTATACTTAGCGCTTGCCAGAAACCTGCCGCCACAAGCCAAAACGAAACTCCACTTACAACCCTGGCCTTCGGCTCGTGTAACCGCGAGGACCTGCCGCAACCGCTCTGGCCGGTTATTGTACAGAACAAGCCACAAGTATGGGCCTGGTTAGGCGACAACATTTACGGCGACTCTTACGACATGAATGTGCTGCGCCAAAAGTATGACATGGTAAAGGCCGAACCAGGTTACCAGCAGCTAATGGCAACCTCCGAAATTATCGGGGTATGGGACGACCATGATTACGGGCTAAACGACGGTGGTAAGGAATATACCATGCGACAGGAAAGTGCCCAACTGTTCTGGGACTTTATAGGAGAGCCAGCCGATAGCCCGCGTCGCCAGCAGGAGGGAGTATACAGTTCTCATACTTATGGGCCGGCAGGTAAGCAGGTAAAGGTAATTATGCTCGATAGCCGCTACCACCGCGACTCGCTGCTACGCATAGACAAAGTATACCAGGTAAACGAAACCGGCGATGTGCTGGGTGAGGAGCAGTGGCAATGGCTGGAGCAGGAACTGCGCAACAGCAAAGCAGATATCAACCTGATCGGGAATGGTATACAAGTGTTGCCAGAGGAGCAGGTGTTTGAGAAATGGGCTAACTTTCCGGCTTCCCGCAAACGGCTTTTAGATCTAATTGCCGCTTCCAACGCTAAAGGCGTTATACTTTTGAGCGGCGATCGCCACATTGCCGAAATATCAAAAACAAACTTACCGGGTATGAGCTATCCGCTTTATGAGGTTACAAGCAGTGGCCTTACGCATGTGTATAGTGGCGCCGCCGAAGAGCCAAATAAATACCGCATTGGTAGGCTTATAAAGCAGCTAAATTTTGGAGTGCTAAACTTTAACTGGAACGTGAAGCAGGTAGAGGTGGAGATGCTGATAAAAGGAGAAAACAACTCGACACTGCTGAAAGAAACAGTTATTTACTAACAAACTAAACATTGAATAAGGAAAGCGGTTCTATAAATAGGGCCGCTTTTTTTGTGCCGACAGGTTATTCTTTACAGCATCCTCTCGGGAAAGCGCTGATAATCTGATAAATATTTTTTAGCGGTTTAAACCTTTGATGCAAGTTGTTGTCAAAGTATAACAATAGCGAAACTTGGTGCCTGTGCGCCAGAACCGCTTTTGATATTTTAGGCTAAAGTTGATCTCATAAGTGTTTGTTGATCTAGAAACCCTGCCGGGCGTAAGCTTGGTAGGGTTTCTTTTTAGCTCTATTTATACTTTGTTATTTCTTTTCGGGAAGTATGGTTTTAGGGATATAGCCTGTCAGTACAGAGGTATCTTTTCTTATTCTGGCATGAACAAAGATAGCGTGGCTGGAATCCAAAACATGTATACTTTGGGAGGTGTCAAAAGAGGCAAGGGAGGAGCTTTGGAAGTCTGGCTTTGTGTATAACTCACCGCTAATAAGTGGCTTTACAGCAAAAAGAACATCAGTAGGCAGGGGCGTTTCTGTACCAGTTTCACTCGCCATAGTAGCTTCAGAGGAATCTCTGCCAATAGGTTCGCGGTTGCTTTCCCGGCACCCGGCAGCAAGTAAAACGATAAAGAATACAGGGACTAGAAGTTTCCTCATGCTTAAAGGTGTACAGCTTGTATTTTGATAAGGTACATGATATTAAGGTCTTATCAAAGTGAATTACGTGATCCTTGTGTTTAATAGTGTAAACTATCTACTAGAGTGGCCCTGCCAGGAATCGAACCTGGATCTAAAGTTTAGGAAACTTCTATTCTATCCATTGAACTACAGGGCCTGTTGCAGTATGCTTTAAAAGCAAAATTAAGCCAATTATACTATTGTGCAAAGTAATATTCGCTATTGCACTGTAGTGCCGTCAGCACCTGGTATGGTGTCTGGGCCGTAGTATACCACGGCAATGGCAAACGCTATAACAGTAATTACTAAACCTACCATAAAAATGGTATAAGAGATGCGTAGAATCTTGTACTTACGGTTTAGCACCTCCCCCAGGTAGTAGATATCGGTAATCATGTTGTTGTACAGCGATTTCTTATCACGCATAATTTCGTGCATACCACTTTGGAAGTCCTCTAATGGCAGATTGGTAAAGTTGCCAAAGAACAACAGGTTAATTTTTCGGCTGGTCATTTTATCCTTTTTAAAGGTAAAGCTGGTAACTTCTGGCTGAGCCGAAATAATAGCAAAAATAACAGAACCGAGTGTGGTTAACACCAGCGCGCCCACGGGTATAAGCAAGGTGCGGTGCTGCGCAAATTCACTTCCGGTAGCCGAGGTTTTAGCACTTAGGTACGTAATGATTACAGACAGAATAATAGCGTTCAGGCTGATCATCATGTTGGCCTTGTTATCGGCTATGGCACTTAGGTTAAGGTGTGTGCGGTAAACGTTGCGAAACATAGTTTCAATGCCTCGCTTAGGTTGTGCCAGCGTTTCACGATGCTTCTTATCCTCTTTTTTCTTTTTCTTAACCTCCTTCTGTAGCCTGTTGCGCTGTTCCTGTATATTAAGGCCCAGTTGGCCGGCAAACTTCCGTTGTGCCTGGTTTGTATGAAAAGTAGTAGACAGCAGAAAATCCATCTGGAACTGAGCCCACTCCCTGTCTGAAAAGAACTTGTCTTGAAATATTTCCCACTCAACACGCAGGAGCTCAGCGGTGGCAAAAAACGTTTCTTTGCCGATGTTAGACATATCTGCATCTACTAGCAGCTCTTCTATCAGGCACTCTGGCTGCTGATCGTGCTTGGTAGCCATTATGATGCGGCTTATGAGCTCGATGCGTTCCGGTGGGTAATTCTTTTCCTCTAGCCAGGCTGTCGCAATCTTTATACTTTCGCTTTCGTGGTCGGCGTAAGTTTCTATGTATCCAGCATCATGAAACCAGGCGGCCAATACAAGATCCTGCAACTCATCGGTTCCCAGGTTGCTTAGCTTGCCTAACTCCTCTGCTTCGGCTACAGTTTCAAACGTATGTTTATAGTTATGGTAAACAAGCTTTTTGGAGAGACGCTCTTTAAATAGCTTAAAGATAAACTCACTTGCCTGCTTAACAATATCTTGGTCCTTCATAATTGGTGCTGCTGCCGTAGTGCGAGCCGCATATGGCAGTATAAAAAGTGTAGGGTGCTTATGTGCACTTCATTCTGCGGTTACGTTAAAAACGTTTTTTTGTTAGTAAAGCAGCTGTTCGGGAGGGTAGTTGTGCCTCTATATGTGGCAAACAACTAAAATATGGCGCATCTCGTTTATCAAATCCAGCCCCGTTTCCTATCCTTATTGGTAAGTATAACGCAGTGAAACCGGCTCAGCTACTTTATACAAACTGCTGTTTGGCGGATTCAATTGTAGAGGAGGTGCAGCAGCTGCAAGGTCAGGATCACGATAGATGGCGTGCAGGCGGGGCGTGCTATAGTACTATAAACCTATGATCAAAAAATTTCTCTTCAAGCAGCGGCTGTACACACGGTTTGTATGGCAGAGCCTGCTGGTGTTCGCTCTTTCAGCCTGCGTTTCTACAGAACCTTATTACAGCAGAGCTGCTCTTGACTGGGAGCAGAACAAGCCAGACCAACAAAATAAGCTACTATACACTGTATTCCTGATCGGTGATGTTGGTGCCCCAGAGTTAGATGGGGAGCCCTCGATGGTATTGATGCGCAAGCAAATGGATGAGGCGGGTGTAAACAGTGCTACCATTTTTTTAGGAGATAACGTGTACCACAACGGCCTGCCTCCCGTTGGCAGCTACGACAGAAAAGTATCGGAAGAGCGCCTTAATGCCCAACTCGATATCTTGAAAGGCTATGAGGGGGAGAAGTACATGATACCCGGAAACCACGACTGGAACCACAGCGGCCGCGGAGGCATGGAATATGTTATAAGAGAGCAGAACTATGTAAACCAGTATCTTACCGAAGAAAACATTGTTGTTGGAGGCGACTTTTATGTACCGGGCAACGCATGTCCTGGGCCATATGAAGTAAAATTAAGTGATGACCTGGTGATGATCGCTATAGACTCTGAGTGGTGGCTGCACCCCTTCGATAGGCCCTATGGCGACAACAGCAGCTGCGGCGCAGCTACAGAACTGGATTTCCTGGTGCAGCTGGAAGATATCATCCAGAAAAACAGCGGCAGCGATATCATGATAGTGGCGCACCACCCGCTCTTTACCAGGGGCAACCACGGTGGTTTTTTCACGCTTCGTGACCACCTATTTCCTTTTACGATGCTCCGCGACTGGATGTACCTGCCCATGCCGGTAATTGGGTCTATTTACCCTTTTGCCCGAAAGTATGGCGGTATTCTGCAGGATATTCCGCACCCGCGCTACCAAGCCTACATAGATGGCTTACTTGAGATATTTGATAAGTATGATAACATAGTTTACGCCGCAGGGCACGAGCATTCGCTACAGTACTTTAAACACAACAACCTGGCACATATTGTAAGCGGATCCGGGTGTAAGATACAACACGTGAAAGGCGGAGGCAATGCCACCTATACACAGGCTGTAAAAGGATTTGCTAAAGTAATGTACTACGAGAACGGCGAAGTATGGACCGAGTTCTGGGAACCTGAAGGCAAAGGCGAAACAGGCAATATAACTTTCAGAACAGCCCTATATGCAAAAAAACCGCGCAGGGAGGTGCCGCTGGTGCAAGATGATACTAACTATGCCGACAGCACCATTACATTGGCAGCCAGCACAGATTATAAGGCTTCCGGGCTAAGAGAAAAAATGTTAGGTGCCCATTACCGCGAAGTATGGAGCACCCCAGTTGAGGTGCCGCTGCTGGATATGAAGAACGAATTAGATGGCCTGACGCCCTACCAGCGGGGAGGAGGCAAGCAAACGGCATCGCTAAAAGTGCGTAACCCTGATGCTAAAGAGTATACTTTGCGCACTGTTGATAAAGATCCTACACAAGCCTTACCGGAGTACTTGCGAGAAACAGCGGCAAGGGCACTGCTACAGGACCAAATATCTGCCCAGCATCCCTACGGTGCCTTAATTGTGCCCAAACTAGCCGATGCGGCAGGAGTGTATCATACCAACCCCAAGCTGGTTTACATACCTAATACACCATACCTAAGGCAGTATATAGATGAGTTTGGTAATACCTTAGCTTTTTTGGAGGAAGATGCCGACGAGAATCACGAAGAAACAGCCAGCCTTGGGTATGCCAAAAACCTGGTTGGTACCGAAAAACTGCTTCAGGAACTAAGGCAGGATAATGATAATGAAGTAGACCAGCCGGAATTTGTAAGAGCGCGTCTGCTTGATATGCTCATCGGCGACTGGGACCGGCATGAGGGGCAGTGGCGCTGGGTAGAACGCGAAAAGCAAAACGACAAAGGCAAACTATATATACCCGTACCCGAAGATCGCGATCAGGCCTTCTTTAAGATAGATGGTATACTTCCGTGGCTGGCTACCCGCAAATGGGGCGTAAGAAATGTGCAGAACTTTGGATATGAATTTGAGGATGTAATTGGCTTAAACCTGAGCGGCTTGCAGGTAGATCGTACATTTACCTCCAGAATAACACGTGAGCAATGGCGGCAGCTAGCACAGGATGTACAGGCAGGCCTAACAGATGAAGTAATAGAGGCCGCTGTTGCAGAGCTTCCTGAAGAGATCAGGAATATTTCGGGGCAAGAGATAGCGGCCAAGCTAAAATCGCGGCGTGAGAAGCTACCGGCAGCCGCAGAAGAGTATTATATTTTTCTAGCCAAATATGTAGATATAGCCGGCAGCGATAAGCACGAACGCTTCGAAATAAAACGCCTGAACGATGAGCAGGTACAGGTAACAGGATACAAGACCAGCAAAGAAGGGGAGATACTGGAGCAGCTATATGACCGCACCTTCCTGACAGACGAAACAAAAGAAGTTCGCATCTACGGCATGGGCGGCCAAGACCAGTTTATAGTTACCGGCAATGTAAACTCAAGTATAGTGGTGCGGATAATAGGCGGTGCCAATGGAGATATCATTACCGATGAATCCAGTGTAAGTGGCTTAAAAAAACACACCATAGTATACGATACCAAGGATGAGAACAATTTTAACTTTGGGCCCGAAACAAAAGATAAAACAGAGGTTTTTCCGGAGGTTAACTTCTGGGACCGCGATAATTACAACATACCATACTTTGGGCCGCGCCTCTCTACAGAGTATAACATAGACGATGGTGTGTTTTTAGGAGCAGGTTTGCTGCTGCGTACCTACAAGTTCAGGAAAGTACCTTATGCTGCAGAGCACTTACTGGAAGCTAATTATGCTTTTCTTACAAATTCATTTAATGTACGATATACCGGTGACCTGAAGCAAGTGATAGGTAACTGGAATATGACTTTCGGCGGGTTGCTGCAGGGCCCAAAATACCAGCGTAATTTTTATGGTATAGGCAACTACACCGACCAAAACCCTGAGCTAGATGATGAATATTACAGAGTGCGTTTCGAACGTCTGTCTGCGCATGCATCCATGTACAGGGATTTTACTTCTTTCTTTAAAATTGGCATCGGCCCAACATACGATCGCTTTAATGTAGTATATCCAACCCGCGAAAGCTTCTTACTGGATGAAGCTCGTGCTGGTAATCTTTTGCCGGGCACATACAATGCTATAACAGATGAGTTTGAGGTGCAGCATTATGCAGGCGTTGCAGCATATGCCAACATGGAGGTATTAGGTGGCGGCGGCACTGCCAGTAACCCCGATATAGGCATGCGCTGGTACAATAAGTTAAGCTATAACAAAGAAATTGGTGGCGAGGGCTTAAGCTATACTAATGTTAGTTCGGAGTTCAGATTTTATGTTAGTCCTAATTTCCCGTTTCAGTTAACCTGGGCGGGGCGTATTGGGGGTTCGCATAATTTCGGAGACTATCGTTTTTACCAGGCAAGTACCCTGGGAGGTACCGAAAACTTGCGTGGTTATCGCCGTACGCGCTTTGCAGGGCGCAGCAGCCTATACGCGAACGGGGAGGCCCGCCTAGAATTATTTAAGTACAACCTGTACCTGGCACCAGGCAAATTTGGTGTGCTTGGCTTGTTAGATGCCGGGCGTGTTTATCACAAAGAAGACCCTAAGCGTTCTTTTTTCCGTAGTCTCCATACAGGTTATGGCGGCGGTATCTGGGTAGATGCACTTAACCGCTCAGTGTTCTCGCTAACTTACTCTGTAGGGGAAGTGGATAAGCTATGGATGCTGAACTTCGGTTTCTTTTTTTAGAAAATAAGTAAGTGTGCAGCAGCAGGTACAGCCATTTAAGAATAGACAGCACGAAACAAAAAACTATGAAAGAATTAAAACGCGTACTATGGGGGCTGATTTTTATATGTATAGTGCAGGAAGTACAGGCGCAACAGGCCGAGACAGAGATTGTAGAAGACTTTGCATCACCCAATGTGCGAGGCATGGGCAGAGGCAGAGGCATTGTAATAGGATATGAACGCCTGCCAAACTTTAAAATTGACTCAGAGTCGGATGATCCCAGCGTGGGCAACGGAAGCGAAGAAGTATATCGGCACAATAAATTTAACTGGCGGATATTTGCCCCAGTGGTAAACAAGCCTCAAACTAAAGTAATTGTTGGTGTAGATTACCAGTTGGAGGAGTTTAACTTTGAAAATCTTAATCCATCATCTTACTCGCTTTACCGCTACCTGGAAGACAAAAATTTGAGAAGCGTCGGTTTGCAGGTAGCTTATCTACACTCGCTAGATGCCCGCAGGTTTTACCTGGTGCGGCTAAGCGGCGACCTTAACGGTGATTATACCCGTGATGATATCAACATATCAGACTACCTGAAAGTGAGCGTTGACTTGGCCTATGGCTGGAAACGCAGCCCTGATTTTGCATTGGGGGTTGGCTTGCAGTTGGGTTATACTTTCGGCCGTCAGAGAATTTATCCAGGTATACTTTATAACCGCACCTTTAACGATAAATGGGGCGTAGAATCTATTTTTCCTGCTAATGCGCGGCTACGCTATAACCTAAACGACAAAACCTTGCTTTATGGCGGGTATAGGTTAGAGGGTTCTAGTTATAACATGTTCGTGGATGAAACTCCGCTTTCCTCGTTTGGTGATCTGGAGCTGAGGCGCACTGATATTAAAGCCTTACTGCGCCTTGAACGGGAGATATACGACTTTGCCTGGTTTGCAGTAGAAGGAGGTTTCAGGCAGTACTACAGGCATAGGGTATTTGATGAGATAGGTTCCAGAGACCCGCTTATTATTAATGACCTTGCCGGTGCAGGATATGTAAATGTGGAATTGTTCTTTGTAGCACCTCGAAAGTGGGTTGAGAAAGACTAGTATAAACTTTAAAGTATAAAAGAGAAGGGCCGCTATAAGTTATAGCGGCCCTTCTCTTTTATACTTTAAGCCTCCTGTATAAGGGCAGGCTCTGCTTCTTTTGGCACCAGGTTACGCAAGTAATCATATGAGGCATATTGCGACCTTACATCAGCGTTGTCAGCCATGTGCGCATATGTATTGTCTATATTGCGTGCTTTGGTATCATCGCGTAATTGAAAATCGATTAAAGTCCTTACCTCTTCTACCAGGTTCTTCTGGTACAACGGGAAAGCTACCTCTACCCGGCGGCTCAGGTTACGGGTCATCCAATCGGCGGAGGCAATGTAGTATTTTTCTTCGCCGTTGTTATGGAAGATGTATACTCGTGCGTGCTCCAGGTAGCGATCTACAATACTGCGCACTTCTATATTCTCGCTGATGCCTTCAACTCCCGGCACAAGGCAACAGATACCGCGTACCAGTAGCTTTATCTTTACACCTGCCTGGCTGGCAGCATACAATTTTTTTATCATGCGCTCATCCTGGAGGGCATTCATCTTTAAAATCATACTTGCCGGCAGGCCTTTCTGCGCATTTTTCATCTCACGGTCAACTAGCTTTACAAAGCTCTGACGCATGTTTACAGGGGCTACCAGCAGGTGCTTAAACTTCTTGTCAGGCTGACGGTCTATAAAAAACTCAAACACCTGCTCCATGTCTTTGGTCAGGCGAGGGTCAGAAGTAAACAATGCATGGTCTGCGTATATTTTGGAAGTATCCTCGTTGTAATTGCCTGTACTTAAATATGCATAGTTTACCAGTTTCCCGTTTTCGTTTCTGGTAATCAAACCAAGTTTGGAATGTACTTTTAAATCAGGAACACCGAATATTACGTTAGCTCCGGCTTTCTGCAGTTTTCCAGCCCAGAAGATATTAGATTCCTCATCGAACCGAGCTTTCAACTCTACTACCACCGTTACGAGCTTCCCGTTTTTAGCTGCCTTAACCAACGCCTTTGCAATAGCCGACTTATCAGCCACACGGTATAAAGTAGCACTCATGGCGGTTACTTTAGGGTCTGAGGCAGCCTCGTTGAACAGGCGCAGCACATACTCAAACGATTGGTAAGGGTAATGCACCACGTAGTCCTTCTTTTGCATGGCGGCAATCATACTTTTCTCCTTCTCCAGCTCCGGGTGTATCAGCGTAGGCTGTGGTGTATACTTTAGGTCGGGCAGGTTAAAATCCGGAAACTGGAAAAAGTCTCTGAAATTATGGTACTTGCTGCCCTCTACCAGTTCTTCTTCTGTTATGGCAGTGTGCTTCATCATCCGGTCTAGCAGTACTTTAGGTGTTTCAGGGTCGTAAAGCAAGCGGGCAGGATAGCCGGTTTCGCGTTTTTTCAAGCTCTTCCGGATCTTAGCCATCAGGTTGCCTGATACTTCCTCTTCAATATCCAACTCTGCATCTCTGGATACCTTTACGGCATGCGCATCGAACTTAGTGTACTGCGGAAACAATAAAGTCAGGCAGAAGCGAATCACATCATCTATGAACATCACATAGCGTTTGCCTTCTACAGTGGGCAACTTCACAAAACGGCTGCCTATCTTTTTAGTAGGAATTTCCAGCATGGCGAAGCGCTCCGGCTTCTGGTCTTTTTCCGTAGGCTCCATCATGTGTATGCCCAGGTAAACCGTCTGGTCTTTCAAAAAAAGATGGGTGTCTGTATCGTCAAGTATGATGGGTAGTAGCTGGTCTTCCAGCGTTTCCCTGAAGTACTCCTTAACCCACTTCTGCTGCTCTGGGTTAAGCTCTGTTTCGGTAAGCAGATGGATATCGTGCTCACGCAGATCGGCAAGCACACTTTCGCGGAACACTTTGCCGAACTCCTCCTGCTGGCGCTTTACTTCTTCTATTACCTGATCAAAGGTATCGGAAGGATCTTCGTCCAGCTTTTGGCGTGTTTTCTTTTTTAGTTTGATCAGGCGCTTCAGGGTAGCTACCCTTACTTTAAAGTACTCATCCAGGTTAGACGAGAAAATAGCCATGAACTTTATACGCTCTAGCAGGGGCACGCTTTTATCTTGGGCCTCCTGCAATACTCTATAGTTAAAGGCAAGCCAGCTTAGTTCTCTGTTAATAAGAGGTAACTCAGGAGCAGTCTTAGCCTGTTTTTTATTGTCTTCTTCCATTGTTTCGGGTGCTGCTAATCGCAGTATTTGTAATTGTTAACCAATGCAGCGATGGGTGGCGCAACGGTTATTTGTAGTTTTTAGGAAAGTCGTAGAATAGAAGCTTTGCATTCTCTTTGCTTACATCGTACCAGCTGTCGCAGCCAAATTCTAGTGCCACAATACCTGTAGTAGGAAGGCTGGCAATGTGCTCTGGGCTAAGCATGTTGGCAAATTCAGAAATAGGCTCATTATGCCCTACCAACATAACAGCGTCTGCTTCTACTGGTGAGTTGTGCACCACATCCAGCAACTCATGCTTGTCTGCACCATACACACTGTCTGTTACCACAATATCTTCAGCATTGTAGTTTAGCTCTTTTCCTACCAGCGTGGCCGTAGTTATAGCCCTTACTGCCGAACTGGATACAATCAATGCAGGTGCTACGCTTCTGTTCGCGAGTTCCTGCCCCATAAGTTGGGCATCGCTTCTGCCACGTTTGTTTAAAGGGCGGTCGTGGTCGCTGAGTTCATCAAAGTCCCAGCTCGATTTAGCGTGCCTCAGGATATATAGCGTCTTCATATTAGTTTATATCTAACGCCATTACTGCTGCCAAAAGGAAACAATAGTGGCTTTGCTACTTACTGAAACTATGGGTAATTGGTTGTGTTACCCCACCCCGGCCCGGCCCTAAAAACAGGGAAGGGAGTTCTGCTGTTGGTTTGGGGGAGGTATAGGTTTCATTGCTGTGGCTATTACTCGGATAATTCCCGACCTCTCCCTACAAAGGTGTCACCCCTTGTCACCCATAACCAAGCTCAAGAGGAGGGAACTTTACAGATTAGGATTCCCCTCTTGAGTGGGGTAAAAGCAAAAAGAGGAAGCTACCGCAGCAGCTTCCTCTTTTGTAAAAAAAGTATAAATCAATACTTTACACGTTGTTAGGATAACGCTCAAAGTGAATTTCCGAAACACGGCGTAGTAATTCCTCTCTCAACTCATCAATGTTAAGCTTGTTAGTTGCTGAGATAAACAATGCAGGAGCATGCTCCTTTGCCATATAGGTCGCTTTCAGATCGTCGATGGATGGGCGTACGTCCGCTTCCTCTTCTTTTAGTTCCTGCTCGCGCTGCTGCAGGTACTGGTCTATTTTATTAAACACCAGTAGTACCGGTTTTTCGGCAGAGTTAATGTCTTTTAGAGTCTCGTTTACTACGGCAATATGATCTTCAAAAGAAGGATGGGAAATATCCACTACATGCACCAGCAGGTCCGCTTCACGAATTTCATCTAGTGTAGACTTAAACGATTCAATCAGTTTAGTGGGTAGCTTACGTATAAACCCTACTGTATCAGAGAGTAGAAACGGAATGTTCTCGAATACTACTTTACGCACCGTAGCATCCACTGTAGCAAACAGCTTATTCTCGGCAAATACTTCTGATTTGGAGAGCAGGTTCATCAGGGTGGATTTGCCTACGTTAGTATACCCAACCAGCGCCACACGCACAATGCCGGCACGGGCTTTACGCTGCTCAAAATTCTGCTTCTCAAACTTCTTAAGTCGCTCTCGTAGCAATGATATCTTGTCACGCACAATACGACGGTCTGTTTCAATTTCCGTTTCGCCGGGGCCTTTCATACCAATACCACCTTTTTGTTTGGATAAGTGGGTCCAGAGGTTAGTAAGGCGCGGCAGCAGGTATTGGTACTGGGCCATCTCTACCTGGGCATGGGCTTGGGCTGTTTTAGCACGAAGAGCAAAAATATCAAGTATAAGCAAGCTTCTGTCTACAATCTTCACCTGCAGTTCGCGCTCTATGTTACGCACTTGCGAAGGGCTCAGGTCATCGTCGAAGATCACCATGTCAGTGTTATGCTCTTTTACAAACGCCTTTATCTCCTCTAATTTACCGCTGCCCACAAAAGTGGCGCGGTCTGGTTTGTCGAGCTTCTGTACGAAGCGTTTAACGGTTTGGGCTCCCGCAGTTTCAGTTAAGAAAGCAAGCTCGTCAAGATACTCCTGAGTTTGCTCATCGGTTTGGCGGTAGCTAGGTACGGCTACCAGTACCGCAGTTTCCTGCGGCTTGGCGGTTTCATAATATTGTTTCTTACCCATTAATCATTCTTTAAAGTCATGGTATACGCGGCAAGGGCCTCAATTTCCTGCTCGCTTAGCTGGCCTCCAAAGGCCGGCATCAGGTCAAGCCCATTCTCGACTACGTTAATACGGTCGTGGAGGCTTAAGTTACTTACTTTTAAGTTAGCGGCGCCACCTACACCTTTTGTGCCGTCGGGGCCGTGACAGGTATCGCAAACTTGTGCGTAAATGGCCTTTGCATTTGCCAGTTGATCATCTTCCAGCTTGGCTACTATAGCTTCTGGTGTACCAGCTGGCGCAGTTCCAACATGGCCTGAGCCGGTTTCGGCTGCGTCGGTGGCTGGTGTAGCTATATCGGCTGTGGTAGTATTTTCGATAGAATCCGGGTTACGCAGAAGCAGGCTTTTAGTCTCGGCTATAGCGTAGGCATAGAAAAAGATTAGCAGCGAGAGCGCCGTTAGTTTTTTGTTATGGCGCTTAATGCCTACAATACCCAGTGGTATAGCCAGTACTACCAAAATAATTTTAATGATGAGCCAGCCAGGCATACTTTGGTATAAGTATACCAGGTAAGCACCTGAAACCAGTATAAGCGTACCAAAAACTATATCGAGTGCTTTTGTATAGCGCTTTGCCTTATCCAGTTGCTTATGCTCGTTCAGGAAAAGCATCATGGCTTTTGCCGTGAACAGGATCAGGAAAAGTATAACTACCAATACGTGCGTGTGTAGCACGGTTACGGTTTCTTGCATGTGTAGTGTGTGCAGTTTTGGTATAGCACGCAATTTAACGTAAAAAATCTGATGCTACCGCTAAAATGGCTAACTTACAGCTTTTGACCTAAAGAACCTTATCTTTGCGAGCCTAGAGAGCACGTATGCGGATTGCCATTGTCATAAACACTTCCTGGAACATCTATAACTTCCGGCTTAGCCTGATAAAGGCTTTGTTGGCAGAGGGGCACGAGGTGGTGGCAATAGCGCCAAAAGATGCTTACTCAGAGCGTTTGGTGGCGGCAGGCTGTGAGTTTGTGCCTGTGGCGATGGAGCAGGGAACCAACCCTTTTACTGATATGTGGCTGGTCTGGCGACTGTACCGCACCTACAAAACGGTTAAGCCGGATGTGGTGCTGCACTATACTATCAAGCCGAACATTTACGGAGCCATCGCAGCACACTGGGCAGGTATACCGGCCATTAACAATGTTTCGGGGTTGGGTACAGTGTTTATCACGAAAGATTACATCTCCAGCATTGCACTTAAGCTATACGAGTACTCTTTTAAATACCCTGCCTGGGTATTTTTCCAGAACCAGGACGACAGGCGTCTTTTCCTGCGGAACAAACTGGTGCGGCCAAGTATAACTGAAGTATTGCCAGGCTCTGGTATTAACCTGCAGGAGTTTGTGCCCGCTGAAAAGTATAACCGTAATAAACCGTTTGTTTTCTTGATGGTGGCGCGTGTGCTCTACGATAAAGGTGTGGTAGAATTTGTGCAGGCAAGCAAGCTGGTACAAGAGAAGTACCCTTACGTAAAGTGCCAGTTGCTGGGGCAGGTAGACGAGAAGAGCCGCTCCGGTATCAAGAATGTGAAGCTGCAGGAGTGGCTCGCAACCGGTGTAATAGAATACCTAGGAGCAACCGACGACGTAGCCAGCGTGATAGCAAAGGCCGACTGTGTAGTGTTGCCTTCTTACCGTGAAGGAACGCCACGCACTTTACTAGAGGCTGCTGCCATGGCCAAACCACTTGTTGCTACTAACGTGCCAGGTTGCCGTGAGGTAGTGCAGCAGGGCGTAAACGGTTACCTTTGTAAGCTGCGCAACGCCGCCGACCTGGCAGCTAAAATGCTTCAAATGCTGGAGCTAAGCGATGGTGAGTTAGAGCAAATGGGAAATGCCAGCCGCCAGATAGCCGTTACCCGCTTCGACGATCGCATTGTAATACAACGATACTTGCATGCTATAGAGACGGTAACGCGGCAGGTGGTAATATGATTTTCAGTAAATAATCGAGTGAATGAAATTCACTTTTCTGCTCAGCTTAAGCTACTTCATAGCACATTAAAACTTTAAATAATTAGCACATTAACCATACATGGACCATACACTTTACCACATAGAAGGACTGATAGAATTCACGCCGCGTGTTTTCAGAGATGACCGTGGGTATTTTTTGGAAACATTCAGCCAGAAGTGGTTCGAGCCGTTTGGTATCAATCCAATCTTTGTGCAGGACAACCAGTCTGTATCTAAGAAAGGAGTTTTACGCGGCCTTCACTTCCAGAAGCCACCTCATGCGCAGGGTAAATTGGTAAGGGTATCGTCGGGTAGGGCTATAGACGTAGCCGTAGATCTGCGCAAAGACTCGCCTACCTATGGGCAGCACATAACCTGCTTACTGGATGCAGAAAAACAGAACCAATTCTGGATACCAGCTGGCTTTGCACATGGCTTTGTGGCCTTAGAGGATAATACCACGTTCCTGTACAAGTGCACCGATTTTTATGCACCGTCTGCCGAAGGTGGTTTGCTTTGGAATGATCCTGCTTTGGGAATTGAGTGGGGAATAGAGAACCCGCTTGTATCGCCTAAGGATGAGATACTGCCGGTGATTACGCAGTTTGAGTCTCCTTTCTAAGACTACAAGTCTAGTTGAAATGTTTAGATTTACTAGAGATTAATAATTAATACATAATAAAAAAGGAGGCGCAGTTTAACGCACCTCCTTTTTTATTATGTATTAATTATTAGTATTCAAATTCACTAGATTACAACACCTCCAGCAGCGTTTCTAACCCCATGCCCCTGGAGCCTTTTATCAGCACATAACTATCAGACACTAGGTGCTCCTGCAGCCATTGCTGTAGCTCAGGTTTGGTCTCAAAGTATAAAAAGTTCTTGTTTACCTCGGCTGCATACTTCATGTCTTTGCCGCAAAGCAGTACGGTGGTAAAGGGTTGCTGCGCTACTGTTTCGCCTAAGGCTTTGTGCTCTGCTGCACTTTCTTCACCCATCTCAAACATATCCCCAAGTATCACTACTTTTTGTGCTGCGTTCATACCTCCAAAATTACGCACGGCTGCGGCCATAGAGGTAGGGTTGGCGTTGTAGGCATCCAGGATAATAGTGTTGCTGCCTTTTTGTAGTACCTGTGATCGGTTGTTTACAGGACTGTAGTTGGAAATAGCTTCGTTGGCTTTGGCTAATGGCACCCCAAAAAACTTTCCGATACAGGCAGCGGCAGCCATGTTCTCGTAGTTGTAGCTGCCCACCAGCTGCGTTTTTACTACATCGCCCTCTTCATCCTTATACACCACGTAAGGCGAAGCTTCCAGCAGTTCAGAGTGGTAAAAATCTTCTGGACCAGGGTAGGTTACTTTGTTCTGGATGCGGCGGCTCATGCGCATCAGGTGCTCGTTGCCGGTATTCACAAACACAGTTCCGGCATGGGCATCGAGGTGCAGGTACAGTTCGCTTTTGCCGCGTGCCACACCCTCTAAGCTACCAAAACCTTCCAGGTGTGCTTTGCCGATGTTAGTGATCATGCCATGTGTAGGCAAGGCTATACTTGAAAGTAATGCAATCTCTCCGATGTGGTTGGCACCCATTTCGATGATAGCCATTTCGTGCTCCGGAATAATGCGCAGCAGCGTTAGCGGCACTCCAATGTGGTTATTCAGGTTGCCTTGCGTGTACAGTGTGTTAAATTTCTGGCTCAGCACTGCATAAATAAGTTCTTTTGTAGTGGTTTTGCCGTTGCTGCCCGTGATGCCTATTATAGGTATGCTTAACTGTTTGCGGTGATGGCGGGCCAGGTCCTGTAACGCCTGCAGCGTATCCTCCACTACAAACACATTGTCTGCAGCCATACTTGCATCATCAACCACAGCATATCTTGCACCTTTTTCCAAAGCCATTGTAGCAAACTTTGCACCTCTAAAGTTGGGGCCGTTCAGGGCAAAAAACATACTTTCGTTCTGTTCGGCGCGGGAGTCGGTGCTTACGTGGCGGCACTCCAGGTACTTTTGGTATAGAAATTCGATGCTGTTCTGCATGAAATATGTATTTTTATCGTAACAAGATGCTGTAAAACCTAGTGTATACGTTTAAAAGTATACCTGATTTCTGTGGTGGCAATATACACTCAAATCAGCAAAGATAAATACAGCAAACAACTTCAGATGCATCCGGTTAAGATTATACTTGCCCTAGCACATTACCTGTACTATGAAATACCTATACGCCCTTTTTTTTCTTATACTTTCTGTGGTTCAAAGTATAGCTCAGGAGCCGGAGCCTCTACAGTTCAGGCAGCGCCTGGATGTGCCTGTTACCGTTAACGGCACGCAATTGCCCGCCCCTTGGAGCGGAGGCCTAAACACACCCCAATTCTCTACCATAGATCTTAACAAAGACGGACAGGAAGATCTGTTTATTTTTGACAGGCAGTTGCGCAAAGTTTATACATGGCTGGCAGTGCAGCAGAACGGACAGTGGAAGTATACTTATGCACCAGCGTATGAAGCTTTTTTCCCGACAGACTTAGACCATTGGGTGCTGCTGCGCGACTATAACTGTGATGGTTTAAAAGATATATTTACCAGCACACCGCTTGGTATCAGGGTATTTAAACAGGAGGAGGCACCCAACGGGCAACTAAAGTTTACCTTATCAGAGAGCGCTTTATACTACAACAGCAACCGCGTTAATATACAAACGCTGGCAGCCGATGTGCCTGCCATTACCGATATAGATGGAGACGGTGACTTGGATATTCTGGTGGCGGAGTTTTCGGCTGGCAGTACACTGGAGTTGTATCGTAATGTGCAGTCAGAACTAGGGCTAGCATGTGGCACCATGCAGTACGTGCAGCAATCAGATTGGTGGGGCCGCATAACAGAGTGTGAGGGTTGTAACAAGTTCTTGTTTAGCGCCTACTGCAGAGTAGCTGCGCCAATGCACTCTGGCCACAGTGGCTCTTCGATGCTGCTGCTGGACCTGGATGCCGATGGTGATAAAGACCTGGTAATGGGAGCTGTGCAATGCGATAACCTGGTAATGATGGAGAACGAAGGCAATGTGGGCAACGCTGTGATGAACAGTTTTACGACAAGTTTTCCGGCCGCTAAGCCTGCAGCTTTTTATGTGTATCCGGCTGCTTTTTACGAAGATGTTACTTTTGATGGAATACCGGATATGCTCGTAGCTCCGCAAATAACCGATGATATCTGGAACATGGATTTCCAGACGTCCACTTGGTTATACAAAAACAGCGGCGCAGCCAATAAGCCAACTTTCGATTTTGTGCAGGAAGACTTTCTGCAAAACCAGATGATAGATCTTGGCGAAGGGGCATTCCCCGCCTTTGCCGACCTTGATGGTGACGGCCTGCTAGATATGCTGGTAGGTAACCATGCTTCTTACAGTAACAACATCTACAGCGCCTCCATTAGCCACTATCGCAATACCGGTACGGCCACGGCACCCGCTTTCGAGTTAGTTACAAACGATTACCTAAGCCTGAAAAACCGCCAACTGTTCGCCATAAAGCCTGCCTTTGCCGATGTAAACGGAGACGGAGTTCAGGACCTTGTACTTACCTACAAAGAATTAAGAGCCGGCACCAACCGCATCAGTTACATACCTAACAAAGCTGCTGCCGGACAACCAGTTGCCTATACTTTTACCGATGTAAAGGCACTGCAAAGTATAACCGATGGCGCTAGCCCAGCCCTTGCCGATGTAGACGAGGATGGTGACCTGGACCTGTTGGTAGGTTTGAAAGATGGTAGTTTAGCGTTTTATCGTAATACCGGCACAATAGTCAATCCAGCTTACACATTAGAGAGCAATGCCATAGGGGGTATAGATTTTAACCTGATCCGGAGGGCACTGTACCCAACAGTAACAGATATAGACGGGGATGGAAATTTAGACCTGTTAACTGCTGATGACAGCGGAGTTACCCGTATTTACAGAAACTTTACTAATAGCCTAAATGGCACTTTTACAGCAGAAACACAAGTGTTGGAGCATGAGTCTACAGAGAAACTGCATGAAACACGTTTCGGGAAAGGCTTGAGTATAGCTGTGGCACCGTTAGGAGGAGATAATAAACTATACTTAGCAGTGGGTACGCAGGGCGGAGGTTTATACTTAATGGAGCAAACAGCAGGCAACATGGCAGTTACCCAAGATCCGGAGGCAGGGCTTACACTGGAAGTATATCCAAACCCAATAGATAAAACACAACGCTTAACTGTTTCTGTGAGGGCCTCTGAGCCGGTAACGCTTCAGGTGTACGATGCCATTGGCCGCAGTGTGTACCGTAGCCATAACACGCTTGGCAGGAATCATACCTTATCAATACAAAACCTGAAAGCTGGCATGTACATTATAAGGGCAACTTCACAAACCGGTGCGCATGCTTCCACAAAGCTGCTGGTACAGTAATGCAGGTATTCTTATATGTTAACTTAATAACTCCTGCTACTTACAGTCAGCCGCTCCTGCAAGAGATAAAAATATCTTTTCCTCAGGTTGCTGTACTGGATATGGATGCCCAGTCGGGGGAGTTGGTGCAGCACTATGCCCTGCAGTTGTTACAAGAAGCAGAACTGGCGATAGTATGTATTAAGGCTAATGAAAGTATAAATGACATTAGTGCGCTGATGCCACTGCTGGAGGAGCTGTTTCAGGATAAGCCGGGTAGGCTAGTTTTGTTACTTGGGCAGCATGCAAGGCTGCAGCGTATGTTTGCTGCAAGGCAAAGTATAAAGTATAAAGCAGTAGGCGAGGAGGAAGCAGTGGCAGAGGTGCAGTCGTTTTTTGTGTCAGTTAAATAATATCTCTGCATAAGTTATTTATAGTAACTGATAACACCTGCGGCAATCGTTTAGCCAGTGGTAGAAATTGCTCCTACAACAGGCTAAAAGCGTCTGCATCTAAATGCGCCGGAAAAGCTTCTCTAAAGTCGTCCAGTTCTTTTTTGCTTAGCATTATGGTGTGAATACCCTCTACTTCGCTTGTTTCCAAAAGGTGATAACCTTTCGGGTGAACGATAGCTGAGTTGCCGGAGTAGGGGTGGTTGTTGCCGTCGGTGCCTACCCTGTTCACACCAACTACATAAGCAAGGTTTTCGATAGCACGGGCCTGCAATAAAGTGCTCCAAGCATTGCTGCGCACTTTGGGCCAATTGGCTACGTATAGCAGCAGGTCGTAAGCGTTGTTGCTGTTGCGGCTCCACACCGGGAATCGCAGGTCGTAGCAAACCAAAGGGCAGATGTTCCAGCCGTTCAGGTTTACCACTAATTTCTCTTGCCCCGAAGTATAAGTATGGTGTTCCTTTGCCATCCGGAACAGATGCTTTTTATCATACTTTGCATAGCTACCGTCGGGGCGCACCCAGTACAAGCGGTTAAAGTATGCTTCACCTTCTTTCACCATCACGCTGCCTGTAACTACTGCTTTGTGCTGCTTTGCTTGCTGCTGCATCCAGGCTAACGTAGGGCCTTCGGCTTCCTCGGCCAATCCCTCCGCATTCATACTAAAGCCGGTGGTAAACATCTCAGGCAGTACAATTAAATCTGTAGCAGGTGCAGCCGCAGCCAGTTTTTCAGTAAACATGTTTCTGTTTGCCCCGGCATCTTGCCAATGCAGCTCAGTTTGTACAATCGTTACACGCAGGTCCATAGGGTAATTAATAATGGTGTGTTATGAATGAGACAACAGTACCGTTTTACAATTAAAGCATAGCTAACTTCTCGGCGGCTGCTTTTAAAGTTTCCTCACTTTTTGCGAAGCAGAAACGCAGGTACTTGTTATCGGTTTTATCGTGGTAGAAGGCTGATACTGGTATGGCGGCTACGCCTGTTTCCACTGTTAGGCGTTTGGCAAAATCCAGGTCATGCTCATCAGAGATGCTGCTATACTTTGCTAATTGGAAATAGGTGCCGGCAGCAGGTATTATCTCAAAGCGACTGCCTTTTAGCTGCTCACAAAAGAAGTCGCGTTTGGCTTGGTAAAAAGCCGGCAGTTCCTGGTAATGTGCCTCATTATCCATGAAATCGGCAATGGCCAGTTGCATTGGCGTAACGGTACAGAAGGTGATGAACTGGTGCATTTTACGCAATTCTGCTGTAAGAGGGGCAGGTGCAATTACATAGCCAACTTTCCAGCCGGTAGTATGGTAGGTTTTGCCAAACGAAGAAACTACAAAGCTACGCTCACGCAGACTTGGGTGCTGTAAGGCGCTGTAGTGCTGCTGCCCGTCGAACACCATGTGCTCGTATACTTCATCGCTTATCACCAATATATCGGTACCGTTGGTTATACTTGCCAGCGTATCTAGGTCTGCTTTGCTCATTACTGCTCCGGTGGGGTTATGCGGCGTATTAATGATAATGAGTTTAGTGCGCGACGAAATACGTTTCTTTACTAAATCCCAGTCTACACTAAAATCTGGCAAGGCAAGGGGTACAAAAATTGGGGCACCGCCACATAAACGGATAATCGGTACATAAGAGTCGTAGCAGGGCTCCAGCACAATTACTTCGTCGCCGGGTTTAACAACAGCTGTTATGGCAGCATTTAAGGCTTCGGTAGCACCAGATGTGACAGTAACTTCTGTGTCGGGGTTAGGGCGGTAGCCGTATACTTTTTCTGTTTTGATGCTGATTTTCTCGCGTAACTGAGGCATGCCCGGCATAGGAGCATACTGGTTAAAGCCTTCGTGCATGTACTTTGTTACCAGCTGCATCAGTGGCTCTGGGCAGTTAAAATCCGGAAAGCCCTGCGACAGGTTTATAGCTTTGTGCTCGTTTGCCAGGCCAGACATCACCGAAAAAATGCTGGTACCAATATCAGGAAGCTTACTGTTTGGATAGTTGATCATGTATCAAAATTGCTGGTGGTTAAGGGGTAGCTAAAATAGCCTATTTACTATATCTTAAACAAATCTTTTACGAGTGTTTGCAGCGCCGGCACTGCTTCTTGCTCAAACCATGGGTTGCGCCTCAGCCAAAAGTGGTTTAACGGCGATGGGTGAGGCATAGGCATATAGTGGGGTAAGTACTCATGCCAGCTGGCTACAGTTTCGGTTAAGTTGGCTTTGGCAGATTTCCCGAGAAAGTAATCTTGCGCATACTTGCCTATAGGCAGAGTGAGCTGGATATTGGGCAACTGCGCCAGCAGGTTCTGGTGCCAGTGCAGTGCGCATTCAGGGCGAGGAGGCAGGTCTCCGCTTTTGCCTTTGCCGGGGTAGCAGAAGCCCATCGGCACAATGGCTACCTGAGAGGCGTCATAAAATAACTCTATATTCATATCAAGCCACTGCCGCAGTCGCTTACCGCTTTGGTCGTTCCAGGGTATGCCGCTGGCGTGTACTTTAGTGCCCGGTGCCTGGCCAACAATAAGCAACTTTGCTGTAGTGCTGGCTGCCAATACGGGGCGAGGTCCCAAGGGCAGGTGCTCTTCGCAAATGCGGCAGCTTCTTATTTGTAGCAGTAGGTCTTCTAGTGCGCTGTTCATCTTTAGCAAAAGTATAAAATGTAAAGGCTGCAGCTTTAGTTAGATAAGTTAATAAAGTAGAGCTTGGGATTTATGCATCAAGAACCAGCAGCAAAAAAGGCCGGAGCGCAAGCTACGGCCTTTGTGGTAAAGTTTTTTGCGTTGTACCTAAACACTAACTAATACTCATTTTCATCATACTCGTTCCAGCGTGTGTCGCGTGGGTGTGGTCTTCTGCCATGCTCGTTACGGTTTTTCGGGTGTGGCATCATCTGTGAGTCGCCTTCGTTCCAGCGATCCTCAGCACGTTGGTTGCTTTGGTCAAAGTATACATCCCGTTGGCGCCAAACAGGTTCGCGGTGTTGCTCATATGCATTATGACGTGGGTCGTGCCAGTCTTCTTCTGGATGGCGGCCATAATTCTCCGGGTGATTTTCATCTCTCCAATGGCGCATATCCTGTGGGCGTGACATATCCTGCGGGTGTCTTATATCCTCCGGATGCCTCATCTCGTGCGAGTGCCTTCCCTGGTGGTTCAGATGTATCAAGGGCTCTGGTTCTCCCCAACGGCTCCTGAAATCCTGGAAGTGCTCTTCATGGTGTGGTGGGTGATGCCTTTCACGGTGATGGTGCATTTCTCTGTGATGTCTATGTCTGTTTTCGTTTTCGTTATGACGCATGATTTCTATGTTAGGTGAATCAATTTATACTTATGTGCCTGTTTCTTAAACTTACGCGCTCACAGTCAGTAGGTTTATAGAAGCATACCCTGCAGGGGTAAAAAAACAAAGCCGGCATGTAATGCCGGCTTTGCAATTCACTAACTAAAACTAATCTACTACCAAATCTACCTAATCTGCTCTTTATACGATCTAGCGGCGGTAACGTTTAGTTTCGTCGATATTATTGTAGTATTCGTCGGAGCCAGAGTCGGTTTCGTCGGCCCAACGGGGTCCGCCTTCGTAGCCTCTGTCGAAGCGGCGGTCGCGGTAATTCTCCGAACCGTAGCGTGTGCGCGAATCAAGGCGCTCAGCTTGGCTCTGTGGGTTGCGTGGCTGATAGTCAGGATCGTCAGAGTGCCAGATGTCGTTCCAGGTGTCTTTAACACGATCTACAAAACTGCGGTTATCGCGAGGGTATGGAGCTGTCTCGTTGCTATCCGGGGTATATCGTCCTTCTCTGTACCAGTTATGCGATCCGCTGCCGTAGCGGTAATCTGTTTGTTTATAACGGCTTCGGCTGTCGGGGCTGTCGCGCCACATATTGTTTGGATAGTCGTTCACATCAGAAGTATTGCCCTGCAGCGAGCCACCCGGTGTATGTGGCCTGCGCATATTGTGCATATCGCTGTGTTGGTAGCCCTGCCCGTGGTCTAAGTAAGATTGCTCGTTACGATAAGGACTATCAGATTTGCTTCCATAATGGTCGGATAGATGTGCATTGCGGTCTTGTGCGTAAGTCCTGTTGCGGTCATGGTGATAGCTTTCGCCATAACGCTTCTCTGTTGTGTCCTGGGCGCCGCGCTTGCTCGGCCCGGTATGGAAGTAGTTCCCCTCGTCCCATTGCTTATCGTTGTGGGAGCTGTTGCCCCGGTAGCCATAACGCTGTTGCTGTTGTTTATCTTGTTCGTATGGTTTACGTTCCATGCGCCAGTTTTCTTCTTCCTGGCCACGGTAGTTTTCTGAGTTTGCCATAGTTTTATGATTATTTCTAAGGTGTTACATAGATATACCCAACAATGTGCGGGTGTATCTATGTACGGTGTTGCCAGGGCTATTGTTGATTTGTGAGTGCATAGACATTTGTATACTGATCTTAAAGCATACCTATGCGAGCGAGGTGGTGGAGTAGGTGGTGTATGGTGTAAAAAGCAACAGCGGCACTCTGGTAGTAAGAGTGCCGCTGTTGTAAAGGATAAAAGCTTTTGATCAGCTTAAAAATATTCGTTCATGATGTCGCGTACGTCACCCTCTGTTAAGGGCTTTGAGTAATGTTGGCGCACATCCGGAAATTTTTTTAGTTTTTCAAGATCATAAAAGCTTGCAGATGAAGTTAACATAAGCATCACAATCCTGCTCTTGTCACTATTCTCCAGTTTTTGATATTCTTCTAAAAATTCAAAACCATCCATCACAGACATCTTGATATCCACAAAGATAAGGTCTGGCCTCGGATACTCGGGATCATCTGTAAAGGCTCTTCCAAGATACTGCAAAGCCTCTTCGCCGTTTGTTACCACCCGAATATCTTCTGCTACCTGCATCCTAGACAGTAGTCTGTGATTCAGGTAGTTAGTAGTTTCGTCGTCGTCGATCAGCAGAATAGTTTTAACTGATTTTGTCATGTTGCGTGCGTGTGGTTAGGCTGTTTTCTGTTTAAAGTATAAGTAAAAAGTAGTTCCTTCGTTCAGGTTACTTGTAATATTTATATGTCCTCCGTTATTGGTCAGTAGCCTGTTTACGATATATAAGCCAAGCCCAGAGCCGTTTACGTGATTGTGGAATCTTTTGAACATCTGATAAAGCTTATTTTGATGTTTATTCAGGTCCAGGCCAATTCCGTTATCTGTAATTTTTAGCTCCACAAAGTTATCTTTTATTTCGGAGCATAAATGTATAACAGGCTGCCTGTCGTTAGATTTATACTTTATGGCATTCGTGATAAGGTTGTAAAGTATACTTCTTAGCCCAGAGCGTGTAAAGTAAAGGCAGGGAGCCTTAGAGAAATCAGTTGTAATGATTGCCTGTGTGCCTTCTATGTGGTGCTGCAGATTAGCCAATACATTTTGAGTTATCTCATCAAGTGGCAGGCACTCCAGTTCTTTCTTCACTGATTTCTGAACTTTCACAACTTCGGAGAGCTCATTGATCGTGTTCTGCATTTGCTGCAGCGAGTTATTAAACATGCCGATCATTTTAGGTGCATCAGGATCTTTAAACTCGGCTACTTGGGTAAGCTCATGAAACAGCCCAACCATATTTACGATCGGAAGTTTAAGGTCATGGGAGGCTGTGTACACAAAGCTGTCCAGGTCCTGATTTGTGCGCTCCAGGGCGATGTTTTTCTCCAGCAATTCCTCTTCTGCTCTTTTATGATCCTCAATATCGGTGCAGGTGCCAAACCATTTAATTATTTCGCCGGCCTCATTGCGCATAGGTATGCCTTGGCCCAGGAACCAACGATAAACTCCAGTAGTACCATCTTTAATACGGTACTCAATTTCATAATAATCGCCAGTACGAACCGAGTATTTCCAACGCTCTATCGCCATTTCAGAGTCGTTTGGATGGAGCACTTTTAGCCAAGAGTCCTGTCCTATACTTTCTTCCAGAGAAAGTCCGGTATAAGCTATCCAGCGGCCATTAAAATAATCTGTAAAGCCATCAGGGGCTGCAGTCCAAACCATTTGCGGTATAGACTCAGATAAAAAGCGGAATTGCTTTTCGGACTTCTGTAACTGTTCGCGTAGCAGTACCTGGTCGTGAATATCGGTGGCAGTACCAAACCATTTAACAATTTCACCGGCCTCGTTGCGCATTGGCTCGGCGCGCAGCAGGAACCAACGGTAAGTTTTGGCAACAGTATCCTGAAAGCGAACCTGAAACTCCAGTTCCTCACCGGTGGCTACACAACTTAGCCAGGTGCTCATTAAGCTGTCAAACTCATCAGGGTGTATGGCCGGTGCCCAGCCAAAGCCAAGCGAGCTTTCGTCCATTTTAGTGTATTCAAACCAGCGGTGATTAGTATAATCGATATAACCGTCTGGGTTAGCACTCCAAACCATCTGAGGGATAGACTCAGTTAAGAAACGGAATTTCTTTTCGGAAGCCTCTACCTGCTCGCTTAGTACTTTTTGGTCGTGAATATCGGTGGCGGTGCCATACCAGGTTATAATATTGCCTGCAGCGTCGCGCATTGGTAAGGCTCTGGCCAAAAACCATCGGTAGTTTTCTGTGTACACATCACGTAGGCGTAGTTCCCGCTCATACATTTGGCCGGTGCGCATAGAATACAGCCAATCATCTACAGTAGGCTGTCGGTCGTCGGGGTGCAAAGAAGGGCCCCAGCCTAAACCTAATGTTTCCTCCTCTGTCATTTTGGTGTAATCGTACCATTGCTGGTTAAAGTAATCCACGTAGCCATCAGGCTTGCCGCTCCATACTATATGCGGAATAGAGTCAGCAAGCATTTTAAAGCGCTCTTTGCTGCTCTCTATTGCCGCCATCATCTGTTTTTGCTCTTCTATATCGGTATGAGACCCAACCCACATAATAATCTGCCCCTCGCTATCGCGCATTGGCAAGGCTCTGGCCAGAAACCATTTATACTTTCCGTTTTTACCTTTCCAGCGGTTTTCGACTACAAACTCTTCGCCTGTGCTAACGGATATATTCCAAAGTCTCGTCGTCTCTTCTGCATCATCGGGGTGTATAAATTTCCCCCAACCCCGCGCTTTCATCTCCTCAAAATTAGAGTCTGTAAAATCGTACCATTGCTGGCTATAATAATTCACGGCACCATTTGGTGTTGCAGTCCAAATCATTAGCGGCAACGACTCCAGCAATTGGCTTGTATAGTTGGTTTGTTCCTGCAGTTTTTGCTCTATCTGTAGCTTTTCCGTCATGTCAAGCATGGCACCAACCATCCGAACAGCGTTATGCTGGCTATCCCTTATTACATAGCCACGGTCCAGAATAAATTTATAGTTGCCATCTGCGCAGCGAAAGCGGTAAGTTGACTGCCATTCGTCTTCGGAGTTGTTTAAGATATGCTGGTGTATAGAGTCGGATACAACCTTTAGATCATCAGGGTGAATTCTGTTTTTCCAAGAGCTTATATCAGGCTCTACTTTTGCCAAGTCATAGCCATACAGTCTTGAGAACCCATCGTTCCACCACAGCATATCGGTTTTCAGATTCCAATCCCAAATTACATCGTTAGTTGCCTTAGCTATTCGCTCAAATCGTTCGGTGCTTTCCTCTAATTCCAGGCTGTGGCCCTGCTGCTCATTTGCATCTTTTGCTTGCAGTACTTGCAGTATGATATAAGCTATTTCACTGTCTTCATCCAGTATAGGTGTCGTTATCAGCGACCAGTGCTTCTGTTCTGCTCCGCCACCTACAGATGATGGTACATTTATACTTAACCCTAAGTAGTTTATTGTATGTGCTTGCTTGTGAGCCAGCACATAGTTTAAAGATTGCTGCAGAACCGGATGAATGTTTGTTTCGGCAGAGCCTGGGGTAGCAGGAAGAATTTCTGCTAGATGTTTTCCCTCTGCTTGAGCAGGTAAAAGGTGTAAGACTTCTGCGAATGCGTTGTTTATAGTTATAACGTGTAAGTCAGGAGACAACACTGTATAACAACCAGGCAGTGCAGTAAAAATAGTTTTAAAATCAGGAGCTGGTGTAATATAATTTAATGTCGACATGTCGAGTTGAATAATACCTTACTATAAGCTATAGACTGGCATAGAGATTTTAGTAACATTAATTGGGGTAAATTGTTACAAGATGATCATAAATAAGTTAGGATAGAAGCAGAATATAAAGTTAGCTAGCTGATTTTCTGGTTTAACGCTGCTGCCAGCTTTTTGGCTTTACGTTTTTCCTGTATAAGCTCCGTAACTTCAACAGCAGATATAAGAACACCCTCTACCTGGCTATATTGATCAAAGATGGGTTGGTATTTTAAGTTAAAGTATGCTTCTTCAGGTTTGCCGTCTTGATAGCGGTCGTATAATAATTTTTGTGCATCCAAGTGAGTCACCTCTCCTTGTGTATAAGTTAGATTGAGTAGGTCCAGAAATTTGGTTTGCTCTAACTCTGGCCATAATTCATGTGCAGGCTTGCCTATATAAGGGCGTGCGCCATACATGCGATATACCCCAGGCGATACATAACGACACACATGCTTCGGGCCTTCTAGTAAACAAAGATGTGCGGGCGAAAACTGTAGCATACTTTCCAGCTGTTGCTCTTTAAGGCGTAAGCTGCTGCCAAAGTTTTGTCTTTGATCATCAATGTCGGTACAGGTGGTTACCCATAACGTTAGGTTGCCGTTGCTATCATGCATGGGCATACCTCGTTTCAGGAAATAACGGTAATTGCCGGTTATATAATCACGTATGCGGTACTCTACCTCAAACATATTACCCGATGATATGGCTTTATGCCATGCAGTTAGCACTTCTGCTGTATCCTCAGGGTGGATAACGCTGGTCCAGCCATCGGTCTGGCCTTTCGGCATGCCGGTATAGCTGTACCAATTATCATTAAAGTATAGTACTTTACCTTTAGGATCTGCCAATCCTGCCATATGGGGCAGGTTCTCGAGCAGTTGCCTAAAGCGGGTGTCGCTTTCTTTAAGGCTTTCTTCAGTGCGTTTACTTAGCGATAAGTCTATAATAGTGCCAAATGTTCTTAACGGCTTATTGTTGCTGTCGTAAACATAATATCCCTGGTCTAGTACGTGCACATAAGTACCATCAGCCTTTTTTAGCCTGTATTCGCCTGTCCAGATTTTTTGGCCTTGTTTGGTGGCTTGGGTTATACTTTGCTGAACGGCTTTAAAGTCGTCGGGGTGCACCAGTTTGTCCCATGATACTCCTGTCAACTCTAGCTCCTCGGGTGCATAACCAAATACATGAAACAGGTTTTTGTCCCAGCTTAGTTGGTCATTTACTATATCGTATTCCCAGCTAACCGTAGGAAGAGCATTGTCGAGCATATTCAGACGCTCTTCGTTCTTTTTATGGATCTGCTCCTGCTGCACTTTTTCTGTTATATCTTCCGTTTCGTGCAGGATATACAAAAGTTCTCCACTGTAATCCAAAATTGGTGTGTTAGTGGTTGTCCAGTACTTCTCTTCAAAACCACCACCGGCTGCTGCAGGAACTGGCACATCAAAACGCGCAGAAGGCATTGTGTGTGGCTCTTTATGTTCTTTTGCGTGCCGAAGCGAGACGCGAAGCTCTTGTCTGGTCGTGTTGTTCAGGTCATTGTCATCAGCAGGATAGGCATCAAAAATATATTTGCCGATAGCCTCTTCAACACTTAGGTTTATTAAACTGGCGTACTTCTTAGTGATATCCAGGATAATATAATCAGGAGATAGCAGCAAGTATAATCCTGGTAATGCACGAAAAACAAGAGTAAGATCCGGGGAAAGTTTATTTTCTGCTATGTGCATGGTGCGGCTAGACTTAGAGCTATAAATTTGAGTAGTAAATTAATAAAAAAAATGAATATGGTGCTAGATATTATATTGTTTTAGAGATTGGTTTAACTACGTTGATATTATGTTTCTAAAGTATAGATAAAGGTGGCAGGTATGGTATACTTTTGCACGTGTGCTGAGGAAGGTAGCTTATAGCATCATAAGAAGGCTATAAGAATTAATTAAACTGATGTAGATACTTGCTAATATGCAAAGTTTTGATGCGTTATTTAATCATAAGCCTAGAGGGATGTGCTTGCCTGATGTTACAACCTGATTGCAGCTAGTTACGGTTCTTCTGACTGCTTTTCCTCATCTATATCGGTATAAGTTCCAACCCAAATAACAACCTTTCCATTTTCATCACGGAGGGGCATGGCTTGCTCCAGGAACCACTTATAAGAGCCATCTGCACCGTTTCGGAGGCGGCACTCCACATGGTAGTCGCCTGCCTGGAGTGATTTATTCCAGGACTCTATTACATGGAATGAGTCTTCGGGGTGTACTATTTTAAGCCAGCCATTAGTGGAGCCGGGAGGCATGCAAGTATATGCATACCACCCTTTGTTAAAGTATAAAATCTTCCCGCTGGGGCTGCCTGTCCATGCCATTTGCGGTAATGAATCCATAAAATCCATCAGGCATTCGTCGCCCTTTAGAAGAGCTTTTTTAGCCAGATTATATATAGATTCATCTGTCATCCTGTAGGTTTGAGTTCAGTACTACGAGCTCATATTAAGCCGGGTTGAGCTCTTTCACGCCAAAGCCCTCGAACACCTCTTTGGCATCGGCTATACTTTGAATATCCTCCACGATTACGATTAGTTTATCCTTGGCTTCTTTCAGGCGTGAGCGGCGCGAGTGTTGCTGCACATACTTTAAGATATTGCCAAACGTATCGGACTGGAAATACTTGTCGTTGTTCTCGCTTGGCAGGTAGCCTTTCATTACCTCTTTTTTAATGGTGAGCTTCTCAAAACCTAACTGCTGTGCCTGCCACCTTAGCTTCACAATCTCCACGAGCTGCTGCACCTGCTCCGGCATAGGACCAAAACGGTCTACTATACTTGCACAGATCTTGTCCAGCTCGTCCATACTCTTTACACTGTCGAGTTTGCTGTAAAGGTTCAAGCGTTCAGAGATGTTGCTCACGTAGCTCTCCGGTATCAGCACCTCCATGTCTGTCTCGATGTTACAGTCGCGCACCGGCTCTATGAACTCAGCCAGGTTATCTCCCAGGAATAATTCTCTGAACTCAGTCTCCTTTAATTCTTTAACTGCATCATCAAGTATCTGGTGGTACATTTCAAAACCAAGGTCTGTAATAAAGCCGCTTTGCTCGCCACCCAGCAGGTTGCCCGCCCCGCGAATATCCAAGTCGCGCATAGCAATCTTAAAGCCCTCGCCCAGGTCAGAGAATTCTTCCAAAGTACTCAGTCGTTTACGGGCATCCGAAGGCAAACCAGCCACCGGCGGGGTAAGCAGGTAGCAGTACGCTTTTTTGTTTGATCTGCCCACACGGCCACGCATCTGGTGCAGGTCTGATAAGCCAAACATATGCGCGCGGTTGATGATGATGGTGTTTGCGTTCTCGATATCCAGACCAGACTCAATAATGTTCGTTGATACCAGCACATCATATTCGCCGTTCACGAACTTCATCATGCGCTTCTCCAGCTTCTCAGGCTCCATCTGGCCGTGGGCGAAAGTTACTTTGGCATCGGGTACATGGCGCAGAATCATATCGGCGATTTCTTCTATATCCTTAATGCGGTTATGCACAAAGAATACCTGGCCGCCGCGCTTCATCTCGTTTACCACGGCATCGCGTATCAGCCCCTCATCAAACACATGCAACTCCGTTTTTACAGGCTGGCGGTTTGGCGGAGGCGTCGCGATCACGCTCAGGTCACGGGCACCCATTAGCGAGAAGTGCAGCGTGCGCGGAATAGGCGTGGCGGTCAGCGTCAGGGTATCCACGTTCACGCGCATCTCCTTCAGCTTATCCTTTGTCTTAACACCGAACTTCTGCTCCTCGTCTATCACCAGCAAGCCCAGGTCCTTAAACTTCACATCCTTGCTCACGATGCGGTGCGTACCAATGAGAATGTCCACTTTGCCCTCGGCCACACGTTTCAGCGTATCTTTCGTGTCCTTGGCTGTTTTAAAGCGGTTGATGTAGTCTACAGTTATCGGAAACTGCTCCAGTCTGTCGCGGAACGTGCGGAAGTGCTGCATAGCCAGAATAGTTGTTGGCACCAGCACGGCCACTTGTTTGCCATCACAGGCTGCCTTAAAGGCGGCACGAATGGCAATCTCCGTTTTACCGAAACCTACGTCGCCACATACTAGGCGGTCCATTGGGTGTGGTTGCTCCATATCGGCCTTCACATCCTCCGTAGATTTTGCCTGGTCCGGCGTGTCTTCATAGATAAACGATGACTCCAACTCTGCTTGTAGGAAGCCATCTTTGGTGTAGGCATAGCCTGGTGCGGCTTTGCGTTTGGCGTACAGGCTGATGAGCTCGTGAGCAATATCCTTTACCTTGCTCTTTGCCTTCTTCTTTTTGTTCTCCCACTCCGGCGAGCCCAGCTTACTCATACTTGGCGGCCCGCCTTCCTTGCCGCTATACTTGCTTATTTTGTGCAGCGAGTGGATGCTGACGTAGAGCAAATCATCGTCGCGGTAAACCAGTCGAATAGCCTCTTGTAGGCGGCCGCCTACTTCTACTTTCTCCAGTCCGGCAAAGCGGCCAATGCCGTAGTCTACGTGCGTAATATAGTCGCCTGGCTGCAGCGAACGCAGCTCCTTCAGCGTCATGGCCTTCGACTTGGAGTGCCCGGTTTTAGCCTTGTGCTGGTAGAAGCGATCAAACAGCTGATGATCGGTGTAGCAGGTGATCTTTAACGTATGATCGATGAAGCCCTCGCTCAGGGAGACGGGCAGATGCTGGAAACGCACATCATGGTCCAGCTCATCGAAAATCATAGTAAGGCGGTTGATCTGGCGAGGCGAGTCGGTGGCAATGACATTCACAAAGCCAGCGCCCTGCTGCTCGTGCAGGTTTTTCACCAGCCTGTTAAAATCCTTGTTAAACGACGGTTGTGGCTTGACCTGCAGCTGCAGCACTTCGGCATTTTTGAAGTGGAAGCGCTTGCCCATCTCCACCACGTTAAAATTATCTAACAGCTTTTTAAACTGCTTCTGCGTCTGGAACAGTTGCTCCGGGTCCGATACGATCTGGGTGCCGCCGCTGCCGGCCATCAGCTTCTCAAAGTTATGCGAAGCCTTAACAAAGTATTCCTCTATCACATCCAGTGTCAGGCGCACGTCCTTAAACCAAATGTTAGTGTTTTTAGGCAAAAAGTCGAGGAATGCCTCACGCGTTTCCTGCAGCAGCTTCGTCTGCACGTTGGGTATAATGGAGATAGCCTTCTTCGTCTCCACCGATAGCTGAGTGTCCGGATCGAAAGTTCTTATACTTTCAATCTCATCACCAAACAACTCGATGCGGTAGGGCAGGTCGTTAGCGTACGAGAACACATCCACAATGCCACCTCGCACAGCATACTGGCCCGCTTCATAAACGAACTCGGTGCGCTCGAAGCCATATTCCGTCAGCATCTCGCTCAGAAAATTCACATCCAGCTTAGCGCCTACTTTGGCGCCCAGCGTGTTCTCCACCAGCGACTTTTTATTAATCACCTTCTCCGTCAGCGCCTCTGGGTAGGTCACGATCAGCTCGCCTTTTTCCGTTTTGCTGTTGAGGCGGTTGAGTACCTCTGCCCGCATAAGTATGTTGGCATTCTCGGTATCATCAAAACTATAGGGGCGCTTATAAGAGGTCGGGAAAAGCAGGATCTCCTTCTGGTCGCCAAGCAGGTTTTTGAGGTCGGTATAAAAATAAGCAGCTTCCTCTTTGTCGTGTAGCACAAAGAGTTGGTGCTGCGGATTCAAAGTATAAACCGCCGAAGCCATGACGGCATCCAGGCTGCCTGCCATGCCTTTCAATTGCAAGCGATAAGGTTCTTTGGCTTTTAAAAGCTCGGCAACGGTTTGCACCACGCTGTCGAGGCGGTACAGTTCTAAAAAGTCAGTTACTTTCATTTAGGTCTATTACAAAACAAGAAAGGCAGAACACAGGACTTTTATCAAGTCGTGTTCTGCTATGTCTTCTTTACAAAGATACTACAAGTTAATGGTTTATTAGAACAGCGTGGAGGAGGAGAAGGTTGCGAAGTATCTTAGACAATTATCTTTAAAAGTTGGCTGATCAAGCCTGAGTGAAAGGTATAATTTATTCAAACCTGATTGGGTGTGATCTTGAAACGCTGTACTTTCGCACACACCTAATAGGATGATTATCATGAATTGTATTCATGATAATCACTGCATTAACTAATTTGTAAGAACAACAATAAATGAAAACAACAATAAAGTTTTTTCTAGTAAAAATCTTTCTCTGCCTAATAAGCTTTGCACAGGCACAAACACCTGTAAGTAAAATTTGGGATAAGCGTTATGGCGGGAGTTTTAGTGATGGCATCAACTCAATAGTTACAATGGGTGATGGGGGATTTATATTAGGAGGATATTCTACATCATTTGCAGGCGGTGACAAGACTGAAAATACACGTGGCACCACAGATTACTGGATTATAAAAATTAGTTCTGATGGGACAAAGTATTGGGATAAGACCTTTGGAGGTAGCGAAGCTGACGGATTAATAACTGTAGCAGTAACTACAGACGGAGGTTACATTCTTGGGGGGACATCTCGCTCTGGCATCAGTGGCGACAAGACAGCAGAACCTCGTGGAGGACGTGATTACTGGATTGTAAAAGTTGATGCGGAGGGTAACAAACTATGGGATAAAGCTTTTGGAGGAAGTGGAGAAGACTGGTTCACATCACTAATTGTGACATCAGATGGAGGGTATTTATTAGCTGGCTATTCATTTTCGGGGGCCAATGGTGACAAGGCAGAGGCTAACCGAGGCCAAGGCGACTATTGGGTTGTAAAATTAAATGCAGATGGAGCAAAAGTTTGGGATAAGACTTATGGAGGTAGTGGGAACGACAATCTTATTGCTATAAAGCAAACACCAGATGGGAACTATATCTTAGCTGGTCGGTCTGAATCTAATGTAGATAATGATAAGTTAGAGCCATCAAGGGGTAAGGCTGATTTTTGGATTTTAAAGATCGATGCTGAAGGCTCTAAAATCTGGGAAAAGGTTTACGGAGGAGAAGGGAATGATAATTTATCAGCCTTATTGCCAACACCGGATGGTGGTTTTCTGTTAGGAGGAAATTCTGACTCTAACATTAGTGGAGAAAAAACTGAAGAAGTTCGAGGAGAGCGCGATTACTGGCTAGTGAAGATTGATTCTAATGGAAGTAAAATATGGGACAAATCTTTTGGGGGTAGTGGAGATGATGCCATGCATTCGCTATTAGAAACTCCTGATGGAGGTTATTTACTTGGAGGAACTTCTACATCTAATGTAGGAAATGAGAAATCTGAAAATTCTAAAGGAGGTATAGACTTTTGGGTTGTAAAGCTTAATTACGATGGGGAAAAATCTTGGGATAGCACTGTCGGCGGTACTGGCGATGATAATTTATATTCCATGGTCTCAGCATCAGAAGGTACTTACTTATTAGGAGGAAACTCAACTTCAGGATTAGGTAGAGATAAATCTGAAGATTTGAGGGGTGGCAATGACTTTTGGATTGTAAAGATCAAAGAGAATGTATTACTAGGTTTAGGAGCTGCTTTTAATTTATCTGATTTAAAAGTAAAGGTGTATCCAAATCCGAGCCGTGGTGAGTTAAAATTTATTGTACACGATCAAATAACAGACGCTAATACTATATCTTATACTTTATACAATAGCCTTGGTCATCAGGTACTACAAAAGGAAACAACAACGGCGCAAGCGAGGACAGGGATAACAGTATCTACCGCAGGACTAGCTAGTGGAGTATATCATTTACAGATAGTGATGGGTAAACAAGTTGTAACCAAGAAGCTGGTTCTTCAGAATTAGCTTTTCGGTTCATCTATATTTCGTTATTTTGGACTTGTAACTTGAGGGTATTAACTGGGTGGCTCTGAACCCGAACATATGCATATACTTTTAATAGCAGACTGCTATTTCCAGAGTATAAAAGTGGAGGTATAGGAAAACCAACAAGTATAAGCATCAATCTACACTTCACCTGTGATAAGTATAGATTAATCTGCATATTTGCTACACAGAACCCATACTTTATACTTAAGCACAAAATGAAACTATACACCTGCATCAGCTGCTGCGCTATATTAGCGGCGGCACTCCTATTTACAAGCTGCAACTCCTCTGAAACCGCTGTGCAAGAAGAACCAAAAGCAGACTTCACGCAAGTTATCCCAACATTAGAAGCAATTACAGCCGACTGGAACAATGGCGACTTAGATGAGTTTATCACTGTTTATGACAGCGCCGCCACGTTTATGCTGCCGAAAGGCCCAATCGGAGTGAATGAGATGAAAGGGTACTACCAGGAGGCTTTTACCGAGACTGGCACGCCTACCTCTACCTTAAGTTTCGACAGTTTAGAGATGCGCCCACTGGGTAACAGCCATGCATTGGTAACGGGACGTTATATCCTTACAAACCAAGACTCGACGGAGCAAAGCGGCCGCTATACGTTAGTGTTTGAGCACTCTGCTAAAGGCTGGAAAATACTCCACGATCATTCGAACTAAAAATACAGCAGCGGCTACTCCACCAGGCACTCGCAGGTTTTGTAAACGCTGCGAGGTCTTTTGGGCTACTGGCCTTACTTTAGCAACACCTTAATCATTTGCGGGTCTTGCAGGGTACGTAGGTTTTGCTTTAGCTGCTCCAGTTCTTGGTTCAAGTTCTCTTTTGCTGATTTGAACTTCTGATCCATTTGCTTGGTCGTGCCGCAAAAGCGTGTGTAAAAGCCTGCGTTAGGGCCGGATGAGTACTCCTGAAGTTCTGCCTTCAGCTCCTCTACCTGGTCAGATAATATTTGAACGTAGTACTGCAGTTGCTCGTTGGGCATGGTGCTTAGTGCCTGGCCCTGCTCCTGCATAAACTCCATCTGCAGGCGCAGCAGCTCAAAGAAGTCGTCGTGATGGTAGGCTTGGGTAACGCGTTTCATCGCTTCCTCTTTCCAGGTGCGTTTGGTCTCGTCAAGTTCTTTGTCGGGGTGCAGTTGCTTGGCTAGTTCAGTATATACGCGGCGACTGGCTTTGCTGATGTTGCTGAGCTCTGCTTTAGCCTGGGCTTCTTTGGCTAGCTGCGCTTTGGTTTTGCGACTTTTCTGGCGGCTCTGTTTTTCACGTTCCCGTTGTTCCTGCTCCCAATCCAACTCTGCTTGTATGCGCTCAAAATCATCCAGGTCGTCAAAAGCATCCTCTAAAGTTGGCTCTTCATCAGTACCAATTTCATCTTGCTCCTCAGCGCTAAAAACACTACGTTCTGCGTAAGTAAAATCAGCATACTTGTCGTGTAGTGCTATCATATCTTCACGCTCATAATTCGAGATTAGATCGAAGGTGATGTTTTCTATGAAAGCTGCTAGTTTCTCTTTTTCACGGTAACTGAAAATAGGGAGCGGGTAAGCTTCGTCCAACAGGTTTGCTAATTCTACGCGTCTCTCTAGTTGCTGCTCAATAATTGGCCGCAACTCTTTTTCGATACGTTTCTGAGCCTGGTTTATACTTTTGCGCCGGGTGGCTAGTTCCTGCTTCAGCTGTTCTATCTGCTCCGTTTTTCGGTTAAATTCTTGCTGTAGTTTGCTCAGCTGCTTTTTATCCGGAGCGGTAATTTGGGGCGTGAGTTGGCGAGCAGGTTTGTTGGACTGAGACATTTAATAAAAGTATAAACAGGTGTCGATGTTACGAAAGTATGAGATGTTGGTCTATACATTAATCTTTGCCTACCAAAAGCTTGCAAGAAAACTATCATATTAACACCACCTTACGCTCCCCGGTCTGCTGGAGCTACATGGCATTGTGTAATTTGCCTTATTACACTATTGTAGATCGTAACTAATAATAGTGCAGTGCAGATTGGAAGGTTGTTTTAAATCCGGGTGTTACTGATCTTTACTAACAGGTACAAAGAAACGATAGGTTCTGAATCTTATTTCCTTTAAAAACTTAACTGGTGCGGGAAGCCTGTTTAGAGAAATAGATAGAAAAGGAGTTTTCTCAGAACCAAAGCTTCGATAAAAAGAGGCTACCCTGTTAATCTCCGGAGACTCAAAGTCAAAAACCAGCTCTTGGTTTGAGTAGTGCTTCAGCATGTAATCTACAATAAAAGACATAGCTCCGGCCTGTTTGCCTTTGGGTGTAGAGGAGTTAAAAAAGTATATCAGTTTCTTGTTGTGGCAAAGTAAAAGAACCACACCTAAGATCTCTTCATCTTCATCAACCACTTCATACATAGTAGTTAAGTTTCGTGCAGAAGCGGCTTTGTATAACTCCTTCAGGAGCCTGTACTCATACTCGTAGCCAATTATGCCATAAATTTTAGGGGCAACAGTTTCGTGGAAAATCTTAATCTGTAGGTCCAGGTTATTGCTGGGCCTTACTGATAAGTTGTTTTGTTTAGATGCTTGATTTACCCTCCATTTCCGGTCTTTTCTGTAAGCAGAAAAAATGTTGTCGTAATCTGAGTTAAGGCTTACATGGTAAGTATTGAAAACTTTGCATTCAAACCCAGGTAGTCCTTTTGCTAGTATCTCTGTGTTTCCGGTATTAAATTCGTACCGGGATATAAGCCAGAATTTACTTCTTATAATTTCCGAAATTTCTTTCCATTCCAGCTCTGTTAATGGTGTTTTGTAAAACACGCCTAACTGCTGCGCAAAAAGCGGCTGACGGATATATTTAATTCCAAATTTCTTGAAAACAGGGAGCGGCATAACTGCTGCATACTCTCCGCCGGGAGCTTCCTTAACTATACCATGCCAGTTCGGACAAATAACATCCAAGTACCATGAATAACCATACACTATGGCATTGGGAGCACTATCTATGCATTGGTCCCATTTCTGAAAGTCGATCTCAGAATGAGTTAAATATTTAAGCATATAGCAAAGGAAGCCTTCTCTTAGATTTAAAACTGTAAGAACAAATATAGCGCTTCCGAATGAAAGAAGGGTGATGGGCCGGTTAAGGAAGTAGAATAAAGTTATTGATTACTATTTGGCTCCCAGTTAGGTGTATGCTTTACTAAAACAAAAAGTCTGAAGTTAGAGCATACTTTAGCTCAGCCTGATATCAGCAGGCTGCGACATCTCGTTTAGAAATTTGTGGGACCAACTATAGCCAATAGCTCAGTATATACAGAAAAGTTAAAGCAAATAGTATAACCAGATTCCGGTAAAGCTTTAGGCTGAATTAAAGTATAAGCATACACTTTTGTTCAGCGTTAATGCCGATGTGAAAGGCCTGTAAAAGTATACTTTTGCTTAACTATACTTTGGAAATATGATGTGGCAGGTTTTCTAGTTTGAAGCTCTTCAAAAAACTTGCTGCATCGGTTATGCATTCATCTTCCCAACCTAAGGTAGTGGCTATCTTTTGCCAGAGATCTTTAGTTTTGAGCCCGGCTTGGCGCATTTCGTTTATGGAAAGTGCATCATCAGACTTGGATAGTTTGTTGCCTTCGCTGGTAAGAATGATAGGGTGATGCACAAACTGTGCATTAGTAAAAGCTGTTGCGCCAACTTGTTCTGCTAAAAATAACTGCGCAGCCGTAGACAGCATCAGGTCTTCGCCACGCACAACCAGGTTGATGCCCGTTTGCAGATCATCGCAGAGCGAAACAATCTGGTAAGAAGGTATTCTGTCTTTTCTGCGGACTACGAAATCAGGCATTTCCAGAGCTAATGCCACGGCGCAGTTTCCGAGCAACTGGTCGCGGAAGCCAATTACTGTATCATCCGGAATTCGAACTCTCCATGCTGCTTCTGGAGCCTCTAAGGGTAGTTGCACATCACGGCAGGTACGCGGATAGAGGCCTTCTGGTGATACTGCTGCAATCTGGCTGCGGGAACAGGGGCAGGCATACACCCTATTTTTTTCTGCCAATAGGTTTAGCAAATCTTCGTATTGCGGTAGCCGCAGGTGCTGGGAGTAATGCTGTTCAAATTCTAAAGGCGTGCGCGGACCTTCATCGTAGTCTATGCCCATAAAATCCAGCGTATCAAAAATGTCCTGCAGGTACTCAGGCCGGAAACGGGTATTGTCAATGTCATCTATCCGAAGCACTACCGTACCCTGACTTTTACGAGCCAGTGCCCAGGTAATGGCAAAAGACATTGCGTTGCCTAAATGAAGGTAACCGCTTGGGGTAGGTGCAATGCGTGTTTTAACGGTGGCAGACGTGGTAGCAGTTAGTTGCACGGGTTAATTGCTGTTGCTGTATGGTTGCTAAGTTTATACTTGATAGATGTAGCAATATACAGATTTTAGAAATTAGTTTTTATGCCTCCTCTCTGCCGCTGTTTCCGGTAAACCTTGCCTCTACAGGCACGCCATCTGGGTCTATAAACTGCACCTGCTGCCTCGGATAAACAGGAATAATTTTTTCGAGGTATTCAGGTTTGTTTACTTCTTTGGTAATGCGCAAGGTTAGTTCGCTTTTCCATTTTCGGCGTTCTCTTGCACCCACCAGGTAGCGGATGGTAATGTTGGTCCAGGAGTCTTCCAGCGAAATAAATACCTGCGGCTTGTCGGCCACATTTTCACCTAGGCCGGCACGCTTTAACAGTTTTGCATACTCTCTTGCCGGTGCTACCATGTAGTTGCCCAGTAACTCCTCCGCCACGTTTCCCAACACCTCTATACACAGCGATACATCCGACTCGTTGGCAACCGCTATGGCCAGCTCGTCCCACACATAAGGGAAGTCGCGGGTAAGGTTAATTACAGTGCCAGTTAGGATCTCGTTGTTAGGGAAAGTAACCAGGCGGCCAGTGGGTTGCTCGGCATACACAAAGCCTGGTTGGTAAGGTGCGCCAATTTCCCAAACGGTAGTAGTCAGGAAGTCGATACGGTATACATCACCGAACACATCACCCACGCGAATGCGATCACCAACACGATAGTATCCCTGAAAAGAATTTAACAGCCAACCGGTAAAGCTCTCGATAGGCGTTTGTAAAGACCAGGATAAAGCTAAACCTATCAAACCCAATGAGCCTATCAGGGCACGAATATCACCGGCTACGATACTTATAGCCACACCAACTGCCAACAGCCATATTGCAATAGAAATCAGCGAGATAATGGCACTAGACTTTTGCCACCGGCCCAATATTTTCTGAAGCACAACCTTTAGCAGCCGCACCAGCAACCAGGCTAATAGCAATGTTCCTAAGGCGATCAGTATTTTGGGCAGGTTGTACAAAAAGCTGTTCCAGAGGCTTTGTATAGAACTGATTGCTTCACCGGCAGCCTCTTTACCTGAATCTATGGCGGAAGCGGTAGTATCTGCTGCAACTGGTACTACTGCTTCTGTAACAGTGTCCTGTACCTCTGTCTGCAGGGTATCGTCTTGTGCCAGAGTGGCTTCGTTAGGGGTAAACAGTAGCATAATAAAGCCTGTAATGGCCACTGTCAGAATAGAAGCCTGCTTAAAGTTGCGGAGGCGGTTCTGAGCTCCTTTCACAGCACCCTCTCCTGATAATCTGCGCCGCCTGCGTGTTCTGCTAAAATTGGATCTTTGTGCTCTGTTGGCAGCAGCAGTTTGGCGTTGCGGATAACGTGGCGTGCTGGTTCGTGTGCCAACTGGTACTTTGGCTCTTGCGGTTTGTGGGGTTCTGCTTTGTTTTCTGTTTCTGTAGGCAGGCATAGGTGTTTCAGCTTATGGTCAGATAGCATCTGGTTTTCACCTATACGAGACTTGCGATTACGGATGTTGAGTTTGTTGTTGCTGCTGCCTTAGGATTAAGCTAAATCGAATAATATAAATTGTTGTTCTTACGTTACTTGCGTAGTTATACTTTTTGTGAATAAAGTAGTAACTTTCACTAAACAAAACTATTACTATGAAGAACACTAGAAATCTTAACTCGCTGGCTATGCTGCTTATGGCCATATTCTTTTCGGCAACTGTCTGGGCTCAGGATGCTAAGCCAAAAGCCAGCCCGGCCGCTACGGCAAACGGTAAAGTAGGCAACGCTAACGTTACTGTAAACTACAGCAGCCCATCGGTTAAAGGGCGTACTGTTTGGGGCGAGTTGGTGCCTTACGGAAAAGTATGGCGATCTGGCGCAAACGAGGCCACCACTGTTACGTTCGATAAAAGTGTGATGGTAGAGGGCAAACCACTGGCAGCTGGTACTTATAGCTTTTACACCATTCCGGGAGAAGATACCTGGACAGTTATCTTTAACAACACTGCCAAACAATGGGGCACACAGTACGACGAAAAGCAGGATGCCCTTCGTGCAGAGGTAACTCCTCGTAAAGCGAAAAGCATGAATGAGCGCCTGAAATACGATGTGACAAAAGAAGGCCTGGTGCTGAGCTGGGAAAATATGGAAGTGCCAGTTAAAATTACGGCAAGCAAGTAAATCTGGCAAAATAATGATATAAAAGCGGCAGTTGCTCCTGAGCAGCTGCCGCTTTTTTTATGGGATAAAGTTTAAAAAGTATAGGCATTTTTATATATTGAAGATTAATGGCTTTTTATTCCCTTTTTCTGTAAAACATGCTTGATAACTTTATTTTATCCCTGAACCAGACTGCCACCAACGTATGGAGCTTTATTAAGCATCCTGCCGATGAACCGGATACAAGTATCTCCAAGTCCGGCAAACTACAGGTGCTGCTAAAGGTGCTCCTGATCGATGTGCTAATCTGTACTGCACTTGCCGGACTTATCTCACTGGTAGAATATCTGGGTCTTTACAGCAGCGAAAGCCACGCAGTAAGCGAGTTGATGAGAAACCTGCCTATATGGGGTATACTTTTGGTAGGGGTAGTGGTAGTGCCGTTTTTCGAGGAATTGATTTTTAGGTTCGGGTTGCGGTTTAGGCGGGGTTTTATCGCTGCTTTTTTTGCTGTATTACTATTGGTTGCAGGCGTTGCATTATTTAAATTTTTGCCTGTTTGGTGGGCAGTTGGTGGCACACTTGTGCTGGCGCTGCTGATGGTGTTGTACCTGCTAAAGTCTAATGAGCTGGGTAATTACTTTGAACAATCCTGGGCCAGGGCCTACCGCATAATTTTTTACGCTGCAGCAGTTATTTTTGGCCTGATACACCTCACTAATTTCGAGTACTCTACAGCTATACTTTTACTGGCACCTATACTAGTTGCACCACAGGTAGTGGGTGGCCTATTTATGGGTTATATGCGCGTAAAGTATGGTTTCTTTTGGGGATATTACCTGCATGCCGCGCACAATGCTGTTTTCCTGGGGCTGGGCCTGCTGTTTATGAGCGAGCTGGAAGAAAAGCTGAACATCAGCAACAAGAACTATACATTGGTTGTGGAGGAGCACGTGCTAAACAGCAAAACGGAAAAAGAGGTGGCCTATACTGCTAAAGATTCCATCGCTTTCGAAAATAAGAAACTGTCAGAGGTTATTTCGGACTTGCTGCAGAAAGAGAAGGTAACTGTTGATTTTGGAAATAACAGGCATGCTGATAAAAGTATAAACCTGCGCTATAAAAGCCATGCAGCCAATGCACAAAATAAAACCCTTATACTTAACGAGCTTCAGGAGCTATATAAGTTTGATGTTAGCACCCACGAGGTAGAAAAGGAAATGTGGGATGTGGAGTTGGAAGACGACACCATGCTGGCTAATCACCAGGTAGATGCAAATGGGTTGTATAAATCAGTGGTAACGCCAGTTGAGATCACCATGGAGAACGCGACTGTAGAAGATCTCCTGAAAACGGTAAAAGCAGAGTTCTACATTAACCTGACAAACAAAACCGCTATGCATGGCAAGTATAATTTTAAGCTGGCAAAGAACGGATTTGAGCACCTGCGCGAAGAGCTGAAAAGCAAGTATGGCATATTGCTGCAGTCAAGAATGGTTATGGCCGAGCAGGCGGTGGTAAGCTTTGGTGACAGGTAAGTATAACTTATCGCATTTCTACTCGCCTTAACCGCCCAGACTATAGGAGGTGGAGCAGGAAAGCAAACGGCTGATGACGCTGCAGAAGTAACGTATAACTACATGATCACCCTGTGTATTGCTACCCCGGTGAAAATCCGTTATTTTCTTAAAGCAACCCCCTGTAACTATGAAAAATAACCTCCCCCGCGAGCTGATCTATGCAGTTGCCCGGCACAGCAACTGGAACCCCGCTGGTATAGATGCCCGGCTGCGTAGCGGCAACGTGTACGCCTCAGCCCGCAACTGGGGCAGCTTCCTGCGCCTGTTCCTGCTGGGCACTGGTGCAAGCTTTACTGTGGCCGGTATTATATTCTTTTTTGCCTACAATTGGGCCGATATGCACAAGTTCGTGAAGCTGGGGTTGATAGAGTTATTACTTGTAGCCACTACCGGAGCGGCACTTCTCTGGAAAGGCAGCAGAACAATAAAAAACGTGCTGCTAACAGGCAGTACGGTGCTAGTGGGCGTGCTGTTTGCCGTGTTCGGACAAATTTACCAGACCGGTGCCAATGCCTTCGACTTCTTCTTTGGCTGGACCTATTTTGTGGTGCTGTGGGTGCTGGTAGCTAATTTTCAGCCGCTTTGGTTTATTTTCCTGGCGCTGCTAAACACTACATTTATACTTTACACGCAGCAGGTTGCCACATACTTTACCTTTAATGCTGTGCTGGACGTGCTGTTTATACTTAATGCTGCGGCTGTGCTAATCTGGGAAGCATTGGCAACCAGGGGCAAGGTAAGCGTGCAGCACAGGTGGTTCCCGAGAATTATAAGCCTGGCTGCGATAACGGCCATCACCATAAGTATGATCGTGCTGCTGTTTTCCAGTTTTAGAGACGACAACGGTATAGCCTATATACTCGGCTTTGGGATGTATGGCGCAGCAGTATGGTACGGCCACCGCATAAAAGACCTGTTCTATCTTTCTGCTATTCCGTTCAGTGCCATTTCGGTTGGTACGGCTATCATAATCAGGTTAGGAGAGCACATGGAGGAGTTTGTGTTGATGCTGGCTACCTTGTTCGTAATCGGCAGTATTACTTTTCTGGTGCAGTACTTGGGCAAACTAAACCGTGAGTGGCATGGCAAATACTAACCAACTGGACGCGCTGCTGCATGGCATAGCGCAGGAGCAAGGCGAAGGCTTTACCTTTGATAGGGCTAGCATAGAGCAGGAGGCACAGCAAAATTCGTTGCGCATTTCGCAGCTGGCTGTTAAGGTGCTGGTTATACTTGGCGGCTTTTTAGGAGCGTCTACTTTTCTGGGCTTCCTGGTGGCAGCAGGGTTATACAACTCACCAATAGCCATGGCTACTTTAGGCATTATTTTATTGGCAGGCGCCGAGTGGCTCATCCGAAATAAAAAAGAGTCGACTGCAGATTCTGTTGGCGTGTCGTTCAACATTATAGGGTATATACTTCTGGCGGTAGGAGTTGGGCAGCTGGTAGAAGAAGTAATGGATAGCGGAACCGTAGTGGCGCTGGTGATGGCTTGTGCGGCTACGCTGCTGATACTTTTCTCCCATAGCGGCATCTGTACTTTTCTGGCGGTGCTGGTGCTAAACGGTAGTTTACTAGGGCTGCTGTTCATCCACAAAATATATAACGGGGCACATGCGCTTATTATACTACAGGGGGCTATACTTATATTCATGAGCTTAAACGAAGCAAAACTGATTGCTGCCTCTGCTAAGCTAAACACAAAGTATGGGCCAATAAGAATGGGTGTGATTTTCTCTTTAGTGATAACGCTTGGCCTTTTCGTGCACCAGAAGTTCCTGTCCTCAGCTATTGGTTATTTCTGGGTGTCGGGTCTGTTTCTGAGCGGCTGCCTGATTTACCTGCTGCACAGGGTATTGCAGAATACAGATATCACCAACATCAAAACAAAAGCTGCTTTTTATACTTGCTGCCTCCTTATACTTACCCCAACTGTGGTAGCGCCTTCTGTGCCTGGAGCATTGCTTATACTTCTCAGTAGCTTCTACATCGGGCATAAGCCGGGCTTTTGGGTGGGGCTGTTGGCGCTGGCATACTTTGTTATACTTTACTACTACGACCTTAACCTAACGCTGCTTGCTAAATCGGGAGTGCTGGTTGCGAGTGGGTTGTTTTTCCTGGGCGGTTTTGTGTTACTAAACAGATACCTGAAGAGCTATGCTAACTAAACGCAACTGGATAATACTGGCCAACCTGGTGCTGGTACTGGCGCTTTTTAATTGGTCTGTAGTGCAGAAGGAGCAAACGCTGGAGCACGGACAACTGGTGCTGCTAGAGCTCGCCCCTGTAGACCCACGCTCCCTGATGCAAGGCGATTATATGCGCCTAAGCTACGCCATCAGCAGGCCCGAACTGTTTGATAGTTTGGATCAGAAAGGCTATGCAGTGCTGAAGCTGGGGCAAAACAACGTGGCGGAGCTGGTGCGTTACCAGGAGAAGGAGCAGCCGCTGAACCCAAACGAGCAGCTGCTAAAGTATAGCAAAAGCGACTGGGCCATTAACCTGGGAGCAGAGTCATACTTTTTTGAGGAGGGGCAGGCTAAAACGTTTGAGCAGGCAAAGTATGGAGGCTTAAAAGTGGATGAACAAGGCAACAGTATACTTGTAGGCTTGTATGATGAGCAGCAGCAGTTGCTGAAACCAAAGCGGGTAGAGAAGTAGCCGGAGTTCCTGCACACAAACTATGATGCATCGGTACAAAACAACACACTACTTCAGCTCTACCGGCAGGTTGTACGGTTGGATGATTACGGCCTTTGCCATACTTAGTGTGTACAATGGCTCATTAGCTGCCTGGCTGTTATTGCCTGCTGGCTTTGTTATGCAGTTTACGTACCGCCATATCGGGTTAGATCTGATCAACAGAACATACAAAGAAGGCGTGTTACTGGCAGGTATAAACTTTGGCAAAATACAACACCTGCCCGGAATCGATTTCCTGTATTTAAACAAAAACAAGTATAACCGTGTGGCAGAGTCAAGGGCCTCTACGGCACAGTTCAGAAGTATAAAGTATGACGGTTATTTAAAATTGGCAGATAACACCAAGCTGCACCTGGTACAAGCGCACAGCAAAGAGAAGGCATTGCAGCAGATGGAAAAGATATCAGACGATCTTGGCATTGAGCTACGCGACCAGACAGAGATCAACTATTCTTGAGTACAAATTCTGCTTCTGCTATTTATACCTGGATTATCAGCAACAGCTAAACTAAAGAACCGATAGGCAAATCCGGTTTGGGAGCTGCTTTTCTCCAGCCCTGGCGTTCTATCAAGCCGGTTATATGCGCCAGATGATGCTCACCGTGCCAAGCGTAGAGGCCAACATGCTGCCTTATGCTACATTCACCTGTTTCAGGGTGCACCAGCTTGCGCTCCAGCTGCTCCGGTGTAAGGCTTTTAAGTAACACAACCCAACGCTGGTGCAGCGCTTCCAGCAAATCAAGCGAGATATCGGTGCTAGCCAGTAAACTGTCCGGCAGCTGTGCCCACGCATCTTCGTGGTAAGTTCTTATGGTGGGTATATCCTCAGTAAGGGCTAATTTTTGCCTGATGTAGGCGTTCATGTGGCTGTCTGGTACGTGGTGTACTACCTGGCGCAGTGTCCAGCCGTCGGGGCGGTAAGGGGTGTCTAGTTGTTCTGGCGTAAGTTCTTTGATAGCCTCACGTATTTTACCGGGCAGTTGGGCAATATTTACTATATGTTGCTCTACCAGGTGCTCATCGTTGGGGTATTTGCTTGCGTCGTATTTACCAATGGGGTAACGTAGCAGATCTAGTTCTTCTTCTGACATACGGGCTAAATTAAAAGTGAAAGGATGCTGTAATGATTTACGAGTTTCCCGGATTAATGGAGCAGCGGATAGATCAATTTAACAGGAGCTTGGACAAAGAGAGTTCTGTCTACTAAAATATACTGCATTACTGCTGCCACTTTATACTTTACTCTACCTTCTCTACCCGCAGGTTTAGAGCGTTATCCAAAGTATAAACAATGGTGCGGGTGCCGCCGGTTGGGCAGCAGTTAGGGTCGGTTTCGAGGTAGATGGGAAAGGTGCGAACCAAGCGATCATTGATAACCTTAAACTCGTCGTGGCCCATGTAATCTTTCTGCAGCTCAGGTGTTAAGTCAGGCATGGCCAGTTCTCCCCAATACTCGCGATCAAATTCGTAGCCGTATACTTTTCCATAACTGCCGCTTCCGCTGCTGCTTACAAACACCAGCAGCTCAGGCTTAGTGTTGTCGTTTAGGTCGGTAACAGCACTGTTGGTTACGGCTCCCTCTATGGCTTCGTCTATACGCACAGGTGGCTGTTCGCTGCGTGCTACAGTTATGGAGAGGCTGCGCTGGGAGCCAGTGCCGGTTGTTTGTATAGAAAACTGCATGCCGCCGTCCTGCAGTCGTTCTTCGTAGCTTATTTCGTTAGCTCCTTCAGGTTCAGGCTGCTCCCGAACCTGAGTAGTATCAGTAGTTTTCTGTGCGGCTGTTGTCTGTTTTTCGGTATCAGAGCTGCAGGCAGATAGCCATGCGGCACATAACAAAAGGGCAGGTAGCTTAAAACGGAGTGACATATAAGATAACGGTTTATACTTTTACTAACGAAAATGCAGTATACTTTTTATAATACAAGATGCGAAATGTAATTTATTTTATCTGTCCTCACGAACAGCGTGAGAGATTTATTTAAAACTTGTTTAGGAGAATTCTCCCGAAGGTCGAAATGACAAAGTTGCCGTTCACATCAGTAGAAGCATCCAGGACAAAGTTGGTTGTAAGCATAGCTACGGCTGCACCGATCTAAAGGCTCCTGCAACTTTTTGTCTACAATACAGCCACGTATGGTTTGCGATAGAGCATGTGCTGAGGGAGTAGTGCACAGGAGTAGCAGCACCAGCTTAAGCAGGTGCTTTAGGTAAAACATATTCTTCATAGTTTTAATGGTAGTAGGTAGTTATCGCTAACAGGCGGCAAAAGTATAAATGAGATATACTAGTGTTAGTATCATGGAGGAGTTCAGTTAAGCTTCGAATTTTTGAAGGAAATGTAGCTTGTTACCAGTTAAATTACCACGGCAGGGCAGGTTTACCGTATGCTGTACTATGACACATATGTATGCCATACTTTTAACAGCATGTATGTTATTACCGGCAGCATGCCTTCAAACTAAACCTAAACCAATGGATTTGAATGACTATAAATGGGAAAACAGAGTTCTACTGTTATTTACTCCTGATGCAGAAAACGAAGATTACACTAAACAGAAAACAAACATCAGCACAAATGCCAAAGGCTTGCCCGAGCGTGATATGGTGTTGATAGATATAGAAGGGGAAACTATACTTCGGGTAAACGGTGAGGTGCAAAAAGGAAAAGACGGACAGCAATTACGTAAGCAATTTAATGTAGCGCCTGATGCTTTCACTATACTGCTGTTGGGTAAAGACGGCACTGAAAAGTATAGAAGCACAGATGCAGTGCCACTCGAAACAATTTATAACTTAATTGACCAGATGCCGATGCGGCAACAGGAAATGCGTAAACAGTAAATCTGTAAACCTTATGAAACACACAGCAAACACAAAGTATAACGTATTAATTACAGGAGCCTCTGCAGGCATTGGCAAAGAACTGGCAGATATATTTGCGGCAAACAGACACGACCTGGTGCTAGTAGCACGCTCAGAAGAAAAGCTGGATAGCCTGGCGGTAAAATATGCTATACAGTATGGCACCAAAGCCAAAGTTATACCTTTAGACCTGGCAGAGCCCGAAGCGCCTGACAAGTTATTTGAGCAGTTGCATGAGGAGGGAGTTCAGGTAACGGCGCTGGTAAACAACGCTGGCTTCGGCAACTATGGTTATTTTAAAGAAACGGCCCTGCAAAAAGAGCTCGACATGATACAGCTGAACGTGGTAGCCCTCACACACTTAAGCAAGCTTTTTCTGCAGCAACTCACTCCCGGCAAATCGGCAAAAATACTTAACGTTTCGTCTACAGCTGCTTTTCCGCCGGCTGGCCCATTAATGGCTGTATACTATGCTACCAAAGCTTTTGTACAGTCTTTTTCGGAGGCGCTGGCTACCGAACTGCAGCAGGATAATATATCTGTTACTGCCCTGTGCCCTGGCCCTACCGAAACCAACTTTCAAGATGAGGCCAACCTGCGTGGCTCGGGCTTGTTTAGCAAACAGTTTATAGCCGATGCCCAAAGTGTGGCCCAGGCCGGCTACGAAGGTATGATGGCCGGCGAAGTGGTTGTGATTCCGGGAATACAGAATAAAATTACAGCGCTCACTGCACAGCTAATGCCACGCAGTTTTGTGCGCAACATGGTAAAGCGTGTGCAGGAGAAGCGGAGCTGATACAATTTTCTTAACTAGCAGGGCCGCAGTGGCAAATGTTAAAAAAGGTTAAAGTATATGTGCAAGCCAGATATTTTCTTCATTTTTAAGAAAACACCTGCTGCCACATGAAACAACTTATACCACTGCTGTGCTGCTGGTTTATCGCAATGCCGCTGCTGGCACAGCATAACATAAAAGGCCGCGTTATTGACGAAGCTATAGATGCCCCCATTGAGTTTGTATCGGTGTATGTAAACACAACCACCATTGGCGCCACTACCAATGCTAAAGGTGAATTTGCGCTACAGGTGCCCGCCGGCCGCTACGAACTAATTGTTTCTTACCTGGGCTACGAGCCTATTATCTACCAGGTAAATACCGATGAGCTGCCAAAATCTATACTTTTTAAGCTAAGGCCAAAGGCTAACGAGCTGAAGGAGGTGATAGTAGAAGGTAAACGTGACCCGGAGTGGTACCAGAACCTGGAGGTGTTTAAACAAAATTTTTTGGGCAAGAGTGAGTTCGGCAAGCAATGCAGGCTGCTCAACCCCGAAGTGCTCACCATCACCTTCGACCCTGAAACGGCGTTGCTGGAGGTAAAGTCTGATGAGCCGCTGTTGGTAGAGAACCCGGCCTTAGGTTATAAAATAGAATACCTCTTAGCTGATTTTAAATACTACATGCGGGATGGCTACATGGTGTTCCTTGGTTACCCAAAGTATGCGTTGATGAAGGGTGGGCAAAGCAAACAACGCCGCTGGGCAAAGCATCGTGAAAGGGCTTACTTAGGGTCGGCTATGCACTTTGTACGGGCGCTGCGCGAGCAGCAATTGGTAGAGCAGGGTTTTAACCTGCGCCGCCTTTACCGCCTGCCTAACCCCGACAGGCCCACTGACGAAGAGATTGCCGCTGTACGGGCAAAGGTGAAAGAGGCTGGAGGTAAAATTGCGTTAGATGATGTCTCTGCAGACATACTTGCGCGGGCGCGGCTGCCAAAACTGATCGAGCAGCTGGACAAGAACCCCGTACCTTATGCAGATTACCTGAGCAGGAGCGGCGATGAGGTAAAAATGCAGTTTGAGCAGTTTATGCAGGTGGTGTATACTGGAGAGAAGGAAGAAGAGGCGTATGTGCGGCAGCTAAAGCCATTTAACCCACCAAAGCCAAGTTATCAGACTTCGGTACTCTCGCTAAAGGCACAGCAGGTACTGCTGGATAAGAACGGAAGCATCTACGAACCGCTGGACGTACTGTTTGAAGGGTATTGGGCTTTCGAAAAACTAGGCGATATGCTGCCTTTGGATTATACTTTGTAGTAGTAGGAGAGCAGTGGCTTTCCCTTTTTAATTTGTACCTGAAGTAGCGCAGGCTATTGTAAAACCCACTAATTTGCCATTTCGAACGGCAGTGAGAAATCTGGAAAATGGCATGATTCTGCCTTAGTTCAGATTCCTCGCAAGCGTTCGAAATGACAATACTAATGAAGTTAATTTAAAATTAAAGCGGTGCTCCAACTGGTTTAGCGCAGTCGTGGCCTGGCTGGCCGTGCGGTGGGTTAGTGCCTGGCGCTACTGCACCCTGTTGCACCTGCGACGGTTGCAGTGTTGGAGTAGGCGCAGAAGCCGGTACATTTAAATTAGGCTGTACCGGTGTGCTTAAAGGGGCTCCTACCGGAATATCGCAACGGTGATTTGGCTCGCCATGGGCTGGATTTAAGGCAGCTGTGGCTCCCTGGCTTGCCGGCGCTGTGGTGTTAAGTGGCGCTGTAGTAGCCGTAGGAGTTATAGCGGCAGGTGTATTGTTTGTTTTTTGCTCGTTACCAGAGCAGGCAACTACACCTAGTACAGCAACAGGCAGTAAAATGCGGGAGATTAATTTCATGGATTATAATGGGTGTTTTTTGTGAAGTAGTTACAGTAACAGCAGTTCTGTTGTTTTTGTTTCTTTTGCGCTACCTGGTAAAGTATAAACTTTGGCACAGCATCAACAGGTACTTTATTCTTGTTAAGGTAAGTGGTTTTGCCGTGGATACCAAAAAGTAAAGCTCTCGTGTTGCAGGCGTTTATGTTACTACAATAACGTATGATTTAGTTTGCACCCAGCACAACCAGCCTTTATAAGTATAATTTTAATTCTTCTCTATACTAACGCCGCCTTTACGCCGCCTGAAAGCCATTCTTAGCTTTATAAGCAACCATCTCCTTAATTAACCTAAAAGGAATAAGCTGGTTTAGTGGCAACTGCACAGAACCTTTGCCTTATTTATACTTTGCCAGTTTTGCCCTAAACGCTCTATGCCCACTTGGTGTGGTGTAAAAACCAATATGCAGTTTAAACGCAGCAAAGTATATCAGTGGCTTCCCATTTGTCTTGTAGGTTTGCATGACATACTTATACTTTCAGTTGCATCAGGTGCCTGCTCTTTAACAACTGCCTGCAGCTAGCATAGTATGTGCTGTATACTTCCAGATAAGACGCGATGTGCTCGTATACGTTCTGGCAGTTCTACTTCATAGCGCTGCCGTCTACTTTAGGTGTTTGTTGAAAAATTCGGTGGTTCGTTTCCAGGCTAGTTCTGCCGCTGCCTTGTCGTAGCGGGGTGTGGTATCGTTGTGGAATCCGTGGTTGGTGTTGGCGTATATGTAAGCTGTATACTCTTTGTTGTGCTCCTGCAGCGCCTGTTCGTATGCCGGCCAGCCTTCGTTTACGCGGGTATCCAGCTCAGCGTAGTGCAGCAACAGCGGGGCCTTTATTTTAGGAACATCCTCAGTTGGGGCCTGCCCACCGTAAAAAGGCACGGCCGCAGCCAGATCAGGTATGCGCACCGCCATCATGTTAGAAATCCAGCCGCCAAAGCAAAAGCCTACTACGCCTACTTTGCCGTTGCAGCGCTTGTGGTCTTTTAGGTAATCGTAGGCGGCTATAAAATCTTCCAGCATCTCGTTGCGATCGCGTTTGCTTTGCAAAGCCCGGCCGTCGTCGTCGTTGCCGGGGTAACCGCCGAGTGGGGTTAGTGCATCCGGGGCAAGTGATACAAAGCCTGCCAGGGCGGCTCTTCTGGCTACATCTTCTATGTGCGGGTTAAGGCCACGGTTTTCGTGCACTACTACCACACCTCCCAATCTCTTCTTCGCATTGGCTGGCATCGAGAGCAGGGCTTTTATCTTTCCGCCACCCTTCGGAGACTGGTAATAAATGTACTCCGATTTTATACGTGGGTCATCCGCCTTTACCTGAACACCACTTATATAATTAGGCATTAAGAAACTCATAAGCGAACCCACAGTGAGGCCGCCTACAGCATAAACAGAGAGCCGCTGCATGAACTCGCGCCTATTGACACGGTTGTGCGCGTAGTCGTCGTACAGGTCGAAAACTTCTTGTTTAATGTCTTCCTTTTTGATCTCGTTCATAGATTTATAGGTGAGTGGTTTGTGCTGGTTTAATTTTTAATTGGATAACGTGCTTGGGCATAGTAAGGGCGTAGCCCTTACTATGCCCCTTGTTGGCGGCTGGTGCTTTTAAGTCCAATTAACTTTATAATGGCGATTTTCTCCTGCGAAGTATTGTAACCATAACAAGACCGAACAGGATTTCCATAGCTGCACCCACCAAAAGCGTTGTATGGGAAGGTGAATTCAAGGTAAATAGAAGGTAAGCTGCAATCCCTAATCCTATGCCTAACGCCCAGTAGAGCCTTGAACCGTAGAGCGTTGCAAAATGCAAATACCTGCCCCCGATGATGAGGAGCATGCCTTGGAAAAACCATTCTACTTTTTGAAAAGACAGCCCATAGGCCAACGGTAGGCACATGATCATAAACAGAGTTCCTTCCATGGCGAGCTTGCCCAAGGGATTACTTTGAGCGTGTGCGCCAGCTGCTCCCAAAACTTTATTTAGCAGCATGCTAACAGGATGAACAAAAACGCCTCCAACAAGTAAGGTCCACACCGCTTTGTTTGGCGACACATAGATGGCTACAAGTGCTGAAACAAGCCAAACCGTCCCGGATACAACCACACCAGGGAACCCATTTAGGTAAGCCTCCCGCATATCCTGCTGAGCGTTTTGCAGGTGCTGTAAATCTTCTACAGAGCCTTTTGTAATTTGATCAGTGTTTACCAGTGTCATCTAATTCATCAAATTTAGTTTTATGAGATTTTCGGGTAAGCTTCAATTTTTTTGTTTTGCTATACTTGCTGCCAACTATAGTGTATAAGGAGTTGTTCCGGTTATTGGCCTTATGTGTGGATGTGTTTCCTCATAGGTCAAAGACTGCTTTTTCAAGTATTCATATAGTACATCCACAATACAAGATAAGAGTAAATATCGTATCTGCCAAAACCATTGCTTGTCTATATTGGTTGTTATTTAACGTGTTTTAAATTAATGCATTATATATAGTTTTAAGGTTGCTGTGGTGGTGATGGACATGCTAAGATGCAGCGCTTTCAGCAGCTATCAGAGTTAGTAGCAGTATTGTGAAACGCTTAGTTTCGTTTATAACCGTTTAATTGCGGCTATTGCTTTCGCAATCAAAGTATACTTCACGCAAGCTTATTTATAACAACTCTGATCCGTCTTCTCCAACTGCTCCACCGGGAAACCTTTGCTCTTGGCTTGCTGCACCATCAGGTCATAAACGGCATCGTCTAAGGTAGGGGTACGGGAAAGTACCCAAAGGCTTTCGCGGTCCGGAGAGCCAACAAGCACGTGCTGGTAGTCAGGGTCCAGCTCCAAAATCCAGTAGTCCCCTTTAAATGGCCAGAAAAACTGCACTTTAAGCCTGCTGTTGCTGCTGCCCTCTACCGGGTAGGCCTTGCCCCGAATATCTTTTACCTTACCATTAGGGCCGTTTTTGCGGCAATAGTTGTACACCTCCACGTAGCCAGCCGGGTTAGGAGTATACTCGGCATATACACAATGGCAGCCTTTCTCGAAGCGTTGGGGTAGGGCGGCGATTTCGTACCAGCGGCCGGCGTACTTGTTCAGGTCTACAGCGGGTACAGTCTCGAGAGGTGTATAGTTTTTACTGCAACTGCTTATAACTAGGGCCGCTGCTGCCAGAGCGCCGGCAGTAAGTATAAGTTTGGTGTTTTTCTTCATAGCCTACAGCATTCTTTTAGAGCTGCTTGGCCATTTTATAATGTTGTATAGTGCCAAACAGCAGGTACGATTTCTCTTCTACTTCATACCCGTTGCGGCGGTAAAAGTTTACGGCGTTTTCGCGGGCCTGCAGCATCATGCGGGTAGCGCCTGATTTGCGGGCACGTTCCTCCTGATATTGCAGCAGCTGATCGCCTAACTGTTTGCCCTGCATATCCTGCCGTATGCCCATAAACCGGATCTGCGCCTCCTGCGGTGTAGCCAGGTGCATGCGGCAAACTCCCAGTGCCTCACCTACATCGTTTACTAGCATGGCGTGTATGGCAGTAGCATCATCCTCTGCACGTTCGCTGCCTTCTGGCTGGCCCCAGGGCTGGCGTAGCGTCTGGTAACGCAGGTGGTAATACTGTTCAAACTGCTCTGGGGTGCTAGGCTCTATTATATGCATGGTTTTTATTGTTAGTTGCTGGTTGTTGATTGTTAGGGGAGAGTATTTTTACAGAGAGAAATATATTACTGCCCCTCTCTTTAACCGAGGGGCCCTACTCCTAAAGAAGAGTTTTCTGTCTGGTTATTTGATAGATTTACCGGAAACTGTTTTTAGGCGGCACGGCAGGGCATTTAATAACTCATCTATCAGCAATCAACAATTATAAATAACTTTGTCGGCTAAATATAGGTAAAATCAATTCTTAAAGTATAAGCTAAAAACTATGGCATCTTTCGACATTGTAAGTAAAGTAGACCCACAAACCATGGACAACGCCATTAACGTTGCCCGCAAAGAGATAATGAACCGATACGACTTCCGCGACACCAAAGGCACGCTGGAGTATGACAAGAAAAACAACATGGTGCACATCACCATGGAAAACGAAATGCGCGTGCAACACACCGAAGATGTGCTGATCAGCAAGATGGTGAAGCAGGGGTTAGACGCAACTGCCCTGGATTTCTCGAAAGAGGCTTACCAGAGCGGCGCCATGATGAAGAAGGATATTAAAGTAAAAGCCGGCATCGAAAAAGATACATCCAAGAAGATCATGAAGATCATCAAAGACAGTAAGATAAAAGTATCTGCCGCTATTATGGATGAAACTATTCGTGTTACCGGCAAAAAGATAGACGACCTGCAGCAGGTTATCGCCGTGTTGCGCAGCAACTCCGAAGAAATAGGTATGCCGCTGCAGTACGTGAACATGAAAAGCTAAATCTACTAGTTGTTGATTGTGTGGGAGGTATTTGTCTAAATTGCGCTTTCGTTGATGAGCTACTGATTAAGGCTCTACAATTAACAGGTATAACAGCAGGTGCTGCCACAAGTATAAGTACAGCAATCAATAACTGGTAAATAACAATCAAATACATAAACTATGGAAATTTTCGCTAATCCAGACACCTGGATAAGTTTACTGACGCTTACCTTTATGGAGGTAGTGTTGGGTATAGATAACATCGTATTCATCTCAATTATCGTAAGCAGGTTGCCGAAAGAGCAGCAGGCAAAAGGCCGTAACATTGGTTTAATGCTTGCACTTGTTTTCCGTATTATCCTATTGATGTTCATTTCCTGGATCGTAAGTGCTTCCGACCCTATATTCTCCATAAACCTACCGTTAACCGAAGAGGATTTTGCTGTATCGTGGCGCGATATCATACTTTTTGCCGGTGGTTTGTTTCTGCTTGCTAAGTCTGTTACCGAGATCCATAACAAACTTGAAGGCGAGGAAGAAGGGCAAGGCTCAGCTGCAGCACATGCTACTTTAGGCAAGGTGCTTATACAGATTATCCTTATCGATATTGTATTCTCCTTCGATTCTATACTTACAGCAGTAGGTCTGGCACAGGAGATTATTGTAATGATAATTGCCGTGATTGTAGCGATGGCTATCATGCTGATTTTCGCTAAGTATGTAAGCGATTTCGTGAACAAGCACCCAACGGTAAAAATGCTGGCACTTTCCTTCCTGATCCTGATCGGCTTTATGCTGGTGGTGGAGGCGCTGCACCAGCATATACCAAAAGGCTACATTTACTTTGCCATGTTCTTCTCGTTACTGGTAGAGATGCTAAACCTGCGACTGCGCAAAAAAACCACACCAGTACACCTGCGCCAGAACGAGGTGCTTAACGCCGAGGAAACAGAAATATTATAGCGTATTCCAACGTATCAATAACGGGCAGCATCTGTAAAAGGTGCTGCCCGTTTCTGTTTACCCCTCTGGCGAGAGTTTTGCGTTCTGGCGCCAGCTTGCAGCCTTCTCCTGTTCCATATCTTTTCAGTAAATGCGTCTCTCATAAATAAATGCAGCACCACGCATCCCACAATATTTACCTAATCAGATTAAGCTAAATATTCCTTATATTAGATTAACCGTATTTAGCTAAACTATGAACTACCGCCACCGCTCTTACGCAGCCTTTATACTTCTGGCCCTTATTGGACTTGCCTTGTTAAGCTTGTACCTTTTACAGCCTCCTGCTGCCAAACCAGCCAATGCGCCTGTAGATGAGTTTTCGGCGGAGCGGGCAATGCGGCACATAGAAGAGATTGCCCAAGAACCGCATGCTATGGGTACCGAGGCGCATGCACAGGTACGGACGTACTTGCTGGAGCAGATGCAGCAGCTAGGCCTTAACCCGCAAGTGCAGGAGGCGACAGCAGCTAATGGTGCAGCGGTGGGGTATGTGTATAACCTGCTGGGCAAGCTACAAGGGCGCGGCATCACTGGTAAAGCCATACTTGTGCTGGCACATTACGACTCCCAGCCTAATGCCCGTGGTGCCGGCGACGACGGCGCAGGTGTGGCAGCTATACTTGAAACCGTGCGTGCCCTGAAAGAAACCAAAAAGCTGGAGCATGACCTGATTGTACTGTTTACAGATGGTGAGGAGTATGGCTTGTACGGAGCAAAGGCTTTTCTGAAACACCCTTGGGCAAAAGAAGTGGCACTGGTGCTAAACCTGGAGGGGCGCGGTACCCAGGGGCCAAGTATGACTTTTGAGCTAAGTCCTGAGAATGGATGGGTGGCAAAGCAGTACATTGAGCATGCGCCTTATCCTTTTCTGAGTTCGCTGGCCTACGAGATTTACAGCCGCATGCCCAACGATACCGATTTTACGGTGTTTAAAGATGCCGGCTACAGCGGCCTTAACTCAGCGTTTATCGATGGCTTTGTGCACTACCATACAGCAACAGACTCTCCTGAGAACCTTAGCCTGAACACAGTGCAGCAACACGGCAGTAACCTGCTGGCGCTGCTGCAGCATTTTGGCAGTACCTCCTTAAATAAAACCAAAGCCCCCGATACTGTTTTCTTTAATGCCATTAACGGTTGGGTAATAAACTATGCGCAGTGGCTGAACATACTTTGGGTAGCTATCACCGCCATATTACTTGTAGCTGTATTTATTGTAGGTGTGCGTAAAAATGCTTTTACTATTGCGCAGGTGCTTATAGGCTTTTTCTCCTTCCTGGTGCTGCTGGTTATTGTGGTGGGGCTGTTTGTGCCGATAAATAACCTGGTGCTGGACCTACTTCCGTCTTCGCATTACTCTGCTGGTGTGTATAGTGCCAATGGCTTTTTGATAGCTTACCTGCTGCTGGCGCTGGGGTTGTTTCTGTTGCTTTGCTGGCTGGCGCTAAGGTGGCTGCAAGTGCTGGCACTGACAATGGGTATGTTTCTTCTGCAGTTTATACTGGTAGCTATACTTTTCTTTACCATACCAAATGCTACTTACCTGCTCATGTTTCCGCTGCTATTTAGCCTGGCGGGGCTAATATTTATACTTTGGAAAGATTTGCACGAGCAGCCACAGCTAAATCTAGGTTTTGTGCTTGTGCTATTGATAGCATCGCTACCCGCTATTTTTATTTTAATGCCGATTGTGCAGGTAGTGTTTATAGCTTTTGGCCTTCAGTTGCCGGTTGGTTCGCTGGCTTTGTTCGTGTTGCTGCTGGGTTTGCTGCTGCCACTGCTTTCCCTGGCAGAGCACAGTTTCAGGTGGGGGAGGGTGCCGCTGTTGCCGCTTCTGCTTGTAGTGGCCGGAAGTATAGCGTTGCTTATTGCCCTTCAAAACGAGAAGCCATCTCCACAGCAGCCGCTGCAAAGCTATGTGAACTATTACATTGATGCAGACAGCAGCAAAGCTTACTGGGCTTCTATCTACCAGACCACCGACAACTGGAACAGGCAATTCTTTGGCGAAAGCAGCTACGAACCGCTCTCTGAGATCTACCCTCATGCACAACGGAATTACCTGAAAAGCAAGACGGAGGTCTTGTCTGTGGCGGCCCCTGTGGCAGAGCTGCTCGCTGATTCAGTTTATGGTGATGAACGCTTGCTGCGCCTGCGCCTGGCCTCGCAGCGAGGTGCTGCCCATTTAGAGGTAGTGCTGCAGCCGCAGGAGCCTGGGAGTATAAGCAGCATCGCCTTAGCAGGAGAACCCTTGACACTCACTCCTATAGATGCGCAGGGCGGTAAAGTATACCATGCTATGTTACATGGCCTGCCGCAGCGCAAAGAGGTACAGCTGGAGGTGAGGCTAAAAGCAGCATCATCACTTACACTATACCTCTACGACCAAAGTATAGGCCTGCCGGAGCAACTTGTAAAAACATCAAAACCAGTACACGTAATAGCTGGCCCGGGCAGAGCAAGCAACCTGACGGTGATACGTAAAGCTTATACATTTTAGTAGTTTGCAGGCAATAAAGGCATAGCTGTATTTTTCTGTGAATCTTTACTTTGCAGGTATCAATATAAGCGTGGGAGCAGTATAGGAAGCTATACTTTATTACGTGCATTTACCCCATGTTTACAGATAAGCTATTTGCCCTGGCTGTTGGAATACTATTTTTGTTTATACTCTCCTGTGATGGCCCCATTAGCAACGAAGCAGAAAATACAGTTGCGTTAACTACTCAGAAAACACTAAAAAACAGCCCCGCCTTCTGGGACTACGCAGCCAGCAGTAACATGCTGCAGGTAGAAATGGGCCAGTTGGCCATAGAGCGAGGCGATGAAAACCTCAAAAATATGGCTGAAAAAGCTATTGGCTTCCATAGTGCTTCGCTAAACAAGCTAAAATCTATTGCCAGAAAGCATACCGGAATTTATCTGCCAGATAGTTTGTCTGGTGCCGATAAAGGTCTTGTTGATGAATTTGAATTACTGGAAGGGGAGGAGTTTGATGCCCGCTACAGGGCTTTTATACTTAACTCGCATCAACTGCAGCTTTCACGCTACCAGGAGGCACTACCACAAGCGGATGACGAGGAGACTAAGGCGTGGATCAACTCAATTTTAACACACCTGCAGCAGGAGCTAAACAGCTTTGAGCAGGCGGATTCTTTACAGAAATAAACTATACTTTAAGAGCCTTTTTATCCCCACAACTCAGAGGCTTTGCGTGCCATCCTGAAAAACAGGTCGCGCTCCAGGCCTGCCACTTGGCGTGCCTCGCATTCGTCATAGCCGTTCTCTATGGCATTCAGGTAATCAAAGTATAACTGCGCCATCTCCAGCGAGTCGTCTTCGAAGCACTCTGCCAGGTCCTGCTGTGTTGCTTTTTTAGGCTCAAACACTTTAGAAGGATACATTTTGTCGAGCTGGTAAATGAGGTAGCGTTGCTGCGTTTTGTTTTGACGTCCGTTAAAGAACTGCTCAATATCCATCTCATCCTCATCATCAAACTCTTCCATGTCGTCTTCTACAGCCACAGGCTCATACACGATAATGTCGTGGCCGGTAAGCTCCAGGTACTCATCAAACTGTTCTTTTATCGGGATAATGGTAGGGGTATCGTAAGGCTTGTTGAGGACGTCGGCCATGTGCAGGGCAATCTCTTTGCCTTTTTCACCGGCGGCAATCAGCATTTGGTTAAACTGCGTAAAGTCGCAGCCCATGTAAATAAACTTGTACTCGTCATCCAGCACAGTAAAGCACCATAAAGTGATAAACTCTGTGTCGTCTATTACTACGGTGTCAATGTACAGTTCATTTATCTGTACGTAAAGCGGCGAATATTCCTGTGCGTCCATAGGCTGGCCATAAAGTGTACAACGTTTAATAAGCTGCCTGTACGTGATTGTACAAGTAGGGTTTGTGCGTATACGTAGAACAGCGTGGTATGGCGATATTTATATATATAATTTGGGCTACAAACTAAATAGAGATGTTAAAGTGCAATTTTGGAAAGTATAAGAAGCTCCTCAGTCAGTTACATAGCCCTATATGTATCTTTAACTATGCTGCTCTTTATATTATTGTACTCTTTGCAGGAAGTTTAGTTCTGTAGGTGGTGGTGTTAAACGCCATAACATCGATCCTAAACGTGTAATGTTAGATTTATTTTTAGTAGATAAGGGATTTAAGAGTTTGAATAATTGCTAAACAAGCCCCATTAGCAGAACGAACAAATACGTGTTGGCCTGCTCTACCTGAATCTAGTATAACTCACGTGCTGCAGATAAGAGAAAACAACGGTGTAGTGGTGTAAGTAATACTTTTACCTGATCTCCCAGAGGCGTTGTATAAACTGCTGTGCGTTACCGTAGGCCAGTTTAGCAAGCTGGTCTTGTGGGAGTGTGTTTTGCAGCCTCTCAAGTATAAAGTTGTAGCTGGTGCCGGCTTGTTCGTGCTCTTTAAAGTAATATGGGAAGCGGTCTAGGTTAGGGCTATCGGCAAAGTAAAAATAATCGGCGCCAAAGCAGAGTGCATCTTGTGCTCCCATGTCCAGGCCATACATAATATGGTGCATTAGCGCCTCCGGGTTATCGGAGCTCAGGAAATGTCTCAGGAAGTTCATGCCGATTAGTCCCCCGCGCCGGATCACTTCCTGAGCCAATTCGTTGGGCAGGTTGCGGCGCTGGTCCCACAAGGCCCTGAAGTTGGAGTGGCTGGCGATTACCGGTACATCCAGGCGTTCTTTATCAATGTGCGTGAGAATATCGTGTGCCAGGGCATCGCTAGTGTGAGCAAGATCTATGGCAATCCGGCGGCCGTGTATGTAGTCGAGCAGCATCTGGCCGTCGCGGGTAATACCTTTATCCGAGAAATTGCCGCCTCCAAAGCGGTTGTCGTCGTTGTGCGTCATGCTGATGTACAGGATGCGGCCACAGGCCTCGATGATCTTCTCAAGTTTCTTGAAACCATCCTCAAGCGGTTCGTCTTCTTCGCAAAAGCCTGATGCATTCTCTACAGCTGCCACCATGCCAATACCCTTATCGTTTTGCAATGCCTGCTGCAGTTGTTCGGGAGTGGTTACAGCATGCAGGCCGCAGCTGGTATTGGTGGCAAGCTGCGCAAACATGTCGCGTTGCAGCGCCGCATACCTGGTGCTGCCAGGTGCCGTTGCCGAGTAAATAGCCATTACCTGCAGCTTTACATTTCCTTCTGTAAGGGCCGGTACAGCACAACCTATCTCTGCTATATTATCTAACTTTGAGTCCGGTACATCGGTTAAGTATACCAGCAAGTCGCAATGCAGGTCTATGATCGGGTATCGGTGCGGGAAGGTATGTGACGTCATGGTAAAGTATAAACTCTGTTCTTGGGTTCAGCAAGTATAGCTGTAATCTAACTAGCTTTATACTTTTTATACTATAGGATTGTTCGGAGGGCTTAGAAAAAAACGGCCAAACAATATTGCCCGGCCGCTTAAAGTAAAAAACAGGAAAATTAAAAGTCATCATCGTCTCCGCCGTTGCTTCCGTTGTCGCGGTCACGACGGCGGTCACGGTTGTCGTCGCTGTTGATGCGATAAGTAAAGCCCAGGTAAATAATGCGGCTCTGGCGGCGGTTCTGTGATTCGGTTCTGAATTCAGGACCAAAGCTCAGGAAATTAAACTGACGTGTGTTAAACACATCCGATATCCGCAGCGATACTGTGCCATTTTTCTTTAGCACGTCTTTTTTCATGGCCAGATCAGTGCTGAACATCTGCTCCATACGCCCCTGAATATCTGCTGTTGGGGCACGGTAAAAGCCGGAAAGCTGTATGTTCAGGTCTTGCCACACTGTAAAGGTAGAGTTGAGTTTCGAGTTCCAGCTAAACTGTGCATTGCTAAGTTCAGTATCGCCCTGCGTGGTGCTAAGTTGCGTTCTAAAGCCTGAAATACTACCGTTTAATCGCCACCATTTTGCAACCGGATAATTAAATCCAAGTTCTGCACCGTAAGCTCTGTTATCATAGATGTTCAGAAAAGTAGTTTCGTTGGCAGGTATTGTGTCATTGTCGATAACAACCTGGGTAGCTATCCTAAAGCGCTCTATCTCATCTAAAGTATGGCGGTAGAAAACAGTCGCATTGATAGAAGCCTCTCCCCAATATTTTAAGTAGCCTAACTCCAAAGAATTTACAAACTCAGGCTTAAGGTCTGGGTTGCCATAATCCACGCTAAAAGGATCTGAAACATCTCTAAAAGGGTTCAGAAAACGACTGCGCGGCCTGTTGATGCGGCGGCTGTAACTAAACTGCAGTTTGTTGTCCGGGTTAAAATCCTTGGTGACAAATACCGTAGGGAACAGGCTAAAGTAACTGTTGTTGCTCTTTTTGTCTTCGGTTCGTAAATCTGTTTTTGTAACGGTTTGCTCGGCGCGCACACCCACCTGGTAGCTGATAGTTTTATACTTGTTGCTATAGTTTGTGTAAACAGAGTATATGTTTTGGTCAAATATAAAATGGTTACTTTGGGTGGTGCTATACTCTAATTCACCGGTCTGTTTATTTACATTAAAGAACCTCGAGTCTTCATCCAGCCGCTCAAAAGAACTCCTGAAACCGGCTTCAAAACGGCTGTTGTCTGATATTGGGTGCACATAGTCAGCTTTCGCGACAATTTCCCGGTTTGCATCATCTACAAGTGTTTGCTGCACTTCCGATATGGTTTCCTGTAAGCCTCTTCTTTCTCTGAACATGGCCACCTCGTCATCAATATTGGTGTTATAAACAATGTCGGCGGTTAGCTCCTGTCCTTTTTTATCGAAAGTTTGGCGGTAGCCTACGGTAACATCAACTGCATTCTCGTTTTCCTTTTCATCTGTATCGCGGGTGCGGGTGCTTACCAACTGGCGGTTCTCGTCTTCGAAGCGGTAAAATATGCTGTTCCAACCTGTGTCTTTGCCAAATCGGTAAATGCCTGATGCTGACAAAGTGTGTCTATCTGTTAGATAGTAATCGGCACCAAACCGGAAACTGTGCGAAATGTCTTTGCTATTGCGCTCTCCATTCTGCAGGCGATAGCTGGTACTGTCTAACTGGCCAAAATCATTAAAGGAGTAATTTTCTGTAAAGCTGTTGTTAAAGCCCGGCCTGGTGCGCTGCCTGAAATCGTAGCCTGAGTTAAGCGACCATCTGTTGTAGCGGTAGTTCAGGTTAAGGGAGGTGTTATAGTTGTCGTAGGTGCCAGCAGTAATCGAAGCAGAGCCGTTAAAGCCGGGTTTTTTTTCCTTTTTCAGCACCAAATTGATGATGCCAGAAGTACCCTCCGGGTTATACTTTGACGAGGGGTTGGTTATTAATTCTATACTTTCGATCAGGTTGGCCGGAATCTGGTCTAGCGTCAGGTTTGATAAAGCGGAGCGTTTGCCATCTACTAAAATAGTTACATTAGAGCTGCCGCGCATACTTACGTTACCATCTATATCAACGGTAACAGAGGGTAGGTTTTGCATCACTTCGGCCACAGAACCGCTTTCAGCATTAATATCCTGGCTTACATTTACTACCCGCTTGTCAAGTTCAAAATCTACCAGCTGCCTTTCGGCCACTACTTCCACCTCAGCAAGTTTAGTAGAGGCGGCGCTAAGGGTAATATTGCCTAATTTAACTTCCGGCTGTTGTGCTGTTACATTAATATTCGGGATATACTTTGTTGGATAGCCTACCATAGATGCCCGAAGTATAAACTTGCCGACAGGGATTCGTTCAAGTATAAATACGCCCTCTATATCAGTAGTGGCACCAGTAACTAAACTAGAGTCTTTTGCTGATAGCAGTACGACATTAGCAAAACCTACAGCGGCTTTGGTGTTAGCCTCTACTAGTTTGCCGCTTACTTTGCCGCGTGTTGAGCCTGAAGGAGCTTGTTGTGCCAGTACTGGCAAGGAGAGGGAGCAGGTAATCGTGAAAAATAGTATATGTAAAAAGTAGTTCTTCATAGGTAAATGTAGTGCTTAAAACATGTTAAGCCTCAAGCATCAGTTTAAACATCAATTTAAGGCGGTTAAGGTTGCTTTTGCTGCAAAAGCCTTATATAGAGGACTGTAAAAAGACAGCAGGGTTTAATACTGTGGAAAACTCTTCGTTTTACCAGCTTAGGCAAAAAGGCAACAAGGAAGGGCTATACTTGTTCTAAAAATAGAAAAGTATGGCTGGCATACCTTCTACAGATTACGCCAGCCATACTTTTTATACTTTGGGTTTATACTTTAGTTAAGCCTGTTGTGCAAGCGCTTTACTCAGGAAATCCCAGACAACTACGCCGGCGGCTACCGAAATGTTAAGCGAGTGCTTTGTGCCGAACTGCGGTATCTCCAACACTACATCCGAAATACTTACCACCTCCTGCTCCACACCAAAAACCTCATTGCCCAATATAAAAGCGTAATGCTGACCCGGCTCTGGATTAAAGTCATTCAACATGGTGCTGTTCTCTGCCTGCTCCACCGAACATACTTTGTAGCCATTGGCCTGCAGTTGCTTTACGAGCTCCAATGTATCTGGCACATGCTCCCATTCTACAGACTCTGTGGCACCCAGGGCGGTTTTCTCGATATCACGGTGCGGAGGCGTGCCGGTAATGCCGCAGAGGTATACTTTCTCGGCCATAAAGGCATCGGCGGTACGGAAAACAGATCCCACATTATTCAGGCTGCGAACATTGTCGAGCACCAAGACTAACGGTATTTTTTTCTTATTTTTGAATTCTTCAACCGAGTCGCGATTGAGGTCATCCATTGATAGTTTACGCATTGTTTTTTAAGACAAAAGATTTGTTGACAAAAGACAAAGGACTTTTGCCAGCTATACTGCAAAGGTCAGGCTGATTTTGGCAAAAGCCAAATCGATTGTTGATTGCTAAATTGTTGGCAGGGCTAGGTATAAGTTTCCTGCTCCTTCGGATATGCAATCTGCATTAGCCATAACACAGGTACTAGGAAGTCCCCGGCAGGTGGCTTTCGGATCAGGAAGTCCGAAAAAGTAAGTAAAGTATAAATCCTCTTTCGGGAGGTGTAGGGTGGGTAAACTCCATTCTCAATTTATAATTCAGAATCAAAAGTAGTATAAGGTATGAAAGGAGAAGGCACAGTAACCCCCTTGATGAAGCAGTACAATGCCATCAAAGCAAAACATCCGGGGGCACTATTGCTATTTAGGGTAGGCGATTTTTACGAAACCTTCGGCGAAGACGCTGTTAAGGCCAGTAAGATCCTGGACATCGTACTGACAAAACGCGGAGCCGGCTCTTCCTCCGAAATAGCGCTGGCCGGTTTTCCGCATCACTCCCTCGACACCTACCTGCCCAAGCTTGTGCGTGCCGGTGAGCGCGTGGCCATTTGTGACCAGTTGGAAGACCCAAAAACGGTAAAAGGCATTGTAAAGCGTGGCGTTACGGAGCTGGTAACACCAGGCGTGTCGTTTAACGACCAGGTGCTGGAGCGCCGCAGTAACAACTACCTGGCTGCTGTGCACTTTGGCAAAACCGAAACGGGTGTGTCTTTCCTGGATGTATCTACCGGCGAGTTTATCACAGCACAGGGCGATAAGAACTACGTGGGCAAACTGCTGCAAAGCCTGGCGCCATCCGAAGTCTTGTTCTGCAAACGCGAAAAAGAAACCTTTACCGAAAGCTACGGCCCCGACTTTAGATACTATGCCCTGGATGAGTGGGTGTTTAAGTATGATTACGCTTATGACGGATTAACCCGCCAGTTCGGTACTGCCTCACTAAAAGGTTTTGGTATAGAAGGTATGGCTGAGGGCATTATCTCTGCGGGAGCCATACTTCATTACCTCGCCGAAACACACCACAACGAGATCAGCCACATCGCTACCATCTCCAGGTTGGAAGAAGACAAGTATGTGTGGCTGGATAGATTCACGGTGCGAAACCTGGAGCTTGTTTTTCCGCAGCACCAGGAAGGAGTGCCGCTTATACAGGTGCTGGACCAGACAGTAACACCCATGGGTGCCCGCCTGCTGAAGAAGTGGGTCGTGCTGCCGCTGAAAGATGTGGCCCAGATTCGCCGCCGCTTGGATACAGTAGAAGCACTAACAAACAACCAGGACCTGCTACAAGAGCTAACCCAGCATCTGAAGCAGATCAACGACCTGGAGCGCCTTATCTCTAAAGTAGCTGTGCGCAGAGTGAACCCACGTGAGTTGGTCCAGCTATCCAAAGCCCTAGATGCCATTGTGCCGATTCAGAAGGCGCTGGCTTTAAGTGATATTCCGGCACTACAGAAACTGGCTGCTCAGCTGGCGCCCTGCGATGGACTGCGCGAAGAAATAAAGAACGTGCTGAAGCCGGAGCCGCCAATGCTCACCAACCAGGGCAACATGATAAACGATGGCGTGCATGCGGAGCTGGATGAGTTACGTGCCATTGCCTTCTCGGGCAAAGATTACCTGGCGCAGGTGCAGCAGCGTGAGATCAAAAACACAGGCATCAGCTCCCTGAAAATAGCTTACAACAAAGTATTCGGCTATTACCTGGAGGTAAGCAATGCACATAAAGACAAAGTGCCGGCCTCCTGGATCCGTAAGCAAACGTTGGTAAACGCAGAGCGCTACATTACCGAAGAGCTGAAGACCTACGAAGAGAAGATACTGAATGCAGAAGACCGCATCTACAGTATAGAATTCGGCCTGTACAACGAGTTGGTGCTGCACGCGCTGGATTATGTGGCGCAGGTACAACAAAACGCCAAAGTTATCGGCGTAATCGACTGTCTGAGCGCCTTTGCAAGTATAGCCCTGGCCAATAACTACGTAAAGCCTGAGGTAAGCGACAGCCATATTTTAGATATAAAGAAAGGTCGCCACCCGGTTATTGAAAAGCAGTTGCCGCTGGGCGAAGCTTACGTACCAAACGATATTTTCCTGGACAATGAAGAGCAGCAGGTAATCATTATTACTGGTCCGAACATGGCCGGTAAAAGTGCTTTGCTGCGACAAACAGCCCTGATCGTGCTGATGGCGCAGATCGGTTGCTTTGTGCCGGCCGAGGCAGCAAGTATAGGCATCATCGATAAAATCTTTACACGTGTGGGCGCGTCGGATAACCTGTCTAAAGGCGAATCTACGTTTATGGTGGAGATGACTGAAACGGCAAGTATACTGAACAACCTCTCGGACCGCAGCCTGGTGCTGATGGATGAGATTGGCCGTGGTACAAGTACTTACGATGGTATTTCGATTGCCTGGGCTATTGTGGAGCACCTGCATAATCATCCGAAATATAAAGCCAAAACGCTTTTCGCTACGCACTACCACGAACTTAACCAACTGGCCGAAGACTTCCCGAGAGTGAAGAACTACAACGTGTCGGTAAAAGAGGCAGGAGGGAAGATATTGTTTATGCGTAAACTGGTGGCCGGTGGCAGCGAGCACAGCTTTGGTATACATGTGGCTCAGATGGCTGGCATGCCCAACAGCGTAGTGTTGCGCGCCGACGAGATCATGCATCACCTCGAGAAAGAGAAGGTATCGGAACATGCGCCGAAGCAACGCATGAAAACCGCACCGAAAAATAACTTCCAGCTAAGTATGTTCGAGCCAAGTAATCCGCAGTTAGAACGTGCCAAGGAACTGATGGAGCAGCTAGATATAAATACTATTACACCGGTAGAGGCCTTGCTGAAGCTAAACGAGCTGAAGCTGCTGATGCAAGATAAGGCGCAGGAGGCGCTGCGATAAGTTTTAAAGCCTAGGTAACAGGAAGGCACTTGCTGACCATATTTCTGCGTTTAACAGTTGATGTAACCTTAAGCTTAAAATAGCTTGAAAATTTTCTTCCTGATAATCAGGCAACAGTAAAAAATGTTGGAAAATTTTATGTGGTACTATTGACAAGTCAGATTTTGTCTATATCTTTGCATCACTAAATCACTACGGCGGTTTGGTGATAACAAAAGCGGGAGTAGCTCAGTTGGTAGAGCGCGACCTTGCCAAGGTCGAGGCCGCGGGTTCGAATCCCGTCTCCCGCTCAGCAAAATATCGGCAGAAGACGTTGTGATAAACAACGTCTTTGTTTTTTGCAAGAACTACTTCAGAGAACGCTCTGGAGGGTTGCCGGGATGGTGGAACTGGTAGACACGCAAGACTTAAAATCTTGTGAGCGCAAGCTCGTGCGGGTTCGATTCCCGCTCCTGGTACATAATTAAAGGGCCCCTTATACTTTAAAGTATAAGGGGCCCTTTTGTTTATAAACCCGCTCAGGGCTTACTTACTGTCTTTGAACTGAATTGCAGTGGCATCTCTTCCGCCTTCAAACAAGATAGCGTCAGCAGCCCGGTTTTGAGTTTTCTTTACCATTTGTTGAACGTCTTCTTCTATGGAGTTATTCATCAAACCTCCTGTAACCAAAGATTTCACTTTTATACCTCCTGTCTTGCTGCCTAAGGCATTATAGTTTATTATCGGTTCGTTCATAACGAATACAGGATAGCCCATTACTTTTGATACAGTTGCAAATCCCTTTGTTTCAGGTGTACCCTCATCTGTAAACTGCACTCCAACTATTCTCTTACCCGCGCTGTAAATTACTGCATCCACTCTGGCATTTTCCTTGGTTACTTTTCTTATAAATTGCTCAACCCTATCCGAAATCGTTTTATTTACAACACCTCCTGTTAACAAAGATTCTGCTTTTAAGCCTGAGCCAGCATCCACAATAACTTCATATTCTCTTAGCGGCTCACACAATATATAGGCCTCAACCCCATTAATTTTTCTCACTTTAGCCAGGTTTCCTCTATCCTGAGCATAACTAGTGATAGCAAATAGAGCACAAATGATGGCAAATAAAATTTTTTTCATATAATTTGAAGGTTAGTTGAATAAATATTCTATTATTTTTTTGTATTATACTTAATATAGATATGAATAGTTTAATATTTAGATATCTTTTTTATACTAATTTATTCGGATTACAAATGAGAGCCCTAATGAGAAGAATTGTTTAGTTAGCAGTTTAAAAGATAATTTTAGTGCAGCTCTTGAAAAGGAGCTTTGCTGATTCTTTTTTCTGCTTATGTAGTTGCTTGGTTGCCGATAGCGTAGATTAAGACGATTGAAGAAAAGTCATGATATAATGTAGGAATGTTCATTGGCGTATTCCTACTTTAGAAATAGCATGACGACCTGTTTATTTTATCATAAAGCAGTTTAAGGCGCGATATAAAATATGTTTGCTTCAACAATTATAGCGCGAAGAGTAACAAAATCATATATATAGGGTATAACATGGCTAACTCTTGTTCAGAGATTTTTAGCTACACGGCAGCATTACTTTTGAGTAACAATCTGCTGTCCACCCTTATGTTACCTATATATGAGAATAAAAGAACTTGATGCCCTTCGCGGTTTAGCCGCATTTGCTGTATTCTTGTTTCATTTCCAGCTTTTTGATTACGGTTACCTAGGGGTACACCTGTTTTTCATTATTTCAGGCTTTGTAATTTTTCTAACTGCCAAAAGTGTCAAAAACCCATCTGACTTTGTAATTGGCCGTTTCTCAAGATTATATCCAACTTATTGGATTTGTCTTTTTCTGACCTTCGCTGTGTTATACTATGGAAGGGGAGATGTTACTTTTAAACAGCTACTCTATAATTTAACGATGTTTCAAGCTTTCCTGGGCGTAGAAAACGTTGATGGCGCCTACTGGAGCTTAACAGAGGAGCTGGTTTTCTATGTAGTCATTTTTGGAGCATTGATGCTAGGGCTCATTAACAAAGTAAAGTTATGGACAGGTGCTATGCTGGCTCTGGCTATAGGCGGTTTATTCCTAAACCCGGAATTGGGAGGTATACAGAAGAATGTGCAGTCGGTGGTTAAGTACTTTAATCTGTTTGTGGCGGGCATCATCTTTTATCAGATATACCTACAGCAAAAGATTAAGATAACACATGCTGCAGGGCTTATACTTTGTTTGGGTATAGCCTTACTGTATGGTTACGGAAGCTATCTGCCATATTTTAACCACAAGATTGAGATAGCTGTAATTATTGGGTTCTTTGCGCTGTTTACCCTGCTGGTACTTGGTAAGCTGGCATTTCTTCAGAAGTATAAATGGATGCTGTTTATGGGAGAGATCTCATATCCTTTCTACCTGCTACACCAGGAGATAGGCCTTACCTTCCGGAGGCTGTTCGAAACAGAAAGTCAATTAGTACACATCGCGCTAGTTGCCGTTATTTTTGTTTTTATCACGCTTTTGGCAACCATCATCAACCGCAACATTGAACACAGCACCTCTAGGGTAGTTAAGAAGAAGCTGAAAGTATGGATTAACGGCAAAGCCGAAGCGCCAGAGCCTACTGGTAAGCCAGCTGTCACAGAAAAAGTAACAGAAGAGCCGGCTATAGTAGATGGTCTTTCAGTGCCGCAGGCTGAACGTGCTTCTGCACCGTAACCATAGGTTTTACCTGGCTAAGTCTTTGGCCCGGTTCGCATCCAGTGCTATAAGTATAAAAAGCAAGATTGTGAACGACCACAGCGAGGAGCCTCCATAGCTAAAGAAAGGCAATGGAATGCCTACCACAGGTGCAAGCCCGATAGTCATGCCTACATTTACCAGAAAGTGAAAGAAGATGATAGATGCTACACAGTAGCCGTAGGTGCGCCCAAAAACTGAGCGCTGTCTTTCTGCAATACCTACAATCCTGATCAGGAGAAATATGAACAGGGCTATTAAAACAGTGCTTCCTATCCAGCCATGTTCTTCACCAATTGTACAGAATATGAAGTCGGTGCTTTGCTCAGGCACAAAATCAAATTTGGTTTGTGTACCTTCTAAAAAGCCTTTGCCTATAAAACCGCCAGAGCCAATGGCAATCTTAGATTGTGTTACGTTCCAGCCATAGCCCAACGGGTCGGCCTCAGGGTTTATAAGTGCCTTAATTCGGTTTTGCTGGTGTGGCTGCAGGATGTTATTTACAAAATAATCAACACTGAAGATCATGCCTACCACCAATAAAAACAAGGCAATTATTGTTTTAAGGCGGCGCATTAGGCGGTAATCTAACCATAAGGCCAATCCTACTAATGCGGCAATACCAATAATCAGGTAGAGCTTTGGCACCAGCAGGGTAAGTATAAATATAGCTGCTGCAGCACAACCTATGATCAGTATCAGCGGAGACATACCTTCACGGAAGAAGGCAAGTATAAAAGCTGCGAATACAAGAGCAGAGCCGGTTTCGTTTTGCAGGACAATAATCATCGGAGGCACAAAGGTGATAGCTGCCAGAATCATTTGATCCTTAAAGTTCTGCTGGCGCAGGTTCACACTGCTTAAGTACTTCGAAACGGCTAGTGCGGTGGCAAACTTTGCCAACTCGGCAGGTTGCAGGCGTATGCCAGCTCCTAAATCAAGCCACGATCTAGAGCCTGCAATTGGCTTAGCAACGACTAAAGTAACCAGCAGCAGCAGAATAATGCCGCCATAAATAGGATAGGCAAGGTGTTCGTATACTTTATAGTCTACTACCAACAATACGATAATCAGTATCAAAGAAGCGCCTATCCATACCAACTGTTTACCAGAATTAATGTCAAAGCTCAAGATATTCACGATATTATCTGGGCTATAAACGGCGGCATATATGTTCATCCAGCCTAAAGCTACCAGCAGAAAGTAAAGCAGTATCGTAACCCAGTCCATGTGGTGGGTAAGCAAGTTCGATGTGCGGTGACTGCTGCGTGTGGCTACTTTATACTTTGATATTACTTGAGGCTCTGCACCCATGGCTTACTTCGATTTAATGTTCAGGTACTCGCGGCTAAGCACCCATTTCTCCTGCTCTTTGATCGTAACAGTATCTGTCAGGTACTGTTCAATCATTAAGCCTGCGATTGGGGCCGCAGACTGTCCTCCCCATTTACCGTGCTCCACATAAACTGCAATGGCGATTTTAGGATTCACTTTTGGCGCAAAGGCTACGAATACAGCATGGTCAGGGCCCTGAGGGTTTTGTGCAGTACCAGTTTTACCGCAGACTTCTATTCCTACTTTGGATAAATTTGCTCTTCTGGCTGTACCTGCACGAACCACCTCGGCCATTCCTTCTACTATAGGCTCGTAGTGCTTCGGATCAACAGAAGTATGGTGGCGCTCCTGGTATTCCTTCAGCGGTTTTCCATCTTCTCCTACTGAGCGAATGATATGCGGTGTTACGTAATAGCCACGGTTAGCCACAATGGCCATAAAATTAGCCATTTGCAACGGTGTAACGCCTAGCTCACCCTGGCCTATACTGAGCGAGTAAATAGTTGAGTACTTCCAGCGGTTTTTGCCATACACACGGTCGTATAACTCAGGAGATGCAATGATGCCTTTTTTCTCGCCTGGTATATCTATGCCCAGCTTTTGGCCGAAACCGAAAGTTAGAACTTGTTCACGCCAGTCCTTTAAGCCAATAGAGGTATCAGTAAAAGTATTTTTAGATTTGCCCTGATTTAAAAGCATTCTGTAAGCCTGAAAAAACCACGGATTACAAGAGTGCTGCACCGCCCCATAAAGATCTAAGGGAGAAGGATGCGGGTGACAATTTACTAAGGCCTTATTACAAGCAAATTGTGTTGCTGGCGAGATAACGCCCTCTTCCAAGGCAATAAGTGCCTGCACCAGCTTAAAGATAGAGCCCGGCGGGTTTTGGTCGGCCATGATAGGACGGTTGAACATGGTCTTATCCTTGTCCTGTAGCAATTGCATGTAGTTTTTGCCGTAGTCTTTGCCCGTAAACAGGTTCGGGTCGTAGAAAGGCGCCGATATGTAGGTTAGTATTTCACCAGTTGCTGGCTCGATGGCTACAATACTACCTTTGGCTCCGTTCATCAGGTGCTCCCCATAAGCCTGCAGGTCCAGATCTATCGTGCTCACAAGGTTCTTGCCGGCCACAGATAGGGTGTCGTACGCGCCTTCTTTAAAAGGCCCTTTCTCTACGCCACGTACGTTCACCATTTTATACTTTACGCCGCGCTTTCCCATCAGGTATTGCTCATACTCCATCTCTATACCGCTCTTGCCAATATAGTCGCCGGGGCGGTATCCTCTATAAGTGGAGTCCTCTAACTGTTTTGGGCTGATTTCGGCAATATAACCTAAAGCATGTGATAAGCTTTGATGCGGGTAACCCCGTGCTGTACGGGCATTGATATAAAAGCCAGGAAAATCAATCAGGTTATCCTGAATATGAGCTAAGTCCTGTGTGGTAAGCTTCTGGTAAAAGATTGAGGGCTGAACGTAAGAAAAGGAGCGTGCCTTCTTCAGGCGTTCGCGGACATCCTCCAAGGGAAGCTCCAGCAGGTTGCTCAGGCGTAAGGTATCCAGCTGCTTTACCTCCTTAGGTACTACCATTAGGTCGTAAACAGGAGTGTTTTGTACCAGCAGTTTGCCTTCACGGTCATAAATAAGGCCCCTGAACGGATACTGGATGATGGTTTTAATAGCGTTTGTTTCAGCGGCCTGTTTATAGCTGCTGTCAATTACCTGAATGTAGAAGAGGCGGACCGCATACACAATGCCCACCAACAAGAAAATGCCCTGAATTACGTATTTTCTGTTTTCTAAGTATTTCATTTAAACTCTACTTGTTCTCTTGGGTGAGAAGAACAGTAACTGTAGTATAATTACTACCACCCCGGTAAATAGCACACTCAGTATAATCTTTAAAAGGGTCTGCAGGATATCGTCAAAGCTTATTCTTTCCAGAAAAAATACTGCCGCGTGGTGTATAAGCAGTAAAGTAGAAGTATAAGACAAAAACCAGCCTTTACCCATTATATGGATGTTTACTGAATCGCTTATGTCGTAACCGTCCCGGGGTGTAAGAAGGTTCAAAAGGTGCGGGCGCAAAAAGGCCAGCAATACGCTTGCAGCTGCATGTATACCCATGGTGTCGTAAAACACATCTACTGTAAAGCCTACTAAAAAGCCAAGAAAGAGCAGCTGTAGCCTGTTTATGTTAATCGGCAGAAATAGCAGAAATGCTACATAGATATAACAGAAGCCCATACTGTATAGCACCAAATTATCCATTAGCAGGATTTGGAGTGCTACAAACAGTATAAACTGCAAGATGTTATTTAAGCCAATGCTACTCTTCATTTGGAAGTATACCTGCTTCTTGTTCTAATTCTTCACGCTCTGCTTTCTGCGTGTTCTCCACCACATATACATAAGAGAGTTGTGCAAAATCAACAGATAGATTCACTTTTATAGTATAAAAGCTTCTGTCCGGCTCTTTGGCAACAGAGCTGATTGTGCCAACCATGATACCTTCTGGGAAAACTGTGTTAAAGCCGCTGGTTACAATAGTATCACCTTTTACAGGTTTCACATCCAATGGAATGTAATCCAGCAGCGCCGTTCGGAAATCTCCCCCTGTCCATTTAATGGTGCCCATGGTACTATTCTTCTTAATCTTGGCAGAGATCAGCATTTGGGAGTGTAGTAGAGAGGTAGCCGTTGAGTATTTGCGTGATACCGTTTTAATGCGCCCAACTACACCATTACTCGCAATTACACCCATGCCAGGTTTTACTCCATCTTCTGTGCCAATAGCCAGTGTGAGGGTATTGTTTGTACGACGTACCGAGTTATTGATCACACGACCTGCATGCAGGATATATGGATACTGCCTTAATGTGTCGGTTTTAGCAAATAAAGTTGTATCCTGTGTTTTAGTACTATCGATGAGTACAGCTTTCTGGTATTCTAACAGCTGTTGGCGCAAGACGGAATTCTCCTGTGCCAATGTACTGTTTACATTCGCCAGCCTGAAATAATCGGTTATGCCGCTCTGGAACTCAAGTACTTCCCCAATATATCGGTTTGCGGAGTTAAAAAAGGCTGCGCCCTGATACGTGTTATAACGCACGATCATGAAAATGCACAGCACCTCCAGCATCACAAATACAAGGAATGCACGGAACCGGTAAATAAAAGCAAAAAGATTCCGCATTTAGTCCTTTTATGTTAGCAGGACGTTTTTAAAACCTTCGATATTTTTAATTGCTGCACCTGTACCACGTACTACCGCTCTTAATGGGTCTTCAGCAATGTGGATAGGCAGTTTTGTTTTGGCAGCCAGACGCTTGTCAAAGCCACGCAGCATCGCACCGCCTCCTGTCAGGTGAATACCGTTGTCGTAAATGTCGGCAGAAAGTTCTGGAGGGGCAATTTCAAGGGCCTTCAGAACCGCTTCCTCAATTTTAGAAACTGATTTGTCCAAGGCAATAGCGATCTCTTGGTATGTTACCTTAATGACCTTTGGAATGCCCGTCATCAGGTCACGGCCACGTATCTCGTAGTCGGCTGGCGGGTTTTCTATGTCAGTAAGGGCAGCACCGACTTCTATTTTGATTTTTTCGGCAGAACGCTCTCCAATCAGCAGGTTGTGCTGGCGGCGCATGTAATCCAGGATGTCTTTAGTGAACACATCACCGGCCACACGGATAGATTGGTCGCACACGATACCAGAAAGGGCTATAACAGCAATCTCTGTTGTACCACCCCCGATATCCACGATCATAGAGCCAATAGGTTGCTCCACATCAATACCTATACCTATAGCAGCTGCCATCGGCTCCTGGATCATCCATACTTCCTTGGCTCCGGCATGCTGTGCAGAGTCACGTACGGCACGTTTCTCCACTTCTGTAATACCAGACGGAATACAAATTACCATGCGGTGCGAAGGCTGGAACAAACGGCGGCCTGTATCAATCATCTTGATCATGCCACGAATCATCTCTTCAGCTGCGTGGAAGTCGGCAATCACACCATCTTTCAGCGGACGAATGGTTTTGATGTTTTCGTGGGTTTTTTCGTGCATTTGCATTGCATTACGACCAATGGCAAGTACTCTGCCTGTTGTGCGGTCGACTGCAATAATCGAAGGCTCGTCTACTACAATTTTATCGTTGTGAATGATCAGGGTATTGGCCGTACCCAAATCAATCGCTATATCACTTGTAAGAAAATTGAAAAGTCCCATTTTATATAGATGCGGGCGTGCGGTTGCCCTTGTTATATTTCAAATATACTATAAATATCGGGGATAAACCCGCCGCAAAATTAGTGATTTTCAACAGAATTAATAATGTACTACTGTAGTAGGTGTTGCTTTTTATGAATTTAATCTATAAAAAAGCATCTGCTGCTGTTAATCAGGCTTATAACGGCAAGTTTTATTTAAAATTGAGTGCTATTTGATAATCTGAAAATAAATAAAAAGACGCATGCAGCTAAGAGAGTGTATTTAGATTTGTAACTGATGCGGCTTCTTTGGAAAGTGAAAGGGAGGTGAATTTATAATTTAGGTTATACTTTGTCTGAAGCAACAGCAGTACTGGTTCTTCGCATCAGAGGTTAAGGGATAAAAACAAAAATCCCCAGCTGAAGTATAGCCGGGGATTTTTGTTGAAACTAAAAGTATAAAATTACTAGTGCTTAAAGTGGCGAACTCCTGTCATCACCATCGCCATGTTGTGGGCATCGCAGTAGTCAATTGAATCTTGGTCTTTGATGGAGCCACCTGGCTGTACCACCGCTTTTATACCTGCTTTGTCGGCAATCTCCACACAGTCCGGGAAGGGGAAGAAAGCATCAGAAGCCATTACTGTTTTAGTTAGGTCAAATCCGAAGCTGTTGGCTTTTTCGATGGCCTGACGCAGAGCGTCTACTCTGGACGTCTGGCCAACACCGCTGGAGAACATCATCTTGTCTGTGGCCAGAACTATAGTGTTGGATTTGGTGTGCTTGCAAACTTTGGCTGCAAACACCAGTGCCTTTTTCTCTTCGGCAGTTGGTTCACGCTTAGTGGCAGTTTTAAAATCGGCTTCCGTTTCGGTTGCTAGGTCTTTATCCTGCTCAATTACACCATTCAGCAAGGTCTTGAACTGCTTCTTGGGCATTTCAACATTGTTCTGTTTTAACAGGATGCGGTTCTTCTTAGTCTTCAATAGTTCCAAAGCATCAGCATCAAAAGCAGGAGCAATCAATACCTCAAAGAAAAGCTTGTTTAGTTCCTCTGCAGCAGCCATATCTATACTTCTGTTGGCAATGATCACACCTCCAAAAGCAGACACAGGATCAGAAGAAAGGGCAGCAAGGTAAGCTTCTTTTATACTTTCGCCGGTAGCGCAACCGCAGGCGTTGGTGTGCTTTAAGATAGCTACAACTGGCTCTTCAAACTCAGTGGCAAGGGCAACGGCAGCGTCCACATCTACCAGGTTGTTGTAAGACAATTGCTTGCCGTTCAGCTGCTCAAAGAGCTCATCCAGCTTACCGTAGAAAGTGCCTTTCTGGTGCGGGTTTTCGCCATAGCGCAGCGGAGTGGCCTCACGTATACTTTGCTTAAACGGCTGCTCCTCGTTGCCAGCGTTCAGGTAGTTGAAGATATGAGTGTCGTAGTGCGACGAAACATCGAATGCCTTGGCAGCGAAACGCTTGCGGTCTTCCAAGTCAGTTGACCCGTTCTTCTCCTGTAGCAGGTTTACCACCTCATCATACTGCTCTCTCGACGACACAATCAGCACATCTTTGAAGTTTTTGGCAGCGGCACGGATCAAGGAAATACCCCCAATGTCGATCTTCTCGATAATATCTGCCTCTGATGCGCCGGATGCTACAGTCTCCTCGAATGGGTAAAGATCTACCACTACTAAGTCTATTGCAGGTATTTCATACTTTTCACGCTCAGCAAGGTCGCTGTCGTTGTCGCGGCGGTGCAGGATGCCACCAAATACTTTTGGGTGAAGCGTTTTAACACGGCCTCCGAAAATAGATGGGTAAGCGGTCAGGTCTTCTACGGCTACTACCTCGGCACCTTGCTCCTCCAGGAAAGCCTGCGTGCCGCCTGTAGAGTAAATGGTTACGTTGTGCTGTTTCAGGAGCTCTACTAATGGCTCCAGGCGGTCTTTGTAGTAAACCGAAATAAGCGCTGATTTAATTTGAACTGGTTGCATGGGTATGGGTTGATTTTTGATTTCTATAGTTCGTCTTTCTCAAGTAGCAGTTGCTCTACTACCAGCGGCAGGTGTCTGTGTTCCAGCTGGAGCACACGCGCCGCCAACTCTTCAGGGGTATCCTCAGGGTGCACAGGGCAATACTCCTGAAGTATAAACTCGCCTTTGTCGTACTCTTCGTTAACATAGTGTATGCTTATGCCTGATTGCTCTTCGCCGGCCTGCACTACTGCTGTATGCACATTGATGCCATGCATGCCTTTGCCACCATACTTTGGCAGAAGCGCAGGGTGTATGTTGATGATCTTGTTAGGGAAGGCGTGCAGTAAATTTTGCGGTACCAGCCACAGAAAGCCTGCCAGCACGATCAGGTCTGGGTTAAAAGCTTTTACCTGCTCCAGCACCTTGCCGGAGTTGTAAAACTCATCCCTTGAAAACAAAAGAGCCGGGACGTGATAAGTCTCGGCTCTTTTTAGGGCATACGCTTTCGGGTTGTTGGAGAACAGGGCGGCCACACGTATTTGTGGGTGGTGCTCAAAATGCTCGAGCAGGCGCTGCGCATTGCTCCCCGATCCCGAAGCGAAAATGACTATATTCTTCTTATCTGGTCGTTCCAAAAGTATAAGCTGCTATTGAAGCTGCAAATATAGCGGGTTTGGATTTAGTTGCCAGTAAGTGAAAGTATAAATGTATGAATAAGCTGTTACAGGAACATTCCACCCGATGCCTCTATTCGTTGCGCGTTTATCCAGCGGGCATCTTCAGAACATAGGAAAGCGATAATACCGCCGATGTCTTCTGCTTCGCCGACTCTGCCCAAAGCTGTTTGCGATGCCAGGAAACCTTTTACCTGCGGATTGTTGCGGATGGCGGCATTGTTAAAGTCGGTTTCGATAGCGCCAGGGGCTAGCACATTTGCTGTAATTCCTCTTGGGCCCAGTTCTTTTGCCAGGTATTTGGTAAATGTTTCAATGGCTCCTTTCATAGAGGCATACATGGAGTAGCCGGGTACGCAGAACCTGGTAGTACCTGTAGACAGGTTAATAATGCGGCCACCGTCGTTTAGCAGCGGCAAAGCTTTTTGGGTAAGAAAGTATACACCTTTAAAGTGCACGTTCATTAGGTTATCAAAGGCTTCCTCGGTGGCATCTGCAATCGGAATAGTAGCGCCTATACCTGCATTGTTAACCAGAAAATCAAATTTGTCTGTTCCCCAGTTACCCTGTAGTGCCTTTGTGATTCGTGCTATAAAGTTGTCAAAAGACTTCACATCTGCCACGTCCAGCTGCAACGCTACAGCTTTTTGTCCCATGGCTTCAATTTCTGCCACTACTTTATTGGCTTCGTCCTGCCGGGTAAGGTAAGTAAGTATGATGCCAGTGCCCTGCTGTGCTAACTTTAACGCTGCATTTTTTCCTAATCCGCGGCTGCCGCCAGTTATCAAGGCTATTTTCTGAGTTTGTCCCATTTCAAATTACTTAAAAGTTTACGTTGCAAATTTCGGTGGCTGTTGGGTCTATACTATGGTGAGAACTTCAGTTTTTTTCCGGACCTGGTTTTATGCTTTCTGCTGAATAGGTTTCCCGGAATTGCTTCGGTGTCTGCCCCTGGAAATGTTTGAAGAACTTCGAGAAATTAGATGGGTCGTAGGTAAGCTGGCGCGCAATTTCTGCTACTGGTTTGGTGGTTTCGGTCAGCAGTCTTCGGGCAATATCCATCAGCTTGTTTTCATAAATATCGCAGGGCGAGAGTCCGGTTACTGTTTTCAGGGTGTTGCTCAAATGTGTTGGGTGCACGTGCAGCAGTTCAGCCAGGTCGTTTATTTTAAAGGTGCTTTCAGCTTTTCCGGCTTCCAGTTCGGCCAGGTGCTTTTCCAGCTCAGCGTAAAAAGCGGCGGTGAGTTCTTCTGGCCGGTTTTCCGGTTTATTAGCGAGGTTTTTCATTTTCAGGCTACTCTTTGTTTTCATATTTATACTTTCCGGATGATATAAAGTATGATTTCTTTTTAAACACTAAAACCTGCGAAAGTTACTTCCGCAGGTTTTGTATCGTTTTCTGACAAGGGTTACTGCACTATCTTAAAGGCAAAGTATCCGTTGCCTGTGGCCATCCAGGTTCTTATCCAGATAGGCAGCATCATTTCGGTGCCGCGCGCTGTGGTGATGTCACCCAAGTCAATAATGTCTGTCCAGTTAAACTGTTGTAGTATTTCTTTTACTTCTGCTTTAGCTTCGGCGCTGTTGCCGCTTATGAACATGGTCGGGTCGCCGCCGCTTTTCTTTGCATCCACCATCACCTCGCAGTTTACAATGTTAAGTGTTTTAACCACGTTGGCCTCTGGCAACAGCTTCTGAATTTCTTCGCCCAACGAGTTGGTGTTTGAATACGCAGGTATAAGTGATGGCGGCATGCCTTGCGAGAAATCAAGCGGGTTGCTGATGTCGATGATGGTTTTGCCTTTGAAGTTCTCCGTGCCGGCCATTTTAAAAACTTCCAGCGTGATTTCTCCTTTCGTGCAGTTAAAGATTAACTCACCAAACTTCGCGGCGTCTTCGAAAGTGCCTGCCGAGGCGTTTGCACCGTTGGCTTCCTCCCAGGCAAGTGCTTTTTCGTTAGTGGCGCTTCTGCTGCCCATCATAACGTTATAACCTAACTGAATCAGTTTGGTGCCGATGGCATTGCCTACCATGCCTGTTCCAAGTACTGCTATATTCTTCATAAGTAGGTGTTTTATAGTTGCTATATAAATTACAGTAGCAAACTTAAGTATAGTTGGTTATCTTTGCAATAACTGTCAAACCTGACAGTATCAACTTTATTTAAGTTTTTTCAAAATGATCATACAGGATAAAGAATATGTTTTTGAGATAGGCGATAAAACCTACCATTGTGCCATGGATGTAACGATGGATTATATCGGTGGAAAGTGGAAAACAGTAGTGCTATGGTATCTGAAGAATAAGACGCTACGTTTTGGCGAGTTGAAAAAGCAGATACCGGACATTACCGAAAAAATGCTGAGCCTGCAGCTAAAGGCCCTGGAGAAAGACGGGCTCGTAAAAAGGGAAGTATACCCGGAAGTGCCGCTGCGGGTAGAATATTCGTTGACCGAGTTTGGAAAATCGTTAGAACCAGTGCTAGATGCTATCGCTAAATGGGGTAGAACCCTTGGCGAAACAAAAGGTGCGTTAAAGGAAGCAAAGTAAAGCTATACTTTTGATAAAGTATAAATGAGTATCTCTTGACAATTTAATTTGTCTTCGCCTTCAACGACCAAGTAAACCGAAACTCGGCTACTTTATCACCGGCCTCGTCCACGCCTGTACTGGTGGCTACTACCGTTACGCCCTCTCCGGTTGCTTTTGTGTGTTTGATCGCTTCATTAATTTGCTGGCCATCGCTGCAGGTAAAGGTTATCAGGCCTACTGCTTTTTTAGTGAAATCAGCTTCCATGTGCGTTACCAGCATCGATACGGCTGGTGTAGATTTGTAAACGTGCATCATGCACAACACGCCAGTTGAGAGCTCGGCAGCCATACTTAGGCAAGCAAAATAGATAGAGTTGAATGGGTTCTTGTTGATGTACTTATAGGGAATGGTAACAGCAGCACCATCAACAGAAACAGCTATGATACGCAGACCCGCCAGATAAGCCATAGGTAGCTTAGCCAGCATAAAGAGCCTGAACTGAAGTGGAGATTTTACAAGTTTCCGGAATGCAGCTGCTGATGAATCCGTGGTTGCCATAAAAGTGTGCTTGTTAATGCTGATTTATACTTTAGCTATACCACAATTGTTGATAGCACACGCTTAATGTAGCTAAATAAATCTAAAGCACCAATGACAAGCGCTAAAGATTACATAACCTGCAAATGCCTTGAATTGAGAACTGCACTTCATTTGCCAGATAGCCCTCGGGTAGATTAACAGGTTCAAGTTGTACTTCATCTAAGCAATATGTTTGCCCGCATTGGGTGCAGCTAAAATGCACATGGTCGTGTTGGTGCTTTAGCATACTGCAGGCCTCACGGCAGAGGGCATATTTTATAGTGCCATTAAGGTCGGTTATACTATGTACCAGGCCCTGCTCCTTAAAAGCATGTAACGTGCGGTAAAGTGTAACCCTGTCGTAGTCTGTGCCAAGATGCTTTTCCAGGTCGGCGTGTGCAAGGGCATAGGTATGCTCCATTAGCAGGGTTAAAACGCTAATCCTGCAACTTGTTTTGCGCAGGCTATACTTTAGTAACAAGTCCTGTGCTTTCTTCTTCAAATTTTTCTGTTGCTGCATCATATCACCTTTAAATATAGTGTATCTCGTGTTATTAATATAAAGTTATTCGCCTGAATTAGAGGTAAATAGGGGCATTTGATACGTTAGGCACGGAATAATTGAAATCATATATCTTGATACAGAGATGTTTATAAATCTTTTAGTACAAATATCACATCTTTTTTTACAAAATGCAGTATTGTACGATAAGTATAATAAAGGCATAAGTCCTTTTAAATGATTGTACATAATCTATAAATAAAATATAAACTGAAAAACCTGTAATAATGAAAACAATTTTACGATTAGGTATAGCTTTGTTAGTAGCAGTTATTGTGCAGAGCTACAGCTTTGCACAGACAGTAACTACATCACTCGGCACATTAACTAATGTAAGAGTAGGTATAACAGAGGAGTTTACAGTAACCACACAAGGAGGCAGTGATCAATTGGTAAGAGGCCGTTTAGACTTTGATCCATTTGCAGCTGGTGACATAGTGCTACTTTATAAAGCTCCGGGTGGGGAGGAATACACAACACTAGCAATTGATGAAAATGGCGTTGCAACATTCGGTCCTGAAGCTGGTTTTGCCTTTTCTTCTGCTGCCACTACCCATAGCTTTAGAATATTGTTCGACGAAGCAACTGCGTACTCCTATAAGATAGACATGGTAACTGTCGGCGCCGCGCCACAAACGCTTGCCACCACATCAGGTACTGTCACAGTTACAGTGCCTACGCAGTTCCCTACAATAGATGGCACACTCGATGAAGTAGACAGACAAGGAGATATTCTTGTGAACCAACCCGTTGCTTGGGAGATTTATGTAACTACAAACCAGTTTGAGGGTGTGAGAGGAAATATCCAGATTGTGCTGGCAAACCCGGCGCAGAGGGACAACATTACCTTGCTTTATAATACAAACAGAGCGGCTACCACACCTGAAGAAGTAAACTTCCAACCACTAGAATTTAGTGAGGCAGGCATTGCTACCATTGGTCCTGAGGATGGCGAGGCACTAACAGAAGATGGTATACGACAGCTTATGAGAGTCACTTTCGGAGTGGCAGGCTCATATGCATATACTCTGCGATTCCAGCGCGTTGATGGCAATAGACTTGCCTTCGTAGATGAAACCGTTACTGTTACAAATGTAGCCGGTATTGATGATATGATTGGCAATACACGCATCAGCGTTTACCCAACACTGACTAATAGTACTGTAAGAGTAGACTTAGGCAATGTGCGTAATGCAAAAATTGCTGTTACCGATATGCTGGGTCGTGTGGTTATGCAGCGTGAGAATGCTACTGGTATCGTAGATTTAAGCACCGACGGCATGGCAAAAGGCACCTACTTCGTAAAGATCATCAAAGGCAACGACGTTGCCGGCAGCCGCTTTATAGTTCGATAATTCCTTTTTACTTACTGGCAAGAAGCCTTTGGATTTGTCCTGAGGCTTCTTGCTATGTTTTAGCCTTTTGGTCTAAGGAGTATGTTTAAGTGAATTGCTCATACTTCAAAACTCTAACTGGTCAGGCTTTTTATAGCATACTTTACTACGCTTTTCTTCTTTTAGCTTAAATAACTAATCTTAAAATACCCACTGATGTGCTTGTAATTATCCGTTAATCTAATTTACTGATCGATGAAAAAAAATCTACCCTTTTTTGTAATTGCATTACTGGCCTTAATTGGTACAGTAAGCAGTGCTATGGCGCAAACCACTCCGGCAGTCATTACCACTACACTTGCAGCTACGGCTAAGGCCCATAACGGAACCGACTTTACAATAGAGGCTACAAAAAATGATGCAACAGCGGAGAACGTAAGAGTTATTTTTAAGCTTACCGGAGAAAATGCAGCTATACAGGCAAGCCAGATCGAGCTGGAGAATGAGGCGGGCGAGGCTATCACTGTTAACGCCAACGGAGAAGCAGAGCTCTACTCAGGGGCCTTTGCAAATAACCTATCGTTGGATTATACTATAGACTTTGCTGTGGTTGGTAGCTTCCCTTATACTATTGAGCTGAGAGATGCAGCAGGAGCTAATGCGCTGCTCGATGATGTGTCCGGAACTGTGACGGTAACTTTTATGGAGCCCACTATCAACACCACACTTGATAATATCAGCCAGCAAGATGTTATCGCGACTGGGGCTGATGTTCTGTTCCGGGTGTTCTTAGCTGCCAACGACAGAGAAAGCGAAATTGTAACTACAAGACTTGTGCTTAAAAACCCTGCAGACCGTAACAACTTTACCCTGGAGTATGCAACCAACATTGAGTTGGGAACAGAATTCGAGGCTCTAACGATAGGAGAAGATGGTATACTTGTTTTCGGCCCTGAAGAAGGTTTCCCACTGCAAGATGCAAGCAGGCTGTTCCGAATCAACTTTTCTGAGTCAGGCACTTACGAGTACGCTGTGCAGGTATTAAAGGGGAATAATATTCTTGGCTTCTCAGACGAAACAGTTACTGTAGTGGAGGGTAACGCAATTATATCAAGCACATTAGATGAGCAGGAGCTAGACCCGAATATCAAGAGAGCATTTACTGTTACTTTCGATAAAGGAAACTGGGGAGCAGACACCCGCTACCGCCTGCGCTTTGTTTTGGATGATCCGGAGCAGGCAGAGAACTTTGTTTTAGAAACTGCTGCCGGAACAGCTCTTACTTTTAATGCGAACGGTGAGGCATACTTTGGGGATATAGATGGCTTTGAGGTAACTGCAAGCACTACCGAGAACTTCGCTGTAACACTTACAGATTTTGGTACTTATGCTTACAGCGTGCAGTTGCTTCGTGTAGTAACTGGCCGAGACCCACAAGTAATAGCTAGCTCAGAAGAAAGCGTAACAGTGCCTTTCGAGAGCGCTACTGTATCAACAACACTTAATGGCAAAGAGGTAGAAAGAGATGCTGCCACTACGTTTACTGTAGCGGTTACACCCAACGATCAGGACCCTGCAACTTTGGTACAAGGTCGCATGAGACTAAGCAATCCGGCTCAGGCTGCCAATATTGTTCTAGAGTATCAAGATGAGCAAGGCGCGTATCAGCCTATTGCTATAAATACCGAAGGTGTGGCATTTATTGGCCCGGCAGAGGGTATGGCATTGAGTGAGATTAACGGACTTGGCTTTAGAGTTACATTTAATGCCGCCGGTACTTATGCTTATACTTTAGATTTAGTAGCTATTGATGGTGCTGTAGTAGCTACATCTAACGAAAGTGTAGAGTCGATTGCCCCAACAAGTATCAAAAAAGGCTTTGAGGATGGCGGGTTTGCCGTATATCCAACCCTGACTACCGGTGCTGTTAAAGTTGACCTGGTAAATGCCAGAAGTGCAAGTATACAAGTGGTTGATATGTTGGGCCGTGCTGTAATGGATATGAGCAACCAAAAAGGCATTGTATCACTGGACTTAAGTAAAGTAGCTAAAGGTACCTATGTGATCAAAATTCAGGATGGTACAAGGGTAAATACACAACGTGTTGTCGTTCGCTAGTAACACTTAACTTATACTTTGCAGAAAGCCCGGTAGTGTACTGCCGGGCTTTCTGTTTTATTAAGCTTATGTACCACATTAGCCTTACCCTACCAATAACATCGAGAGTATACCGGTTAGCATGATTACCTTATTCAAGTTACTTAGGAAAGTAAAGTCTCGCTTACGATCAGCACGGATCAGCTTCAGCAACAGCCATATACTTGGGGCAAGCACAAGTATAACCATATAAATGTCGAGCAGGAGAGAAGTTCTGGCGTGAAGTATAACGATGATTAGAAAAGCCTGAAACACTGCGATGAGTGGGTAGAGCACCAACTTTGTATTACGAAGGCCAGCTACAATGGGCAGTGTTCGGCAGTCAAAAGAAGCATCTCCTTTTACGTCTTCCATGTCTTTAATAATCTCACGAATCAGGGAGATAAGCAACGCAAATAGCGAATAGCCAAGTGTTATGTTATTTAACGTGTCGGCGTAAACAGCTACTACCAGCAGCATAGAGGCAGATAGAAGCGAAATAACTACATTTCCAATCAGCAGCATCTTCTTTAACCTGGCCGAGTAACCCCATAACAGCAACACTGCACCCAAGTTTATTAAACCAACAGGTACAGAAAGCCAAAACCCGCCGGCCACTCCAATAAAAGAGAGAATTAGGTGCCCAATCATAGCCCTCCTGCGCCTGATCTTCCTGCCAACCAATAGCCTGTCTGGTTTATTGATAGCATCTATTTTTACATCATAATAATCGTTGATGATGTAGCCTGCCGCTGCAATAAGAACAGTGAACAGAGTTAGATAAAGAAAACCCGGCTCCAGGGCTTTGCGCCATTGTACCCCCTCTGCCAGTAAGCAAGCCTGCGCCAATGCCTGACTAAGCACGATAAGCACTAGGTTCGGAAAGCGTATAAGGCGAAGTATTGTTTTCACGAAGGGATTATAAGTAAATGCGTAAAGTTAAGCTGCTTGAGCGTAAACACAAACCATAAAAAAAGCCCTTGTGCTAACAAGGGCTTTTTGCAACGGTAAAGTATAAAGATTAGATTCTTTTTACGTTTACAGCGTTAATGCCTTTTTTACCTTCTTGTGTGTCAAACTCAACACGGTCGTGCTGTTGGATCTGTACACCATTCAGGCCTGTTACATGAACAAAGAAATCTTCGTTGGTATCATCTTCCGTTATGAAACCAAAACCTTTTGACTCGATAAAGAATTTTACTTTTCCTGTTTTCATAAAAATGAATAAATAACTGTAATTAAATCTAGCGAAATGTAGTTATTATATTTAATATATGCAATAGTGTATTAAAATTAATTTAATAAAAATTTGTAAAAAAATAATAATGTTTAATTACCAAGTATCTTGAGCTTTCATTATTGTTTCAATCAATTCTCTTACAGCGCCTTTACCACCATTTTTTGTAGAGATAAAGGTTGATATATCCCTTATATCATCTGCTGCATCAGCAGGGCAGGCTCTTAGACCGCATCGCTGCATTACTTCAAAATCAGGCATATCGTCACCCATGTAAGCTACAGTTGCCGGATGTATGCCTTGAGTGTATAAGTAATCTTCAAAAACATCTGTTTTATCATCTATACCTAAGAAAATATTCTCTATGTTGAGCTGCTCCAGGCGGGCGCGAACACCGGGCTCATTTTTGCCGGAGATTATGGCTACGTTGTAACCTTGGCTAATGGCATGCTTAATGGCAAATCCGTCTTTTATATTGAAGGCACGTACCTGCTCCCCATCTGCAAAGCAATATAATAGGCCGTCTGTTAGTACTCCGTCCACATCAAAAACAAAGGTGCTGATGCGTGTAAGGTCTGTCTGAGTGATTGGCATAAGGTATATAAAATAAAAAAGGTTCTTTACTAGAAAGAACCTTTAAAAGTATATAATTTATACGATATATACGATACGGGCAGGCGTTAATTAATCCTGATTGTCGCGCCACTCATATACCCAGGCAGCCTGTATCTGCTCCAGGTGGCCTTCGTTTGCTTCTTCACGCTTACCTTCAAAGTTTGGTAGGGAGAGCACCCATTCCAATAGCTCTGTAAAGCGGACACGGTATATTTTAGACTCTGAAAAGTCGTCACCAAATTTCTCGTATAGCGCCATCGCGATATCTTCGTAATCGTTCCAATGTATTGGCGGCTCGTAGTTCTTATTCATTACACAAATGATTTAACAATTATATAGTTAAATGGCTTTAGATAGTATTGGGGTAAAGTGGAAGCCAACAACAAAAAGCAATTAACTTTAAACAATAATTTCGCTTAATGCCCCAGGAAGTCCTGCTCAGGGATAGTAACTACAATATCCTCGTTGCCCTGAACCACACACTGGCATCCTAGCCTGGAGTTTATACGTGGGTCTACAGCACGGTCAATGTAATCTTCTTCTTTGTCAGAGATTTCAGGCAGGTCGTCCATGCCGGCTTCTATGTATACATGGCAGGTACTGCAACCACATACACCACCACAGTTATGCTGCAGCTTTATATCGTTATTTAGAGCAACATCCAGCACCGACTCACCTTCTACAGCAGGGTGTACTTCGTCTGGAGAGCCGTCTGCAAACTTAAAGGTTATATTTACTACTTTCATTTCTGCATTCTCGGTTTAAAGTGCAAAGGTACAAAGCACGCCAGCCGAATCAAAGTATACGGCGCTTATTGGCCATTCTGTTTAACAGCCCTTAGCGTAAAAGGTTATACTTTGGTAGTCTGTATACTTTCTGTAAGTTTTTGGTAAAGCTCTTGCAGGCGGGGGTGTTGCTGCAGCATTTGCAGATGCGCCTGAATAACGTTTTCGTCGTGGCGGATGGCGGGGCCTGTTTGTATCTTAAAGGGGTGCTGCTGCATGGCTTTTGCAACAGTTTCGTGTATGAGTGGCTGCAGCAGCTCGCCAGGCAGGTTTGCCTCTTGCAGTAGTTTCTGACTTATTCCGAGCAAATGGTTCGTGAAATTACAAGCGAATACTGCCGCCAGGTGTAGGTGCCGGCGATGTTCAGAGTCTACTTTGTATACTTTAGAACTTATACTTTTAGCCAATGTTTCTACAAGTTGTAGTGCATCTTCCTGCTCTGCCTCTAATAGTATGGGTACCTCCTGCAGATTTACAGCCTTTGTTTTAGAAAATGTCTGTAACGGATAAAAGACAGCTGGTCTTGCACCTGGTATCTGGTGAAGTATAGCCAATGGCTGCGACCCAGAAGTATGAGCTACAACAGTGCCAGGCGTTACTTTAAGTTCTTTGGCAACTTGTGCAAGTGCTGCATCAGGTACAGAAATTATAACTAAATCGATTGCAAAGCCTGTAAAGTCTGATGATGATACAGCTATTGCTTCTGGAAGTGCACTTGCCAATTCGGTTCTGGACAATGCACTCCGGCTGTAAACCGCCATTACCTGGTGCCCGGCAGTTGCTAGAGCCTGTGAGAGGTGCCAAGCCACATTGCCAGCTCCTACAAAAGCGATCTTTAATTTTACTGATTCTACTGTCGTTTCAGGCATTGCTAGTTACTTTGGAGTATAGGTCTAATATTTTTGGAATTATAGCCGCTTTGGAAAATCGCTTTATAAAGTCTTCTCTGATGGTTTTTTTATCATACTTACTATAAGAGCTAATAATCTGTAACATAGCATTTGCGACAGCTTTAGGAGTATGGTGCTCAACTAAGATTCCATTGTTATCATTTACAGTAAATTCAGGGCCGCCGCATTTTGTAGCTATTATAGGTTTGCCGCAGGCTAAGGCTTCAACGTAAGCTATACCCATAGATTCGAACTGGCTTGGTAGTACAAAAGCGTTGCAATGCTGAAGCTCTTGCACAACTTCTGTTCTGGAAATCTCTCCTAACCAGGTGGTTATTGAGCTTATGCCAAGAGTATTTGCCAATGTTTTATACTCTTCTAGGTAAGGCCCTGTGCCTGCTATTCTAAGCTTTATGTTATTATGTGTCTTCGAAGCAATTTGTATAGCCTTTAGTAGTAAATCAACACCTTTTTCAGGGTTTATACAGGCTACAGTCAGAAATGTGAAATTAGTTTCGTTGTGCCTGTTGCCTGGTTTAACTGTAAAAAGATCTTCATCTAAGAAGTTAGGTACAATTACTCTGTTGGGAATGCCTTGCTGTAGCATTAGGTCATCTAAATGTGGACTTACAGTAATATTAAGCTGAGATTTGAGATAAGGTAACTTATAACGTCGTTTAATATTACCCGACTTGTCTGACATTATAGGACCCGGAAATAAACCTAAATGCTCTGTTATTATGTACGGAACTCCCAGTATTTGAGAAAGCTGTAGCGCAATGGCACCTGCAATATATCCCGGATGGGCATGAATAAGATCTATTTTACCATACTCCAACTCAAAAGCTTTCGCATTATTTAAATTTGCTTTAACTATTTGGTTAAGGTTGCCTTGTAAAAAGGTATTGGTCCAGGTGAAAGTAGGATGATGGTATTCTGTTAAATTGGGTGCTAGTTTAACTTGTTTGCTGTTTCGCTTTGTAAAAAGCAGTTTTGAAAAATTTCTGACATGATCTTTAACCCAAAGCAAATACTCATCTTCATACTGGCCCCATATACTTAATCCTATGTTTGTGTCTGGGTCGTGTTTAGCAATGGCAACAGCTTGTTCTTTGATAAAAGTGCCAACAATAGGGTAATGTTTAGATGGATACCATAACGGCACAATAAATATGTTCATACAAACAAGGTTTAAAAGATGCTCCTTTTGCTGTCGTTTAGTTCTTTAAATAATTAGGCATCTTTCATTAACTACTTCTGCTTTGGTTTAACCAAGTTAAGTGCTATAGGCAAATAAAGCAAAAAGCCTTTGCCACTTGGGCAAAGGCTTTCTATAATTTAAAAGGCTATTCTAAGCAGCCTGTACTTTCTTTGGCTCTTTCTGCTTTTTAGCAGCTGCTTTCGGAGTGCCACCTTCTTGGTTGCGGCGCATAATCGCCATCACAAAACCAATAGACATCACAATAGTACCAATCCAAAGTATATTTACAAATGGTTTCTCCATTGCCTTCAAAATGACATAATCTTTCTGTGTAGCATTTACGCCAAACGTAAATTTGCCTTTTTCAGGACTTACATTCATCAAGGTAAGTCGTAGGCCAAGGTCTTCAATTACTTCAGGGTAATAACCTGCCATGCCATTTTTATAGATCAGTACAGGGTGAGCATGATATGTTTTTCTTTCACCGAAAATCTTAAGATCAGCCTGTACAGCAATGTCTCCTTCTTTTAAAGCAACACCTGGTACTGTTTTTATAACTTCAGCACCGTTAAACTGTGCTACATAATCGTTTAAGATAATCGTATCGCCGGCAGCCAGTTCATACTCTTTTAATTCGCCCCAGTCTTTCTCTTCGTTCGGGTCTGGAATAGAAGATACGTGTGTATAAAGGTCTTTATCTACAAAGTGCTCGATATCCGGAGAGGCCAACAGACCCATGTTCGGGTTAACTTGCGCACGCGGATAAAGCGTAAATGTCTTATCGCCTTCACGTTCTTTATACTGCACTTCGTAATATGTATTCTCTGGTGACTCTAAGTTTAGAGTATCTCCTGTTTCAAAGTATACTTTATCGCCTGCTTGTATGCGGCCACGGGCAATAACTTTATATTCATCGGCAGTCGGGAAAAGCAATTCTCGGTTAACATAACCAGGTACGCCTTCTACTTCTTTAAACTGACCATGATAGCTTACTGTATACTTATCCATCTCTGTTGGAGTGTTGCGCCAAAGCAGCACATTGTCTCGGTTTATATCATCAGGGAACTCTCTTGAGTAAACCAAGCCGGAAGTGTTCTGTGACACGATGTTCGAGTAGCCCGAAGAGAAAAGTATACCGAGCAGCATCAGAGCTATTCCTATGTGAGCCACCGCACCACCCGATAAAGATACCTTCTTATGCAGTAGGTTCAGGATGATGCTCATGTTCGCAAACACAGCAAACAGCGATGTAACCAAAAGTATAATGTAGATCGGGTTATCGATTGTCTCGTTGCCAACTACACCTAACTTAGAAAGCACAATGACTAAGCTGGCGAATAGCAGGGTAAGCATACCCGGCAACATGATGGCTTCTACAAAACCTCCTTTGTCATTTTTACGCCACCACAATAGCTGGCCAACACCAGTAAGTATAGCAATAGCCACTCCGGCCCAAAGCTGGAACTTGGTATAATGTGCAATTTGGTCGGCTGGTAAGGCAGCGTTAGACTCTATGCCGATGAAGCCCATGAAGGCGTTATAAACCGGGATAGAAGTGGTAAACAATACCTGGAAGGCAGCAAGGCAAAGCACAATGGCACCTATAAATACCCAGAACTCACCGCTGTAAGTAGAAAGCTCTTTTTGTGATGTTGGGATCTTTTTCCAGTTGTACACCAGCAGGCCAACAGCCAACACTGCAAAAGCAGCAAGGTACGTAAACAGCTGGCCCGAAAGACCAAGGTCTGTAAAGGAGTGTACCGATGCATTACCCAATATACCGCTACGCGTTAAGAAGGTAGCGTAAAGTATAAGTATAAAAGAGGCAATAACAAGTATAAATGAAGCCTTTAAACCAGACTTTCCGCGGCGGTAAGCAATCATAGTATGAATAGCGCCAACTAATACTAGCCATGGAATGTATACTGCATTTTCCACAGGGTCCCAGTTCCAGTAACCACCGAAGTTAAGCGTTTCATAAGCCCAGTAAGCACCCATCATGATACCAATACCCAATGATACGGCAGCAAAATGCGCCCAAGGCAATGCAGGTTTAATCCACTCTGTAAAGTTGCCTTTCCAGAGGCCAGCCATTGCAAAGGCAAATGGCACTAAGGTTGCTGCAAAGCCCAAAAATAGGGTAGGAGGGTGAATTACCATCCAGTAGTTCTGCAGCAGCGGGTTTAGGCCAGTACCATCGTTAGGCACATAGTTAGGGTCCATGGCAAATACAGGGGCATCTGTCATGAAGTCTCGCATTAGTATAAATGGAGAAGAACCCAGTTTGAAGTCGCCGATCACTACACCTAAAATCATAGAGGTAAGGAACAGCTGCACAAAAGAGAAAATACCCATTACCGGCGCTTCCCACTCTTTGTTTTTCTTTCCGGCTCTGATCAATACAAAACCAAGCAGCACATGCCAAAAGATCCACAGCAGGAAAGAGCCTTCCTGGCCTTCCCAGAAGCAGGAGATCATGTAGTGTACCGGCAGGTGGTTTGAAGAGTGGCTCCAGGCATAGTAGTACTCATAGCGGTGCTCGTAAATAATATTGAACAGCGCAAAGATTACTACCAGTACGGCAGCACCATGTACGTAAAAAGCACCGCGTGCAAAGTTGCGCCAGCTGTTATCGCCGGTAGCCACAACATTGGCACGTGATGCCATAAAATAAGCGTAAGAGGACACGATAGCCGCTACAAAAGCCACAATCACACTCGCATGGCCTATATCCCCAATCAGCGTATTAATCATCTTGATGAGTTAGAAAGTTAAAAAGTTAGAGAGTTTGGGAGTTAGAAAGTTGGAAAGTTAAAGAATCATCATTCTTTAACTCCCTAACTCCTAAACTGTGTTAAAGGCTTGCTGTGTTTGCCTGTACTTCGTTTTCGGTATACTTTGACGGACACTTCAACAGGATTTTGTCGGCCACGAACACGTTATTTTGCATGTTGCCGGTAATTACTACCTGCTCGGAGCGTTCAAAGTCCTGCGGTTTTGGGTTAAAATACACTACCTTCTGTTCATAGCGGTTTGTGTCTACCAGCATAAAGGTAAAGTAGTTCGGGTCAACCAGCGGGTCGTAGTTCATGCCAACAATGTGGCCTTGTGGGTCTTTCTTAAGGCGGCCCACCACGTGTACTTTCGTCATGTCACCGTCTTCGGCGCGCTCAATGGCCTCGCCAAAAGAAACATAGGTGCTGGCATCGCCAACCGACGACATGATGATAACAATCGCTACTGCGATTACTAAAATCCCGATGATGTGTGTCTTTTTCATCTATGTAAGAAAATGGATATTCTTTTTTCTAGTAGCCTAACACGCAACAGGAAAATAAAAATCCATCGTGTATGGCTTATTTTATACTTTCTGTAGCTGTTAGTCGCGCATCTGTTTTTCGAGTCTCGATACCTTGCGGTCCAGCGTAACCAGGTAAGCAATCATACCACCGAGAACAGTAAGTAGGACCACTACCACTACATAAATTTTCCCGTCCTGGCGCAGCGTATCGGCCATTTCTATTTCCTGTTGTGGCGGAGCCGATGAGAACTCAACATCTCTCATCTCAGGCTGCTGGGCCTGCGCTTGTTGTATACCTGCTGCGGCGAAAAGGATGAAGCACCACACAGCCAGTATTCTAAACAGTTTCATATAAGCGTTGTCTGATTAATTCTAGTCTTGATTTCACATTGATGATCCAGATGCCCAGTAGCGTCCAGCCAAGTACAGCTGGGTAGAACACCATGCGCAGGCGGCTGTCCAGGTCATAGGCATTAAAGCCCGGGTTACCTCCATTGCCAGGGTGCAGCGAATCGGTTAACCTGGGAAGTATAAATAAAAGCGGGATAAGCGCTGCAAAAGCAAAGATGTTGTATACCGCGCTGATGCGTGCCCGTTGCTGCTGCTCATTAAAAGAGCTACGCAGCACCAGGTAAGCAAAGTAGATCAGCAGACCAACAGCTGCGCCATTCTGCTTCGGATCGTTGCTCCAGTACTCGCCCCAGGTAAACTTGGCCCACTCCATGCCGGTAACAATGCCCAGCACACCGAAAAGTATACCAACCTTAGCAGACTCGTAAGCAATCACATCATTTTTGATAGTTGGGTTGCGCAGGTACTTGATAGAGTAAATAACCGAAATAAGCAGGATAAGGATCATGCCAAACCACATTGGCACGTGAAAATATAGGTTACGGATGGTCTCGTTAAGTATGGCCAATCGCGGAACCTCAGATAACATACCGGCCACTACTGTAAAAACTAACAGTACCACAGCCAATATTTTCCACCAGTTTTTTTTCATTTTTTACTTAAAAATCTAAAGCTATTTGCGCTTCTCTCAGAAAGTCAACACTTTTTATGTAGTTTTCTCTCCATTGGAGGACTAAAAAAAGACGTTTATACTTGCCTGAACACACTTTTGCCTTACGAACGCCAAAGGTACGGGAATAAGATGTAAGAAACGGTGACAACGATCATGTTTATGGCAAGTAAAGTAAGTAGTTCGTCGAGGCTAGTGCTACGGTCTAACCCATCAATCGCATTTTTAGACATTTTAATCAGCATCAGCAGCATAGGCACGATAACCGGAAAGCTAAGCACTGCCATTAGCGTACTGCTATTGGCAGCCTTGCTGGCAATGCCTGATATCATGGTAAGGGAAGTGGAGAAGCCAATGGCACCTAAAAGTATGGTAAGCAAAAACATCGGCACGTCCTGCACCGGGTTGCCTAGTACAAAAGCATAAAATACAAAGCAGATTACAGCCAGAATGAGCATGAGCAGCGCGTTGTAGATGATCTTTGCAAGTATAACCCCCTGCGGACTCACGATAGAGTAAAAGTATAAAAGCCTGCCCCGGTTCTCCTGCATAAAACTTTTAGCAATGGCGTTTACTGATGTGAACAAAAGTATAATCCAGAGCACTGCATTCCATACAGGTACTGTTAAAACATTGGACCGCAGGCCAAAGCTGAGGTAGCACACAAACACGGTACTGCTCACGTACAGTAGCATTCCGTTAAAGGCATACTTCTGCCGCCACTCCAGCACTAGGTCCTTCTGTATTAGGTATAAAACTTCTTTAAACAGCATCGCGCCTCAAATTTGCTGCAAAGGTACAGCACAAAACGCTGAATTGCTAAAGTGGTGGCTTAATGGATAAGCTGCTTAGTTGTGGGGTTGCTAAATTGTTCTCACATCGACAAGTCGCGACCCAATGCCATCAACTTAAGCTTGTTTGTCATCTCAACGAAAGCAGAGATCTTTACAGAAGTCCTTCTGAACTAATTTTTAGATTTCTCATGATGTTCGAAATGACAAAATTATAGATGTCATAGTTTAAGTTGATGGCATTGGGTTGAGACCTATCACTACAAAAGCGAAAAAGCATGAACCGCTTTGGCCCATGCTTTCCTGTTATACTTTATACTTTGCTGAATAAACAATTAGCAATTCCTATATGCTACTTGTCCTTGCCGTTGTTTTTATCTTTCTTTTTAGATTTATGCTTTATCACTTTAGCGTCTTGGTAGAAAATAATCTCCTCAGCAATATTGGTGATCTGGTCGCCTACCCGCTCCAGTTTTTTAATGATAGAGAATAGTGCCAGGCCTTCTTCTATGCTGTCCGGATTCTTGCGTAGGTATTCAGCTATAATTTTGTCTGATTTGCGGTAAATCTTGTTTAGCATTTTATCGCGTTTAATCAGAGCAAGGGCATGTTCTGTATTGTTTGTTTTATAAGCTATGCGGCACTCATGGAACATCGACAGTGCCTCATCAAACATTTTAATAGCTTTAGTTAACTCCAGCATCTCCGGGTTAAAGAGTTTCTCACGGTTTTTTACAAACATTGAGATGCCCTCTGCCGTGTCTCCGATGCGTTCTAAGTTGGCGTTTATCTTTAAGGTTGCTAGCACTAAGCGCAGGTCTACGGCAACAGGTGTGTAAAGTGCCAATAGATTTTCGCACATGCGGTCTATCTTCACATCGAAGTTGTTCACCTTTTTGCCAAGCTTTAGCACTTTGCGGGCCAGCTCTGTATCTGCACTTATCATGGCCTCACGACCACTCTGTAGTTGATACTCCACCAGATCCCACATCTCCATCAGCTTTACCTTTAAACGATCGAGCTCTAAATCTATATGACTCATTGTATGTTAGCTTCTTTAATTAAAATGACATGTTTTACATTTAAGCAAAATATAGATTCTCACCCGAATCGGCCAGTAATATAATTTTGTGTGCGTTCATTTTTAGGGCTGGTAAACATAGTTTTTGTTTTGTTAAACTCCACTAGCTCACCCATATAAAAGAAGGCAGTATAGTCGCTAACGCGGCCAGCCTGCTGCATGTTGTGGGTTACAATTACGATCGTGTAATCATTTTTCAGCTCATAGATCAGCTCTTCTACCTTTGCTGTTGAAATAGGGTCTAGGGCAGAGGCAGGCTCGTCCATTAAAAGCACCGACGGAGAAATGGCCAAGGCACGGGCAATGCATAAACGCTGCTGCTGGCCACCAGAAAGCGCCAACGCTGATTTGTTAAGCTTGTCTTTTACTTCGTCCCAAAGTGCGGCTCTTTTTAACGATGTTTCGGCAGCCTCATCTAGTACAGACTTTTTCTTTACACCCTGTATCTTCAGGCCATACACCACGTTCTCGTATATACTTTTCGGGAAGGGGTTCGGCTTCTGGAATACCATGCCAACCTCTTTGCGCAATTCATCCACACGTACGTTCTTCTGATAGATGTCTTTGTTGTCCAAGAGAATCTGGCCATCTACCCTAAAACCTTCGATGTAGTCGTTCATGCGGTTAAAGGTGCGCAAAAACGTAGACTTACCACAGCCTGACGGACCGATAAAAGCCGTAACAGCTTTCTCTTCCATGGCTATGTTGATTCCTTTCAGGGCGTGGAAATCGCCGTAATATGCATCGAGGTCAATTGCCTCTAGTTTTATCTTTTTACCCATGGTGTGTTTACCACTTTATTTTTTTCTGCTGCCTGTTGCGCAGGTAAACGGCAATGCCGTTCAGCATAAAGGTGATGATCAATAGTATAATAATGGCAGCTGCTGCATTTGTCAGGAATGCTTCCTGTGGCCTTGAGGTCCAGTTAAAGATCTGTATAGGCAGTACGGTAAACTCATCCATCGGCGACGACGGTGTAAAAGGTACATACGCCAGAGCACCGATTACAATTAGCGGAGCAGCCTCGCCAACGGCTCTTGACAATGCCAGGATAATACCTGTAAGTATTCCGCCAAAGGATGCCGGTAGCACCTGGTTCCACACTGTCTGCCATTTAGATGCACCCAGCGCGTAAGAACCATCGCGAATGCTTCGGGGCACGGCTTTTATGGCCTCCCGGGTTGTAACAATAATGATCGGAAGTATAAGCAGGGATAAAGTAAGTGCACCTGCTAATAAGCTGCCTCCTAAACGCATCTGGCGCACAAAAATTTCCAAGCCAAGCAAACCATAGATAATAGAAGGCACACCAGCAAGGTTAGCAATGTTGATCTCCAGGAAATTGTTTATCCTGCTCTTTTTTGCATACTCTTCCAGGTATACACCGGCCGATACTCCTAACGGGAATGCGATAACTGTGGTTAGCACCAGTATCCAAAGCGTACCCACCCACGCTGTAAGTATACCTGCACGGCTGGCTCTTCGCGATGGCAAACTTGTAAGGAAGTCCCAATTAATACGGCCCAAGCCCTCTATGATGATATCAAAAAGAAAGATAGCAAGAACCACCAACCCGATAAAGGTACAGAAGATACCGAAGATGTGGAAGGCTTTATCCTTAAGCCTGTTGATGTCTGAGTTAGTCATACTTTTCCTGGTATTTCTTTTTGATCCAGAAGCTTAAGTTGTTCAGCGCAAACGTAAAAACGAATAACGTTATACCTGCTGCGAAGATGGTTTTATACTCCAGCGAGCCTCTTGGTACGTCTCCTAAGCTAACCTGCACAATATAAGTTGTAATAGTTTCTATGGGCACCAGCGGGTTCAGCGTTAAGCGGGGCTGCTGGCCAGCGGCAATAGCCACGATCATTGTTTCGCCCACGGCTCTCGATATGGCAAGTATAACCGATACCACGATACCAGAGGATGCAGCCGGAACCATTACGCCGAATGATGTTTGCAACCGGGTAGATCCCATACCATAAGCAGCCTCACGAAGCGAGCGCGGTACTGCACTAATGGCGTCTTCACTTAGTGAGGAAATCATTGGTATGATCATGATGCCCATTACAATACCTGCTGAAAGGGCGTTAAATCCTGACAGGTTAGGTATTATGGATTGCAAAAACGGTGTAACTACTGTTAAGGCAAAGAAGCCATACACTACAGTAGGAATGGTTGCTAACACCTCCAGCAACGGCTTTACAATCTGGCGCATGCGATCGTGCGCGTACTCGTTCAGGTAAATGGCAATGGTTAGCCCTATGGGTAAAGCTACGGCTATAGCCACGGCAGTTGTAAGCAGCGTGCCTGCTACAAGCGGCAGAATACCGAATTTTTTATCAGCAAACAGCGGCGTCCACTCTTTCTCGGTTAAGAACTCTGAGAGCGGCACAACCCTGAAAAAGCTTATAGATTCTGATAGAAGAACCCAGATAATGCTGATAGTGATGAGTATTGTGATCGCAGTGGATAACCACAATAAGCCCTCGATAATTTTTTCTGATACTCTCAAGGTGCAGTATAGTTTAAATGCCGCTAAGTAAGCAAGCCGAGCATCACTTACTTAGCGGCACTAATTTAAAGCTTATTGATTTTTACCTGCGCTCTCAGCAAACTGCTTAAACTTCTCCTTCTGCTCTTTGTACATTTCAGCAGGCATTGGTATATAACCTACTTCCTGGCTAAGGTCTGCAGCATTGTCAAGGTAAAAGTTTACAAAGTCGACTGTTGCAGGCCTTGCTGCAGCTTTGGAGTTCACGTAGATAAACAACGGACGAGAAAGCGGAGCATAGGAACCATCTTTAACAGTCTCTAAAGTAGGCGTAATGGCACCTTTGCCGTTTGCATCGTTCAGATCATTAACCGGCACAATTTTTAGCTTATTCTGGTTCTCTTCGTAGTAAGCAAAACCGAAGAACCCTAATGCATTTACGTCAGTAGATACACCTTGTACCAATACGTTGTCATCTTCGCTGGCAGTATAGTCGCCACGGCTGGCGCCGCTTTCACCTACCACAGCCTCTGTAAAATAGTCATAAGTGCCAGACTCAACACCGGGGCCGTACAGGTGGATTTCCTGATCTGGCCACTCCGGACGGATCTGGTTCCAGCGCTTAATTTTACCTTGAGCAGCAGGCTCCCAAATCTTCTTCAGTTCCTCCGTTGTAATGTCCTTTACCCAGTTGTTCTCTGGGTGAACTACTACTGTAAGGCCATCGTAGGCAACCGGAAGCTCTACATAAGTAATCCCACTCTCTTTTGCCACGCTTGCTTCAGAATCTTTGATCGGGCGCGATGCATTTACAATATCAATTTCGCCGCGCGTGAATTTCTTAAAACCACCACCTGTTCCGGATACACCTACTGTTACTTTTACATCCGGAGCCTCAGCACGATATTCCTCTGCTACTGCCTCTGTTATAGGATAAACAGTTGATGAACCGTCTATCTGAATGCTGCCGGCACCGTCTCCGTTAGCCTCTTCGGTATTGTTGCCACCGCATGCGCTGAACATGAGCGTTGCACCCAAAAGTACAGCTGCATTTAATTTTACACTTGAAAGCTTAAAGTTTAACATAAGCCAGAGTTGGATTTGGTTATAGGTTATTTTTTAAATCTGATTTATAATACTTGTTGATATACTAGTATGGTAATCAACTAGTTGTGTTTATGGGTTTTGCTTCGCCTGTGGCTCTGTTTTGGACTGCAAAGAGAGATAGAACCTATCATAATAAGAAGCTTGTAATATTAAGTTATTGTTAAGCTTTTATACTTATAGCGCCACTTCCATCTGTACCCTGAACAAGTAAGAGTTATCGCTGCCTGGTGTGTCTTGTAACGTAACATCACTTTGCACCTTTAAGCTGTGGCCCACAATATATTTTGATAAGCCCAAAGTATATTGCTCCTGCTGCTCCAGACCTGTTGCAGTAGCTGGGTTAAAGGTGGTATAGCGGCCGGCTATCTCCCAGTTTGTCGGAAGCAGGTAGCCTGCCTGTATGTTAAGAGCATTGCCTGTTACAAATGTTTCCTCAATGTCACCTTCATCTGTGCGTGCCACAACGGGGCCTTCAGGTGCTTTACGATTAGCATACTCTGCCATTGCCGAAAAGCCCCTGTACTTAAACATGGCATCCACAAACACAGTGTTCAAGTCACGTTGATTGCTCAGGAAGTCTCCTAGCTGCCCACGCGCTCTTGAGGCATTGTCGTTAAAGTCGTAAGTAGCTGCAATAGAAATTTTTGGGGTTTGTTCACGCTCAATGTCGCCTCCTACATAATCTCCTTCGCCTTCAAACTCACCCAGTGGTAAGATTTCTATGCGTGCTGTATAGTCGTAACCGCCTGCGTTGTTTACTGTAATATCGCGGCCTTCGCCCATACTTATCGAGCCTATCTCGCGAAACAGTACATTGCCCAGTCGGTGTTCGTGGTGCAGTTGCAGGCCGGCATCGCGGTCAAGGTTAAACTGTGCGTTCAGCAGGCTTCGGTCTACAAACTGTAGCTTCTGAGAAGACACAACCCTTTCACGGTTGCCAGGCAGCTTTGTCTGGCCCACCCACAGCGTAAGGTTAGGAGCAAAATTCCATTTGGCTACGGCATCAAGTATAATATTGTCTGCGTTGTTCGATACGGCGGGGTTGTCGTTGCCTATGTCGCTATTGCTTAGGCCAAGCTCTATTTTGTATTCTAATTTAGGAGAGTAGGCAAAGCCATCAAACTTTAGGCGGGCTCTGCGGATAAGGAATCGATCATCCCAATTATTGGTAGTAGGGTTTGGGGCACCCTGGTACAGCACCTGGAAACGTGCTCCCATTTTTACGCTAAAAGAAGAATCTGCGGCTATAAACTGCAGGCCTTTGCCAAATCTGGAGTTGTTTATACTCTGGCTAAACGAAGTATATCCTGCCAGAAAAAATAATAAGAGCGCTAAAGCTACTCTTTTACTTTGTGAGTTCACGTGTTAAAGTTTTGGTGAGAATTTTCCTTTGTCTGTACCCTGGCTGAATATGGTTAGTCAGGCCATACTTTGTAGCCGCAGTTAGTCAGGCTGCTGCTGCACTTGCCAATTTACGCTGCAAAGTAAGTTGTGTTATGTTACCCGGTAGTTATCCTAATGTTATATTAATGTTAAGCTATGAGCTGAGGCCGCAAGTAAACACAATATTGAAAATGGGTGCAGGAAAAAAGGGAGGCTTATGTACAAAAGGCTCTCTGGCAAGTGAGCCAAAGAGCTTTGAAGTATAAACGTATACTTGTTGCTTAGAAGTTGAACTGTGCCTGCAGCCTTAACCTGTTACCATGTTGGCGGTTTAGCGGGTTAGAGGCATTTCTGACTGTTCTGTCGCCGATAGAGTATAAAGCTGTCAGCTCCAGGTTCTTGAAAAGCAGCCATTCTGCACCAATCTCAGTTTCATAAACTGTGTGGCTGGCGGCGTCGCGTTCGTGTTTTTTGCCGCCTTCGTAATGCTGCACCCGCACAAAAGGCATAACTACTTGGTTTCCGACCTCTTTGCGATACATGGCCTGCACATAGCCGCCATGTAGAGGTTTTACCATTATCGAGTTTGACTCAGGGTCATATTCGGGGCCGCGGCCAACATTATATTCTGCCTGAATTCCGAATGGCTGTGGGTATACTACTAAAGTTGCTGCAATCCGCTGATCTGTGAAGCCTTCTGATATATTAGTTTCGTCGCCAAGCGATACTCCAGAAGATACCTGGTCCGGTGTAACGGTATACTTTCCTGTATACGCCTGTATTCCCGGTTCGATAAACTGACCATTCATTAGCTTAAAAGGATAAGAAACTCTGGCAACAGCATGCAAGTTGTCGTTAGCTTCGGGCTTATTGGCTGTCTGACCATTGTAAATACCTAATCCCAGTACGCCATAGTCGCCGCTTCCTTTCAGGCCAAGGCTTGTAAGCTCTTCGAAGCGGCTTCGAATTTTTGCCGGTGCATAATAAAAGAATACTCCCAGGTCGCGTTCGTTAGCGATAGCACTGTTAATAGCGTCGTTTCGGTCCAAGGGAATTCGGTTGCTGCTCGACTGCAGGTTTTCGAAGCCGTACGGGATTTTGCTCTGGCCAATACGAACACGATACTCTTTAGCGGCATCTAACGATACATCAAAATAAGCATCGCGCAGCTGCAGAAAGTTTAAGGTGCTGGAACTGGGAGAGGAGGCCAAGTCTGGTTGTATGTAAATAAATACACGGTCATGCACATTGCCGCTAAAGATTAAACGGGCACGCCTGATAAAAAGGCCGCCGTTTTCTCCAATAGATTTATCGCATTGGTCGCATTTAAGGTCGGGGTTGGTCTCCAGAAGGCGGTTATACCTGATTTGGGCATACCCCCTGATAGAGAGTATCTCATACCAGGCTTTCTTTTTAGCTGCGTCGGTGTGCTTAACCTCTAGAGGGGCAGGGGCAACAGTAGGAATGACAGTCTGTGTAATTGTAGTGTCTGTTTGAGCTTTGGCGTAAGTAAAAGCGCCTAGGCTTAAAATAGCCGTTGCCAGAGCAGCTATGCCACTCTTTTTAATTATTACCATAACGGGTGAGAAATAAGATAATGTGTAATAATGTTTAAATAGCTGCAAGCCAAAGGATTAGTCAAGTCCTTTTGATTTGCGTCTACAAAGTACAAGCTCTATTATTAATGCAAGATTATGCCAATGTTAAATAAGTATTATCAAATTAATTTTATGTAGGTTGTTTATTTTGCTCAATAAGCTGGTAGTCAATATTTAAGCTGTGAGGCGGGTTGTGTTACATAAGTGTGCAGGATGAAGTATAGGTGTTGTGCAGTAAATTTAAAAGCTTTCCGGCGATTGAGCCGGAAAGCTTTTAAATTCTGAGAAAAAAATAGGGCTGTCACAAATGCACTTGTGACAGCCCTACCTGTATTTAAAAAGATATAATTAGAAGTTGTAACCAGTCCAGTTAAATACTGCTGTGTTAGCGCCTGTATTAGCAGCTTTAACTGTTACACTAGCATTATCTGGGTTCTTTACACCTGCAGTTGACGTACCGCTATAATGATAGTCTACAACGCTTGTGGAGTTTCCATTGCCCTTGCCGTCTGTTAAGTCGATAAGATCATTAATAGCGTTGCCTTTAATAAGGAGGTTGGCAATAGTAGCTTTAGCACCTCTGCGCACCTTTACAGCATCATGCATCGCGAAAGTTGACTCGTTAGCAATTGTAATGTTCTTTAACGTAAAGTTAGATTGGTTAGCATCGCCAGGTGTATTGCCATCTAAGTTGCCGTCAAGCTCAGCGCCACGAGGATCACCTTCTGTACTAGTGTAGCCGCTCTTCCAAACACCATAAGCATTATCCAAAGTACCTGTCCAGCCCTGTGTAACATCAAACATATCGTCGTCAGAATTCATTACTAATAAGTTCTTAACGTTTACTGATCCACCAAACCATTCTACAGCATCATCAGAACCATTCGGGATATAAATGTTTTCGATTTTTGTGCCGCTACCCACAGCATTTAGGGTTAAGCCATTGTGCTCGATGTCTGCCGAAGATTTAGCTCCGGTGTATTCTAAAATAAGATATTCCAAAACACCCGAATTGTCGCTGTTGTTGTCGCCGCCATAGATAATAGCAGGGTTAACTTCCGCAGTGCCGGTAGAAACTACACCGTTTGGACCAGAGATTCTTGCTCTGCCGTTAATAATTAAACCACCCCAGTCGCCTTGGTTAGGAGTAGCTGCTCCAGATGTTATTCTTACCGGTTTGTCGGCTGTGCCGTTTGCAAATATTTGACCACCTTGTTTAACAAGGATGTACTTGTCAAAGCCTTGTTCAGCTTTGATAACTGTACCAGCAGGTATGCGAAGTTTTCCACCTTCAGCTACAATCAAAGTACCAGTTAGTTTGTATTCTGTTTTCGGATCAAGTGTTACATCGGTAGTAATATCACCACTCAGTTCACTATTCACAGTTGGTTCTGGTGTTGTGGTGTCATCATCATCGCAAGAGAATAATCCCAAGGGAAGAAGTAGTAGGTAAAGGAATGTCTTTTTCATCTTTTTTAAATTTGTTATGCGAATTTAGAATTGGAAGATTAATTCAATATGAAGGATAATTTATCTAATTGTTAAAATCGGTATGATACACCCAGGTCGAACAGCACGCCTCTCTTGTAGCTGCGGATAATTACACCTTCCGTAGCTTTGTCGGAGCCGGCGCCTTCTCTTGTAAGTTTATAAGCTGGGTTCAAAAGGTTTCTGGCTTTCAAGTCGAATTTAAGCTTCTCGTTAAGGCCCACAGAGGTCACAAAGTCCAGAGTAGTTATACTTTCCTCGATCAGGTTATTGAAACCTCGCGTACCAATGGTATGCACTTTGTTGCTCAGGTAGTTTAGTACCAGTGCCGATGTTAAGTTGACATTATTCTCCGTTACCAGGTTATAGGTCAGGTCGGCGTTAAGTATGTATGGTGCGGCACCCTCTAGCGTAGACGAAGTATTCTGCACGAAGAAGGTTGGGTCCAGCTCCACGTTTGTGTGGATGTATGAGGCATTTAAGCCAGCGTTAAAGCGATGCTTCTCAGCAATGTTCATCAGCGATTTTCTAACTTCTACTTCTATACCAGTGGCTACTGCATGGTCTGATATGTTGTCGTAGGTTCTTAGGCCCGCCGAGTTGCCCTGATCCACTCTCGCAATCGGGTCAAGTATATGCTTGTAAAAACCGTTTACCGATAACTGATCCTCCGGCGACATGTAGAAGTCCCATTTCAGATCGAAATTGTAGTTTGTAGATACTTCCAGGTTCGGGTTACCATTCTCGTTTCCATCGACTCCAAAGTAAATGAAAGGTGATATCTCTCTATCCTGAGGCAAAGTATACGTGCGGCTTACACCTGTTCTGATGTGGTGTTGTTCGTTCAATTCATACTTGGCGTTCAGGCTCGGCGATAGAAAGAACTTGTCTATGATGTTTGAGCCTACGTCGGCGCCACGGTTTACTCTGTAATTAATTTTGGTGTAAATGTCGTCTGCGCGCAAGCCTGTGTTCAAGGTCAGCTTGTTTCCGAATTTATGTACCAAGTCAACATACGCAGCGTGGTTGTTTCTTTTCACATCGTATGTATCATTGAAGGATTCTAACTGGAAGTCGCCGTTGGTCAGGGTTTGCTGGTTCAGGTATGGGTCCAAGCGGATGTTGTCCAGATCAAAAGTTGGGATGTTGCTCTGTCCTCCGGCCCAGATAAGGTTATAGATTGGGGCAGAGAAATCTTTGGAGCTTACTCTGCCATCGTAGCCTACTTCTATGTAAGATATTTTGTCGGCGTCTGTTGAAAGTGCGTATTGCAAGCTGGCTTTAGGTATAATGGCCATCTCAGTTATCTTGCTGTTAAAGCGCTGCACTCTTCCTTCGCCTACACCCAGCTGCACCCTGCCATTTCCGGCCGAAGGCAACATAATGATTCTACGGTCAGGCTCCTGGCCGATGACATTGTTCACGGCAGCGCCTACTTTAAAGGCAATTCTATCGGTTAGGTCGCCGTTCCAGATCAGTTGGTTTATAAACAAGGCGTTGTCATTGAGCTGTAAGCGTCTGATGTGCCCTTCGGAGTTATATTCGTCGGCTACTTGAAACAGCTCGGTTTCCTTGCCATAAAAGCTCATAGCAGACGATGCGGCAGTGTGCAGGTATAACGAGTTAAAATTCAGTTGGCTCCTGTTCAGGTTAAACTCAAAGTTGCCGGATAGCATGTGTGAAGCAGTTCGGATGGATTGCTGGTAGTTAAAATCTCGGAACGGGTTATCTGGGTTGGTTGCCGTAATAAGGCGGGTAACGCCCTCCTGGTAATGATATTTATTATCCATGGCACCGACAATGAGAAAACGGTGCTTATTCAGGAAACTGCTGCCGCCCGATATGCTTATGCCACTGTTCAGCAAAGGGTTTTTCTGCAGTGGGTCAAGAGAGGTGTTAAAGGAATAATTATTGAGGAACCGCTGCCCGGACTGGTTTTTCGGGCCATTTGCCGCCGTAACATAACCAAAGCTGTTCATGCCCTCCGGAAGCGAAAAGTCGCTGCCTGGCACCTGGGTGTTTACACCTGATGAGATACCAATCTGAAGTGCCTGGTCGTCAACGAGTTCTTTTGAGTTGATGTTGATCAGAGCGCCTCCAACATCGCCGTTCATAGATGCTGTAAACACCTTGCTTACGTTCACCGACCGTATCATATCGCTCGCGAAAAAATCAAGTGAGATGTTCTTATAAGCAGGGTCTTCAGATGGTATGGCAAAACCATTCAGGGTGGTGGTATTATAACGGTCGCCTAGGCCGCGCACAAATACGTTTTTAACACCGTCTTGCTTAGAAATGCCCGAAATTTTAGCAACCGCGCTCTCTGCATTGCTTACACCTTTGCGGGAGAGTTCCTGCGCACCAATCGACTGTGTTGCAATGACAGCTTTCTTCTGGTCGAGGAGCAAAATGTGCTCGGCTTCCCTGTTTCCTTTTGCGGTGATGGTAACCTCTGACAGCTGTGCAGTGCTTTGCTCCATCGTCACATCTACTGTGGTGGTTTTGCCAGCTGTAACGGTTACGTTTGAGATTATTTTTGGAGTATAAGAAAGGCTGTTTACTTCTAAGGTATAGGTGCCTTCCTTCATGTTGTCAATACGGAAACTCCCGAAAGCATCAGACGGTGCCCCAAGCCCCGTGCCTTGCACTTTTATAATAGCGCCAATTAGCTCTTCGCCTTTTTTAGCGTCTTTTACGGTGCCCTGTATGCTGCCAGTCTGTGCATGCACAGTGATAAAAGCAGATAGCACAAAAAATAGAACTGTGGTGAGAATTTGTCGCATGATTTTCAGTTAGTCTTTTGATGCGACAAAGGTAGAAGGGCTGTATTACCTGAATATTAATAGGGAGTTAAGTTTCCATTAACCAGACAGTATGCTGGGTGTAAGTTCTTGATTTACAGGTGAGTTTTTTGCTTTTTGTTGTAAATGGCAAGCAGATTGACAAGTTTTCTAGGCTACACCCATAAAGAATATAGAGGTTTTAACAAATTAGTAACCTTACAATAATCTGCAGCTAATACTGCGGGCCTAGATTTGTTCAATAGATCCTGCCTTTACATTTATAAGATACTGATTGCACATGTATGGGTGAGAGACATCGTGGCAATCATTAGCAGACGGTTTAGTCTCCCGCTCTGTGCGAAGCCCGCCTCTTTGGCGGGTTTCTTTTTTTAGAAGTGCTTAAAAAGTATAGGTAGGGGCATCTCCGCCGCAGGAACGCAGCGCGAACACGATGATAACAATAATAAGCACCAGCCCCAGGCAACCGACTCCCAGGCCACAACCGCCCTTGCCGCCTGCTGTGCCGCCACCTCCAAAAAGTTTCCTGAACAAGTATAGCTTTAGTAGACCTTTCCACATAAAACAGGGTTTAGATATAAAACACTAAGTCCCATCCGGGTTTGATGCCGGATGGGACTTAGTGTTACGTTTGTGAATTAAGTTACGTTTAACTCTGCTAATCTACAGCAGCACTGGTAGGTTTTAGCTGATTGGTACCTTGCGAAGTATGGCTTCAATAAAATCTTTAGAGGTAATTCCGTCGGCTTCTGCCTCATAGTTAAGTATAATGCGGTGGTTCATGATATCATGCGCCACTTCCTTAATATCCTCCGGCAGTACGTAGTCGCGCTCATCAAAGTATGCCACAGCTTTGGCTGCACGGTTTAATGCGATACTCGCACGCGGCGATACGCCAAATTGTATATAAGGTGCGAACTCTACAAGGTCATACTCAGCTGGGCGGCGGGTGGCAAATACCAACTCAATAATGTATTTCTCCAGCGTCTCAGATATCTGCACCTGGTTAATATCGTTTCTAATGTTAAAAATGTCTTCTTTAGAAAGCACCTTCGTCACAGAATCCTGGAATGACATATTGGCCATCCGGCGCATGATCTCCAGTTCATCAGGCTTTTTAGGGTAGTCGATGTATACTTTCATCATAAAACGGTCTACCTGTGCCTCGGGTAATGGGTAAGTGCCTTCGTGCTCAACAGGATTTTGCGTAGCCAATACCAGGAAAGGCAAGTCTAGTTTAAAAGTTGTTTCGCCTATGGTTACCTGTTTTTCCTGCATCGCCTCCAGTAGCGCCGACTGTACTTTGGCTGGAGATCGGTTTACCTCGTCGGCAAGTATAAGGTTGGCGAAGATCGGCCCCTTCTTTACCTCAAACATGGAGGCGTTTTGGTTATAGATCATCGTGCCAATCAGGTCGGAGGGCAGCAGGTCTGGTGTAAACTGAATTCGCTGGAAGTCGAGCCGCAGGGCCTTGGCCAGTGAGTTAATAGTGAGTGTTTTGGCAAGGCCTGGTACTCCTTCCAATAAAATATGCCCGCCGGTAAACAGTCCTATCAGCAAACGGTTAACCATATATTGCTGGCCAACAACTGCTTTGCTTACTTCACTAAATACCTGCTTTATTTTTCTCTGGTGCTCTTTCACCTTATCTTCATACATCAAATCTTCTGCTGCCATACTGCTTCAGGATTTTTAAAACCCCTAAATATAGCAATTATTGTGCTTGTGTGGGTAATTTAAGAGTTTGAGTACTTTTAAAAATAAAGAAGCACCTGTGCCAGGTGCTTCTCAATAAAACAATATATGCAGTTCCTGCCCTTAAGCAGCAGTGTTTCTTAAAATCTGAGATTGCCTTGTGTGCTTTGCTTTTTTTACCATCTCCACAAGGTTGCGGATTCGTTTTTCTTCTATTTCTAATGGTAAAACCAGCACATTACTTTTAGCCTTAACATGTACTCTTTGGTGCCGAGTCATAAGGTAAAGCATAAGGAAGAAGCCGCTAAGCAATGCAAAGGAGTCATCAAAGTATACCAGAAACGCCATTCCTAAGCTTAAGGCAAAGTATAACTTGTTACCTGTTGCTTTTACTTCCCAACCCTCAATGTCTTCGAGCATTACAGACGACTGGCCTATGTCTGTCCAATATAAAGGCCTTATAATGAGGCGGTGTGAGGTAAGAGTTAACTTCTTATCAACCGTCTGGATAAGATGCTTCTCATCGTTTACTAACTTTGCCTGAGCAACGGAGAACGATGAGTTAAGTTTGTTTAGCTTAGGATAACGTAACAATGAAAGTATCACAGCGTTTTCGATAGATGTATAGTAGGTAGAGTACAAGAACCAGAAAAAGGTTGCATGTAATGTATTGCAAAGATAAACTTTTTTTAGCTATAACTTACTTTTGTTTGTATTTAATTTATTAAAAATATAAAATCCCATATATAGTAATTGCTTAATTACAATGCATCGTTACGCATTAAGTTAAACTATAAAAGCCTTCCCTGATGCACAGGAAAGGCTTTTATAGCAAAAGTGGGTAGCAAATTAATCTGTTAAATAATAATCTCCTTCATGGCCGTGGGCACGTTGGTTTTTAAAGCGTGCGATATCAGCCTGCATATTGTCGTAAATCTCCTGAATCTCCTCAGAGTCTGCGGTAAGAGGTTTGATGTGCTCGCTCAGTAATTTTGCTGCAAGTGGATAAAATTTAGAGTCATCCGTATTCTTGGCATTCACTTTAAATGAGCTAACAGCACTCTCCAGTTTCTTCAGATCAGGGTATTTGCCTTTGAATTCTTGAATGGTGTCGCGAAGCTTTTCCCGTATCATCAGGTACACATCCTCTTCGAATGTCATGCCGAAATCGTCATCATCCTCGTCGTCGTCGAAGTTGTGGGAAAAGTCGTCGTCGTAGTCAAAATCGTCTCTCATGGCTGTTAGTTTCTTTTATTTATCTGTAGTACGGGTTAAGTTTCTGTTTGTGTCGGTGCTTTTGTCATTTCCTCTGAAAATACAAGCTACTTAAGTATAGTTACAAAGTGCTTTTATACATCCGAAATGCATAATTAGTATTTCGCCCCATTATTTGCAACAGGTTACGGACAGTCTTTAAGGACTGTTCTTATGTTTATAATACAGTTACTGCTTAATGCGAGTTAATCTGTATTGATAATGAGGATGAAACAAAAAGCCCTGGCTATACTTTAGCCAAGGCTTTAAAGAATGGTTATTTAAAGTTTAGTTAAACTTTCTTTCGATAAGCTTTAAAAGCTTGTTAACATGCTCTTGCTTTCTAGACCAATCATACTTTGGCGCGACCTCCTGCAGTACATAATTTTTAGCAGTATCAGCATCATTGTACTCGTCCAGTTGCTTAACTGTGTTATAGTAAGTCATATTATCTCCATCAAAAAGCTCGTTAATAAAGCTAAAGCGTTGGTTTATAGAGATAGAATTTTTCAGAGAGTCTATTTTACGGTTACTGTGTGCATCTGCCAGCGAGGCAGGAGCAGCTTTCCTGAAGTTGTCGTTCAAGGTAGGGCGTACGTTAGAAGGACTTTCTTCGTCACTGTCATCATCTGTGCTGTAAATAGGCTTAGTAGCAGGAGCAGATGCTTCGCGCTGTGCATTGTGTATGGGAGCCACTATTTCTTTCTCCTCTAGTGGGGCAGCTGGCGCAGGCGCAGGCGCACTAACCGGGGCCGCAACTATAGTTGGGTTACCAAGCACCTCGTTTTCGTTGATACCAAGTAAACTGTTAAACTGCGCCACTATGGCTGAGAGCGGCGTACGGCTGTGCTGGTTAGCATTCAGGTACAGTTTAAAGCGGCTGAGGATGTACTCTCGGTCACGGTTGGTAGGCGAAAGGGTTTCGATAAACCCGGCAAACAACTGTTTGTCGATATCAATATACCTTAGGTTCTCTTGCAGCTTTGGCAAGGTAATTTCTTCTTGTATGCGCAAGAATTTCTCTTCGAATGTTGCCGAAGGTGCCAGCACTACCTTAAATGTATCGTAGATGGCTTTTTGAAGCAGGGGCTCAAATGCATCGCGCTTCATGAGTATTTTGCGCGAAAGCACATTCATAAAGTTAACCAGCGCCTCTTTTACCTCCTCGTTCTCATAGTCGAAATAGGGGCTGCGCAGGTTTGCCATTTCCTGATGCCACTTAAGCAGAAGCTCTTTTATTACAAAAAGATTTACCTGCTTTATAGCTGTAAAACTAATAAGCTGAGGACCATTAAGGGTATCGTGAGTAGCAAAATGTCTGTCACAAAGCAGATTTGCCAACTGTTTGCTGTACTGCTCTAGGTGTAATTGATTATATTTGTCTTCCATAGGAATCTCTTTCTTCTGTAAAGTTATAAAATTATGCCAATCTTGACGGTGCAAAACCTTGCCGATCTTAAAGTAACGGTTGCGGCAGGGCAAACCCTGCTCAAAGCTTTGCAGGCTGAGGGTATAGATTGGATGCACGCCTGTGGCGGCAAAGGCCGCTGTACCACCTGCCGCATTATCGTAATACAAGGTTTAGAACACTTTGGCCCCCTAACAGATAGTGAAAAGCGTTACCGGAGCAACCACCGCCTGAAAGATAACGAACGATTGGCCTGCCAGTGTACATTAACAGACGGCGACGCAGCAGGAAAAGTACCCGAACAGACAAAGCTGCCGCACATGAACTATAGCAGTTAAGGAGAGTTAAAAAGTTTAGGAGTTAAAGTGTTTGAGAGTTAAGAGTGAAATCAACTAACAATTAATAATCAGCAATTTAATCACTAATAATACAGCAGTTCAACATTTAGCCATATATAATTACCACATTACAAACCAATGTTTATTGAACCACGCGTAGGCAACGGAAAACACACCAGAAGAGGATGGATAGAGGTGATCTGCGGGTCCATGTTTTCGGGGAAGACAGAAGAGCTGATCAGAAGGCTGAACAGAGCTAAAATTGCAAAGCAGAAAGTAGAGATATTTAAGCCTGCCCTAGACAAACGCTACCACGACGAGGATGTGGTATCACATAATGCGAACTCTATACGTTCTACACCTATAGATTTTGCGCAAGACATGCTGCTGCTGGGTGGCAGCTGTGATGTAGTAGGCATAGATGAGGCCCAGTTTTTTGATGAAGGCCTTGCTGAAGTATGCGCCAAGCTGGCAAATAGTGGCGTGCGCGTAATAGCTGCCGGCCTGGATATGGATTACTTAGGTAAGCCATTCGGCCCCATGCCTGCTTTGATGGCTGTAGCAGAATATGTAACCAAAGTGCATGCTGTGTGTGTACAATGTGGCGACATAGCACATTACTCTTTCCGGAATGCTGCCTCTGAGCAGCAGGTACTGCTTGGCGAAACAGACTCGTATGAGGCTCGTTGCCGCCAATGCTTTGTAGAAGGTATAAAAGCAAAAAAATAGCTATTCAGGCACTGCAGCATAAAACGTAAAGTATGAAATATAGCAAGCCATACATTCGGGTACTGAAGCTGTTGCTTAGCTTGTGTCTGTTATTGAGGATGATTCCTGCTCATGCTCAGAGCAACCTTGCCTTGGGCGACTGGCGCTTGCACATACCTTACCAGCAAAGCAAAGCCGTAGCAGATGCCGGCAACAAAGTATACGTTGCCGCTGAGGAGGGCTTGTTTTACTTCGACAAAGAATTTAATACAACCGAAACAATCTCTAAAGTAGACGGGCTGAGCGAGCAGCAGATTAGCACCATTGTTTTTGATGACGCTACGCAAACACTTTTAATTGCCTATAAAAATACAAACATCGACCTGATCCAGAATGGCAAAATAATTAACATCAGCGATATTTTACGCAAAGCCATCTCAGGAGAGAAAACGATAAATGATGTAATCGTCCATAATAAACAAGCTTTTATTTCCAGCACGTTTGGGGTAATTGTACTAGACCTGGTGAAGCACGAGGTGCGCGACAGTTACCGCAACCTGGGCCCTAATGGCGAAACCGTTAATGTAAGAGCAGCAGCCATACTTCGTGATAGCATTTACCTGACTACCAATTTGGGAGTAATGGCTTCAAAGTATAGCAATACAAACCTGCAAGACTATCATAACTGGTCTGGATTTAACGCAGGGCTGCCAGCGTCTGCTTCAGGAGCAAATAAGCTGGCTGTGTTTAATGATAAAGTATATGTTAGCCTTGCCGCCGGGGGAGTTTATACGTTGCAGCAGGGCAACTGGCAGCCTGCTGCTGTTTCTGCTACTGGAGTGGTATCTGCTTTAAGTGCAACAGCTTCGCATCTTGCTATAACTACACCTGCTGGTGTATCGGTAATGGCTAAAGATGGCAATGTTACCAATGTTTCACACCAGCTTTTAAAAGCCCCCAAAGATGCGGAAGTGAGCACAAACGGTATAATCTGGGTGGCTGATATGCAGGCAGGATTGGTTAAACTGAGCACCAACGACACCGATGCCACAGCATATACACCCAATGGGCCTTTCAGTAAAAATAGCTTTAAGGTTTATACTTATGGTGGCAATGTATATGTATTAAGCGGCGGTTATAGTGCAGCTTATCTGCAAAATGATGCCTGGAATGGGTTTTACGAATATACCCAGGGAGAGTGGAAAAGCTATAATGGGTATGTGTACCCTGGCTCAGTACAAGGAAATGATTTGGTTGACGCCGTTTTCAACCCCGTAACAGATAAACTATACTTAGCGAGCTACGGAAAGGGGCTTATCGAGTGGCAGGGAGTTACAGAGGCAAAACTTTTTAACGGCCTTAACAGCCCTTTGCTAAGTGCCCAAACTGCTTGGGTAGATAAAACAGAATATGTGAGGGTTACCAGTGTAGCAGTAGATAGTGAAGGCAATGTATGGGCTGTTAACAGAAATAATCTTGCAGGTTCTCCTGGTCTGCACAGGCTTTCACCCGACGGTACCTGGACCTCTTTTACCTTGCCGGGTATACCTGATGGCAGCAACCTAGACCAAATCCTAATTGATGATGACGGGCAGAAATGGCTATCTATAGCGCGCAGGGGCAACCAACGCAGTGGTCTGGTAGTGTTCGATGATGAAAAAAACAGGGTTCGGCAGCTTAGCATTGGTAATGGAGCCGGAGGCTTGCCTAACGGTGATGTATATACGTTAGCTAAAGACCTAAACGGAGATATCTGGGTGGGTACTGCCAATGGCGTAGGAGTGTTCTATAACCCTGGCTTTGTATTTTCGGAGCAGAATTATGATGCCCGTATACCTATAGTAGAACGCAGACCATTGCTCGATGGCCAGTTAGTGCGCACCATAGCCGTAGACGGTGCAAACCGAAAATGGATAGGTACTGACAACGGCCTTTGGCTTTTTAACCCTGACGGAGATAAGCTGATCCGCCACTTTAATGCTTCTAACAGCCCGTTGCCTTCCAACAGAATTCTATCAATTGCAATTGAGCATAGTTCAGGAGAGGTATTTGTGGCAACAGATGCCGGCGTGGCTTCTTTTAAAGCAGAGGCTACTATAACAGAGGGAACTCCTGAGTGCGCTACTGTTTCCCCGAATCCTGTACGCAAAAATTACACTGGCTTAGTAGGAGTATCTGGCTTACCAAATAATGCCAATGTACGTATTACAGATGTGGCGGGTACACTAGTATATAAAACCAAAGCCACCGGGGGCACCCTTGCCTGGGATGCCCGCGATTATAACGGAAAACGTGTTAGAGCAGGGGTGTACCTGGTCATGAGCTCCAGCGACGATGGAACACAAACCTGTATCAGTAAAATAGCCGTACTGGATTAAATGCTAGTAAAAACAAGGGGCATTGTACTTAACCACATCAAGTACCGCGAATCATCCATCATTGCCAAAGTATACACCGAGCAGCTGGGGGTGCAGTCCTATATCATAAATGGGGTGCGCAAAAAAGGCAGTGGCTCCCGTATAGCTTTGTTTCAGCCGTTTACGCTGCTCGAGATGGTGGTTTATACTTCGCAAAAAGGCGGCCTTACACGCATCTCAGAGTTTAAAAGTGCTTACCCGTTCAACAGTATTCCTTTTGATATCCGGAAGAGCAGCATTTTATTGTTTTTATCAGAAGTTGTGTCCAGAACAGTGAAGGAAGAGGAGGAGAACACGCAACTCTTTAACTTCCTGTACAATGCTATTATAGAGTTTGATGAGCAGCCGGAGCATTTTGAGAACTTCCACCTGATCTTTTTGCTTCATCTGAGCCATCACCTGGGTTTCGGCCCAAGCTCCGGAGCCGAGATTGTGGAGCAGGTGGCTTTCTCGAGCAACGCGCAAAGCGCTACATCAGCACCTACCGTACTGGCCATACAAGCCCACGAAGAGTTGTTTAACCAGCTGCTGCACCACCCCGCACAGGCACATGTACCAAACGGAAGAGTGAGGCGCGAATTGCTTTCTGTCCTTATCCGCTACTACCAACTGCACGTTGATAAACTGGGCGAAATTAAGTCGCTGGCTATACTTTCGGAAGTGCTTTCGTAGTGATGCTATACTTTATACAAACAGAAAAGGCGCTATACTTAGCGCCTTTTCTGTTTGTAGTTGTTTATACTTCTACTTCGTTCTTAGAACCGCGATATCAAAGATAAGTACGGAACTAGGAGGTATATTTCCCTGCATGTAAGGGCCATAGCCCAAATGTGATGGTATGAACAAACGTGCTTCCTCGCCTACTGTCATCAACTTAACACCTTCATTCCATCCTTCAATTACACTTAAAGGACTATTCTTGGCATCAACCTGAAAGGTATGAGGTTTACCTCTGTCGTACGACGAATCGAAAGTAGCTCCGTTTGTTAATTTGCCAATATAGTTCGCTTCTACCAAATTACCTGTTTTGATTTCTGCGCCAGTGCCTGGCTTCAGCTGTAGGTAATATAGGCCGGAAGCAGTTCTAACAACCTGCGTTGTGTCTACATTATTAGCTCTAAAATATCTGCGGATAACTTCTTCGTCAATTTTCTTCTGGCCCTCTACGTCAAATTCGTAAGGGTTAACATCGTCGCCGCCGCAAGCTGAGAAAGATGCAGCCACTGCTACAAAAAGGAAAACCTGAAGCAAGTTCTTGCCTTTGGTTGCCCATTGGATAAGGGTTTGCATTTTCATAAGTATAAAAATTACTGTTTGTTAACCTTTACCAGCTCCACATCAAAGCGAAGTATAGAGTTTGCCGGCATGTCCGGGCCGCGGTCCTGCTCGCCGTATGCCAGCGGAGAAGGTACAAGCAGGGTAGCTTTGCTGCCTTCTTTTAATTTCTGGAATGCCTCGTCCCAACCACGGATAACTTGGCCCTGGCCAAGCGTGAATGTAAATGGCTCACCGCCTGTCATCGGGTTGTCGTAAGACGACTCCACTTCTTTACCATCCAGGAAAGACAGCTTGTAGTGTACAGACACTTGGTCGCCGGCTGCAGCCTGTGGGCCTTTACCCGGAGATGTTACATTATAATATACGCCAGATTCAGTTTTTTGCATGTTGCCCAAGTTCTGAGCCTTGATGTATTCCTGAATTTTCTGGTCGTCTACTTTTATCTGCTTCTCAGCACGAACAGCAGCTTCTTTCATCTGCTCCTCAAACATCTTCTGCTGGTCTGCAATAGCAGCATCTTTAGACTGTACTTTCTCAGCTTTGATGAAGAACGTTAACTGAGAACCAGGCTTAATGAACGGAGGAAGCGGCTGGCCAAATGTCTTAGCGAAAAGTGAGTCTGCGTTTACTTTAAACACACCGCTGTCGCCGGCAGACATCATCATCAGGGCATGCTCCAGGCTGCCTTTAAAAGTAGGCTCCATTACCGGAATCATGATCGGCTGGTTCTGCTCACGTGAGTTGAACAACACAGAGTCTTCTGCATTTCTGTACGACATATGCATCGTTACCACCTCACCAATTTTGGCGCCGGTAGTATCGTTGGCAGAAACTTCGCCTTTATTTTCGTACTCGCCTTTACTGTTTTGTTCGTAGATTTTATAGGTCAGGCCATCAGCCGTAGTATAAAACTCATCTTTTTTGCTGCAAGACTGCAACATAAGTGCGCCAGCTAATACAGGCAGCAAGAATTTAGTTTTAAATAGCATTGTTTATAAGTTGAGGTAAATTTCTAGTTATTGATTTCTGTAGCACGCAGCAGTTGCTCCTTGTACTGCGGCAGCAGGCTTTCAAATTTAGCAACAGTAGCCTCCAGCGTATCCATTGAAATACCGCCTGCTGCGTTTTTGTGGCCTCCACCGTTAAAGTGCGCACGGGCAAAATCGTTTGCCGAGAAGTTGCCAACCGACCTGAAAGACATTTTAACTGCCTGCGATCTGTCGATGATCAGAGCTGCAAAGACGATGCCTTCTATAGAAAGGGCGTAGTTTACCAGACCTTCCGTGTCGCCGGTTTTTGAGTCATATGCTTTCAGTTCTTCAGCGGTGATAGAGATATAGGCTGTTTTATACTCTTGCAGCACCACCAACTTGTCTTTAAGCACATAACCTAAAAAGCGCAGTCGCAATTCCGAAGAGCTATCGTAAATAAGGCGGTGCACATCAGAAGTGCGTACACCAATGTGCAGCAAATCGGCTATGATCAGGTGCACGTTTTTAGAGGTGCTCGGGTGCCTGAAAGAACCTGTATCGGTCATAATGCCGGCATAAAGCGCCTCACCAATACCTGTGTCTATCATGTCTGCATCACCCATGGCCTTTATCAGCTCATACACAATTTCGGCAGTGGCTGCTGCAGAAGTATTGGCAAAGTCAAGGTCGGCAAAATCTTCGGGCTGCAGGTGGTGGTCTACCAGTACTTTGGTGCCTTTGGCGTTCCGGATGTACTCACCCATCTCGTTTATGCGTGACAGGTTGTTGAAATCAAGGCAGAAAATAACCTGAGACTCAGATATGATCCGTTGTACCAGCGCATCGTTTTTCTCAGAGTACACGATCACATCGTTGTTGCCCTGCATCCAGTTCAGGAACGAGGGGTAATCAGAAGGTGTGATAACGGTAACGCGGTGTCCTTTTTTCTTCAGGTAGCCAGCAAGTCCCAGCGAAGAGCCCAGTGCATCAGCGTCGGGTTTGTGATGTGTGGTGATCATCACCTCTTTAGGCTCCTTCAGAAGCTCTTTCAGAGCGTTGATATTGTGCATACTATAGATTTAAATCCTCTGATTAATAAGGATATAAGGCGCGAATTTCTGAATAAAATAGTTCTAAAGCAATAAATTGGCCTGTGAAGCTATACTTTATGAGGTTTTAAAACTGTGGCGGGCATAAAAGAGTTAACCAAAGTATATCTGAAAAGTGTGCCAAATATTGACCGAAATACTCTACTTTTGCAAACTAAAATCGAAAAACATAAACCAAACCATTTAATAGACATGGCCGGAAACATCACATTCACTATGATTAAGCCTGATGCGGTGGCTGACAACCACATTGGCGGTATTACTAAAATGATCGAGGAAGGCGGCTTCCGTATTGTGGCAATGAAAAAAACAAGATTGTCTGAGGAGCGTGCCGGTAAATTCTACGAAGTGCACAAGGAGCGCCCTTTCTACAACGATCTTGTAAAGTATATGTCTAAAGGCCCTATCGTGGCGATGATCCTGGAGAAGGACAACGCTGTGGAAGATTTCCGTACGCTGATCGGTGCTACTAACCCTGAGCAGGCTGCAGAAGGCACTATCCGTAAAAAGTACGCAAAGTCTATCGAGTCTAACGCTGTACACGGTTCTGACTCTGACGAGAACGCGCAGATTGAAGGTGATTTCTTCTTTTCTGCTGACGAACGCTTCTAGTTTTTAGAAGTATACTTATTGATTTTAAAGGCCTGCCAAGCTTCGTGTTTGGCAGGCCTTTTTTTTGCCTCATCGTATAATGCCTGTATTTATACTTTATAGAATTTACTATACTATGCAAAAGAACTTATACTTGTCTTTACTAGTGGCAGGTCTACTCTTAACCGGCTGTAAGGCAAATGAGGCTGAACCTGATTTTTCTGATCTATCGCAAGTGCCGTACTCAGTACAATCAATGTCGGCAACGGAAACGCAGGTGGCCGTATATCCGAACCCTTTCTTTGATCATGTAAATGTAGAGGTGCCGGCAGTAGCTGGTGAGGTAGTAGCAGTATACTTTTCGGATGAGAAAGGAAAGTATAGCCGCAAAATAGAGCTGCCAGAGGGAACAGCCAACCGTGCCGTAGTAAACTTTAGCGGCATGCCCGAAGGCATTTATACTTGCGAAATAGTAACGCAGGATAAAATAAGCACTTACAGGTTAATTAAAGCGAGATAAGTATGAAACAGATTTTACTCTTGATGTGCGTACTTATCTCTTGGGCGGCTCATGCTCAGACCACCACTTGGGGCCTGACGACAAGGGCTGGTGGATTTACTACTGTAAAAACCTCTGGTAACGGCGTAGAATCTTATGACAGGGGCATTGGCGGCAGAGTGGAGCTTGGAGCATGGCTGCAACAGCCTGTTTCAGAGAGGGGAAGGCTGCAGGTTTCCGTGCTTCAGTCAGCAGAAAGACAGGCAGCGGGCACTATTATGTTCATCAGCGAGAACCGAAATTCCATTTCTGACTTAGATGTAGTAGATCGAAATCTGGCTGTTAATACTACTCTTCTGTACTTGTACAAATTAAACGATGCCTGGAGTATAGGAGCCGGAGCTGGAGGAGTATATGAATACCTGTCTAATGCGAAAGTTAGCGGCGATATAATGTGGGGGCAACCTAATATAGCACAGAAGTATAAAGAGAGCTTTGAAAACCACTACCGTCGTGACTTAAGGTTCTATTTGCCGTTGGAGTTGCAGCGTCAGCTGACTGAGCGTATAACCTTGGCAGGTCAGGTGCAAGCGCAACTGAGTAATTTACAGGCTGCTTCGGAAACAAAGCAGAAAGAGAAGAACATAGGCTTGATGGTAGGGGTTAATTACACACTATAATATACCACAAAGTATAAAAGCAAAACAGCCGACTCTTGTTCAGATGCCGGCTGTTTTGCTTTTACTTAAACAGTCTCTAATCGCGTGGTATCACAAAGCGCTGTCCCGGACGGATCAAATCTGGATTATCGCCTATCTTTTCTTTGTTAGCGTTGTAGATTTTAGTCCAGGCGTTGGCATTTCCGTAATGCTTCTTAGCAATTTTGGAAAGCGAGTCGCCTGATTGTACTGTATACACATCCTGGTTCGGGCCCGGATCTGTTACTTTGTTCATATCACTTTTATTGAAAAAGTCGTGGGGCTGGCCCTGCTGACCAGGAGTGTTTGAAGTTCCGGGCATTTGGGTAGGTTGTTTTGCCGGCTCTTCTTTGCCCTTCTTAAAAAAATCTCTTAGTCCCATATCTTTAAAGGTTAAGTTCGTTTAAATCAGTATGGCTAAGATTAGTACAGAGCCACTTAACTAAATACGCCTGCTTAACCACTTAGTTGTGTTGTGGCAGCTGCAACGGCAAAGTAGATAAGGCCGTAAGTTAATGCACCACCAGCTAAACAAATAAGGTGGCATATATACTGAACTAAAATTGTAAAACTATGAATACGAAGAACGTAAAAGTGCCATCAGCTTTAACAAAGCTGATCACGATGATGTTAGTTATTATATTATGGAGCTGCGGAGGCAAAGAAGAAGTTGGGAATGAAAGCATGATATCTGGCAGCAGTAGCAAAACCTGGAAAGCAAATAAAGAGCTAAATGCTGCCGGCGATAAAGAAAAGCTATCAAGCGATGAAAAGCAGGAAACGATGCAGTTTTACGCCGATGGGCGTTTTGCTTTAGGCGGCGGAGGATCACTGCAAACCGGCACCTGGACTTATGACCAGACAGCTAAGCGCCTGAGCCTGCAGTTTGAAGGACAGGACATGACAGAGAATTTTGAAGTTACAAAGCTTACGGAGGATAAGATGGTGCTGCAAGGTGATGGCTCTACCATGGAGCTAGAGGCCGAGTAGCAACTATTTTTGCGAAAAGAAGTATAGCAAAATAAGTTTCGATTTTTTGCGGCAGCCTGCTTTACGTAGGCTGCCGTTTTTTTATGCCTAAACCAGCCTGCGCAACGCCAGCAAACCCAACAACGGACCAATTCCAAGCCATATGAGTACCTGTTGCAGAGGTAGTGCATGCAGTAGCCAGCCAGTAACTTGTATACTTACAATAGTAATGGCAAAACCTATACTTGTAACTATGGTTAGCGCTGTGCCTACTAAATGCGGTGGTGCCGTTCGGGCAGATAAAGCCGAAAACTGCGGCGAATCGCCGGCTACTACTACTCCCCAGAAAATCAGAAATGGCACGATAAAGTATGAGCCTGAAAGTATAAACAGTGATAGTATACAGCACAGGCCCGACAATAGCAGTTGTACAAAAGCTACTTTGGCACTACCCCAGCGTTGTGAGAGATACCCGCCACCAATACAACCTAAGGCTCCTGCGGCAATCACAGCAAAACTGTACAGCGATACCTGGCTGGCCGAAAGCTCAGGCAAAGTATAGGTAAGTATAAAAGGCGTGAAGGCCCACAACGTATAGAGCTCCCACATATGACCAAAGTAGCCAAAGGCAGCAGCTCTGAAATCAGCTACCTTAAAGACTTGTAACATGTTGCGGGCATCGAATTTAGCGCCTCTGCTTAAATATGGCCCATCCGGTACGAGTAGGTACATTAGCAAACCACCAACAGCAGAAAGTATACTTACAGCCAGCAGCATGCTTTGCCACGGAAGCGTTGCGCTCACTCCACGTAGTAAGTGCGGAAAAGCTGTGCCTAACACAAGTGCGCCTACCAGGTAACCAATAGCTTTGCCCAGTTTGCCGCTGTACCAGCTAGCTGCTATCTTCATGCCTACTGGGTAAATGCCTGCCAGCAAAAAGCCTGTAGCCGCACGAAGTATAAGCACGCCTGTTATACTTGTGGCAGTAAATAGAACCATTGCATTGGCTGTTGCACCCAGTAAAGCACAAATCAAAAATAGTAGTCTTGGGGATATTCTGTCGGCTAAAGAAAGTATGGCAAAGCAGAGGGTGCCGAGTATAAACCCTAACTGAACTGCAGAGGTAAGAAAGCTAAGAGCATTTTCTTGTAATTGCAGCGATGCCTGTAGCTCTGGCAGCACCGCATTGCCCGCAAACCAGAGCGAAGTACCCGCAAATTGCGAAAACACAATAGTTGGAAGTATACGCTCAGGTACGGTTGGGCTTGCGGAGTTCATTACATTAATTATAGCAGGTGGATTCTCTTGCTTGGAGGGAAGTTAAAAGGCGTTATAGCTAAAGTATGAGCCGCTACCCATAAATAGTTTCTGCAAATTTTTCAAGAGCCTTGCGGGTTTCGTAAGTACGCTCAAACATACCCATATGCCCGGTTTTTGCCAGAAAGTTCACCATACTGTTAGCTGGCAGGTGGCACTGCTCCAGGGCTTTATCAAGCGGCACGGCTCCGTCGTCCTTACCAAAAATAAATAGTACCGGGCATTTTACTTTCTTTAGCACATCAGTTCTGTCGGGCCTGTTGCGCATGGCAGCTAAGCCGCTGGTTATACTTTCTTTGGGTGTGTTTTTGCCTATCTCCACCATCAAATCAATTTCTTTACGCAGCTTTTTACGGTTATCAGCAAAAAACAAGGGCTCTACAAACGACTGCATAAACTTATCAACGCCGTGCTTCTCCACGAACTCGATGGTCTTGTTCCGGCTCTCTTTTTTCTCGTCGGTGTCGGGTAGGGCAGAGGAGTGGAAGAGGCATAGGCCATTAAGCATCTTTTCATATTTCTCGGCAAAGGCCATACTTACATATCCGCCCATAGAGTGGCCTATCAATATACATTTCTTCAGACCCTGCTCATCCAGCTGGTTCTTCACATACTCTGCCATACTTTCCATGCTGTAATCATGTACGTTATGGGTGTTTTCACCAAAGCCGGGTAGGTCTAAAAGTATGATCCTGAATTTCTGCTCTAACGGTTTAGTAAACTCCTCCCATACTTTGGTGCTCTCGCAGAAGCCGTGCAGGAAAACAAGTGTGTCGGTGGGGTAGGTAAGTGATTTTGTCATAGTCTTAGCAGTTACTTTTCAAATATAAGAATGATCTGCGAAGTTGGCGATAAAGCTTTTCTGCATACTTGGTCCAACCACCCCTGCCCCTCCTTAACCAAGGAGGGGAGTTCTGCTGTTACTCCTGTAAAGGTATAAGCCCTGTAGCTTCTACTTAACCTCCCTTCCATCATGATCCTTACAGGATGACAAATGAAAAACAGTCGCTATTATGATTACAGTTGAAGCAGTAAGTATAAACTCCCCTCCTTGGATAAGGAGGGGCAGGGGTGGTTGGACCCGGTATCGCAGAATTTATTTTTAACTTTCTAAATACTTGTTCTGACAAAAAAAGCCCTCACAGCTTGTCAAAGCTATGAGGGCTTTTATATCAAAAAAGGTCTTTTGTCAAAAAAATCTTTTGTCAGGAGTTCGACAAGAGAGCTATACCTTCACCGGCACTCCGATCATCTCACGCACAGTGCGTTCAATATCTTCCGGGGCAAAACCTGCTTCGCGGTGCAGTTCCAGCTGGGAGCCATGCTCGAAAATCTTATCCGGAATGCCCAGGCGCTTCACTTGCGAAGTATAGCCGTTGTCTACCATAAACTCAAGTATAGCACTACCAAAACCGCCCTGTAAGCAGCCATCTTCCACGGTAATCACTTTGTCATACTTTGAGAAGATGTGGTGCAGCAATTCTTCGTCCAGTGGCTTGCAGTAGCGCATATCGTAGTGGCCTGGGGTAATACCGTCGTAAGCAAGTTTCTTGCAAACATCAACAGCATAGTTGCCAATGTGGCCGAAGGTAAGTATAGCTACTTCTTCGCCTTCCTGTATAGTACGGCCTTTGCCTACCTGCTGCAGCTCCAACGGGGTTTTCCAGTTTGGCATAACACCCTCGCCACGCGGGTAACGAATCGTGAATGGGCCCATATCATCCTGCGAGGCTGTATACATCATATTTCGCAGTTCCTGCTCGTTCATGGGGGCTGCTACCACCATGTTCGGGATGCAACGCATGTACGCAATGTCGTATGCGCCATGGTGCGTAGGACCATCAGCGCCGGCAAAACCGGCTCTGTCGAGGCAGAAAACCACGTTCAGGTTCTGGAGAGCCACATCGTGCAGCACCTGGTCGTAACCACGCTGCATAAAGGTACTGTAAATGTTACAGAAAGGTACTAAGCCCTGTGTAGCTAAACCCGCAGAGAATGTTACCGCATGTTGCTCAGCAATGCCTACGTCAAAAGCGCGGTCTGGCATAGCCTTCATCATAATGTTAAGCGAACAGCCGGATGGCATAGCAGGGGTTACACCCATAACTTTAGGGTTCTGCTCTGCCAGTTCCACCATTGTATGCCCAAACACATCCTGGTATTTTGGAGGCTGTGGTTTATCGTGGTGGGTTTTATAGATCTCGCCTGTAATCTTATCAAACAAACCTGGTGCATGCCATTTAGTCTGGTCTTTTTCGGCCAGCGCATAGCCTTTGCCTTTGGTAGTAAGCACATGCAGGATCTTCGGGCCTGGTATATGCTTCAGGTCTTCCATTACAGATGCCAGGTGGTTCACGTCGTGGCCGTCAATAGGTCCGAAGTAACGGAACTTAAGCCCTTCGAACAGGTTGCTCTGCTTTAGTAACGTAGCTTTAATACCACTCTCTACTTTAGAGGCGATCTGCTGTGCATTCGGGCCAAACTTGCTGATCTTGCCCAGCACATTCCAGATCTCATCGCGCACTTTATTATAGGTGCGGGATGTAGTGATGTCAGTTAAATATTCTTTTAAAGCGCCTACGTTCGGGTCGATGCTCATGCAGTTATCGTTCAGCACCACCAGCAGGTTGGCATTGGCTACGCCGGCGTGGTTAAGCGCCTCAAAAGCCATACCGCCTGTCATGGCACCGTCGCCGATAACGGCAATGTGCTGGCGGTTGTCTTCGCCTTTATACTTTGATGCCACAGCCATACCCAAAGCCGCCGAGATAGACGTGCTTGAATGGCCTACGCCAAACGTATCGTATTCGCTTTCTTTTCTTTTTGGAAAACCGGAGATGCCGCCATACTTGCGGTTTGTATGAAATACATCCCGACGGCCGGTTAAAATCTTATGGCCATAAGCCTGGTGGCCTACGTCCCAAACCAGCTGGTCGTACGGAGTATTAAAAACGTAGTGCAGCGCCGTTGTAAGCTCCACCACGCCAAGACTGGCACCGAAATGGCCGCCATGTATCGAAACAACATCGATGATGTACTGCCTCAACTCCTGTGTTACCTGTAGCAACTGCTCTGGCTTGAGCGCGCGCAGGTCGGCGGGTGTGTTGATGGAAGCAAGTAGCTCTCCGGGTTTAATGATCATAGAATTGTCTTTATAGACTTCTAACAAAAAATATCAGCTAAAGTTTACAATGCACAAATTGTACCTCTTTAGCGAACTCGTAAAGTTAATAAAATTAAAAACACGGGCACCTACTTAATGCATTTAGCTAACGCAAATCTGTGCTATTAAGTATAGCGCAAATGCTATATAACCCGGTTTATATACATTTGGTTACACTTGCCAACGTGCTGTAGCTCAAAAAAGTAGCAACAGCATTTGGTGTTATACTTCTATCTGCTGCAACTAGTTCTGAACCAGCTTACAAAGGTTAGGGTTGTGAAGGGGATAAGATGGCGGTAATACGCCGGAAATGTTTATTTTTGTAACCGGTGCAACTACAAGCGCTTACTAAAAAGGCAGAATACGTGAGTTTCGAAATCAGATTACCCCTGTTTGAAGGTCCTTTTGACCTATTGCTTTTCTTTATCGAGCGCGATGAACTCGATATCCACGACATTCCGATCTTCCAGATCACAAACGAGTTTGTGGGTTACATACGCCAGCTGGAGCAGCTAAACCTGGAGATAGCCAGCGATTTTATACTTACGGCTGCCACTCTAATGCGTATCAAAGCTAAAATGCTGCTGCCCCGCACCGAAAAGGACGAAGAAGGCAACGAGATTGACCCACGCCAGGAACTGGTGCAGCATCTGCTGGAGTATAAAAAGTATAAAACAGCCACGCCTATACTTTCGGAGATGGAAGACCTGCGTCTGGCGCAGGAAAACCGTGGCAACATACAGGAAGAGCTGCAGCAGATTGCTAAATCCAACCACTTTGAGTATGAGCTGCAGGACCTTAGCCTGTACAAGCTGATGCGCGTGTTTGAGAAGGTGATGGTGCGCTTCGAGGAAGAGCAGAACAGGCCAAAGCATACGGTAATTCAGTATCCTTATACTATAGAAGAGCAGCGTGAGGTGATTATGAACATGGTAATGCAGCGTAAGAACGTGGCTTTCTCACAAATTATCGCTGAGTTTCCGGATAAGATTGGCATGATCTTTAACTTTCTGGCGATACTTGATATGCTGCAACTAAACCTGATTGATATTGAGGTTGGAGAGGGCTTTAACGACTTTATCATCATCGAAACCGCAGAAAAAGCAAACCAGGTTACGCAACTGCTGGTAGAATAGCCTAGTTAAAGTGTTAAATTAGTAACTTGCCTTAAGTTTAGCTGAACCACAAAAGCGCGTTGCCTGCTACCAATGCAGATGCAGGCAAACACTACCAGCCATACATGGACCAGAATAAGAAGACGATACTTAAAAGCTTTAGCCCTGTAAAGATCCTGATCCCGGTATTATTGGGTTTAGTGGCAACGGCGTGGCTCTTTATCAAAGATGATAAGGTTGGAGAGCTGAAAGGCATCGTGGAGGCTAATATATGGTGGCTGGTAGCTGCACTCGTCGTGCTTGTTATCCGCGATGTAGGCTACATGTACCGCATCCGCAGCCTTACCGATAAGTTTCTTAGCTGGCGCAACAGCCTCGATGTGATTATGCTCTGGGAGTTTGCCTCTGCTGTTACACCCTCTGTAGTAGGCGGCACCACCGTGGCCACCATCATACTTAATAAAGAAGGAATTCCGCTGGGTAAATCGCTGGCTTATGTTATGCTGACGGCGGTGCTGGATAACATGTTCTTTATTGTAGCCGCACCTATTGCGCTGCTGCTAACGCAGGGGGATGTGTTCCCGACCTTTAACCTTTCGCCGGAAGATGTAGATAAACTGAAAATGGCCTTCTACATTAGTTATGGTCTGATTGCCTTCTATACTTTCCTGATGATTTATGCGCTGTTTATTAAACCAAGAGCTTTTAAATGGCTATTGCTTAAGGTTACATCTGTGCGTTTTCTTCGTAAATGGCGTGTAAACGCATTCCAGCATGGCAACGAGATTATGTGGGCATCGGAGCAGCTAAAGGGCAAGGATGTTAACTATTGGGCCAGAGCAATTATCTCTACCATTTTCGTCTGGACGGCACGCTATTTCTTGTTAAACTGCTTAATTGCTGCCTTTACGGATGTAACGCTAAGCGAGCATGCCCTGATCATCTCCCGCAACCTGATCTTCTGGATCGTGATGTTGATTGCGATTACACCAGGCGGAGCAGGTATTGTAGAGATGGCCTTCCCTAGCTTCTTTGGCTTGTTCTTGGGCAGCTTCAGCAACATAGTGGTGGTGTTATACCGCCTCATTACTTATTATCCTTATTTGATTCTGGGCTCCATCTTCCTGCCTAAATGGATTGCCAAGGTTTTCGGACGACAGCCAGTAGAGGAGGAAGTGCTTACCCGAGGTTCCTGAGAATAAATGATTTATACTTGAGGCGATGCAACATAAAGTATTGCTTCTGGTTTATAATTTGTGTTTATACTTTCCATGAAACGATTCCTACTGCCATTACTGGCAATTTTATTTCTTGCGGGCTGTTCTGATAGCAACACATCCTTGAAAGAAGACCTTATAGAAGCTGTAACCGAAGGCAACGCTGGCCCACAAGGCTATAAAACAGTTAACCTGGCAGAACTGACAGACTTTGAGTGGGATATAATGTACTACTTTAACGCAGGAGAAACCAAGAACTCTATTAGTGATGCAATCGGCTTCAGGTGGGATGGCGATGAAGTAAAAGCCGGCAATAGGCGCGTACTATTTGTTAAAGGCGAGGAAGTAGTGTCATACTTCGACTACAATTATCAGGAGTTTCCGTTGATGGTTTACGGTTGCCATGGCGATAAATGGGTGTATCCAAAAGACCGTAGCCAGTTTGCTACCTTTAAGTACTGTAGCAACGAAACTGAGACTTACGCCTTTATGCCTGTACCCTGTGTGAATGATATCCAGGAGCTGATGAAATATAAGTGTCCTGAAAAAGCAGAGTAAATAATGTAAGCCGGTTATGCCGGCTTTTTTTATGTTACTGTCCAGCAACGAAACCTGCAGTAATAGCTTACAGGGAGGTATAGTTTTCGTAAATTAGAGTAACTGAAAACATATAGCGCCTGTTTCTGAGGCTGCTATAAAACTAAAAAGTATAGTCATGAAAGCCATTGTAGTTGGAGGCGGAATAGGAGGGCTTTGCGCCGCCATCGCCCTTCAGAAAGCAGGTATAGAGACCACTGTATACGAGGCGGCTCCGAAGTTTCGTGGTTTGGGTGCAGGCGTAGGTTTGGCCGCCAATGCCATGCAGGGGCTGGCCCGCCTCGGAGTAGCCGACGATGTGGTGGCCCGCGGAAAGCAGCTGGAGGCACTTGTTATCTTCGATGAGCATGGGAGAGTGATCAGCAACATGGATACCCGCCCCCTTAGCAGCAAGTATGGCATTAACAACTTTGTGATACACCGCGCCGACCTGCACGAGGTATTGCTTGGGCATCTAAAGCCAGATTCAGTGGTATTAGGCAAGCGCTGCGAAGAAGTAACGCAGGAGGGGGAGCAGGTAAAGGTACTTTTTACCGACGGTAGCACCGTTACAGCCGATTTACTTGTGGCCGCAGATGGCATTAGCTCGGTGGTGCGCCAGCAGCTGGTGCCGCAAAGTATACCACGGTATGCCGGCTATACTTGCTGGCGTGCCGTTATCGATAATCCTGGGATAGAAATAAACAAGATGATTTCGGCAGAGACCTGGGCTCCGGAAGGACGGGTAGGCATAGCGCCGCTGCAAGGTGATAAGATCTACTGGTATGCCTGCATCAACGCTCCTCAACGCGACGAGAAAATGCGCCGCATGACTCCTGAGAAGCTTGCCTGCCACTTCGAGAACGTGCACTCGCCTGTAGAAATGGTGCTGGCTTCTACGGCACCGGAGCAAATTATCTGGAACGATATTGCAGACCTCAAACCTCTGAAGCACTTTGTGTATGGCCGCACTGTATTGCTAGGTGATGCTGCTCATGCTACCACGCCCAATATGGGACAAGGCGCCTGCCAGGCCATAGAAGATGCCGTAGTACTGGCGCAGTGCCTGCAGCAGGAGCCTGATCTGACCAAAGCCCTTAGAAAGTATGAAAGGCGCAGAGTATCCAGAACTGCCAAAGTAATTGAGTTATCTAGAAGGTTGGGAGAGGTAGCCCATTGGCGCCACCCGCTGCTGGGCCGTCTCCGAAATACGCTGTTCCGGGCTATGCCCAAGTTTATTACACAGCGGCAGATGGAGGACCTATATAAAGTGGATTTCTAGATCAGGATTTTCAGGATAAAAAAGGATGAACAGGATTTTTAAATCAAGACCTGCATCCAGAACAGACAGGGTTTTTTTAACCTGAAATCTCTAAACTTAAGACACGGATAAGTCTACACCTACATCTAAGAAGTCTTCCTTTTTCTGTTACGTAAGTAATTAATGTATACCTCCACTGTTGTGGCTGTGGAAGTCAGAATCAGGAAGCCCATTACCATGTTTTTCTTAACAAAGGGGCTTGTCTGGAAGAAATCTGTTATTGCCAGCAAAAGTAACAATAGCCCAACAGCCCATACGGTAGTAATGATTATCACGTGTTTCAGGGAAGGTGCTTTTAACCAATTCTTGTAATTCGTTTTCATGTTTAATTTTTATAAGTTAAAAGAAGCTTTTCGTGCCGCTGACTGGGTTAGCCTCCAGTAGATCATTTCCTCATCCCTGTTTACTTCCTGCATACCTAGCTTTTCTAAGAGGCGAATTGAAGCGGCATTTTCTATAAAACAATTCGCTGTCACAGCTTTTACCTGCGGATGACGGAAAGCCCATTCTGTAAGTGCCCGTGCGGTTTCTAAACCGTAACCTCGCTGCTTTTCCTGCTCTATAATAGAATAACCGATGTCTACTGTACCTTCTTCATTTGGTCCACCCTTAAAACCGGCATCGCCTATCGCAGTAGCATTTCGCCGCAACACGATCATCCATGACTCAAAGCCGGTTGGCTCTGGTAGTTGCTCCAAGCGTTTAATGATTTTGGGTAAAGTATCCATACTTTCCTGATCCGGCCAGTAAGGTGTAGGAGTGAGACTATACTTCGTAAGTATACTTTTGTCGCCAGCTAAAAGAGCATGGGAGACTTCTAAAGTAAAGGGGATAAGTATAAGCCTTTCGGTATGGATGGGGTGGGTAGGCATGTAAATTATTGTGCTGTATACTTTTGGTTTATGTTAGTCAGTTATTGACTTATGTTTCCCTTTGTTAGATCTTTCAATTTTATTTTCCTTCATTAAGATACCTAATAAACTGTAGCTAAGATAATCTTTTGAGCCGCCTCCATAGTCCGACTGTAGGCCCAAGTATTTAGCGGCATCTGAGTTTTTAATGCCATCCGGATTTGCTTTGGCCAGCTCTACCACAGCTGATTTGAGCAATTCCAAACCCATCTGAGCGCGTTCGTAGCATCCCGCAGGAACATTTAATTTAACTTTTGATGATATATTTTCGGGATTTGGTCTAACCCTATTTGTAAGCATTCCACCCTGACTTATTACGCCGAGTGCAGCTATCAACTCTGCTTCTATTTTTAAAGCCTGTTCCTCTGTTAAATTATTTGAAATGATAGTGTGAATAACCTTATACCCATCATTTATAATGTCCTTTATAATTTGCCCTTTTTCAGAGTCGTCTATATTTAATTGATGTTCCCAAGCTCTATTACCTGTGCCTTTGCCAATATAGAACGGTTTAGCAGGTTTACTACGTGGATCTTTTAAAGCATAAACGTAAAATGGATTCTTAGCCATACTATTTGATTCAGATAGACCTAAGATAAATATTTATTTCTATTGTCAAATGATAAGCAGTTACAAATGTTTAGTAGTCTCTTGCCTTACTAGCATATAATAAAAAATGGGGACTATAAAGTCCCCATTCAATGGCTTCCAGACTTTTAAATCCGGAAGAGCTAAAGTTTATACTTTGCTATTACACCAACTCGTGCTTCACCAAATACTCGGCAATCTGCACGGCATTGGTTGCAGCGCCTTTGCGCAGGTTATCTGCCACAATCCACATGTTCACAGTTCTTGGCTGAGTTTCGTCCAAACGTACTCGACCAACCAGTACTTCATCTTTACCGTGTGCATCTTTTGGCATTGGGTACTGCAGGTTCTTCACGTCGTCTACTACTTTCACGCCCTCTGTTTCACCAAGTATGCGGTATACTTCGTCTAAGGTAAAGTCCTTCTCAAACTCCACGTTAACCGACTCCGAGTGGCCACCCATTACCGGAATACGTACCGCAGTGGCTGTCACACGAATAGAATCATCGCCCATAATCTTTTTGGTTTCGAGGATCATCTTCATTTCCTCTTTGGTATAGCCGTTGTCCTGAAACACATCGATGTGCGGCAACACGTTCAGGTCGATAGTATAAGGGTAAGCTTTTTCGCCGTCTTTGCCTTCACGCTCGTTCATCAGCTGCTCTACTGCCTTCACGCCTGTGCCTGTTACCGATTGGTACGTGCTTACTACAATGCGCTTTGCCTTCAGTTCTTCGTGCAGCTTATTTAGGGCTACCACCATCTGTATGGTAGAGCAGTTCGGGTTAGCAATTATCTTATCTTCTTTCGTCAGTTCTTTCGCATTAATTTCCGGAACTACCAGCTTTTTGCTAGGGTCCATGCGCCACGCTGAGGAGTTATCTACTACAACAGTACCTACTTCGGCAAACTTAGGCGCCCACTCGGTAGAGGTGCTGCCGCCAGCAGAGAAAATGGCAATTTGCGGGGCAGCCGCAATCGCGTCCTGCATCCCGATAACCTTTATCTGTTTACCCTTAAACTCCATCTGTTTACCAACAGATCTCTCAGAAGCAACTAACAATAACTCTGTAACCGGGAAGTCGCGCTCCGCCAGTACTTTCAAAATTTCGCCGCCTACCAAACCGGTAGCGCCTACTACTGCTACTTTCATTTAGGGTATATATTTAATTGTTTAATGGCTTAATTGTTAAATTGTTGATTGTCAGGATCAGGATTCTCAAGATTAAAAGATGTGCCGGATTCACTCATTCATCCAATCACTCGTTCAAAATTGAAGCTTAACTCTCTAATTCCCCAACCCTTCTAACTTTTTAACTCTCCTAACTAACGCCCCGGCCTCCCGTAATAGTTCTAAAATTACAAAAGCGGTTGCATTGTACCAGACCTCAAAGCGTTCTACAAACCTGCGAGTCTCTCTGTTTGCTCGGGCGTTAGGTAAGTTTTTGCTGATGCGGCTGCAAATTACGTAAGTTTTTACCACAATTTCTGCGCATGAAACAAACTTTACTTATTCTGTTACTGCTACTTCCGCTAACTACAGTAGCCCAGCTGCAGGATAGTTTCTCTGATGGTAACTTCACCCAAAATCCTGCCTGGAGTGGCGACAGCGAGTATTTTACAGTTAATGCACAAAACCAGCTGCAAACTAACGGACCTGCCGTAACCGGAACTACACTTCAACTTACCACACCGTCTCAGGCTGTGGTAGGAACTACTTGGGAATTTTGGGCTAACCTCAGGCTAGCAACATCAGCCACCAATTATTCTGATGTTTACTTAATCTCCGACAACGCAGACCTGACAAGCTCCAACAGCAATGGCTATTTTGTGCGCATCGGTAACACCGCCGACGAAGTTAGCCTGTATCGCAAAGATGCTGGCAAAACTGCTGTGATGATTATCAACGGGCAGGATAAAACAGTGGCAGCCAACAACAACGTGGTGCGCGTGAAGGTAACCCGAAGTATAGACCACGAGTGGGAACTAAGTATAGATATTACCGGCACGGGGCAAAACTACATTAGCCAAGGTACAGTAACTGACGCTATCCACAAGAGCTCTGCATACGTTGGCGTTTTAGTGCGCTATACTTCTGCCAACAGCAAGAACTTTTATTTTGATGATTTCAGCATTACGGATGCGCAGCCGCCAGTGCTGCAGGCTTTGCAGACATTAACTACCCAAGAGCTTATACTTCGGTTTAACGAGCCACTGCAGCCAGAGCAGGCGCAAAGCACTGGTAACTATACTTTGAACGGAAGTATAAAACCAACCATCGCTGAGCTAACAGAGGGTGGTGCAGCAGTACGCCTTGTGTTCAGTCGGAATTTTGGAATTGGAGACAATACGCTACAAGTAGCCAACTTGCAGGATCTGTATGGAAATACATTGCCTACTCCGGCAGAGCGTAGTTTTAATTTTATACCTCCTGCTGTACTTCCTGGCTACAATGAATTGCTGATAACAGAGATTATGGCTGATGAAACACCAACAGTTGGTTTGCCAGCCCAAGAGTATATTGAGCTATATAATGCCACTACCGATAAGGCGCTAACACTGCAAGGTATCCGCTATTCTGATGCCACCTCTACTACCGCACTGCCTAATGCGCAGCTTTTGCCCGGAGAGTATGCCGTTGTAGTACCTAACACCCAGATAGCCAATTTTGCACAGTATGGCCGTGTCATCGGCATCAGTAACTTTCCCGGCTTAAACAATACTGGCGAACTACTGCAGCTGCGGCAGCCTAATGGTAAACTAATCTTTGCGGTTAACTACTCCGACACCTGGTACAAAAACAGTAGCAAACAGGAGGGAGGCTGGAGTTTAGAGATGATCGATGTAACCAACCCATGTGCTGGCATCAACAATTGGACAGCTTCTGTAGACGCTCGTGGTGGTACGCCAGCACAAGCTAACTCTGTTGCTGCTTCTGTTCCTGATAATACTCCTCCGGCAATAGCTAGTGCTACAGCCATATCACCAACACAGGTGCAATTAATCTTTAGCGAGCGCTTAGATAGTACCCAAGCAGCAAACAGTATCAACTATAGCATCAGCCCAAGCATAAGTATAGCCAGTGCACAGGTTCAGTCTCCATTATTTACAGAGGTTATACTTATACTTGCTGCACCGCTGCAGGAGCGGCAGCTGTATACTTTAACGGCCAAGAGTATAATCGACTGCTCCGGCAACCTCAGCAATCAACCTTTAACGGTTGCTTTTGCCTTGCCCTCGGCACCTACACCAGGTGATGTGGTTATTAACGAAATCCTGTTCAACCCACGGCCTAACGGAGTAGACTTTGTAGAGTTGGTAAACAGAAGCGATAAGTACATAAACCTGAAAGACTGGAAACTAGCGAATACCTCCGGCGATACCATCAGCAATATCAGAAGTATAACTGCAGCAAACTATGTGCTGGCACCGGGAGCTTACGTGGTGCTCACTTCTAACCCTGATAACATCAAAAGCAACTACCCTGCGGCCCGTGAGCAAGTCTTTCTGCGCATGAGCAGCCTGCCCAGTTACCCAGATGCTGCCGGTACAGTAGTGGTGCTGCAACCTGACAACCGCACTGCTGATAGGTTCAGCTACACTGATGATATGCATTTTACCCTTTTAGATGATAAAAACGGGGTGTCGCTGGAGCGGATACGGCTGGAAGGGCCAAGTACAGCAAGTAACTTCCATTCGGCTGCTACTACTGTTTTTGCCACTCCCGGTTACCTAAACTCGCAATTGCAGGCAAATGTGCAGGCGCAGCAGCTGTTTACTGTTGAGCCTAAAGTTTTCTCCCCAGATGGTGATGGCTACGAAGATTTTACTACCATCAATTACAGTAGCGACAAGTCTGGGTTGGTAGCAAACATTACCATTTTTGATGCACAGGGCAGGGAGGTAAGAAAGCTGGTACGAAATGAGCTGATGGCAACAAATGGCTTTTTTAGGTGGGATGGTTTGCGGCAGGATGGCACTAAAGCCAACATTGGCCCTTACATTTTATTCATAGAACTGTTTGGACTAGATGGCGAGAAGAGTGAAGTTAAAGAGCGTGTAGTAGTGGGCGGACGATTCTAACAAAACGCTATACTTTAACATACCATATTTTATCTGTTAAAGTATCGTCATTGGTGCCGCTGTGCAATAAGCTAGCTTCAAAGAGCCTGCCATGCCAACCTGAGTTTACTTCTGGCTTTAAGAGGAAGTAGTAAATGGTATTATCTGTTGCCGCAGGTGTCCTTAAAAGAAACTCATAATTAAAATCCCTCATAGTTTTTTTGTAAGGCATCTTAAGCCGGCTTGCTAAAAAGACTTTATCGGTGAACTGCAGTTTGTAAACCGATACGTCATACTTTACTTCATCGGAATATACGCCGTAACTTCCCGCTGTAGCCAGCGACTGCAGCATGTTTTTTCGGAACAGAAGCAGCAAACTCTGAAGATATAGAGTTCTTTTTCGCTATCGGGGCTGCAATGGCTTCTTTATCGCAGCCGGTATGGGTATAAAGGGTGCCTAATAGCAGTGTGTATAGTAACAGTAATCTGATCACAATCTGAAAATCTAAAATGTATAATTGCGGATATGTAACACCAGGCGTACAAGAAGAGTGTTATGTATGCTGCTATGGACTGTTTTAGCAATATTTATGGCTGCTCCTGCTGTAGATGATGGTACAACTAATTATCTTGCGCCACTTTTTTATTTATACTTTATGATAGAAGTAGAGCACAGATAACTAGTTTGGTTACAGAGGCTTTGCTTTTGTTGATCCTGAGATTATCCTGTGGAAATAGAAACTATACTTTACCTGTGCTTTTTTGCTTTTCTGGCGGGGTTTATTGATTCGATAGTGGGTGGGGGAGGACTGATACAGTTGCCGGCCCTGCTGGTGTTTTTACCCGGCGTGCCACTGCCTGTTGCTTTTGGTACGGGCAAGTTTGCCGGCATTGCAGGCACCACCGCAGCTATGGTTAAGTACGTTCGAACGGTTAAGATTAACTACCTGGCTATACTTCCGGCAGCTGGTGCGGCATTTGTGTTTTCGTTTTTGGGAGCAAGGGCGCTTGCCCACATAGATGCCAGCCTGATGAAGCCTTTTATATTGGTGATGCTGGTGCTGGTGGCGGTGTATACGTTCATCAGAAAAGACTTTGGCTCGCTGCATGCCCCTAAGTTAACGGAGCAGAAAGAGCGGCTGTATGGTTTGTTGGTAGGAGCATCTATTGGTTTCTACGACGGCTTCTTTGGCCCGGGCACCGGCAGTTTTCTGATCTTTATCTTTATTGGCCTGTTTGGTTTCAACTTCCTGGCGGCCTCTGCTGCATCTAAGGTAGTGAATGTAGCTACCAACCTGTCGGCGCTTTTATACTTTGCCTACAAGGGGTTCGTGCTTTACGAAGTAGCTATACCGATGGCGGTTTGCAGCATAATAGGCTCACAACTGGGTACACGCACAGCCTTGAAACGCGGTGTTGGCTTTGTGCGGGTGCTGTTCCTGGTGGTAGTATCCGGCATCATCCTTAAATTTGCTTACGACACCTACGGTACCGGCGGCAGCGATTTTATGCATGTTGCCACTACAGTGCAAAAGTGGTTTGGCAGGAAAGGTTGATTGTTTTATTATTAGAAGTGTAGCTTATATCTATACTTAGCCCCCTCCGAGGTGGTAAGCCCATGTTTTATTAGAATGCCATACATTAGTTCGATGGGCTGGAGGCTCCACGATAGCAAGTCAATGAGAATGCTCACAACACGAAGGTATTCCACAATCAACATCTTCCAATCAACAATTATTCACGCATATCTCCCGCAGCCCAATACAGGTATGTTTTCGATTTAGCGTACTTTGTCAAGAGTTCATACAGTTTTACCTGCGACTCCAGCAACTTTACTTCCCGTGAGTTTATCAGGAAAAGGGAGCTTTCGCCGTTCTCGAAGCGGATAACTTCTCCGTTGCGAAGTATAAGTGCATTGGCTACGGCTTGCTGCTGTAATTGAATCTGTTGCTCCAGCGCCAGCCATTCGTTGTAGGCAGCCACTACAGAGGCCTCAATTTCGCGGGTTGCTTGCGTTAGCTCCAGTGCATTTACCTGTTGCTTTGCTTTGGTTAGTTGCAGTTTGCCACGCTCCTGGCGCAGGAACAGAGGTAGGCTAAAGCTTACACCAAGTTTATAGTTGTTGCCCATATACTGCTGGTCCAGCGCCTCAGAGTCGAGGTAGAAGTCGCTTTGCAGCACATTGTAGTCTACGTTTAGTTTGGGCTTTAGCTTGTCTGCCGCAAAACGCTGTTCAATAGCCAGCTGAGCTCCCTTCAGGTCCAGCTTGAGCAGGTCGGGGTGGTTGCGGCGGGCAAACTGCAGCAGCTGGTCCAGCGAATCGCGTTGCATGGTAACCAGTTCACTTCCTGCCAGGGTAGGGATGGTGCTCTCCTGTAGCTCCAGCGGCACCTCATTTTCTGCCCATAGGTGTACTGCCACACGCAGGCGGGTATTATTATAATTAAGCTGCGCCTGCTCCAGCAATACCTGCCTGTCTTGTACGGCCATGCGTGCCTCTACAGTATCTATAGCAGCCAGATCGCCTTCCTGTGCCCTGATGTTTACAGCCCTTGACCTGAAATCGGCCAGTTCAAGCGCTTCCTGGTACAGCTGCACGGTGCGGTACTGCAATAGCCAATCCCAATAGTCTTTGGTTGCCTCCAGCAGTAGTTTGTTTATCAGTTTTACACGCTCTGCCTCGGCAATGTCCTGCATCAGCTGTGCCTGCCTTAGCGTGGACCTGCGTTCATCTATAAACAGGCCCTGCCCCAGCGGTATCGAGATGCCGGCATAGCTCAACCCATCGGCAGGCGTGTTATTTTCTGGGTTCAGGTACTGCCCATCGTTCTTTTCGTAACCAGCCTTAAGCACAGGACCAAACCACAGCGGTACATACAGCGTGTTATCCCAGGTGTTGTAGTACTCTTTGCCGTTAAACTCTTTGCGATAGAGCTTACTTACTATTTCAGGGTCAAAAACGCCGCGTGCTATGCGTAGTTCCTGGCGTGCCTGTTCTGTAAGCAGCCGCGCCTGCGAAGCTACAGGGTGGTTGGCAAGTATAATTCGCTGGTACTCCTCCAGGGTAAGCACCTGTGTCGTATCCTGCGCCTGGGCAATAGATTGCCATACCAGCAGGCTCGCTAACAGGCAAAGTATAAAACTCCAGTTGCGCATTATTTTTCTTCCTCCTCTGCTTTTGCGGTGCCTTTTGGTTTAGTTGCGGCTCCAGCTTTAGGTTCTGTATAATCTGCCGGGAAGCTGTTTAGCTGTCGCCATATTTCGTACCAGATAGGAACAGTGCTTAGCATGGCCCAGCCGTTTACACCAGAGCCTACCCGTAACGCATCCGGCCATGGCTCTGAATTTGGATCTGGCACTACCAGCATGCGGTACCTACCGTTGGTGCCGGTATTATCTATTACAGCCACTCTGCCGCCAAAGGTACCGAAACTGGCACCCGGCCAACCGGAGAACACAATAGTAGGCCAGCCTTCAAACTGCAGACGTACCTCATCACCTCGTTGAATTAGTGGCAGGTCCAGCGCACTGATGTACAGTTCTGCAGCCAGCTCCGGATCCTGTGGCATAATAGTAGCCAATGCTTCGCCTTCTTTAATGGTTTCGCCGATACCAGCTTTTAGTGTTTGCACAACATATCCATCCTGCGGTGCCACAATCTGATAATACTGGCTACGAACTTGTGTGCTACTGTACTCGCTCTGCATCTTAGCTACCTCAGCCTGTGTACCATAAATATAAGAGCGGGTGGAGTTTAACTCTGCTTCTGCCTTAGCTATTTTGTCGCCATACTCTGCCTGTAAAGAGTTTAGCTCAGTGCGCGCGTTTTGTAGTTCTGCTCTGGTGGCGTCGTACTTGTTAATCAGAGATAACAGCTTTGCCTGTGCCTCCTGCAGTTTTAAACGGCGCTGCTCCAGTTCCGTAAGCGATTTTAAGCCTTGCTTGTACAGGTTTTCCTGGCGCTGAAACTGAGCCTCAGCAACAGCCAATTCAGTGCGTTGCGCCACCACATCCATACTATCGCTTTGAAGCTTCAGTCGCGTTTGCTCTACTTTGTTACGTGCCTTCTGCAGACTAAAAACCAAGCCCTCGCGCAGCGCACGTATTTGCTCCTGCATCGCCTGAACCTTGTTTTCATTAGCTTCCACCGACTGCTGCTTTGCGTCTACCTGCTCTCCAAGGCGTGCCAGCAGGTTAGGGTCCATATACTTTTCCTTTATCTCAGAGATGCTGGCAATCGTATCGCCTTCCTTTACAAAAGCACCCTCCATTACATGCCAGCGCTCAATACGGCCTGCTATAGTAGCCTCCACTGTTTGTGGTCGGTCCTGTGGGGTAAGTGTAGTTAAGGTTCCCGTAGAACGTATGTTTTGTGTCCAGGGCAGGAACAAGCAAAGTATAACGATCAGGAAAATGCCGCCGATCCAATACGTAAGCGTGCGGCCCATATGTGGCGTTTGCACCTCAGCCATTACCTCCAGTTGCGGATGGCCCGTCTCGTCAAATTCTTTTAATCTGGTAGCCATACGTTATGCGGTTACATCAGTTAATTCCTGTAAAACATCCAGCTGCTTTAGCTGCTCATAGCTGCCAAAGGCTACCAACCGTCCATTCTGAAGCAGTATGGTTCTGTCACATAACTGCATCACATCTCTGTCATTCGAAACAATGATCATAGTCCAGTCGAACTGCGGATTTATTAGCAAGTGCAGCATTTCCAGTTTTTCTTTTCGGGCCATACCTGCCATGTTGTCCAGGATCAGGAGCTTTGGCCTTTGCACCAGGCTGCGTGCCATAATAATTTTACGGGCAATACTGCCAGGCAGGCGCATACTTCCACCTGTAAGGTAGGCTTGCAGGCCATCTGGCATAGAATGTATAAAATCTGTAAGTCCGGTAAGCTCTATTGCCCACAGAATATCCTTCATCGGAAGTTCTCGGCCTAAGGTGATATTTTCCAGAAAAGTGCCATCAAACACCTGCTCTTTAGAAATATTATCACCGATGTAGCTGCGAAGGTTCCCCTTGTGCAAATCGTGCAGCGAAACATTATTGTAAGACAGATTACCCTCAAACGATGGCAGCAACCCTAGCAGGATATTGAGAAGCGTACTTTTGCCGGAGCTGTTGAATCCAGACAGGCAGATTCGCTCTGAAGGCTTTATGTTAAAGTTTATGTCTTTAAGAGCCACTTTCTTGGTATCCTGAAATTTATAGTTCAGGTTTTTAGCCTGTATACTTAAGCCGCCTTCAATATCCAGTTCATCTATTTTTATGCCTTTTACCTCTTCAATCGGCAGATCCGTTACCTGTCCTATTTTGTCAAGGCTTGTCATCACGTCGTAAACCGTGTCCAATTTGATGATGATCTTCTCTACAGCAGCCATAATCAAGATGATGATAATCTCGGAGGCCACAAACTGACCAATGTTGATTTCCTGCTGCACTACCAGGATACAGCCCAGTACCAGCAAGCCCCCTGTAATAAAGGTTTTAAAGCCTACAAAGCTGTAGTACTGCGTCATGAGCACGCTGAAGTGCTGCCGGCGCACATCCAGGTAGCTTTTTACATAGTTGTTGGTGCGGTCCATGGGCAGGTTTGTGTGGCCCACCAGCTTAAAGGTGCTAAGCGAACGTGCCATTTCCTCTAGCCAGGCCACCAGCTTATACTTGTATTTAGATTCTTTTATACTTGTCTCGATACCCTTTCCGCCAGTAGCCCAGATAATAGCTATTAGCACGATGATCAGAAGCAAACCTAAAAAAATAAAGTATGGGTGATAAAACGAAAGCAGAATAAGACCAAACACAATCTGAATAACAGCTGTAGAGAAGTCTACCAGAATTTTGGCTACACCCTTTTGCAGCGTTACCACATCAAAAAAGCGGTTCATGAGCTCGGGTGGGTAGTACTTAAGCAATGCCTCCGGCTGAAAGCGCGGCACACGATAAGCAAACTCGGAGGCGGTGCGGGCAAACAGGCGTTGCTGTATAAACTCCACCAGCCACAGCTGCATTACCTGCAAACCGCCTACAATTAACAGGGCCAGCACAATCAGGCTGATCAGCACCACCACCGATACCGTTACCTGCCCGCTAGACACAAAACCGATAATGCTCTGAATACCCAGTGGTATCATTAAAGTAATTAAGCCTGCGGCAACAGCATATACATACATGTACATGATCTCCTTCCGCTCAATAGAGAGCAGGTTCAGGAAGCGCTGCATCGGCGTTAATTTTTTATCTGCTTTAGGATAAGCCATTCTTTATTCGTTATACTTTATGCTACTGTCTACTGCTGCTTAAATGAACTGTTACAAAAGCTTTATGAGCTGCATTTTGTTTTACAATCATTTTAATTTTGATGCATTCAATTACAGTTATAAAAAGCCTATTAACAAAGCAAAATTAGACAAAGTTTTATATGTAATAGTATTACTATTAAAAAAGTTTATAAAACTATTGTTTTTGCTTTTTAATGCCTGATGAGGAGGCTATAATGTATGGTTAAATTTCGCTGAGAATTGTTTTAATAAGCTAATAGGCAGCGGCAAAGCTATAATCAACAATTAGCTGTACCTTTGCACTCTGGTTACACCGTAAGTATAGGTGTAACCTTGTATAACACGCATCAACATGAAGTTTGAAGATTACCGCATTTCCGACGAAATAAAGAGAAGCCTAAACAAGCTGGGTTTTAGAAAACCTACCGATATCCAGTTTAAAGCCATACCACCTATACTTAAAGGGGAGGATGTACTGGCTATTGCCCAGACAGGTACAGGTAAAACAGCAGCATTTGCGATTCCGGTACTCGATAAGCTGCAGTTCAGCAAGAACCGTAAACGCGGCGATGGCATTAAGTGCGTGGTGATGGTGCCAACCAGGGAACTGGCGATGCAGATAACGGAGGTGTTTAACGAGATCGGAAGAGGCACGCGCGTAGAAACGTTCTGTGTGTTTGGGGGAGTAGAGCAGGGGCCGCAAATCGCGAAGCTGGAGAACGGAATTGATGTGCTTGTAGCTACACCTGGCCGTTTATTTGACTTGGTAAGTCAGGGGCATATAAACCTGCACCGCGTAGAAACGTTGGTATTGGATGAGGCAGACCACATGCTAGACCTGGGTTTTATACATGACATACGCCACCTAATCACGAAATTGCCGCGCAACCGCCAGACGCTCTTCTTCTCTGCCACTATCAACGAAAAAATTAAGGAATTGGCTTATTCGCTGGTAAACAAGCCGGTGCGAATCCAGATATCGCCGAAAGATCCTGTGGCTAAAAACGTAGACCACTCGGTGATGTACGTGGGCATGGATGATAAGCGCTTTTTTCTGGAGCGTGTAGTGAAGGAGAACCCTGACAAGAAGATACTGGCTTTTGTGCGCACCAAGATACGCGCAGAGCGTGTGGTAGCCGCTATGGAGCGCGTGGGTATAAAAGCAATAAGTATACATGGAGGCAAAGAGCAGAAAGACCGCCAGGATGTGATGCACAAATTTAAAAAAGGCGAAGTAAAGCTACTGATTGCAACGGATGTGAGTGCACGTGGCATTGATATACCTAATGTAGAGTATGTGGTAAATTATGACCTGCCGGAGCAGCCGGAAAACTATGTGCACCGTGTGGGCCGTACAGGTCGCGGTACCGAGAAAGGAATTGCCGTTAGCTTTTGTGCACCCGAAGAGAAGCCTATACTTGAGGAAATACAGCAGTACCTGACCAAGGATATCAAAGTGCTGGAGGTAGATACAGATGATTATGAAGCTACTATCGACTTCAGTGCTGATGCCAAGTATGATTGGAAATCGTTATTAAAAGAGGCCCAGGAAACTGAGGAGAAAGTAAAGGCTGCCAAGGCCAAGAAAGCTAAAGCCAAATTAAAGAAAAAGAAGTAAGCCTCACTTAAAAACTCTAGAATAGCCTGTGCAGGAATTGTATCTGCACAGGCTATTTATGTTTAGGTGGAGTCATCTTTTAGAGCCTGTTTGCTGCAGCACATTTTATTTTAAAATACGTATAATATAGTACAATATTTATTTTAATCTGTGTTGGATAAGCACCATCACCTAATCAAGAAAGGATAATACCATGAGACGTAGAAGAAGTGGACGTGACCATCTCTCCGATATTTTTTACACTACCGGAGACATGAGAGAAAGGACTGTGGATGAGAGCTTTGGTTTTTCCAGAGGGTTTACAGATGCAGTTAGTCAAGAGATGCTTGAAGAAGAAAGGATAGCTAGGAAGCACCGGTTGGAAAAAGAACAAAAAAATAATCAGAAGTATCCTAGCTGCGATATTAATGACAGACCTCCGATCCAATAGTGCAAATTTATTCTTCTTATTTCGCCGTTCTTCTTGTAGACTAACTAAAACACACAGAAGGCACCCGAAGATATAGAATTTAGATCTCTTGAAAGTGAAAAAGCCGTTTTTGCAGAACGGCTTTTGTTTTGGATAATTAGTCTTATACTGCACTTTGGCGGGTTCCTGTAAGTATGATTTTGTCAATCCGACATCCATCCATATCTACTACCTCCAGCGTGTAGCCATCTAATTCGATCTTATCGCCGGTACGCGGAATCTGCGAGATGTGGTGAAGTATAAATCCAGCCATGGTGGAGTATAATTTAGGATTTTCAGGTATGAATTCGGAGCTTAAATGTTGGTTTAGCTGTGCAATGGTAGTTGCTCCGCTTATAAGCAGTGAGCCATCTTCGCGGGTATAAATATTAGGCTCTGCGCCCAATCCCAAATCTGGAATGTCGCCTACTATGGCCTCCATAATATCGTGTAATGTTATAATGCCCTTAACGGCACGGTGCTCATCCACAACAATGCCTAAATACTGCTTTCTCTCTTTAAAAAGGCGCAGTGTATTCACAACAAGCATGCTTTCGGAAATGTATACCGGCTCTTTAAGTATGGAGTGCAAGCTAAAATCCTGGTTATGTTTATACGCCAGAAAATCCTTAGCCGAGAGTATACCTTGCATGTTATCTAGGCTGCCCCGGCACACAGGAAGCTTGGAGTGCGGGCTCTGCAGGATTTTCTCCTGTATGGCTTTAACGGGCAAGTCAGATCCTATCCATTCTACCTTTGAGCGGTGCGTCATCAAATCGCAGTTTCGGTAGTCGTACAGGCTGAAGATGTTTTGGTGAATCTGCTCCTCTTCATGTTCCAGTACCCCTTCTCTGCCCGCAACGCGCAGCATGTGCCGCAGTTCTTCTTCGGTTACAGTATGCGCCTCAGTTGTAGGCTTTATGCGGAGAAGTTTTATAATTAAGTTAGTAGACCCAGACAGCAGGCGCACCAGCGGGTATGATACAGAAGTGAAAAGCTTGATGAAAGGCGACACGAACAGGGCAACTCCGAGGGTGTTACGCAACGCAATTACTTTAGGAATCAACTCGCCTATTACAATGGTAAAATATGTAATCAGGATGACGAGCAGCGTAATGGATACCTGTGAAGCGTAAGGCGCCAGCACCTCAACTCTTTTAATGTATGGCGCAACATCTTCTGCTAGTGCGGTGCCTCCGTATGCCCCTGCCACAATGCCAATGAGTGTAATGGCTAGCTGTATGGAAGACAGAAAGTTCTCGGGGTGGCGGTGCAGCTCAAGTATGGTTTTGGCGCGTGTACTTCCTTTGGCTGCTCTGTGCTCAACTCTACTCTTTTTTACAGACACAAGCGCAGTTTCTGACAAGGCAAAAAAGCCGTTCAGTAGCGTAAGTATAAATATGATAATTACTTCCATGTGCTGCAAGGTGCTCTGGCTAAGAGTATACTACAGCACAAGGCACAATTGTTTTGCTTAGCCACATGCCTTTTTATAACACGTGGGGTATACTATTTGGCCGCTTTAAGTTCTTTAAGGTAAGCTACCAAATTGTCCAGTTGCTGGTCTGTGATATGTTCTTCTTTGAAAGCTGGCATTACGCCAAACCCTTTCCTTACCTGAAGTTTTATCATAAAGCCAGGCAACGGTTTATTGTTAATAGCTGGGCCTAAACCTGCTGCACCGCCGGGGTGGCATTTGTTGCAATACGTCATGTACACTGCTTCTCCGTTTGCCACCGCCTCTGATTCTATGGCAAGCGGAGCGTATATAGGTGCGCCGCGACGTGCAGAGCCACAGTAGCTAAGCAAGAGTAGCATCAGAAAGGCAGCGGAAAGTATAAAGTATCTTCTCATGGTTTTGCCTCCGTTTTAGTTACTTTCCAAATTACCCCGGTTTTATGCTTCGGTGCGGGTCCATCTTCTGTCATTTCTATCACGCCAAAATCAACTATATAAAGGCTTTGCCCATCCGGCGAGAACTTTACGCTTACCGGTCGTTCCAGTCCTCCAGACTTTAGCTTAGATGCAGGTGCTGTTTTCTTGCCTTTGTTGGCAACGAAATCTGTTACTACCCCGGTTTCTACATTTACCCGCACCACTTTATACCCAACCGGAGCCAGCACTTTGCCAACATCAGGAGCCATATCTCCAAACTGAGCGATAAACGCCTCGCCCTGGTAGCCAAAGCTGCTGCTGCGCGAAAAGTCGAGGCCATTAGAAGAAGAGTGCACACCAAGTACTGCTGCCGGCTTAGGTGGTTTATTAGGGTGTTGTGCGAGTAAAGGTTGCGGAGCTTTTTTACTCGGAGGACCAAACCTGTCACCATTGAATGCCAGCCCACCAGAGTAGTCGGGCCAGCCATACCATTGCCCTTGCTGCACCTGCCACAGGTAATCACCGGTGCCCCAAACAGGCCTGCTGCCCCGAACATCAAAGCCGTTATCGCTAACATATAGCACACCACCCGGCGAAAAAGCCAGCCCAAACGGGTTCCGGAATCCCCAAGCCACTAATTCCATACTTTTGCCCTCTGGTGTTACCCGCAGCACAGCACCCGAACAAGGAATTTTGCCTTTAATAACTTGGCCTTGTGTTGTTGTGCTGCCATAAGGCGAATATGCACCTGTCTGTTGTTGGCCGGGCTTATTTTCTAAAGGTATATCGCTACTATAGTTCTGGCCGGTAAGGGTAATATCCTGGCAGGGGATGTCGTGAAATTCGGGATGCCGCTTTAGCCAGCCAAAATTATAATTGTCAGGGCCAACAACGCCTGAATTGGTAGCGGTGCCCAAGCCAAAGTATAAATTTCCGTCAGGTCCTGGCACAGGGCCGTTGGTGTGGTGGTCGCCGAGGCTAGGGAGGTTATCTATAAGTGCGGCAATATCGCCACTTTTAGAAATTCGTAACAATTTACCTCCGTTTATTTGGCCGCCCTCTGCTACATAAAAGTTACCATTAAGGAAAGTAACGCCAGTCCAGGGGCCGTTTTTTTGCCCAGTGGCAATAGTGCTCAGGTTTCTATTCTGCTCTACGCGTAATAGCCGCGGCTCAAGAAACTCTTCGCCATAAGAATACCCAGCCTCTACCACATATACCTGTCCCTGCTCATCAAAGGCCACACCCGTCGGAAAGGTTAAACCAGTAGCAACAGCCTCTATAGTATAGCCAGTTGGAAGTGCAATATCGCTTGCTACGATTGGTCGTGTGCTTGTATTAGTGTCTATTTGTCCGCCTCCTTTGGAGGGAAGTATACTGTAGCAGCCACCGCTGAATATCAAAAGTATAAATAGGAGGTAGTTCTTTTTCATAGACAAATAATAGGTAATGTTGCTTTGGTATAGCTAAACGTTATGGCGGGCGCTGTTGTTGGTTTGAAATCAATTTCTATTTGAAGGCTCGAGCATCTGTGTAGAATAACTTAGTAAGCCAGAAGAAAAAGTCTCTGTTGTTTGCTACTACCCGATAAGCAGCCTCAAAAAAAGTATCAGCGAGCACTACATTGTAGTAAATTCTGTTCCAAGAATCGTCTCCACCAATGGCCAGTACCTCAAACACGGCAGCAGCACCATGTAAGCGCCTATACTTTGTAACCAGGTAAACCGACCTGCTGAACTGTTGGCGGGTAACACCATAGTATAGTTTAGGAAGCTGTTGATAAGGAACAAAGTCAACTTCTTCCGATGCCAAATTTTGCCATTTACTTACCCAGAACCTGCAGAAACTGCAGTTGCCATCGTAAACCATAATCGGTTTCTGCAAAGAAATTGAGTCTTGATCTACCTCTTCGCTACTGGCATTGCCTCCTTTTTCTAGCACATCATGCCGTTTTTTTCATTTTACTTATACTTTTTTCTTCTCTGCAGCCATTATACCCTATCAAGCTGTTAATCGGGCACCAGCGAATCATCGCTGTTGCGATCGATATCAGCCCAAGCAGAGCCAATGGTTTAGAATTATAATATGCGCCAATTCCCACCATAGTTAAGCCTGCTATAGCTCGTGCTTTTTGCTCCACTAAACCTACATTGCATTCCATATTGTCAAATTTTTATAAGTTTACTTCTATTTTCTTACTTCAGCGTTTAAATAATGTTTGCCTTAATAAAGTATAATTAGTAGAACTGATAAAATAACAATGCGAAGGAACAAGCTAGAGCAAAGGGTAAAGTATGAGGAGGTTAGTTCTTTAAGAGTTACCATTATATTTTATGCCTGCAGAGCACATTAATTGCTGATAATTGTGCAAGTGTGCCATGATTTAAGTATACTTGTTTAGTGTAACAAGTACAGTGCAGCAGATGATGAGGTAAATAATGAAATGGTACCAGCATATAAGGCATTTGCATTACCTGACAGAGGCAGGGCTATGGCTTGCAGCTTTGGCTTTGCTGGCTTTTATGGATCCTGATGGGACACATCTATTTAGTTTATGCCCTTACAGTTGGTTTATTGAGAGTGGCTGCTTTGGCTGCGGTTTAGGGCATAGTATTTCGTACTTGTTTCGAGGAGACTGGGAAGCATCATGGAAGGAGCATCCCTTAGCACTGCCTGCTATACTGTTGATGCTCTGGCGTTGTTGGAAGTTGCTGCGTTGGCAAAAAAATCATTTTAAAACTCTAACCTTACATAACTAATATGGCTAGCATTTTACACCTGATGCCGGACCTTGAACCGGATGAAATGAGCTTTGTGCAGACGCTCGTAAGCCCTATGACAGAAGATGAAGCGAGGCAATTTGCTTCTATTTACCGCAGCAGGCGCCGTGAGCCCATGCTGATACTAATTACAACCATTATTGGGTTCTTCGGAGTGGCAGGTATTCAAAGATTTATAGTAGGACAAATAGGTTTAGGATTGCTATACTTCTTTACAGCAGGACTTTGCTTTGTGGGCACTATTATAGATCTTATAAACTATAGGCGCCTTGCCTATGAGTATAACGTGCGTGAGGCCCAGCAAGTAATAGCCATGATGCGCTACTAGAGTAGTTTAATTTAATCTCTAACCCTGATAAACCTGGTACGGTACAGGTTTTTGCCATCGGTAAGGGTAAGATGGTATATACCGGCTGCTAGTTCTGTAATAGGGACGTTAACATCAGAAACTGGCTTTAGCGAGTAACTTTTTACAAGCTTTCCTGTCATGTCGTATACTTCTGCTAGCTTGGGGTTAAAGCTTAAATTTGCTACTTTTATACTTTTGCTCCGTCCCGATACAGGATTGGGGTAGAGCAGAGGATCGCTAAAAGCAGGTACAGCCAAAGCTATGTTTTTTCTGTTCTGTGAGATGTTTTTTAAGATCCAGTTATCAGGATCCGGAATTATATTCAGCACCTGGCCATCTACCTGTATCAGGTAATTCTCGCTGGCTGCACCCTGCGTTACACGAATAGTTGTATCACCAACAGAGGTAATAATACGGTATTCCATGTCTGTTTTAAAGAAGGAAGTGCCTCCGCTTCCGGTAACTTCTGACGTTATAAGCAGGCGGTTCTGCTCCTGGTTCCAGTTTATACTAAGCACTGGAAAGCCAGTGCCTGTATACCATTGCTTAAAGAAGTAAGACAGCTTTTTACCTGTGGTTTGCTCAAAGATTTGTTGTAGGTCTGCTGTGTTTGCTGTGCCGCCCCCAAATTGCTGAAGGTAGTTCTGCAGCGCTTTGAAAAACAGTGCATCATCATTAATCTCGAAACGGAGCATATGAATTACACAAGCTGCTTTCTTATAGGATATCCTAAAGTCGAAGATTCGCCCTACATTAGTGGTGTCTGGTACTTTAACAGATGAGGCAGAATGGCTTACCAATGAAAAATTTTGGGCATTTAACAACCAGCTTTCTGCAGCCTCAGGAACGGCAAACTTTTGCAACGCCAGGTACTCAGCATATGAGGCAAAGCCTTCATTTAGCCAAATATCCTGCCAACTGGCGCAGGTAACATGGTTGCCAAACCACTGGTGGGCTAGTTCGTGCGCTGTGAGTGTAAAAGTAAAGGTGCTTTGAGTTGTCATGGTCTGGTGTTCCATGCCTCCGCCTAAAGGTGCCAGGCTGTGGCCATACTTCTCCTCATGAAAGGGGTATAAACCAAAGAGTTCAGAAAAGTGCTCCAGAAACCCGGGCGTTCTGTCCATTTCTGGTTTGTGAAATTTCAGCGAGCCGTTGTAAATGTAGTTAAGTATAGGCACAGGGCGTGTGGCTCCGGCAGGGTTTGCATACTGCAGGTACTCCTCATAATTTGATACTGCCACCGATATCAGGTAATAATCAATGGGGTACTTCGATTTCCACTCGTAACGTTTCCTGTTTTCAGGCAGGTCCACAACCTTGGTCAAAATGCCATTGGAACCAACCTTATTTTCAGCGCTTGTCGTTACAAAAACATGCACCGAATCTGCTTTATCTGTAAGAACCTGCTTGGTAGGCCACCATTCGTATGCAGCATAAGGTTCGCTCAGGCTCCAGGTTACATCGTTCCCCCAGTTCTGTTCACGGGCAGTGTTAAAACCATTGCCTATAGCAGCCGAAGCGCCAGCAGGGGCTGTGCCACTATAAGCTATAATGGCCTCAATACTTTCGCCTGCATTTTTAGGTGTAGCTAACTGAACAGTAACATCACCTGCATTGCGGCTTATACTTTCCTCTTGTGTCCCGTTTAGCTGTACTGACTCAATTATTAGATTGGGATGTAGCTCAAACGCAAATGTGCTCAAGCCTCCTTGTTTTACTTTGGCCACAATGGTAGCACTGCCAGTAATGTAAGTAGAATTTCGCTCCAGCTGCAGGTCCAGTTTATAAAAGGTAACATCATACCTGTTCATCAGGAGTTGATGCGCTGGGGTTGCCACTGCTTGGCGCTTTACTGCCTGTGATCTGCTTTCAGCACAGATGCTTATATCTTGGCCATTAGCTATTAGGCAACCAAGCAGGAGCCAGTAAAGCAACAGAAGCGACAGAAATTTTTGCATAGTGTATTGGTGAGAGGCAGTCATCAATTCAACTATACGATATTACGGCAATGCATGTAGTTAGTAAAGCTATATTTAATTAATGATAGGCTTCACTGTATAGCCTCGTTGCCGGAGCAGCTCCAGCACGCCTTGGTCACCGGTTAAATGCCCTGCCCCTACAGCAAAGAAAGTAGGTTTTGCTTTTGCTTCACGTTCTATTACTGGTATCCAGCGCAGGTTGCGGGCAGTGAGAAAGATTTTTTCGTAAAGTTTATACTCCTCTTCGGGCATGTCTTCTTGCATAATGCTGGAAATGCCATCAAGGTCCTGCGCCTGGTATAGCTTTACCATTTGCAAGTAAGAGGCACGTGCTGCAGGCATATCTTTTACTGTTTTAACCAGCATTTCGGTTTGCATGTGTTGTGGCAACTGGTCCATGGCTGCCAATTGCTCTCTAATTGTTTCCACACCTATTACCTCTTTACCCTGCGCATGTGCGAGTTCTACTAGGCGCTGCTCATATGATATGGCTTTGCAATCTGTTAGCTGTGAGAGCAGCAGCGATTGTAACATGAATGGTTTCATGTTATCAAACATCTTAAGGTCTAGCTGCATAGTACTTGCCAAGTGCTCTGCTAAAAGCTTGTACTCTTCAGGCTTTAGTACCTTGCTTAAGGTAATACCCTTCGGTAATGTAGCGCTCTGCATTAGTTCTGCCATAAAATTTGGCGCATCCATATCTACCTCCAACGAGAGTTGGTCACACTGCTCGAGCTTCTTTTGTACAGGTTCTGGTATACTAAACTGCTCTGGGCAAAGTGCGTGGATGGTGCCAAACATATAGGATGGCGACTTAAGTCCATTACCTGATATCTCCCAGAGTAATGCGCGCGGTGTACCATTATTACCAACAGAGACTAGTGGGGGTAATAAAAGGAATAAAGTAAAGTATAAGCTTAAAAGTAATTTGACCGGCGGAGAGGTACGAGATGAAATCATAAAGCACAGGCTACAGAGTGATCACTGCAATTTATACTTTAATGAGCAACAATGCTATTGTTGCTTTAGCGTCGGTTTCGGTAGCTGCAGAGAAAGGGTTATACTTTGAGTGTTCTAATTCTTGTTTGGTTATACCGCTTTCATGTACTTATTAATTGATATAACATTGAATATTAGTTAGTTTTATATTGCTTTCTACCCTTTTTACTGAAATAGTTCACATTTCAGTATTCTTCAAGTAGGAATGTGTCGATTTTAAGCGTTTTAGGGTTTTATTAAAAACTATATAAAAATCATTGTATATCCTGTTAATATAATATGCTATGCTGCGATATGAGGTATTAATAGCTTATAAGTATAAAAAAATCATAAATATGATGTTGTAACACAGTTATTTAAATTGTACTTTTTATTTTGGGCTGAATTTAAGTATGGTATGTAGTTATTATAATAAATGATCGAATAACTACATTGGGGGTTAATTACTGTGTTTTTTTATAAGTTAAACGCATTGGCTATGCTTTGTATTTATGATAGGGGAATCAGAGTATATAATTTAATTTATTTTATCAAGTAAATTTTGTGGATTCAATTTTATGATTATATTTGGAATATTATCTATATCTATTCACTATTAACTAACCTAAAAAAGTATGAAGAAGAGGTTACTCTTTAGTCTCTTTATTGTGTTGGTACTAGCCGTTCCGGCTTGGGCACAACAAAGTAGGACTGTAAATGGAAAAGTTACTGATCAGTCAAGTGGTCAGGGGTTGCCAGGAGTTGCTGTACTCGTTAAAGGAACTACAGTAGGTGCGGCAACAGGAGCAGACGGTACTTTTAGCATTAATGTGCCAGGTGAAAACAATACACTAGTATTCCGCTATATCGGTTATACAACAAAAGAAGTTGCGATTGGTAATTCCAGCTCTATAAATGTGTCTATATCTGTTAATGACAAGCAATTACAGGAAGTAGTAGTAGTTGGTTATGGTACACAGAACCAACGTGTAAGTACTCAGTCAGTTGCTACTGTAGATGCATTGTCTTTTAAAGATACGCCACTAACTAGCCCGCAGCAGTTACTGCAAGGCCAGGCAGCTGGTGTTCAGATGACTAACTCTTCAGGTGTATTGGGAGCTGCGGCAAACGTACGCGTTAGAGGTGTTTCTTCTATCACAGCTGGTGGTCAGCCGCTTTATGTGATCGATGGTGTTCCTTTGAACGATGGTGGCTACTCTTTCACTCAAGGTGCTAGCTCTGGTCTTAACCCACTTCTCAATATCAACCCAAATGATATTGAATCAATGAGTGTTCTAAAAGATGCAGCTGCGGTTGCTATTTATGGCTCAAGAGGTGCGAATGGTGTAGTATTGATCAATACTAAGTCGGGTTCTAAAGGTCAGAAAACTCAGGTTAACGTAGATTATTTCACAGGCGTTTCTGAAGCAACAAACCAGCTGAAATACATGAGTGCTGAGGAGTACAGAACTTTCAGAACAGCTGTTGCAAATGCCAGAGGTACTGCTGTGCCAAGCTTCGGTAATGGCGTAGATTCATATGACTGGGTAGACGGAGTAACTCAAAAAGGTAGCATTAGCTCTTATAGTCTTTCTGCTAGAGGCGGTAATGATAAAACTACATTCTATGTAGGTGGTGTATATTCTGATGAAGAAGGCTTTACAATCGGTAACGAGTTAAAGAAACTATCTGGTAGATTGAATTTAGCGCACAGCGTTTCCGACAATGTTAAAATTGGCGTAAACTATAACTTGTCAAACTCTGACATGAGACGTGTTGGCCTAGAGAACAGCACTGCAGCGCCTTTAACAGGTGCTTACCTGCAAAGCCCTTGGGTAACACCTTACGGACCTGACGGGAATTTCCAGAACACTGGATTCATTGTTAACTCAATAGCTCAGGATGCACTTACTATAAACGACTTCAATTTAATGAGGAGTACTGGTAACGCATTTGCAGAAATCACTTTCCTTAACGATTTTAAAATTAAAACTGACTGGGGTATCGACTTTGTTGAAACTGATGCGAAATATCGTGATCCAGACATCCTAAGCCCGGGTGGTTATGGCTACAGATCAAATATTGCTGATAACAAGTGGCTAACTACAAATACATTGAATTACAATAAGTTTTTCGATGGACATACTATTGGAGCATTAGTTGGACACAGCTTTGAAACTTCTCGTTTTGACGATATGTTAGTTGAGGGCTCTGGTTTTGCTAGTGATGACCTGCCAAACGTAGGCTCAGCAAGTACACCTCTTTCTACAAGTGCGACAGGTTCTGAGTGGGCATTAGAGTCTTACTTTGGTCGTGTAAACTACGATTACAACAGCAAATACTTATTAGAAGGTACATTGCGTAGAGATGGCTCTTCTCGTTTCGGTGCCAACAAAAAGTACGGCACATTCTATGCGGTATCAGCTGGTTGGGTTTTATCAGAAGAAAGCTTCCTGCAGAATGTAGGATTCCTTAACTTCTTGAAGTTGAAGACGAGCTATGGTACTTCTGGTAATGACAGAATTGGTAACTTCGCATACCTAGGCCTTTTTGCAGGTGGTAGCGGTGCTGACTACAATGGTAAATCTGGTTTGATTCCAACAACTGTACCTAACCCAGATTTAGCATGGGAAGAAACAGCTCAGTTTGATATTACTTTAAATGCAACTGTGTTTGAAAGATTAGATATCGAAGCGAGTTTCTATAACAAGAACACTGTAAGTTTACTTGCAAGTCAGCCATATCCGTATACAACAGGTTTCGCCAGCGCTACTAGAAACGTGGGTGAAATGAGAAACCGGGGTATTGACCTAATGCTTACAAGCAGAAATATAACTAGACCAGATTTTGAGTGGACTACCAGCTTAAATATGGGCTTCTTGAAAAATGAAATTCTTTCTTTACCTGACAACAAAGACCCTGAAGGAAGAAACTTTATCTCAGGTAGTACAGCACAAAGAGCTATTGAAGGGGAAAGCCTGAATACATTCTATCTAGTTAGATATGTAGGTGTGAATCCAGAAACTGGTAATGCTGAGTGGTTAGATAAAGATGGTAATGTAACTACTACTTACTCAACGGCAAACCGTGTTGTTGCAGGTAGCGCGATTCCTGATTTTACAGGCGGCTTTACAAACAGAATCAGATATAAAGCATTTGACCTGAATACCTTCTTTAACTTCTCTTATGGTAATAAGGTGCTTATTGATGGTCTTCGCTTTACAGAGAACATGTTAAGTGCATTCAACAAGAGCACAGACTTGTTAGATTACTGGACGCCTGAAAACAGAGATGCATTTGCTCCGGCACTTAATAGCCCAACGCTTCCTAACTTTGCTCAGTTATCTACTCTGCATTTGCAGGATGGCTCTTACCTGAGATTAAAGAATGTAACCTTAGGCTATACGCTACCTCAGAACTTAGTTGCGAAGAGCAAAGTGCTTTCTTCAGCTCGTGTATATGTTATGGGACAGAACTTATGGACACTGACAGCAGATAACTTCAGAGGTCCAGATCCTGAAGTATCAGCGAATGGTGGTTCTAACCAAGTTGCAGGTGAGTCATTCTTTGCTTTACCACAGCCAAGATCAATAACAGGAGGTGTTAACTTAACATTCTAAGAAGCTTAAATTTTAATCCAATGAATAAAAAATATATATTAAGAGCATTAGGGTTTTCCTTAGCGCTAGGTCTTTTTTCTTGCGAGGACAAACTCAATGAGTTAAGGCCTGAGCAAGATTTAACTGAGGAGTCTGCGTTTAATTCAGAGGCTACAGCAATGAGCTCACTGTATGGTGTATATAGTACAACTCAGAATTTCGAAATATTTGGTGGTCTAGGTCATGTTATTGGTGACTTCCAGGCAGATAACGTACAATTTGTTGGCTCTTTCCCAACGCTACAGGAAATTCAAAATTTCAATACTGTAGGTGCTAACTTAACTATACAGAATTTATGGCAAGTACACTACAGAGCTATAACTAGAGCTAATAATGTTATTGCCAAAGCCCCAACAGTAGAAGATCCTGGATTTACAGAGGCTGAGAAGGCACAGGTAGTTGCAGAAGCAAAATTTTTAAGAGCTTTACTGTACTTCCAGATGTCGAACTTCTTTTCTCAGCCATTTCAACTGAGCGGCGGTGATAACCTGTCTGTTCCATTAGTTTTAGAGCCTTTCACAGGTGAGATCACCTTCCCTGAAAGAGCAACGCTAAACCAAGTACATGCTCAGATTGAAAAAGATTTAACTGAGGCAATCCCAGCACTTAAAACAGCTAGCCAATTTGGTGACCCATCAGAAGCACGTGGCCGTGCAACAGTAGGTGCAGCGAAGGCATTGCTTGCTAGACTTAAATTATACAGAGAAAACTGGTCTCAGGCAGAGCAATATGCAAGAGAAGTTTTAGCAGACAATTCTTATAGCTTAGCAAGCGATTATAGTTTCTATAACGCTAATACTTCTGAGGATGTGTTTACAATTCAGAACTCAGCAATAGATAACGGACGTACAGGTAGCGGTGGTTTAGCATCTTACTATCGTCCTGCGGCTAGTGGTGGTAGAGGTGATGCTGCCTATTCATCTGGTCTTTTAGAATCTTATGAGGCTGGCGATAAACGCTTATCTTCATTAAGTTCTGAAGGTGTGGGAGCTGATGGTGGTACTTATATTTTCACAACTAAGTATCCTGATGCAGTTAATAATGCTGATAACGCGCCAATTATACGTACTACAGAAGTAGTATTAACATTGGCTGAAGCTATCGTTAGACAAGCAACTACAGTTGCTGGAGCTCAAGAAGCAATTGATTTGATCAATCCTTTAAGAGTAAGAGCGGGCTTGGCTACATATACAGCTGCTGATTTCACTAGCACTGCTGATTTATTGGCGACAGTGTTAGAAGAAAGACGTAAAGAGCTTGCATTTGAAGGTTTACGCAGAATGGATCTTCTTAGAAACAAAATGCCTCTTAAAACAAGTGGCGAGGGAGCAAGTAAAGCAGTTTTCGGTGGAGATTTAACAATCCTTCCAATTCCTCAAAGAGAACTGGATATCAATCCTTCACTTGTGCCAAATCCTGGATATTAATTTATTTAATACCAATACAAAAGGCCACTCTGTTTAGAGTGGCCTTTTTTTGTTACAAACAATATCATAACTTATAACAAAAATGTATGAGTGACAATGTTTAGAAAAGGAACAATAATACTATTAGGAGCAGGGTGCTTTATTTCTGGGGCGTTCGTTTCCAAAGTTGCTGAGAGCAAATTATCAGTTGATGTAGTTCGTGAAGCACAGAAACTGATTGGATTAAATTTCACAGATGCCCAGCTGGATTCTGCCTTAACAGACCTGGAGGAGTTTCAGCAAAGCTACGCTGTTATAAGAAAGCAGCCCTTGCCGAATGATGTAGCTCCAGCACTTATGTTTAATCCAATACCTGTAGGTCATACTTTTGAGAAGGAAAGGAAAAAGTTTGAAGTAGCCAGAGCCTCTAAAGTAAAACTACCTGCTAATCGAGAAGAGCTTGCTTTTTATACTTTGCCACAATTATCAGAGCTTATTCGCACTAAGCAAATTAGTTCAGAAGAACTTACAGTGTTTTATCTGGATCGCCTTAAAAAGTATGGACCAACATTGGAATGTATAACCTCATTAACAGAGGAGTTGGCGCTGGAACAGGCTCGTAAAGCAGATCAGGAAATAAAAGCTGGTAAGTATAAAGGTATGTTACATGGTATACCATTTGGGGTGAAGGACCTTTTATCTACCAAAAAATATAAAACAACCTGGGGTGCTATGCCTTACAAAGATCAGGTAATAGACGAGGATGCTACAGTTGTGCAGCGCCTGCAGGACGCAGGAGGAGTACTGGTGGCGAAGACAACCTTAGGAGCACTGGCCATGGGAGATGTATGGTACGGTGGTAAAACCCGCTCGCCATGGAACATTAGCAGAGGCTCTAGTGGTTCATCAGCTGGTTCAGCGGCAGCTGTTGCAGCAGGCTTGCTGCCGTATGCTATCGGTACCGAAACACTTGGTTCTATAGTATCGCCATCTACGGCTTGTGGTACAACCGGCCTTCGCCCAACCTTTGGTCGTGTTAGCCGCCACGGCGCAATGGCACTTAGCTGGTCAATGGATAAAATTGGTCCTATTACACGCTCAGCAGAAGATGCAGCTATCGTATTCAACGCCATCTACGGACCAGATGGAAAAGACCTGTCTGTTTATGATGCGCCGTTTAACTACAACGAAAAGATCAATCCAAAGAAGCTTCGGGTAGGTTACCTGAAAAAGGACTTTGAAGGCACTTATGGTTTTAAAGAAAACGACGAAGCCACATTAGCTGCATTGCGCAATGTAGGTATAGAGTTAGTTCCGGTAGAATTACCAGACCTGCCTGCACGCGAACTTACACTTACCATTTCTGTGGAAGGTGCTGCAGCCTTTGACGAGTTAACCCGTAGCGGCCGCGATAGCCTGCTGGTTGCGCAACATAAAAACGCTTGGCCAACTATTTTTAGAGCAGGCAGGTTTGTGCCGGCTGTAGAATATATTCAGGCACAGCGGGTGCGTACGTTGCTTGTACAGCAAATGCAGGAAAAGCTCAAGGATGTTGATGTATACATTAGCCCATCCTTTGCAAGCAGCAACCTGGTGGTTACGAACCTTACCGGCCACCCATGTGTAGTGGTTCCAAATGGTTTCCAGAAAAACGGAATGCCAACCACCATCACCTTTATGGGCAAGCTGTTTGGCGAAGCCGAATTGTTAAGCTTTGCAAAGTTCTACCAAAGTATAAGCAACCACCACAAGCAATTCCCAACCATGGATTTTGCGGCCAAAAAGAAATCGTAAAGCATAAAATCGCCACGTGCAGTAGTTGCCTATAGCACGTGGCGATTTTGCTTACTAAAGTATAATCTTTTATTTTGGAGTGGAATCTGTTAATACTACTACCTAAACTATACTACTCTACTATGTTATTCAAAAGAAAAATGCTGGCTGTATTTGGCTGGTTTATATTATGCGGAGGTGCCGTGCAAGCTCAGGACGGCAAGCTTACCCTAAGCGTAGAAAAGATAATGCGCGATCCTAAGTGGATAGGAACTGCGCCAAGTAACGTGTTCTGGTCTGAGAATGGTAAGAAGATTTATTTTTACTGGAACCCGGAGGGCAACAAAAGTGATTCACTCTATAGCGTCAATTCCGATGGTAAAAATATCCAGAAAGTAAGTGCCAGAGAGCGTAGAAGCCTGCCATCTCAGTTTGGCTCGTACAACCAGGAAGAGAATAAGAAGGTGTATGAGAAGAACGGAGATATCTACCTATATGATGTAAAATCGGGCAAGGTACAGCAGATCACGAATACAGTAGAGCGTGAAAGTAGTCCTTCCTTTAGTTATAGTGAGCAAAAAGTAACTTACCTAAAGGATAGCAACCTGTTTGCCTGGAGCATGTCTAATGGGCAGACAGTGCAGCTTACCGATTTCAAGAAGGGGCGTAAGCCAGCAGGCGAAGGGAAAAATGTGCAGCGCGATTGGCTTAAAGAGCAGCAGCTAGCTTTATTGCAAATCGTAAAAGAACGGGAAGAAACACAGGAGCAGCAGCGCAAGCAAAGGCTAGCTGATGCTCCAACAAGACCGAAGGAGATTTACATTGAGGATAAAGTGGTAAATAGCGTCATTCTTAGCCCAGACGAACGTTTTGTTACTTACCAGCTAATCACAAGGCCAAAAAATAGTAAAGTTGCTATTGTTCCGGACTACGTTACCTCATCTGGCTACACCGAGGATATTAATACCCGCACCAAGGTTGGCGACGCGCAAAGTACATTTGAGTTTTTTGTGTACGATACGAAGCGTGATACAGCTTTTGCTGTGCTGATGAATGATGTAGAGGGAATCTATGACAAACCTGCTTATTTGCTGGAAAAAGAAGCTAAAGCAAGTGCAGCTACTACTGCAGATGGTAAAGGCAAAAAGCCTGAAATGCGTGCAACTGCCATTTATGGTCCCGTATGGTCAGGTAACGGAAAGTATGCGGTGGTAGTAGCCCGTGCGTACGATAACAAAGACCGCTGGATATTAAAGCTGGACCCTGCTACCGGTAAACTAACTGTACTGGATCGCCAGCATGACGATGCATGGATCAACGGTCCGGGTATTGGTTACGGTACAGGTGATATTGGCTGGATGCCAGACAACGAAAGTATCTGGTTTCATTCGGAAGAAAATGGTTACTCACACTTATATGCGGTGAATGTAAGCACAGGTAAAAAGAAAGCCCTTACCACTGGTGAGTTTGAGGTTTCAGAGGTACGCATGTCTGATGATAAAAAGCATTTCTACTTTACAGCCAATAAGATTCACCCGGGTGTTAAGCACTTTTATCGCATGCCTGTAAATGGTGGCGAAATGGAGCAGTTAACCACCATGACAGGTGCCCATGATGTTAAGCTGTCGCCAAACGAGAAATCGCTTGCTGTGTTATACTCTGCCAGTAATAAGCCTTGGGAGCTGTTTGTGATGGATAACAAGAAAGGAGCCAAGCCCAAGCAAGTGACAAGCTCCTTAACAGACGAATTTAAATCTTATAACTGGCGCGAACCAGAAGTAATCACATTTAAAGCGCAAGACGGACAAGATGTATATGCACGTCTTTATCGTCCAGAAAATGCCAAGAATAATGGCCCGGCTGTCATATTTGTACATGGTGCCGGTTACCTTCAAAATGCGCACAAGTGGTGGAGCTCATACTTTAGAGAGTACATGTTCCATAATTTCCTAGTAGATCAAGGATATACAGTACTGGATGTTGACTACAGAGGCAGTGCTGGTTATGGCCGTGATGTACGGACTGGCATTTATCGCTTTATGGGCGGCAAAGACTTAAGCGACCACGTTGATGGGGCTAAGCACTTAGTAGAGAAGTATAATATAGATCCTAAAAAGATCGGCATCTACGGTGGCTCTTACGGCGGCTTTATTACACTTATGGCCATGTTTACAGAGCCTGATGTGTTTGCAGCTGGTGCTGCGCTGCGCTCTGTTACAGACTGGGCACACTATAACCACGGTTATACTTCCAACATTCTTAACACACCATATACTGACAGCACAGCATATGCCAAAAGTTCTCCTATTTACTACGCCGAAGGCCTGAAGGGTGCCCTATTAATTTGCCACGGTATGGTGGATACTAACGTGCATTTTCAAGATGTTGTACGTCTGTCGCAGCGCCTGATTGAGTTAGGAAAAGATAACTGGGAACTGGCTGTGTACCCTGTAGAGGATCATGGATTTGTAGAGCCTGCTAGTTGGACCGATGAATATAAGCGGATATATAAACTGTTTGAGCAGAACCTGAAGAAGTAAAAGCAGTAGTGTAAGCGGAAATCGGCGTAGAAAGTTTGTCTCTGCGCCGATTTTTTTTATTTATACTTTTCTAAGATTAGGTTTTTGGGTGTTATAGAATACAAACAATTGTTTTTAATTTAATATGTAGTGATAGTTATATTTTATATTTAAAAATAACTGTATTTTATTATTTTGAACAATGAGGAATGTATAATTAACTAAATTAATCTTAAAAGTTACTATATGCTTTGTCTAGTGAAGATTTTTAAAGCAATAAATAAATGTTGTAATATATTAATTTGACAAACTGAGTTTAAACGTTGAAAAATATACATTATAGTTAAATGCTTTCAGAGTTTAATTTTTAAAGATATATTTGGAAGCTAATTAATTATCTATCTAACCACAAATTTTTAAATTATCCTTATGAGAAAATTTTTATTCTTAGGAGTGCTTGCGCTTTTTGCAGTCTTGCAACATGCGATGGCACAATCTAAGACGGTTACAGGTAAAGTTACGGACCAGGGATCTAATATAGGCCTGCCCGGAGTATCTGTAATTGTCAAAGGAACTACGGTGGGTACTACCACTGCCGCAGATGGTACCTATTCAGTAAGTGTGCCAGCTAACGGTAATACTCTTGTATTTAGATACATTGGGTATACATCAGTTGAGCGTCAAATAGGAAGTGCCTCAACAATTAATGTAAGCTTAGGCGTAGACTCAAAGCAACTTAGTGAAGTTGTGATTGTAGGTGCTGGTGGTATTGAGCGCCAAGTAAAAGAACAGGGTTATACTACAACTGTTGTTCGTAGCGAAGCCTTAACTCAAGGTAAAGCACAAAACATTGCAACTGGCTTAACAGGTAAGGTTGCAGGTTTGCAAATCAATGCAGTAAGCAGCGGTGTTAATCCTAACGTACGTGTAACCCTTAGAGGTAACCGCTCTTTAACAGGTAACAATGAGGCTCTTATTGTATTAGATAACATTATTGTTCCTAATACTGTACTAGGTAACCTTAACCCGGAAGATGTAGAGAATGTGCAGGTACTGAATGGTGCTAACGCAGCAGCTCTTTATGGTTCTGATGCATCTAATGGTGCGATCTTGATTACAACTAAAAGAGGTAAAAAAGGTCAAACTTCAATTAAGGTTTCTCACACTACTACTTTAGAGCAAGTAAACTTCTATCCTGATCTTCAGGATCAGTTTGGTTCTGGTTATGCTGCCGGTGTTCAGAAATATGTGCCTTACGAAAACCAGCAGTACGGTCCTAAGTTTGATGGTGTAATAAGACCAATCGGTAAGCCACTTGCTGACGGATCTATACAAATGGTAGAGTACTCTGCAAGAGATGACAAATACGACTTCTGGGAAACTGGCGTTCAGAACCAGTCAGATGTTTCGTTATCATCTGGTACAGATCGCTCAACATTCTATGTGTCTTTCCAGAATCTGTTAAACAAAGGTACTACTCTGAATGATGAGTATACACGTCAGGCTCTTCGCTTTAATGCAACTCACGATTTCGGAAATAAATTAAAGTTAGCTTTAAACTCTTCTTATACAGCTAACAAATACGATATCACTACAGAGACTGCAAACATCTATGATGCCCTTTTACAGACTCCTGCACATATTCCACTTTTGCAGTATCAAAACTGGAAAAACGATCCGTTTGCAAATCCAAATGGTTACTTTAACGAATACTACGACAATCCATACTTCTTGATTGATAACAATAGATCAGAAACAAGAAATAACTATCTTATTGCAAACGCAGAACTGAAGTATGCACCACTTAGCTGGTTAGAACTGACTTACCGTGCAGGTATGTCAAACCGTAACGTGACATCTAAGTCAAGACAAGGTATTTTTATCCTTTCAGATTATACCAAATCAATATCTGCTAGTAAGTATGATGTTAACGGCGCTGTAGGCGATGGTAACACTACTACAAATCAGTTTAACTCAGACTTCTTAGCTCAGTTTAACAAAGATATTACCAGTGATTTAAATGTTCGCTTTATCTTAGGTAACAGTGTTCGTTCTAACTATTCAAAATCTCTAAGTGTATCTGCAACAGGCCTGGTTAACCCTGATCTGTTTAACGTGAGCAACCGTGTAGGTGAGCCTGGTGCTGGAGAAGCAAACTATACAGCTCGTCAGATTGGTGTGTTTGGAGATTTAACTCTAAGCTTCAGAGATTACCTGTTCTTACACGCTACTGGCCGAAACGACTGGACTTCAATCTTAGCAAAAGAAAACAGATCATTCTTCTATCCTTCTGCTGATGTGTCTTTTGTGGCTAGTGAGGCAATTCCTGTACTGCGCGATAGCGAAATGATCAGCAACTTGAAATTACGTGCTGGTATCTCTAAAGTAGGACAGGTAAACTTAGGTAGCAACTTTGGTGCTTACAGACTACTGCCAACATTTAACCCAACAGGTGGCTTCCCTTATGGTAGCTTACCAGGTTATTCTTTGGGTAACCAAATTGTTTCTCCTAACCTAAAGCCAGAAATGACAAGTGGTTATGAGTTTGGATTTGATGTTAGCTTAAGAAGAGATTTGATTACTGCTAGCGCCACTTATTACGCAACTAGCACAGTTGACCAAACAGTAGCAACTGGTGTTTCTTCAGCAACAGGTTATACAAGCTTCCTGACAAACACTGGTGAAGTTACAAACAAAGGCTTAGAGACAAGATTGCATGTAACTCCTATTAACAATTCACAGTGGACTGTAACAGTAGGTGGTAACTATACTTTCAACGACAACAGAGTTGAGTCAATTTCTGCGGACATCGAGCGTTTACAGTTATCATCTGGTGGTGCCGCTCAGGTATATGCTATTGCTGGCCAAAGATTCCCTGTGTTATTAGGTAACGATTATGTTAGAGATGATCAGGGTAGAGTAGTTGTAGACAGAGTTACTGGTTATCCTTCACAATTAACAGGAGAGTTAGTAAATCTTGGTAACACAGAGCCTATTCATAGAATTGGTCTTGATGCTGATGTTAGATTTAAAAACTTCAAATTCTCTGCTTTATTTGAGTACAGAGGCGGATTCTACAGATACCACAATGCTGGTTCTAGCTTAGACTTCTCTGGTTCTTCTCAGGCAACAGTAGAGTACAACAGAGATCGTTTTGTATTCCCTAACTCATCATACTATGATGAAGAATTAGGCCAATATGTAGCTAATACTAATATCACTGTAAGAGATGGTGGTCCTGACTTCTGGGCAAGCACAACTTACAACAGAAACATAGCTACAAACCACACTACAAAAGGAGATTACTGGAGACTACGTGAGGCTTCAATTTCTTACACGCTTCCAGCGTCAATCCTTTCTAAAACCGGATTTGTAAAAGGTGCTTCAATTAGCTTACAAGGACGTAACCTGTTCTTATGGTTACCTGCATCTAACAGATTTACAGATCCAGATTACAACTTTACAGATACCAATGCTATCGGTATTACATCGCTAGGTCAAACTCCTCCTACGCGTTACTTTGGAGCAACAGTATCTGCTACATTCTAATAAGAAATAACATGAAGAGAATACTTAAATTTTTTGCTATAAGTGCTTTGGCGCTGACAACAGTGTCATGCGATAGTTATCTTGATGTAAACGATAACCCAAACCAAGCAACTAGTACTACTGCACAGCAGGTTTTACCTAATGCACTTGCTATTACTGCTTCAACCATTGTAAGTTATAACGATTATGGTTCAGGAGTAGCGGGTTATGCTGCTAACGCTGGTGGTTTTGGTTTTACAGGTTCGCCATACATTACTTACAACTACTCAACTAATAACTACACTGGACTGTGGTCAGGTGTTTACGATAATATTACAGATTATCAGTATATTATTGATAACACTAAAAATGATCCAGCATTTGCAAAATACAATGCGATAGCAAAGATCATGAAGTCGCATCAGATGCAGATGTTAGTAGATCAATATGGTGATGCACCATATTCAGAAGCTTGGGAAGGCGTAAACAATTTGTCTCCTAAATATGATAAAGCAGAAGATATCTATAAAGATCTAATCGTTCAACTAGATTCAGCTGTTTACATCATTGATACTTTTGGCGATGCTAATAATGTAGGTGCATCAGACATTATGTTTGCTGGTGACATGGAAAAGTGGAAAAGATTCGCAAATACATTAAAATTACGAATGCTAGTTCGTGTTTCTAATGTAGGCAGTCTAGCATCATTTGTTAATGAAAGATTCGCAACTTTTGGTAGCAGTCCTATATTCTTAACTGACGATGCCTTAGTACAGCCAGGTTACCTGATTTCAAATGGTAAATTAAATCCATACTGGAACACATATCATAGTAATGCCGCAGGTACAGCGAGTGGAGCCGGACGACAGTATATTCCTAGTAAGTTTATTCTATCTTTATACACTAGTAGAATCTCTGATCCAGAGAGAGGTAAGGTAATTTATCGTTCGTATCCAAATACGCCATCGAATCAATTAGGAGATCAAACTGATGGTATCCCAACTGCACCATCTGGCGCAATTGCATGGTATACTGGTACTGGTACAGCTAATTCATTAGGTCTTTTTAAAGGCCGTACGATGGGGCAACCAATTATCTTGGCGGCTGAAAGCTACTTCCTTCAGGCAGAAGCAAGAGAAAGAGGTTTACTAGCTGGCTCTGCTGCTGACGCGTATAAAAATGGAATTATAAGCTCGTTCCGTTACTTATACAAAGATGCTAACGGTAACGTAGATGCAACCAAGAACCCAACTACTGATGCTAATGCTTACATCGCTGCTAACACAGACAATACTGCTGGAGCTAATGGAAATAATTTAGTTGATTATGAAAAGTCTACAAACAAAATTGAGACTATCATAACTCAGAAATATATTGCCTTAAACTTCATACATGGTCATGAAGCATGGAGCGAGTACAGAAGAACTGGATATCCAAGTTTAACTCCTACTTCTACTTTCGTTTCAGTAGCTTCTCAGGCAACGAGTGCGGATAGATTACCAAAAAGAATGATATATCCTGCTACTGAGTATCAGCTGAATTCAGCTAACGCTCCTGCTGCAGCGCCTGGATTTGTATTTAACAATCCTATTTTCTGGGATATTAACTAAAAATATTAATCGTATATGAAAAAGATTTTAAATTTATTTGTGGCTCTTTTCACCTTGACAGGATTAACCTCTTGTCTTGATGAGGATCCAGTTTTCGAGGGTGATAATGCACCAAATGTAATAGAAATATTATATGCTGGTACAGGGTCTAATACAGCTCCGGCAGATGCACCTTTTGCAATGTATGAGAATGCATTACAAATTCTTGATCCAGGTAAAACTGTTGAAATACCTGTTTACATCAATTATGCAGGCTCTAAAGTGGCTCCAGAAGATATAACTGTAACAGTTTCTCTGGATCCATCAATTGTAGATACATACAATACTAAAGTAGGTACAAATTATGTGTTACTACCAGAAGACTTATATGAGATTCCTTCTATGACTGTAACAATACCTAAAGGTGAGCGCACAGTTACTGTTCCTATTAAGGTTGAAACAGCTAAGATAGATCTTAGTAAATCTTTCGCATTGGGTATGACAATAACTAATGTGAGCACAGGGATAGTAAGCGGAAACTTTAAGTCTGCAGTACTGAAAATAGGTGCGAAAAATGATTACGAGGCTACTTATAAAAATAAGTTTTCTCGTACTCGGGCAGATGGTAGTGTAATTGTTTCAGGTAATAACGAAGTATATTACAAAACTACTGGGCAATATTCAATCGTTGGAAATTTGATCGGTTATTATAGCAACCAGCAAACAATGACATTAGATCCAGCAACGAATAAAGTTACTGTTACATCACCTGGTATTGCTATTTCACAAGATAAAAGCTATTATGATCCAGAAACTAAAACATTCTATATCGATTATGTAGCTCTTAACACATCAATGAAATCTACTTTAGTAAGAAAAGGGGAATAATAAACTAATAATTTAAAAAAGGGGTACTATTTTATAGTACCTCTTTTTTGTTTTTATAATGCTAGTAATATCTATTTCAGAAAAAAATATTACTAGCATAGATAGATGTTGACTTCTCAAAAAATATAAATTATAGTAATCTTATTAATTATTGAGCTGAAGCAGATATTACAAAATCATATATTTTTTGATTGTAATAAAGCTATGGTTCTAACAATACTAGTTACAGCATTAAAAATTCAAGAAAGAGGAATAATGTATACATCTTTATCTAGAATTTGAGATTGCGAATGATTAACTCTATAATTCACTATGGCTAAGGCCTAAAGGGAGCATTGTTGATCTACCACGTTATAGTGGTAAACATAGAAATTTAGAATGCTGTGCGCCTGTTGATTCGTTTGATTGAGTTAGGCATAGACAGTAGGCTGGGTACCCTTTAGAAGATCATGAGTTTGCAGAGCTAACTGGCTGGACCGATAAGTATAAGCAGTTATAAAATTTGTTAAAGTATAATTCAAAGAAGTAACTCCTAAAAACTAAGATAAAAATGGTGTGAAGAAGATCTTTGCACCATTTTTTTTTATTTTATACTTTTTCAATATATGTTCAATGTTATAACAGTAGGATCAAATAGCAAGCAATATCAAGCTGTGTAAACGTTGGAAACTAAACTAGTGTTTAGACATTAAAAAACATAATTAAAATTATATTCCAAAGAGCCAATGCTTAAAAATATTAAAAAAGTCTAAAATTATATCAAGTGATACATGATTATAAAAGTTATTATAAAATAATATATATGCAATTAACTATTTTGCAATAAACTAATTTTAATGTGCTTTAAATGGAATTTAGGCACAGTGGGTAGATCAGAAAAGCTTTAAAAGCTGATTTTTTAAAAATATATTTGTGAAATTATTTTTACCAAATTAACTAACTACCTAATTACTTTTATGAGAAAAGTTCTATTATTTGTCGTGTTGTCGCTGTTCGGATTTCTGCAGCATGCGATGGCACAGACAAAGACGGTGACTGGTAAAGTATCTGATCAAAGCTCAGGTATCGGATTACCAGGAGTTTCCGTTGTTGTTAAAGGTACCTCTGTGGGGGCGGCTACAGCTGGAGATGGTACTTATACCCTAAATGTGCCTGCAAATGGTACAACTCTAGTGTTTCGCTATATCGGTTACCAAACCGTAGAGCGTGAAATTGGAAACCAAAGTACAGTGAATGTTATCCTTGCAGAGGATACCAAAGCACTATCTGAGGTGCTTGTTGTGGCTTATGGTACTGCAGACCAGAAGTCCTTTACAGGTTCTGCATCAGCAATCAAATCAGAGTCAATCGAGAAGCTTCAGGTAAATGATGTAACCAAAGCTTTAGGTGGCTTAACACCAGGTGTTCAAGTGGTTCAGACTAGTGGCCAACCTGGTCAAACAGGTCAGGTGCGTATTCGTGGAATTGGTTCTCTTGCTTCTTCCTCTACTCCGCTTTATGTTGTGGACGGTGCACCTTATTCAGGTGATCTAAACGCTATCAATCCAAATGATATCGAGTCGATGACTGTACTTAAAGATGCTAGTGCTGCTGCTCTTTATGGCTCTCGTGCTGCTAACGGAGTAGTTGTTATAACTACAAAAGGAGGAACAGCTCCTAAAAAGCCTACAATTACATTCGGCGCTACTTATGGTATCTCTGATTTTGCTGTAGAAGATTACAAGACTGTAAATTCTCAGGATTTTTATGAGCTAACCTGGGAGGCTTTGAGAAATGATGCACGATCAACGAAGTCTTTATGGGAAGGGAAATATGCGTCTCCAGAAGAGTATGCTACTAAGAGAGTTGTTGGCCGTATAGCTGGTGCTGGAAATGGCCAACAGTATAACCCGTATAATGATGCTGAGCCTATTGGATTAGATGGTAAATTGAAGCCGGGACTTATACCAGCTTGGGAAGATGACTGGAGAGATGCTCTTTTCAGACAAGCTTCACGTCAGGAGTATGATTTTGGTATTCAAGGAGGAAGTGATAAAACTAATTACTATTTCTCTGGTAACTATTTAAATCAAGAAGGTGCGTTTATTACGTCAGGGTTTGAACGTTATACTTCTCGTTTGAGAGTATCATCTCAAGTTACAGATAAAATTAAGTTTGGTGTAAATGCATTAATTGCAAATACTGATCAAAACTCTCCAACTTCAAGTGGTACAGCTTTCCGTAACGTTGTGTCGTGGGGTAGAAACATTTCTTCAGTGTATCCAATCATGAGAAGAAGAAACACAGATGGCTCTTTTATTAACAACCCATCAGAGTTTGATTTTAACTCTTCTCGTCCTTACGGAGGTAACAGTAACCCAGTTGGTACAACTGAGTTAGATATTTTGAAGCGTAATGTATTAACATGGAGCATGAATGCCTTCGGTGAAATTACTTTGCCTTTAAACCTGAAGTATAAAACTACTCTAGCTCTAAACGGAGACAATACAAAAGACTTCACCTTTTATAATACAGAATATGGTGATGGCTCAGGTGTAGGTGGACGTGGAACACAATGGAGAAGTTCTTATTTTGAATATACAACAAACCACATTTTAAGCTACAGCAAAGGTTTCGGGCAGCATCAGTTAGACGCATTGGGCGGTTTCGAAGCATTTAACCTTAAATATGACTACATGTATGGTCAAAAAACAGGTTTTCTGCCAATTCCAGGCTTAACAGAGTTTGATAATGCCTCTACCATTACTTCACTTGATGGCCAAACAGATAGACGTTCATTGCTGAGCTTCTTAGGCCAAGTGAATTATAACTTTGCAGATAAATATTATCTGTCTGCATCTTTCCGCCGTGATGGTTCTTCTCGTTTCCATAGAGATAACCGTTGGGGTAACTTCTACTCAATTGGTGGTTCATACAGAATTTCTCAGGAAGATTTCATGAGCGCATTGCCATGGATTAATGATGCTAAAGTACGTGCAAGTTATGGTACTTCTGGTAACGAGAGCTTGTTAACATCAGGAGGCTCTTCAGATTACTACGCATATAGGGGTCTTTACCAGACAGGTTATAATGATCTATCTGCACCAGGTATAATTTTGGATAAGCTAGAGAACATTGCTTTAACTTGGGAAAAGCAAGCTGCATTTAACGTCGGAGTTGATGCAACAATCTTTGATAGATTGGATGTGACTTTAGATTATTACGATAGAAAGTCTGAAGACTTGTTGTTTAACAAACCATTAGCAAATTCTACAGGTTTTAACTCAGTATTTTCTAATCTTGGGGCAATTCGCAACAGAGGTATTGAAATCAACCTGACTGCAGAAGTAATCAACAAAGGTGATTTTAGCTGGAGCGCTAATCTAAATGCAGCTCATAACAAGAACGAGGTAACTGAGTTGCCAAGTGAAGCTATACTGCAAGGGACTAAGCAGTTAAAAGTAGGTCAGTCAATCTACGATTTCTATATTCAGGATTTTGCCGGTGTTGATCCACAAACAGGTTTAAGCCTTTGGTATAGAGATGTAAAAGATGCAGATGGTAATGTAACTAAAACAACAACATCTAACTACAACTTAGCTAGCCGTTACTATGTTGGTACTGCTTTGCCAGATGTAACTGGTGGCTTCACAAACAACCTGCAGTATAAGAACTTCGACTTAAGCGTCTTATTTACTTACAGCATTGGTGGTGAGATATTAAATACAGACTATAGCAACTTAATGCACGGTGGAGACAGGGCAGGTACAAACTGGCATAGCGATATCTTAAACAGATGGCAGCAGCCAGGTGATATAACTGATGTCCCAAGATTAGGTACCTCACAAAACCTAAACACCAACACAACTTCATCTAGGTTCCTTGTAGATGCTTCATACCTGCGCTTACGTAACGTTACATTAGGTTATACACTTCCTAAAGCTTTACAAGAGCGAGTTGGACTGCAGAACGCAAGAGTTTTTGTTCAAGGCGATAACATCTGGACTATGTTTAAAACACCAGGTCTGGATCCTGAGCAGAGTATCGATGGTATTACAAATAGCCGCTTCCCAACTCAGAAAACATACTCTGTTGGATTGCGAGTAACGCTATAAAAAATATTTTACAGTAGGAATAATGAAAATAAAGAATATAAAATTTTTTGCAGCTATTCTTGGCGGTGTGTTAAGCTTAACAGCATGTGAAAAAGACTATTTAGAAACAGTACCTTCTAACAAAGCATCTTTTGAGCAAACCTATGGCTCTTTAGGTGGTATGGAGGCTGCTTTGACAGGTATTTATCGCTTAATGCGCCAAGCACCGGTAAACCAAGGTGGAGTAAGCCACGATAGTTATGGAGTGCCTGCCATGATGATGACTTTCGACGTAATGGGTGAAGACATTATGGCAAACGATGGATGGTTTGTATACCAGTATGAACTAGATAATAAACTGGCAACTTATCGTGGTACACGTATACTTTGGGGCCACGCTTATAACCTCATTACCAACGCGAACAGCATTATAGCATACGCGCCTCAATTGACAGATGGTTCAGCTGCTCAGCGCTTGCAATTAGAGGGTGAAGCAAGAGCAATAAGAGCTTTTTCATACTTTAATCTTGCACGTGTTTATCAGCATACTTACACAAAAGACAAAAATGCGCTTGCCGTGCCTTTAATGCTTGAGCCAACTACGCCAGAGACTGAAGGAAAAGAGAGAGCCACACTAGAGCAAGTGTATAATCAGATTATTACTGACCTTACTTTTGCTGAGGAGAACCTAACTGCTAACAGAGCTTCAAAGAGCCACATCAACAAGAATGTTGCACAAGGTTTGCTAGCTCGTGTATATTTGGAGATGGGTAACTGGGATAAGGCTGCTGAATATGCTGCGAAAGCTCGTGCTGGCTATTCACTGATGTCAGCTACTGAGTACTCAAATGGCTTTAATAATTATGGTAACTCAGAATGGATATGGGGATTACCTCAGGCAGCAGATCAGAACAACGGTTTTGCGTCATTCTTCTCATTTATTGATGGCCGTTACACGTTAGATGCAGAAGGAAACAGAGAATATGTGCGATACGGATATAACAACCTTCGTGCGAACGATGAGTTTGTCGCTTTATTTGATGAAAATGATGCACGACGTGGATTTCAGGAAGATACTAAAGCATTCACTACAAATGATGCTGGTGAGAAAATATGGAATTCTGATAGATACACAATAACTAAATTCAAAGATTTAGTAAATTTAGGTGGTCATGTTGTTTTAATGCGTTCAGCAGAAATGCTTTTAATTGAAGCAGAAGCTAAAGCTCAGTTAGGTAGCTTTGGTGATGCTCAGGCATTATTACTTGAGCTGCGTAATAGCCGAATCACAAATGGAGTTGTATTGCCAAGTACAAATGTTGGCAATGCTTTACTAGAGGAAATCTATGTAGAAAGAAGAAAAGAGTTATATGGTGAGGGGTTTGCATTGCTTGATATTAAGCGTCTGCAGCAGCCATTAGTTCGTGAAGGTAACCATACTGCGAAGTTAGGAACTACACCTGCCAACTCTGATTTATTTATCCACCAGATACCTCAAGTAGAAATAGATGCAAATCCGAAGATTATTCAAAATCCATAGGTCACACTATAGCTATAAATGAAAAATGCCCGCAACAATGCGGGCATTTTTCATTTATAGCTATAGTGTGTTAGAATTTGAAGGTAAGTAAAGCGCCATTATAAGTTGGCACAGAAACAGGAACTAAACTCAAACCTATACTTTCAACTTTCTGATGCAACTCTGGCACCAATATACCAATACCCATACCTATGGCATAACCAACTAAGTTATCAGTTAAAAAATGCTTGCCCGCTTTGGTGCGTAGGTAAGCTACGGTTACAGGTACAGCCGCTGCAGCTGCCCAAATATAAGGCCGCGCTGGGGAGCCTGGGTTAAAATCGTGATATACTTTGGCTACGAAGAAAGTGGCGGCAGCGGTTGCGGCTGTATGTCCGGCATAAAAAGAATTAGTAGCCTGCTTATCAGTCTTAAGCTCCAGCGGTGCATCATCACTATATACATAAGGCCGTTTACGTGCTGTTAGTCCGGTTGTTAAACTATACAAGCCGCCAGCAATAGACATAGCCTGTCCATAAAGCAGATAAACTTGCGGAGCGTTTTTCTTAACATCATCATCCATTAATAGCAGAAGCGGTGTTAGGAATGAGCCATAAAATGGAAAATCGCTTAAAGACTCTGCACTAGAACTGTAGTTTCCTGCTGCAAATCGATCTAGCTTGTTTACGTCTGCTGTAGTTAACCCTACTACGTTCTGCTCTGTGAGTCTATATTTATTATCTACAAGTATACTTCCGGCTACAGAGGCTCCAATACCACCAACTACTATAGCACCGTCTCTTATCCAATCGGTTTTATACGGGGATGCATTTGTTTGGGCATAAGTATAATTTATACAAACAAACGCTAACAAGAACCACAATTGGAGTGCCTTGAGCATACCTTAAAAACTGTAAGTGAGTAAAGCTCCTCTGTAGTTTGGCGCCGTTATAGGCATTAAGCTGAAATTGGTTTTATTAGTTTTCTTATGCAATTGTGGCACAAGTATACCCGCAGCGGCTCCTAAAGTATAGCCAAGCAAGTTGTCGCTAAGAAAGTGTTTACCAGCTCTTAAACGTAGATAACCGACTGTTGCAGGTATGGCTGCAGCAGCTGCCCATACATAGGGTCTTGCATTTGAGTCGGGGTTAAAATCATGGAAAATCTTTGCTGCAAAAAATGAGGCACTGGCTGCAGCAGCAGTATGACCAGCATAAAAAGAGTTTCTGGCGTTGGCTCTTGTTTTTTCGGAGTTTTCTACATCCGGACTGTAAACTAATGGCCTTATTCTTGGCGCATTACCATTTGTCATAGTAAACAAAGCACCAGTAACAGCCATTGTTTCTACATAGAGCACAACCACCTGTCCTGCTTTATTGCCAATGTTATCATTCAGTAATGCTACAAAGGGTAAAGCAAATGAGCCGTAAAAAGGAATGTCACTGGTTTTTTTAGCAGATTCGGAATCCCAACCTGCAGAAAACCTGTCGAAGCCGTTAACATCTGTTTTGCTTAAATTAGCAATCTGTTCATCTGTAAGCCCATTTTTATCCTGCATCAACGTTAAGCCATAATAGGACAAACCAGAACCTGCTATAATTATAGCGCCATCTACTACAGTACTTGTTTTATAAGGGGAATCGTTCTGGGCCTGTATTTGCCCTGCAGTTACTAAAAGTATAGTGAAAATTGTTAATATGCGTTTCATATAATTTAAATCAAAGAGATATATTCAATTGTACTTCAAACGAAGGTGTATTAGCAATGGTTTTGTATTATAAGTTGCAAGTATAATTTTTCCTTGATTGTGGTGTCGGAGGTACTGATAGCCATTGTATTAAACGAACAAGCATATTGTACCTAGACCAAACGCTGTTACATACATCTGCTGCCAATTCATGTTTTAACTATGGAAGAATTGTTTTAGCTTTGTAATTGCTACTTATAGGTGTAGCACGGTTTATACTTTGTACCTAAACCCCAACTAAAAATGCCGTATTTATTTACTTCTGAGTCAGTATCGGAAGGACATCCAGATAAAGTAGCGGACCAGATATCCGATGCCCTACTTGACGAATTCCTGAAGCAGGACCCACAATCTAAAGTAGCTTGCGAAACACTTGTAACAACTGGCTTAGTTGTGTTAAGTGGTGAGGTTAAGACAGAAGCCTATGTAGATGTACAGAAAGTGGCTCGTGACGTGATTAAACGTATAGGCTACACAAAATCTGAATATATGTTTGATGCTGATGCCTGTGGGGTTATCTCTGCAATTCATGAGCAGTCTGCTGATATTAATCAGGGTGTAGAGCGTGCCAACCCAGAAGACCAGGGTGCAGGAGACCAAGGTATGATGTTTGGCTATGCTACCAACGAAACAGATAATTACATGCCTTTGGCACTAAGCATTTCGCACCTTTTACTTGAGGAGCTTTCTGCTATCCGTAAAGAAGGCAAGGAGATGACATACCTGCGTCCAGATGCAAAGTCTCAGGTAACCATCCGCTACAGCGACAACCATGTACCGGAGAAGATTGACACTATTGTTATTTCTACACAGCACGATGAATTTGTAACTGCTGATAGCGATACTCCAGAAGCCAAAGACAAGGCTGAGAAAGAAATGGTAGCCAAGATCAAAGCAGATGTTGACGCTATCCTAATCCCACGTGTACTTAAGAAGTTGCCGGAGCGTATCCAGAAGCTGTTTAACAGCGATATCGTTTACCACATTAACCCAACAGGTAAGTTCGTGATTGGCGGCCCGCACGGAGATACAGGTTTAACAGGCCGTAAGATCATTGTAGATACTTATGGTGGTAAAGGTGCTCATGGAGGTGGTGCTTTCTCTGGTAAAGATTCTTCTAAAGTAGACCGTTCTGCAGCTTATGCAGCGCGACACATTGCCAAGAACCTGGTAGCTGCCGGTGTTGCAGACCAGGCATTGGTGCAGGTTGCTTATGCTATCGGAGTTGCTAAACCAGTTGGTTTATATGTAACTACCTATGGCTCTACTAAAGTGAAAGATGCCAGCGGCAATATTATGAGCGATGGCGAGATTGCTGAAAAAGTAAGCAAGTTGTTCGACATGCGTCCTTATGCTATTGTGCAGCGCTTTGGTTTGCAGAATCCAATTTTCTCAGAAACAGCTGCTTATGGCCACATGGGCAGAACGCCGGGTATCAAAAGAATAGAGGTATCCGTGAATGGTCATAAAGAATCAAGAGAGTTTGAAACCTTCACTTGGGAGAAGCTGGACTACGTAGATCAGATCAAGAAAGAATTTGGAATTTAATTTGGTATAAGACCTTTGGCATACAATGCCACACTACATAAAACAGAAAGGCCTGCTAAAGTATAGCAGGCCTTTCTGTTTTATGTTTTTGCTGAGATTAACTTATTATTAGTAATTGAAAATTACTTCTTTCCTAGTGCGCCAATTGTTTTTCCTTATATCTTTTTAGCTGGCGACGCATGGCTTCAACGGCTCCGTCTGCGGCGGCTTCAAACGAAGGGGCGTTTGCCTCAGAGTATAAAGTAGAACCAGGTACAAAAAGCTTTATCTCTACAGTTTTAGTATCTATACCATCGCTGTTGTTATGTTTGAGAAACACTTCGCCTTCCACTACGCGATCGTAAAATGTCTCAAGCTTGTCTACTTTCTGCTGGATGAAATCGGTAAGCTGCTGGTCAGCCTCGAAGTGGATGGAATGCATCTGTAGCTTCATAGTCGTATAATTTAATGGTTTAACTTATGCTTTTGGATGTGCTTTCTCGAAAATCGATTTAAGCTGTTCTATTGAGTTATGGGTGTAAACCTGCGTTGCCGCTAAACTAGAGTGTCCAAGTAAGTCCTTAATGGCATTCAGGTCTGCCCCCTTATTAAGTAAGTGTGTAGCAAAAGAGTGCCGCAACACGTGTGGGCTATTATGATCAGAGGTAGTTATCAAGCTAATATACTTTTTTACAACGCGGTAAACAAACTTAGGGTAAAGAGGACGAGCTTTATTAGTAACGAGCAGTTTTTCGGAATTGTTATTCCCAAACTCGCTTTTCTTGTACTGTAGATAAGCCGCTATACTATTTAAAAGAGAATCGTTAACAGGTATGATACGCTCCTTATTGCCTTTACCTAATACACGTACCGTTTTGGAATATAAATCCAGATCGACATCTTCGATTCCTATAAGCTCGGCTAAACGGATACCAGTACCATACAGGAACTCTAGAATCAGCCTATCACGCTGGCCCTCAAAAGTTTCTTCAAAATCAAAGCTGTCGAGTAGGTTGTTAAATGGCTCTTCTAGGACAAAAGCCGGCAGTTTTTTAGGAGCCTTAGGCGCCTTAATACGTATCATCGGGTTTACACTGATGCGCTGCTGCGAAAGCAGGAACCTATAATAAGACCTAAGGCAAGCTATTTTACGGTTTATAGACCTCGGTTTGATGTTGTTCTGTACAAGTGTTAGTATCCAGGAGCGGATAATAGTATGATCGGCCTCAGCAGGATCGGATATCTGGTATACTTGATCCAGGTACTGGCTAAACTGCCCCAGATCTGTATGGTAGGAGGTAAGGGTGTGCGGGCTATACCGCTTTTCGTACTGTAGGTACTTAAAAAATAATTCCATAAACTAGTATAACCGATGTGAAGATCAGCTACACTAATTTATGGAATTATCTGATATATTAGTATAAAAGACTAGTAGTTTTGCTCAGCAAAAAGCTTCTGCTTGTAAGCAGCTCTTTCTTTTTGCTTTCTCTTAGCTACAGATGGCTTTTCGAAAAAAGTTCTCGAGCGTAACTCTTTCAGAACACCAGTTCTTTCAAATTTCTTTTTGAATCTTTTTAATGCACGGTCTACAGACTCGTTATCTTTTACGTTTACAATAATCATGTTATCTCTCTTCTCTTAGAATTAGGATTGCAAATTTAGCAAAGGTTATACTTAAAAATCAATAGTTTGGAAGAAAAAATATCCAAATATGTAAAAAATGTGCTGTTGCCTACACATAAAAGCGTAAGTAACTGCCTTTAAACATGTTTTATTTAAGTATAGCTCTTGAAATAACAAGCTTTTGTATTTCACTTGTTCCCTCGCCAATAGTACAAAGCTTCGCATCGCGGTAATATTTCTCGGCAGGGTAGTCTTTCGTAAAGCCATAACCGCCAAAAATCTGCACTGCTTCGTTGGCCACTCTTACCGATACTTCAGAAGCGTAAAGCTTAGCCATAGCAGACTCCTTGTTCACGTTCAGGCCACGGTTCTTCATATCAGCTGCTTGGTAAGTAAGCAAAGAGGCAGCTTCAACTTCTGTAGCCATATCAGCTAATTTAAAGGCAATGCCCTGAAAGCTGGAGATTGGCTTATTAAACTGGCTACGCTCTTGTGAATAAGCAAGAGCCGCCTCAAAAGCACCTTGTGCAATGCCCAGCGAAAGCGCTGCGATAGAGATACGGCCGCCGTCCAGTACTTTCATTGCCTGTATAAAGCCTTCGCCAACATTGCCTAATATCTGATCTTTGTGTACGCGGCAATCTTGGAAAATAAGTTCAGTAGTTTCAGAGGCACGCATGCCCAGCTTGTCTTCTTTACGACCTGCACTAAAACCTTCTGTCCCTTTCTCGATTACGAAAGCAGTCATGCCATGAGAATCGCCTACCTCGCCGGTGCGTACAATAACTACCGCTACGTTACCAGACTTACCATGCGTAATAAAGTTCTTTGCGCCGTTTATCACCCAATGGTCGCCATCCTGAACAGCCACAGTGCGCATATTGCCTGCATCCGATCCGGTATTAGGTTCTGTTAGGCCCCAGGCACCTATCCACTCAGCAGTAGCTAATTTAGGTAAGTATTTCTTCTTCTGCTCTTCGTTGCCAAACTGTAAAATATGGCCTGTGCATAGAGAGTTGTGAGCAGCCATAGAAAGTCCGATAGAACCATCGATCTTAGAAAGCTCAGCGATTGCCGTTACATACTCCAGGTAACTAAAGCCGGAACCGCCATATTCTGTTGGTACAAGTACACCCATCAGGCCAAGTTCGCCAAGTTGCTTAAACACCTCCACAGGAAACTCCTGCGTATCGTCCCATTCACGCATTTTTGGTTTAATGTTCTTTGCTCCAAAGTCACGAACCATGTCCGCGATCATGCGTTGATTTTCTGTAAGTTTAAATTCCATTAAATGTTTAGTGTAGGAGTTTTAAAGTCGCGTATATAACGGTATTATACCGCCGGTTGTTTACAAAGCTAGGCATTTGTACGTAAATGCCAACAGATCATATGTAATTTAACCTATATTGCATAGTAAAGTATAATGCTTACTGCTGGTGTTATGCCATATTTTGATAGCGGGTATTATTTACGTTATCTTTGAAGTTAGAATGTGCATAATGGCATTTAATTGTAAACGGGTTCTGTTGAGGAACGGATAATGAAAAAGTTTCTACAAAGCTTATTTAAGGGTAGTGAGAGCGTGGCTGAAGAATCTTTCAACACACTTGGCGTTGACATGCACTCTCATATTCTGCCTGGGCTGGATGATGGATCCGACAGTTTGGAGAAATCTTTGGAACTGGTGCAGGCTATGAAAGAACTCGGATACCGTAAACTGATCATGACGCCGCATATCATGAGTGATTTCTACAAAAATACTCCAGAAATAATTCGTGAGCGTTTGCAATTACTTCGCAATGCTGTGCAGGAGGCAGGTATAGAAATGGAGTTAGATTGCGCTGCAGAGTACTACTTGGACGAGGGTTTCCTGGAGAAGCTTGAAAACGACGAGGAACTCCTAACCTTCGGCGACAGGTACCTGCTGTTCGAGACATCTTTCCTGAACGAGCCACTTAATTTGCGTGAAGCCATCTTTAAGATGCGCTCCAAAAATTATAAGCCTGTGCTGGCGCACCCCGAACGGTATACATACTTTTATGGTAAGTTCGAAGAGTTGGCAGAACTCTGGAAGCAGGGAGTGTTATTTCAGCCCAACCTAAACTCGCTTTCTGGTTACTATTCACCGGGTGCTAAATTAGTGGCCGAGAAGCTTATTGAGAATGGTATGGTAGACTTTCTGGGCTCCGATGTACACGGCCTAAAGCATACAGACTCCTTAAACAGAGTGCTGGCCAGCAAATATTTGCCTAAAGCATTTAATCTCGCTTTACGCAACAACCAATTGTAATTTTCCCTTTCGCAAAATCTATAAGCCATGACGGTATTTGTAACAGGCGGCAGCGGCCTTATTGGCAGTTTCTTAATTCCTGTATTACTCGAAAAAGGGTATACTGTTAAGGCTAGTTATCGTGCTGTTATTCCTCAGTTTCCTGGCGCAGATCAGGTGCAGTGGCTTGAAGGTGATATTTTGGATCCTCTTTTTTTAAGGGAGGCTTTGGAAGGTGTGAAGTATGTTTTTAATTCGGCTGGCCTGGTATCGTATGCACCGCAGGATAAGGAGTTACTGAAGCAAGTAAATATTGAGGGCACAGCCAACGTGGTAAACGCTTGCCTGGAACACGGGCAGGTAAAGCTCTGCCATGTTAGCTCTATTGCAGCAGTGGGTAGGCCAAAAGGAGCTACCATACTTACAGAAAAAGACAAGTTCGATATAGCTGAAGAGCACTCTGCCTATGCCAGCTCCAAGTATTTTGGCGAGCTGGAAGTATGGCGCGGCATTTCCGAAGGGCTGAAAGCTGTTATCGTTAATCCATCTGTTGTACTTGGCCCATCAGACTGGCACCGCAGCAGCACGCAACTGTTTAAATATGTTTACAAGGAAAAGCCATTCTACACTCAAGGTGGTGCAAATTTTGTTGATGTAAGGGATGTAGTAGAGGCAATGTTGCAGCTCACTTTCTCGGATATTTCCGGAGAAAGATTTATATTAAATGCAGAACAGCTGAGCTATAAAGATTTTTTCACGGCTGTAGCAAAATGCTTTGGCAAGAAAGCGCCGGGAGTTAAAGTGCCACCGTTCCTGACAGAGATTGTATGGCGGGTAGAGCATATGCGCTCCTGGCTAACAGGTGGCAGGCCGCTGATCACGAAAGATACAGCACGCATAACAGGCAAGCAATTCTTCTTCAGCAACGAGAAAGTGCTGAAAGCCACAACAATACAGTTTAGGCCTGTAAAACATAGTTTAGAGTGGGTATGCCGAGAGCTGAAGCCTGCGGCGCAAAACAGCATGTAATCTAAACTATTTGGAGTGTTAAAATGTAGTATGACAAAGGCTGTTACCCTTGCAGCTTGTTGGATTTTGAGATGAAAGAGAACTTTGAAGAACACAGCGAAGAGCTGGAACTGATAAACCGTTTCGAGCAGATGCTCGGAAGCAAAGAAACTGTTTTTTTTGATTTAACTGACTTTGAGTCAATTATAGATTACTATACCGCAAACTTTGAGTATAAGAAAGCACTTTTAGCCTGTGATGCCGCTCTGGTGCAATACCCTTTTTCTTCTGAACTACTGATAGACAAAGCACAGCTGCTGGCTATGGCCGGTGAGTTTGAGCAAGCGCTTACGGTAATAAATCAAGTGGCAGAGGTAGAGCCGGAAAGTGCCGATGTGCAGCTTACCCGTGGCATCATTTACACGCAGCGTGGCGAGTTTCGGGATGCCATCGATTACTTTAAGAAGGCGCTGGCCTACTCTCAGGACCGGGATGATATCTATTTTAATATTGCATTAGCTTATCAAACTTGGGGTAAGTTTAACTCTGCTATCAAATACTATAAAAAGTGTATTGCACTTAATATTGAAAACGAAGCGGCGATGCAGGAGATTATCTATTGTATGGAGCTTACCGGTACCATACGTGAACACCTGCCGTTTTTCCAAGAGTTTATCGATAATGACCCCTATTCCTATGTAGCCTGGTTTAACATCGGTAACGTGTACAATAAGCTAGGATCTTACGATAAAGCTATTGCCGCCTACGATTATGCTACTATTATAAAACCTGATTTTATTACCGCCTATAACAACATGGCAAATGCTTATGTGTTTTTGGGGCAGTATAGTAAGGCAATAGAAGGCTTTAATGCGATGCTGGAGCATGGCACCCCTAGCGCAGAAGTATACTGCAATATAGGAGAGTGCTACGAAAAGCTGTGCCAGTGGGACCTCTCGCGCCGCTATTACCAGAAATCTGTAGATCTGGACCCGGAAATGGACGAGGCTTGGTTTGGCATTGGTGTTATACTTGACGCGCAGGAGAAATGGTACGAGGCGGTACATTTCTTTAAAAAAGCGGTTGAGCTTTATGATGATAGTGCAGATTATTGGGTAGCCCTGGCAGCCGCAGAATATAATGTAGGCAATGTGGTGTCGGCGCTTGAAAGTTATGCCCGTGCAGCCGAGATACAGCCAGAGGACAAGAACATTTACCTGAACTGGTCTATTATTTTGTTTGAACAGGGTAATTTTGACGAGGCGATTGATATAATTTTAAATGCGATAGAACTGCAACCAGACGAAGCTGAACTGTATTACAGAGCATGCGCTTATATGCTTTCGGCAGGAAAATACCGTGAAGCTTACAATTATCTGGAAAATGCGTTAATTTTGGACTTCGATAAACATAAGCTATTGTTTGAGTTCTTTCCAGAACTGGAATCGCAGCGTGCCTTATCGAGGTTAATTGATCAATATCGCAAATAGAATTAAATGAACTATACCCTTAAGAGCATACCTGAGCGCGAGGCGAAACCTCGTGAGCGCGGTTTTACCATGGCCATGGACAAGGGCCTAAGCGTTCGGGAGGTAGAAGATTTCCTGGAAGTTGCCGGTGAATATGTTGACATTGTAAAACTAGGCTGGGCCACATCTTTTGTAACGCCTAACCTACAACGTAAGCTAGATGCCTATAGGGCAGCCGGTATTCCAACATACTTTGGAGGTACCCTGTTTGAGGCTTTTGTAGTTCGTGACCAGTTTGAGGATTACCGCCGCATACTGGATAAGTATAATATGACTTTTGCAGAGGTGTCGGATGGGTCGTTGGAGATGCCACACGATGTAAAGTGCGACTATATACAACAGCTGGCCGATCAGGTAACGGTTCTATCAGAAGTAGGCTCTAAAGATGCCGAAAAGATTATACCGCCCTACATGTGGATACAGCTGATGCAAAAGGAGTTGGATGCTGGTGCCTGGAAAGTAATCGGTGAGGCTCGCGAAGGTGGTAACGTGGGCTTGTTCCGTTCTACCGGGGAGGTGCGCAGCGGTCTCGTAGAAGAGATCCTGACAAAGATTCCTTTTGAGAAAATACTTTGGGAGGCACCGCAGAAAGCACAGCAGGTATGGTTTATTAAATTGCTGGGTGCAAACGTGAACTTAGGTAATATTGCCCCAAGTGAGGTTATCCCGCTCGAGACAATCCGTTTAGGTTTGCGCGGCGATACATTCAATCACTTTCTTAACATGGAAAACTCAGCCAAGTAGGGCTAAAGTATAAAACCAAAAGTATAAATTGCCCGTCGGTGTACCCGAACGGGCAATTTTATTTAAGCATTATTTTTTATGCCAAGTACAGCTTCAAGACAAACCATGAAACGCAGATCGCTGAAGGAATACATTTTACTTTTTTCTAAAGGAGTGGCGATGGGGGCCGCCGACGTAGTGCCTGGTGTATCGGGTGGTACAATTGCCTTTATAACCGGTATTTACGAGGAGTTGCTTAATTCTATCCGCTCGGTTAACGGCGAAGCTATTAAGCTTTTGCTGCGTTTTAACATAGCAGGGTTTTGGAAGCATATAAACGGTACTTTTCTGGTGGTGCTGTTAGCAGGTATAGGTTTGTCGTTTGCCTCGCTTTCCAGGTTAATCTTGTACCTATTGGCTAACTACCCTGAGATGCTGTGGTCTTTCTTTTTTGGTTTAATTGTAGCCTCTGCTGTAGTGGTAGCCAAAAAAATAACCCGCTGGACTCCGGGAGTGATTATTTCTGGAGTAGTTGGTGCCGCTATAGCATTTTATATTACAGTAGCTACGCCAGGCCAAACTCCGGAGGCATATTGGTTTATCTTTCTGTCCGGTGCTATTGCCATCTGCGCCATGATCTTGCCGGGTATATCGGGTAGTTTTATACTTGTATTACTTGCAAAGTATGAATTCATCATGCTGGCCCTCAAAGACTTTAAGATTAGCATTATCATAACCTTTGGGTTGGGTTGCTTAACAGGTATACTTAGCTTCTCGCATGTGCTTAACTGGATGCTAAAGCACTACCATAATATTACTGTAGCCTTGCTTACAGGATTTATGGTGGGATCGCTTAACAAAGTATGGCCCTGGAAGCAGACTCTAGAAACCTACACAGACCGCCACGGAGAAGTAAAGCCGCTGGTGCAGGAGAACGTTTTGCCCGGCACCTACGAAACTATTGTGGGACACGAATCATACCTGACGTATGGCATTGCGCTGGCACTTTTTGGTTTCTTTCTAGTGTATTTAATCGATAAGTTTACTGACGATAACACAACCAAAGTATAACCTATGCGCAAGTTCGGCCTGATCGGGAAAAAGCTGGGACACTCATTCTCTAAAAAATACTTTACCGCCAAGTTTGAGCGCGATGGCATAACAGATGCGCAGTACGATTTATATGAACTGGCGCATGCTGAGGACCTTAAAGAATTGCTGCAGCAGGCGCCTGAGCTGGTAGGTTTAAACGTGACCATCCCCTATAAGCAGGAAGTTATTCCATTGCTGGATAAGCTCGACGATGCAGCCGACAGGATAGGCGCCGTAAACACTATCAAGATCAAAAATGGACATACTACAGGTTACAATACAGACTATATTGGTTTTAAAGACACTTTAGAAGCTTTTTACCCAAAGGAGAAGCATGGTCAGGCGCTGGTGCTCGGTACCGGAGGAGCATCTAAAGCTATATGCACAGTTCTGGCTGACCTAGGTATACTTTATACTTCTGTGTCGAGAACGCCGGAACAGGGGCAGTTAGGGTATGAGCAACTGTCAACGGAGGTGCTGCAGAAGTATAACCTGATCGTAAATACAACGCCACTGGGTATGGCACCTAATACTGAAACGTTGCCAGCCATACCTTATGAGGGTGTTACGCCAGAACATTACGCGTACGATATTGTGTACAATCCTGAAAAAACTTTGTTTCTGGAGCGTTGCGAGGCCGCAGGAGCCAAAACACTAAATGGAATAGGCATGCTGTACGGTCAGGCAGAGGCAGCCTGGCGTATCTGGAATTCATAACATAGGTCGTGTTGCCAAAAAAATGTAGTTAAGAGCTCTGATTTAGTGCAACTTTTAAGGGGTGGTTTTCCGTACAACACGAAAAACCGCTACCCCATGATAACACAGCTACACACCCTTAAGCAGAAAGCGCACGCGCTGAACACAGAGATTTATGCGCTGTATTTATCTTACCGTGATAACCGGGTAAAATGGTATGCCCGCACCTTAGTTGCCTTTGCTATTGGCTACGCCATCAGTCCGATAGATTTGGTGCCTGATCTTGTAGCTGTTTTCGGTTTCTTGGATGATGTTCTTGTAGTAGCACTTAGTTTCCATTTCTCTTACCACTTGGTTTCCAAAAATGTAGTAGGGCAGGCAAAAATTCAGGCCTTCGAAATACTCAACAATTCACCTGCAAGTATAACTGCTGCTGCTTATCGCATAATCGGGTATGCCTGGATGCTAGCTTTAGCTATAGTGCTGGTGCTGCTCTATAAATTTACAACCCTTACCTTCTTTTAAACTAAATCACCTTAAAACTAACCACTGAGAGTCTCCAATAAACAGGGGACTCTTTTTTTATGCCCTTATTCTAACGCGCCGCTTTATTGCAGTTAAAAGCGCCTTAACCTCCTCATTCCTCAGTTCTTACGTGAAAAATATTTAGCTGCTTCTGTTGTTGATTTGTTAAATTCTATCGTGCTATTTTAATATATTTGTATTGATATTGTGATGGGCCGGTGTTTTATATCATGCCCAGTTAATTTTTTATAGTCTTGCAACCCTTTTGCTCCTGTTAGGCTCTTAAGGTTAAGTAAGGCACAAACAGGCAGCATTTGAATCTTTTTACCAAATCAAAATCCGAGGAGGACAAGCTTATAGAGGGGTGCATCGCAGGCAAGCGCGACATGCAGCGGCTCCTGTATGACCTGTACTCTAAGAAGATGATGGCGGTTTGCCTGCGTTATGCCCCAACTAATTTTGAGGCCGAGGATATTATGCAGGAGGCATTCGTGAAAGTATTTACAAACCTGCAAAACTTTAAAAAAGACTGCCCGCTGGAGTTCTGGATCAGGAAGATTATGGTAAACACCGCCTTAAAGCACCTGCGCAGCAAGCAGCTGCTCACTGTGTCGCATGAGGCAGAGGAGGTGACCAACTTATCTGATACAGCAAACCTAAGCGAGTATTCCCTGGACGAGCTAATGAGCATGATCCAAAGCCTTGCACCACGTTACCGAATGGTTTTTAATCTATATGCTATAGAAGGCTATAACCACAAGGAAATAGGAGAGATGCTAGGCATCTCGGAAGGAACATCTAAATCACAATATTCACGCGCAAGAGCTATACTACAAGGTATGCTTACGCGCCAGGAAAAAAACTATAACGAGCATGTCATCAGCAACTAACGAAAAGCGCGGACACCTGGAAGACGAATTCCAGCGTCGGATGCACGACGCTGAGGCTTCGCCATCTCCTGATCTATGGGCCCGCATAGACCATGACCTGACGATTCAGGAAAGCAAGCATTACAAAGGCAGAATGGTGTTGTATCGCCAGCTGGCAGCGGCATGTTTTGTGCTGTTTATGCTGGCAGGTGCTTTACTTACATACAACTATAACTCAAAGCAAAGCATTGATGCCGGTATCGCCGCGATGCAACTTAAAACTGAGCCAGGTGGCGCTACTGAAGATATAGCGACAGTGGAAGATGCTCCTGCAAATGCTTTTAATAGCGTATCAGGTTTACCAAAGCAAGGGCAGAATTCAGCAACTGCTATCCCAGAAAAGACTAACGAACATGTAGTAGAGAAGGCAGCACATGCAAGCGAAAGTATAAACCAAACAGCAATTGCAGGTGCAAATAATAGTGTTTCTAAAAGTATAAATGCCGGAGCGGTTACGAACTATACTAGTTCTCCTGGTGTAGGGGCAAATGCAGGTGCTGATTATAGTATAAACAGAGTTGCTGCCTCAGAACCGACTGCTGCGGCTGTGAGTTTAAGTAGCTTTAGTAAGTCTGACGGTGCCAGTCTGGGTACTTCATCCTCTTCGTTGTTTGAGATGGGCAGGCCATACTTTCAAACAGCCCGACAAGCCATTACCTCAGTTCCTGCTGCATACTTGAATAGTGCAGACCAAGGGCGAGCACGTTCTTTAGTAGAGCTAAGTAAGACAGCTGTATCTGATTACCTGGATAAGCAGACAAAAGCAGAAGAGGTAGTGGCCATCACTTTAAATACAACGCCTTCCGAGTCTAAAAATGAAGAAGAAGCAGCCAAAGATAACCGTTGGTCTGTGGGCGTAGGATATGCACCTTCATACTTTAATCAGAACATACAGATGCCCGGGCAGATGATGGGTACTGTTTCGCGGTTTAGTCTTTTAGCAGGAGGACCTAACAAAACCGATCAAACTTCTGATAACATGAACGAGGCACGGGATGAGTTTGAAGCCAACACCGATCCGGCATTTTCTTATGCCGCTGAGGTAAAGGCAGGATTTAAGTTGTTTAAAAAGATAAAGCTGTTAGCGGGAGTAGGTTTTACTCAGAACACAGCTAGAACAAAGTCAAGCTACATCATCAACCAATTTGTGTATAAGCCAGGTACCGAAGAACGGGTAGCTATGCCAGGAACAACTGTTTTTCTGCCATCTCTTAACAACAACTTTACCACCGACTCGCTGAGTGTAAATAAGACCGATGATTTTACAGTAAACTACCGCTACCGCCATATTACGCTGCCAGTTGGTTTGCAGTACGACGGTAACATTGGCAAAGACTGGTTCTGGTACGCTGCAGGCGGTGTGGCTGCTAATTTCCTAATAGAAACAACCGTAATGGCCTCAACCAATGAGGTAAAGGATGTAAGCTATGGCCACAACGATGACTCACCGTTCCGTAAGATGCAATTCTCTGGTAACGTTTCGGCTGGTTTTGGGAAGCGTATTTCAAACCTTGTGTCTGTAACAGCAGGTCCTGAATTTAGAGGGTACTTAAACTCATTGCTCGCCGAACCAGATAAAGCACTGGCACCGCAGGGCAACCCGTACACAATTGGCATTAACATGTCAGTAAACTACAACCTGGGCATGAATAAGTAAATTTTTATCAGGAAGCCTTGCAACCATAGCAGGTGTAGTAGGGTCATGATAGGGAGAAAGGAGCCAAACAGTAAACAGCTAACCTTTAAACTATGAAAATTATACCTGGTAAATACGAGCCTATAGTGGCTGTCGCCAAAGCAAACCTATCGGGTTGGTATGTATTGTTAGCCCTTCTTTTCTTATCTGTCTTTATGTCGGGTTGCGAGAAAGAAGAAATGATAGCCGAATGCTGGGAGTTAGGTGCTGAATGCAACCAAGAAGTAACAGCGACAACTGTGATATGTGGTTATGGAGCTTTCGGTAATGTATGGCTTAAGACTGCTGACGGCAGCTACCTGCAACCCTGGCATAACCTTGCTGGTCAGAACGCCCTTGTATCTGGGCAAAAGTATAGAATCGGCTACAAAGAGGTGGAGCGAGACGAGAAGTATAAAAATGTTTTTACATGTATGGCAGCAGTGCCTGCAGCAAAGGCAATTGCACTTACCTGCCTGACTGCTGCAACAAATAATTAATAATATTACCACGCCCCTTATCTGAGCTATGAAAAAAGCTACCTATGTAGTTTGTATGGGATTTTTTGCCCTGCTTACGCTTAATGGCTGCCACGAAGCAGAAGAAATTGAGCCTGCATTTGATCTGGAAAGTATTAAAACATCCGTGCAAGGCAGGTGGGCCATTGAGAGAGTAAGCAACAAATTATGTCGCGACAATAACTGCAACACCAGTACAGTAGGTGGTGGCCCACAGGAGTACTTCGAGTTCAGGCTGGATAGTGCCTACCTGATGCGTGTAAATCCTGCTGCCAATGCTACCATAAAAGATAATTACAAAGCCAGCTATGAAGCAGGTGGCGTTATACTTTTAAGCAACGGCAGTCGTACAGAACGCTTTGAAGTACTAGAGCTGATGCCTAAAAAAGTTGTGTTGCAAAGCGTATTTACCGGTAGAGATCCGGCGGCTATTTTTACCGATACATATCATTTGTACCGTTAGCTATAGCTTACAACATAGGCTGTATGCCTATAAATTGAGCTGCTGTATTCACCCGAGAGCCATTAGTGCAATCTAAAACTATGAAGTTAATTTAAAGCCTTTGCTTTTGTGCCTTGTCTTTCGGTGCTGGTAACTAATTGCTCCTAGGCTTACCTGTTGGTTTTCTTTGCGGATTCAGAGGCAATAGAAGCAAATTGAATAAAGGTTTAGGCTATACTTAAGCTTGATGATAACAAGTATAAAGGAGCAGTAGACGTTGTGTGAAAATTTTTCAGACGCCGGTTTAATTACATCAGATAACTGGTGGCTTGCTTACCTTTAATTAACTTAAAGTTTAAGGTAGTACTAGCAGTAAATAATATAAGTAGCACAGTTTGCCGGATAACTAATGTAACTTGTCTAGCAGTAGCAATACTTTTACCTTCAAAACAAAGAAATCAAATAATTAGAATTTTTTCATACTTAAAATATTTGTTTTTGATTAATAAGAGAACCCCCTTTTAAAGCCAGCCGTGTACGGTTGGCTTTTCTCTTTTAGTTATATATTATAATTCTGAAATATTTCTGACAAAGGATGCAACCATCTTCTAAAAGTATGGGTCATCGTGGTATAAGCTGCATAAAAACGCAGCTATAAAGCATAAATATGAAGGCGTGAAAACAATTATAGGTTTAATTTGCTTTACACTTGCCTCGTTTCTGGCCGGGTGCACAAAAGAAGATAATATTACTCCCTGTGTTAATGCACGTGTAGTGGATGTGTCAGACCCATGTAGTGGCGGTGTAGTGCTGGAGCTGGTAAAAGAAGAGTTTGCTACAGGGAATGGTTTTTGTGGTACACCTAACATATATAAATATGTTACAGTTGATAACCTGCCAGAAGACCTGAAGTATGTAGGCGCTAGGTTTACCTGCCAAATAGAAGAGACAAACGCAGGCAAAGCCTGTATCGCAATATATGCTGTATATCAGACTGCAACTATTAGGAAAGTTTGCAGCCGGCAAGATACTGCCCCGGTAGTGGCAGCAGAAAAAAAATAAAGTTAGACATATAGATTTTCTGCACATTTACTACCATGAAGCCTGCTGATTTTCGGCAGGCTTCTTTTTGTTTATAGCCATGGGTACAGCTTCTTTCGTAACAAGCAAATACTATAACTATTAGCAACTTGCGAGTATTTTTAGTTGTTATAGGTTATCTTTACTAGTTCGTAAATCAACAGAATGGATTTTAAACTGACATCAGAGTTTCAGCCGACTGGCGATCAGCCTAAAGCGATTGTACAACTTACACAAGGTATAAATAAAGGTGAGCCCGTACAGGTTTTGCTAGGTGCCACGGGTACCGGTAAAACTTTTACCATGGCTAACGTGATTAAAAACACAGGCAAACCTACGTTGGTGCTGTGCCACAACAAAACTTTGGCCGCGCAGCTATACGGCGAGTTTAAGCAGTTCTTCCCCGAAAATGCCGTTGAGTATTTCATCTCATACTACGACTACTACCAGCCAGAGGCATACATCGCCTCTTCTGATGTGTTCATCGAGAAGGATCTCCAAATTAACGAGGAAATTGAGAAGCTACGACTGCATACTACTTCGGCGCTACTTTCAGGCCGCCGCGATATAGTGGTGGTAGCATCGGTGTCGTGTATCTATGGTATCGGTAACCCTGAGGAATTTGGGAAGAATGTGATCCACCTGGCGCCGGGGCAACGCTACAGCCGCAATAACCTGCTTTATATGTTTGTGCAGATACTTTACAGCCGTACTGAGGCTGAGTTCACACGTGGAACATTCCGGGTAAAAGGCGATACAGTAGATATATTCCCGGCCTATGCAGACTTTGCTTACCGCTTATACTTTTTTGGTGATGAGTTGGAGCAGATACACCGTATTGATCCTCAGTCTGGCAAGAAGTTGTCGGATGAGAAGGCGGTAACGCTTTATCCTGCCAACCTTTTCGTAACAGGCAAAGACACCCTGCAGCAGGCCATTTCAGAGATACAGTACGACATGGTGGCGCAGCACGAATACTTCTTGAAAGAAGACCGCCCTGCAGAAGCTAAGCGCATAAAAGAACGTACCGAGTTTGACCTGGAGATGATACGGGAGCTGGGTTACTGCTCTGGTATAGAGAACTACTCCCGCTACTTCGACCGCCGTTCGCCGGGTGCGCGCCCATTCTGCTTGCTAGATTACTTTCCGGACGATTTCCTGATGGTGATTGACGAAAGCCACGTAACCGTACCGCAGGTGCGTGCCATGTGGGGCGGCGACAGATCCAGGAAAGTAGCCTTGGTAGAGTATGGCTTCCGGTTACCGGCTGCCATGGATAACCGCCCACTTACCTTTAACGAGTTTGAGAGCCTGATGCACCAGGTAGTATTTGTAAGCGCCACACCTGGCGATTATGAGATACAGAAATCTGAAGGTGTGATTGTTGAGCAGATCATCCGACCAACCGGCCTGCTGGACCCTGTGATCGAAGTACGCCCAAGCACGAACCAGGTTGATGACCTGCTGGATGAGATCGATGAGCGTGTGAAAGAGGGGGCGCGCGTGTTAGTAACCACACTTACCAAACGCATGTCCGAAGAGTTGACAAAGTACCTGGAACGCCTCAACATTAAAACAAAGTACCTGCACTCCGAAGTAAAAACCCTGGACCGTGTGGAAATTCTACGTGAGTTGCGGTTAGGTGAGATAGACGTATTAGTGGGGGTTAACCTATTGCGTGAAGGCCTCGACCTGCCGGAGGTTAGCCTGGTGGCTATACTTGATGCGGACAAAGAAGGCTTCCTGCGCGACCAGCGTTCTCTTATCCAGACCATGGGACGTGCTGCACGTAACGAAAAAGGCAAGGTGATAATGTATGCTGATCGGATGACAGGATCAATGCAACGTGCCATTGATGAAACAAACCGGCGCCGTGCAACCCAGATGGCTTATAACGAAGAGCACGGCATTACACCACGCACGATATTTAAAACAAGCGAAGAGATTCATGAGCAGACATCTGTTGCGGACTCTAAGAAGAAGGAAGTGAAGATGTATGCAGGCCCTGCAGAAGTGTCTATCGCTGCGGAGCCAATCATACAAACCATGAAACGGGACGAACTTGAAAAGCTGATTAAGAAAACAGAGAAGCTAATGGAGGGAGCTGCCAAAGACCTTGACTTTCTGCAGGCTGCCAAGTACAGAGATGAACTAGCCGAACTACGTAACCTGCTCAAAACAAAGCGGGACTAAACTATAGTTTGTGTCTAAGAAGTTTTTGAGTTAGAGAATTATAAAGTTAAAAAGCACCTGTAGTTTGAGCTATAGGTGCTTTTTTGTTTTGCTGTTATGAAGTGTTAATCATTTTGTGAGCGTCCATGCTCGTGACTGTCTCTAGCTGGTCTCTGGCCCAAATGAATTACAAATTCAACGTTATAAGTATGTCACGGATCACAGAACCGCCCCAGCAAAAAAGAGAGTGAATCAGTCCTGCTCTTGAGAGAGGCAGGGGTGTGTTCTCCAAATCCTGATTTAAACAATCAGCAATTAACAATCAGCATTCAAGAATTACTTACTGTGGCAGCAACACCTGGTCTACCACGTGTATTACACCGTTCGATGAAGGGATCGAAGCAATAATATTGGCACCGTTCACGGTTACCTTTCCATCCTTCACACCCATTGTAACGCGGCCACCGTTTACCTGCCCCAGGCTCTGCCCATCTTCGAAGCTATCAATGTTTAGCACGCCCACATACACGTGGTACTGTAATATGCTACGCAGATCACTTCTTTTCTCCGGCTTAAGCAAACCTTCTACAGTGCCAGCTGGCAGTTGTTCGAAGGCAGCGTTAGTAGGAGCAAACACTGTAAACGGACCTGCATTGGTTAACACATCTACCAGGCCTGCTGTTTTTACAGCAGTTACCAAGGTAGTATGGTCAGGGGAGGTGGCGGCTACCTGCACCACGTTCTTCTGAGATTCATCGTCCTGCACCGCCGACTGTCCTGCCGAGGGATCAGATGCAACGCTTTCTTCCTGTTGCAGTTCAGAGGTTGTTTTGGCCTGCTGATCTGTTGGGTTGCATGAAGCAAAAATAACTCCTGTTGCCACCAAAACTGCTAGTGATACATTTTTCATAATGCTTTAGGTTAAGTTTTAACGCACTACAATATTGGTGCACAGACAGCTTATTAAATATGACCTTTGTTGCTTTGTAAAAGTGATATTACATAGTTTTTTACAGCTTTAAAGCAATGTTTAAACCCTGAGATAGAGTTTTTTACAAATTTGGTTAGCTGCTAGAGTAAATCACAAAATAGCAGCCTGAGTTGTGGCTTCAGGAAATGAATATGTTTAACAGCGATTTTACTTTAGTGCAAGCTATAGAAGGGGTAGTTAGCAATAAGTTATTGATAAGCGGAGGCTATACCTTAGGTGGATCTGGTTTTACCCTGTTCCTACTCCAGTAGGAGCAGAAACAGGACCAGGCAATTTCATAGTTTTATAAGATAGGTTTGGTAGTGGCAAAGCAGTTTTATGCTGCTTTCTGTGTATAAGATGCAGTTAGTTGCAAAAGGGTTGCATGGAGCTTAAAAATTATTTTAAAAAAATGAGAATTAGAAGATGTAGTGCTGTAGTTGCATAAAGGCTATCGAATTGATTCCTTCAGTAGTAGTCTTTCATCATCACCAAATCTATTGCAATTGTTTCGCTGCTTCTGTCAGTAATATTAATCCTCAATTAACCATCATTAAAGCTGAGTAGTCGGATATTGCTCAAAACTAGAAAACTTAATAGGAACTGAAGTTGTATAACTAAAAAGTTAGTTATATCTTAATGTGATAAATGCATTGGACTTAGGATTTTTAGAATGTTACTTATCCATCTAAATACACCATTATGAAAAAAACTTTAGTAATGCTAGCGTTTACCTGCATCAGCTTATCAGCTGCAGCGCAAACCACAACCAATGCCTTTGCAAAGTATGAGGCAAAAGAGTATAAAACCTCTGGCGAGATGTACGATAAAGCTTTGAAAGCTGGTAATGGCACAGCCTCTGACCACTACAATGCTGCCTGCTCGTGGTCATTGGCCGGGAACAAAAACAAAGCTTTTACACACCTGGAGCAGGCAATTGCCAAAGGCTATACAGCTTTAGCGCATTGGCAGCAAGACACCGACCTAAGTAGCCTGCACACCGACAAACGCTGGCCACAACTACTAGAAGAGCTAAAGAAAAACGTGGCTAAAATAGAGGCAACCTATAACCAGCCGCTAAAAGCACAACTGGAAGCCATTTATGAAAAGGACCAGCAAATACGCCGTGAATTTCTGGCGGCTAGGGATAAACATGGTATGGAATCGGAGGAGGTGAAAGAGTTAGGGCAAAAGATGGGGCAGATTGATAAGGAGAACCAGCAACAGGTAGTGGCGATACTTGACGAACATGGCTGGCCTGGTAAAAGTATGGTTGGTATGCAGGCAAGTACAGCTGCTTTTTTAGTTATACAGCATGCTCCTAAAGAGGTTATGGAAAAATACCTGCCTGTAATGCGTGAGGCTGCAGCGAAAGGAGAAGCATCAAATAACCACTTGGCTTTAATGGAAGACAGAGTGCGCATGAACAATGGCTTACCCCAGCTTTATGGAAGCCAAGTACAAATGAACCCCGAGACAAAGCAATGGGAGCTATATAAGGTGGAAGATGAAGCGAACTTAGATAAGCGCCGTGCTGAGATGGGACTAGGGCCGATTAAGGGTTACCTGAAAAGTATGGGTGTAGAGTACAAGGCACCTTCAGGGCAATCTGTTAAGTAAGGTTTAAGTATGAAGTACGGTTAAAAAGGGCTACAGCAACAGTAGCCCTTTTTCACGTAGCTCAAACCAAGTAGGAGAAGCCAAAAACTCATCAAAAGTTAAGTGCGCCTCAGATGGGAAACTCTCCTGCAGTTGTTTTAAGGTTAATGACTCATTGCTTTCTGGCACAATTCGCTGTATCGTGTCGAACAGCCATTGGCCTATACTTGCTGTTGTTTTTATTTGGAAATCCTCGCCTTTTTCGAAAAAAGTAAGTACACAACGCTCTATAGTCTGCCCTTTTTTTGCATACATGGTAAAATCTATTTCTGGTGCATTGCCCAGCCACAGTACACGTGCATTAGGGCGGGTACTATCTGGTCGGTGTGGTTGGGCTATGGCCGTGCTGATCAGGTTTGGTTTGATGGTAATCCGCGGTGTTTTAAAATCAAACCAAAACGAAAGCGGCTCATCTAAAGCAACGCCATGCATATAGTTGTAAATAGCCTTCGCCAGGCCTTCTCCAAATAAGCTGTGGTCGGTGCCGGTGGGGTCGTCGTGCCACAGGTCGTTATTGGCAAAGTCACCTTCTTCTGGGCCTACTTTTACTACTTTATACTTATCCGGATTTTTACCTACAGGGCTGTGCGCCGTCATGCTAAAGCGATGCCAGTAGCCAGATTGTATTACATTGTTTTCGAATAACTGCCGTACTACCTCCAGCGAGTCTATAGTTTCCTGGGTGGTTTGCGTCGGGAAGCCATACATCAGGTAAGCATGCACCATAATACCCGCTTGTGTAAAGCTGTCGGTAACGCGCGCCACCTGGCCTATACTTACGCCTTTCTCCATCAGGGCCAGCAACCTGTCAGAGGCTACCTCTAAACCACCCGACACGGCAATACAACCCGAAGCAGCCAGTAGGCGGCACAAGTCAGGTGTGAAAGTCTTCTCAAAGCGTATGTTGCCCCACCAGCTGATCTTTACACCCCGACGGATGAGTTCTATGGCCATATCACGGAGTGGGGCGGGAGGAGCGGCTTCGTCTACAAAATGGAAGCCTGTTTGCCCGGTTTGGGCTATAATCTGCCCGATGCGGTCTACCAGCAAAGTAGCTGGGGCCACATCATAGCGGTTAATATAATCTAAGGTAATGTCGCAGAAGGAGCAGCGTTTCCAGTAGCAGCCGTGGGCAATGGTAAGTTTATTCCAGCGGCCATCGCTCCAGAGGCGGTGCATCGGGTTTATCACATCTATTACCGAAAGATAGTTCTGTAATGGCAGGTCACTATAATCTGGAGTGCCTACTTCAGTGTGCGGAATATCTGCATCTGCACAATTGTTCATATACTTTACCTCGCCCTCCTGAAGTATAAATGCGCGCTGCAGTTGCTCCACATCCCGCTTCCCCTGCAAGTGCTCCAGCAGCTTTATCCAAGGGCCTTCGCCATCATCCAGGGTTACAAAATCGATGTACTTAAACAAGCGTGGCTCACGCAGACTGCGGAGCTCTGTGTTTGGGTAGCCGCCACCCATAGCTGTTTTTATGCCTGGGTACTTTTTCTTAATATACTGTGCCAGCCTCAATCCTCCGAACAAGTTACCCGGAAACGGAATAGAGAAGCCAACTATACCTGGTTTAGCCTTTTGCAGATGATCTTCCAACAGCTCCAACAGCATCCTGTCTATCAGGTTCGGTTCCTCCTGTAAAGCCTCCTCAAGTGGGTTAAAAGATGTAGCCGACAAAGCCAGTTTTTCAGCGTAGCGGCTAAAGGCAAAGTATGGCGAAATGGTTTCTTTTATCAAATCGCCAAGATCTTCTAAGTATAAAGTAGCCAGGTAGCGCGCCCTATCGGTAATGCCCATACTTCCGAAAGCCCAATCAATGTCTTCCACCTGGTCGAAGCGGGATGCTTCGGGTAAAAAGCGGCTAAAGCTGATTTGCTGCGCTAGTGTGAGGTCTTTGTTTTGCAGGAAACGGATAACAGGCTCTATGGTATGCAGGTACTCCCGCTTTAAGCGAAGTATGCGCAGGCTGTTATCCGACAACTCAAAGTCGCCATTTTCAATTTCTTCAAAGATTCGGGTTAAGCCAGCTTTAGAGAACATCTTCAACACCAACTCTATACCTAAATCTGCTTGGTGTACAGTATAACCACGACCAGTTAAAAATCCTTTTAAATAGGCAGTAGCAGGATAGGGGGTATTAAGCTGAGTAAGCGGAGGGGTAATTAACAGAATGTTTGGCTGCTCCAAGATAGTATGGCTTTAATTTATTGTGTGGCAAAATTATACAATCTGCCGGTACAATGTATCATTTTATACTTTCTGCAACAGTTGCGGTGTTGGAGAGGTTCAGAAGTGGAGCTGTTGCGGCACTACAAGCAAAAAAGCCTGCGGTAGAGCAGGCTTTTACTATTATACTAAATATCAAGTGAATGCTTTATCTGCTAGTAGCTTTATTTACTGCATAATTAACAGCCGGTACAATGGCCAGAGTTGTAAGAGCCACCATCGTAAATATTACGAAAAAGGCGCGGAACCAGCGCATTAAAAAGTCAGGAGCCAAACCAAACGTGTATAGCTCCAAGGCGGATGCCAATAACAGGCTAAGTACTGCAAGTACAATTAGTCTACGTTTTAACTGCGGCTTTAAGTATCTGCTCATAGATTTACGATAACACAGCAAATCTATAATTAATATTATTTATTTCATAATTTATGAATGACCTTTTTGCGCATCTTCTTCTTCGCGAGATTGGTTTTGTTCCGGTTTAACTGGCTGTGTAGGTGGTGCTGTTTTATGTTGCTTTACACGCTCTACATCCGAAGAGTAATCTTTGGTGGTTTTGTTAACGGGAGTATTGTTCTTTTTTTCTTTCATGACAATGTTTTTAAAGTATACATTTTAGTACGTGTATGGCTTTCGCAAGTGCTGAATTTTAACTCTATACTTAAGCTGAACGTACATTTGTATAAGTAACAGCTGGTATTTAAAACCGGCTATTTTAAAAACCAAAACGATATAGACATGAATAGTAGAGATATAAGAAACTTTGTATGGGCGTCAGCATTCAGCGTTTTTGCTATGGTGGGCTTTGGTGCATGCAGTACCGGCACAGACCCCGGAGAAATTAACACAGAGCGAAGCGATATAAAAGAAGAAGGCTCTTTAGTAGAGAAAGATGATGACCCAATGAGCGAATACCAGGATACTACTGACATGGAGAGCCACTACGACCACGCTGATCATGAGAACCATGACGATAACAAAGCTAAGGCAATTGGCGATGGGGCATATGATGGTAAAGGGGAAGGAGTAAAACGTGATGATGTAAACAATTAGTATATATCGCTTTAAAGCACAAAAGCCTGCATGTTTTATGCAGGCTTTTGTTTTGGTAGGAGGTTTTGTTAATTAAACACGAAGCCATTTGGGCCAACACCTACTTTAAACACATTTACCTTCGTGCCGTCCGGTTTGTATACGAACACAGTACCGTCGCCTGAGAAACCATTGTTATCGCTACCGTAAATATTGCCGGTTTCAGGATCTATGCCTAAGCCACTGAAGCTGCGATCAAGAATAGGTGTAGTGCTTAAGGTATTGTTGCTGATTTGCTGAGAGTATGTTTTGCCGTTGTAGTTAAAGTATAGCCTGTCTTTTGTACCGTTAACAGTTAGTTGGCCTGGGCTGCTTTGGTTGCTGCCAAAAGTCATGGTTGATGATACGGCCGCATCACCAGCTGTATTGATGAGAGATAAGGCACCAGGCGTAGTTTTGCTGTAGTCTACAGTCCAGTCAGGGTTATAAACTGTTTTACCGGAGCTAAGTACCCATAAGTTATTGCGCACGTCCACCTCAAGTTCTCTTGGAGAGTCCGCCACATCCAGTGTAGTTTCTATGGCATCAGTGTTTGTATTGATAACTACTACTTTATTGTCGCCGCTTACTGCTACATATAGCCTTCCGTTTACAATTTTTAGCTGCTCCGGCATCTGTCCAACAGTTATAGTTTTGGTAACAGTGTAGCCATTCAGGTCTATTACGGCTACACGGCCAGGCTCACCGTATTTTACCCACTCTGTAATATAGGCTTTGTTTTTGTTAAGCACTGCTGCATAGCGTGGCTGGGCCAGATTTACGACACCTTGGGTTTTCAAAGTATAGGCATCTACAATTTCCAGCTTATTGCTATTGTTAATTACAATCAGGGCTCTGTCTTCGAAAATAACCATGTCCTGAACTACATCGCCAAGCGGACGGTTACTGTTTGCCTTTTTAAATACATCGTTCTGTACGGTATGGCCTGCGCTGTCGCTTAAATAAGATAAAGAGCCTGTTGGGGTGCCATAGTTGCCTTCATTTACGATAAAGACTCCTCTCTGGTCGTAAGGGCCGCGTGCTTCTGGGTTTATTGGTATATTAGGTTCGTCTTCGCAACTGGTAAAACCAAAAGCAGCGACAGCTATAGCCGCAGCCGCAAATAATTTGCGGAATGTATGTAGTTGTTTCATTATGATTTGAAGTATTAAAATTAAGGTATGATGAGTCGTAAACTGAAGGTATAACCACGTGGCGGCATCGCATGATAAGCCATGGTTTGGTAATCGGTGTTAGTTACATTGTCGGAGCGCAGGGTAAGCACAATTATCTGCTGTTTCAGTTGCAGACGCTTACTTAGTGCCACATCTACAAGTATAAAATCATCTAAATAGTTAGATTCTGAATTATTGGTGTAGCGAAGGCCGGTATAGTTTAGACCTCCTAAAGCAGACCAGCCTTTATAGTTTACTTCTGTGCTAAGTATAGCCTTGTGGTGCGGTACATACATGAGTTGCTTACCTTTATCGCCGCTGCCTTCATATACCTCTGCCTGCTCCGAAGAAGTATAAGTATAACCAGCAGTTACAGCTAATTTAGCCTCGCCTATCGTTGCTGTTGCTTTAGTGCTCGCCTCTATCCCTTTGGAGTGCACCCTAAAAAGGTTTACAGGCCGCCAACGGCCGTCAGCATCCGGCGACCATTGTATCCAATTATCCACCAACATGCTATAACCCGTAAGTTCAGACGCTAGCAGAAAGGAGTTACCAAGTATAAAAAGGTGGCGTAGACCGCTTTCGTAGCTCCAGCCTTGTTCCGGTTTTAGATCTGGGTTACCTGCACCCAACCAGAATCGATCGTTTAAGGTTGGTACACGATAGCTGCCAGCTACATTGCCCTTCAGAGACAGCTGGTTTATGTTGTCGTTGTAAAACTTCCAGTCGAAGCCAAAAGCCGGAGTGGGCTTAGGATTGTAGCCTTCCACAAATGCCTGTCGTAAGTTAAGGCTTAATTTTAAAGCAGCAGTTGGGTCGTACCGGAGCAGTGCAAAAGCAGAAGCTCGGTTTTCCTGCTGCTCACCGGCGTAGCCACCGTTCTCTGCAGTAAAGTGCTGCAGGTTTATTCCGCCGCGCAGGCTCCAATGGTTGCCACGGGTATAAGTTTGCTCTGCCTGCAGTTGGTAGGTATTTACATCGGCTACCGAGTTGGTGGAGTTGTTCGTGTAATGTAGGTAGTCGTTAAAGTATGCTGCTTTTAGTTCTGTTTGTCCCCAACGGCTGTCGTGCTCTAGTTCGGCCATTAAGCGCAGGTTCTTATCCTGCTGCTTTGCGTTGTTAGCCGCAGAGCCCATAGCTGGCTGCACTTCTCTGTCCATCAAAGTATACCAGCCATGCAGAGCCAGCTTTGTTTTAGAACTTAACTGCCATGCCAGGTCTTGTGTAACCCCATACTGCTCTAAGGCTGCGTTTTCTTGCCTTACCTCCTGTGGTTGGAACTGTGTTACATCTACATATTTAAAGTTATTTGCTGCCTCACCAACGTATAAACTGGTATTAGCCTGTATTTTATGGGAGCCATACTTTATACTTCCGCTGCCAAAGTAACGGCCAAAACTGCCGGCTTCGGTTTGTAAGTCTGCTGCTAAGCCTTTGCTTTTGTGTATTGAAGAGTTTAATAGCACTGCGCCGCCAATAGCACCGCTGCCATACGTAGCACCAGCTGCACCTTGTTGCACTGCTACATTGCCAAAGCCACTAACCGGAAGCGTGGAAAAATCAGTTAGGCCGAGGGTGGGAGAAGAAATGTTAAGCCCGTTCCAGAGCACTGCGGTTTGGGAAGCATTGGTGCCCCTGAAGGCTACAGTAGAAATACCGCTTGCTCCGTAGGTTTTAAAGTATAGAGGTGTGTGTGCCTGCAGTACCTGTGCCAGCGAGCCGGAGGCATAGGTGCTTAGATAGCTGCTATCCAACTGCACTACACGGCTGCCGGCAGCGTATACTTCGGCGGGTTTGCCAAATACCTCTATGGTGCGCAACTGGTGTCCTGCGGCGTCTGGTTGCTGTTGTGCCAGTGCCACATGCCCAAATGCTGCAGCGCAGCCTAAAAGCCATACTTTAGTAAAAGAGAATCGTGCCAATACTTTGTTTGCTTTAGTCCCGAAGCATGCTTGGCAGGTAAAATAAAAGAAACAGCAAACGCAGAAGTAGCGGTGGCCGTGCAGCTTTTTACCCGAAAGCATACGACAAATCTAGTGTCGGACTGGCAGGTCTCCTGGCTCTCTTCAGTTAGCGCGCCTTCCCATGCAGTGTACCGCACAGTGGCTGAGGTGTTGGCTAACCCTTTTTATGAAGATGACAGTTGCGGGAACAGCGCAGGACTTACACCTGCTTCCCTTTTAAGGCTATAAAACGATAATTTTATGGCCACCAATCTGGCTGCAAAATTACGAATTATTAATTATGAATTCCGAATTATTAATGAGGAATTGAGAAGGACCAATTTTGAGATAGCTAAACTTTGAGGAATGATTAGTACGTAAAGCCAAACACAAACAACCAATAACAAAACGTGAAGCTGCCAAAAGAATTTTATACCCGACCCAATGTAGTGCAGATAGCCAGAGAACTTTTAGGAAAGTATGTTTACACAAACATTGACGGCATTGTAACCGGTGGGATGATTGTGGAAACAGAAGCCTACTCCGGCGAGAACGATAAGGCTTGTCACGCTCACTTAAACCGCCGCACCCAACGCACCGAGATCATGTATAGCGAAGGCGGGGTAGCGTATGTATACCTCGTGTATGGCATTTACCATCTCTTTAATATTATCACCAATAAGAAAGATAGGGCCGATGCCGTGCTGATAAGAGCCATTGAGCCGGAGGTAGGGGTGGAGGAGATGCTGCTAAGGCGTGGCTTCGAAAGTATTAAACAAAATTTAACAGCTGGCCCCGGCGTAACAAGTATAGCATTAGGCATCAACAAAAAGCACTACGGCGAAGGTTTAACGGGGAGCACTATTTGGTTGGAGGATAAAAGTATAACCTTGCCCGAAGAAAATATAGCCATCGGCCCTCGCATTGGTATTGACTATGCCGGCGAGGATGCCCTGCTGCCCTGGCGCTTCTGGGTTAAAGGAAATCCGTGGGTGAGCAGGAAAAAGTAAACTTCTACTTGCGGGTGTAGTGCAGCTGCACCAGTCCGGACTTGAAGCTCTTTGTGTTTACCAACTGTACCTGCTGCTCTGGTATCCCACTATGGAAAAGCGGGATGCCATCGCCCAAAAGTATAGGTATGATGGAGATAATGAACTCGTCGATGAGGTTATCCTGCAGCAGCATTTTTATAACCTGTGCCCCGCCATCACAGAAAATGGTGCCGCCTTCTTCAGCTTTTAGTCTTGTTACCAGTTCTTTCAGGTTGCCGGTATAAAACTTAATGTTACCGATATGCTCCTGTGGTGTGCGGGTAATAATATAGCAGTCTTTATCATTAGCGTGCGGAAAACCTACTCCCATACTTAGCACTTTATCATACGTCCGTTTGCCAAGTATAACGGTGTCTACGGTAGCGATAAATTCGCTATAGCCATAGTCTTCGCCTTTTGTTTCTACTATCGATAGCCACGACAGATCATCATCAGGTGTGGCAATGTAGCCGTCTAGGCTCATGGCGATGTAGAGAGATAGTTTTCTGGAGTTCATAGTTTTGTATAATGTGCTGGTGCAGCCGATGGGCGAGGCGAAGCCGAACATAAAGGCTGAACTTGGTTGTATACTGTTATTTTTTTCGTTTCATCCTTTTGGCTGCACGTTTGGCTTCTTTGCGTTTATGTTGCCATTGCCAAATTTTATGTTGAATTATCCCTAAGCTAATTATATTAAAACCTGTTGTTGGCATTTTGAGTTCTTCAGGGATATTCCACTCAACATTTTGTTTACTCCACTCAACATTTTGTACTTTCTCCGCTGGGTCATACTTCAAATTTGACCTTTTAAATTCCTTGTTATTAAATTTTTCAATAATTCTTTTTAGAAGCAAAAATGTATCTTTTTCATATTCAGTAATTTCCTTTTCAGATTTATTAAAATAATAATCAGGTTCTGCTGACCAAAATATTAAAGATGCAGTTCCTTTGTCGCATTTTTGACTTTCTATTATCCACTTTAGAATTTCAATACTATCATCCCAGTTGTAGTTTTGAGCAAGATAATATTGGTCAGTTGAGTTGAGCTTTGCAAAAAGTTTATAATCGGGCAAGAAATCTTCATTATTGAAAGAAAATTCAATAAAGTTTTCGTGTATAAGTCTTTCTTTGTTAGGCAAGATTATCATTAAATTCTTTTTTGTAATTGCATACAACGTTACTTGTGCATAATGTGGGGAGGCTTCAGCCGAACTTAAATTATGAACTTTGTTGGGCTAAGCTATTTTATAGTCCATTCTCCTTTTTCAGATTCATAAGTCAGATAAGGTCCATCAAACCCTTCAAGGTAGATTAAGCTGAAGGTGGTATCAGACTTCTTCTGATAGTCTGGGATGGTCCCTGTCTCTTGTACGTCGAATCCAATTTCTTCTAAAGCTTTCCAGTCTCCAGTTTCAGGTAATATCCCATTCTTCTCCTGGTAATCTTGTAGGCTAGATACAAGTATATTTCCTGTTTCTATTTCTTCGCTCCGCTGAACCTGACAAGGCATATTCCACCAGATTGTGAATCCAACGATAAGAATAAGCAGAAGAGTAAAAATGGTTTTAAGTACTTTCTTAATCATTAGCTCTCTTCCAAATTTTAATACTTAAAGTTAAGCCTAACTAGTGGATAAGCGTAAACATACGTTTATCTGTACTATATCTGTAGTAATTTAAGCAACTAAACTAACAGAATTCTAACTCAATTTAAGAAATATATTACACCTCCACCACCTAAACAAAAAGAGCCACAACATTGCTGCTGTGGCTCTTTTACTATGTCAATTTATACTTTACAAGTCAAACTTACGCTGCTCCCGGTCTTGTTCGTTATCGGTGCGGCCCTGTGGGGTCTGTTTTTGGTTAAGCTTTGTGTCTGTTTTGTCGCGTGCCAGGCTATTGCTGGTGTCTTTTGGGTTGCTTTTATTCTTGTCTGTTAACTCGGACTTTTTATTTTTATGCTGATCTTTCATAACGTCTTAATTAAGATGAAGGTGTATTGTTGTTATCGGCAGAGGCTTGTTTACCACTGTCTTTGCGGGTGCCACCAGCATCTGTCCAGCCTTTGCCCTGAGATGATCTTGCCTGTTTGTTAGCAGTGTTGTTGCTTTCTGCCTCTGTAGCCGGACGGTTTCTGTCCAAAACGGCTTGTACTGCTAGGCGGTTTCCTTTTTTACCGTCTTCAAAAGATTTCTGAGGGTTACTGGCAAAACCATGAAACTCCCAATTGGTGTTCTTCTGTCCTTTCATCGTTGTTTTCAATTTAAAGTGGAACTTATTTCAGGCTGTATGCCCAGCTCTTGAGTTATTGCCGGGGCTTATGAGTGGCGGTTGCCGGTGCGTTTGTGGCTCTGGCTGCCGGCTTTGGCATGTCCTTTGGCATCGCCGTGCCATCCACGGCCAGGTCCGCTGCTTTTGCCGGAGGTACTGCCATACTTAGAAGAAGGCATGCTGCTTTGCGAGCTCTGCTTTTGCTGATTGCCAGCGTCAAGTTGTATGTTGCGGGATGTGCTGTGATTCTCCTGAGACATTCTGCCCAGGTTGTTGCTCTTCTCGTTCTTCATACTATACTGGTAAAATAAAACAATGGCCTGCCGCAGGGCAGGCTTACCCACTAGTGTACGAAGCTAAAGATGTGTTGTTCAGGAAAGTATAAAGGATTTATGCCTTTTGGCACACCAGCACAACCGGCTTCTGGTGCATATCGGTGGTAAAGAATAAGTAAATATCGCCACCCTCTTTTATGCCGGTTTTACGTCGGATATCGGCTACAGACTCTGGGAAATTGCGCACTGTAATATTAGCCTTTTTAGCGGGCAGGTGGCGCATGAGCTCCTTTTTGTTGTAGCGGCAGGTGGTGTTGCAACGGAAGCTGCGCCCCGGAAAATCAGGTATAAGTATAGCCGAAGTATACAGGTGGCTGTTGGGGTGCAGTTTGCTTAAGTTATACTTCTGACCCAAATACCGAAAAGCACCTGCCTTAAGTATGGCTGCGTTTGGCTCATATACAAAATCCTGTGGGTCGGCGTAATGCGGTGTAGCTGCTTCTTCAGCGGTTTTGGTAAAAGTTAAAACTTGTGGCTCCACCTGATTTAAAAGGTTTACGACAGTGCGTGTTACATTAGCAGGAGCAGGTGCTTTGGGTGAAAGCAAGTATAAAACCTCTTTAACTTCGTTCTGCACAGCCACCACCCATACTTGTTCCACGTGTGTCAACTGCTCCAGTGCCTGCTCAATGTCTAGCATCGGAGAGGTTTTAAGCAGTACAGCATTTGCTTTTTGCAGGAGTTGGGGTAGCAGGTGCAGCACATCTGGCTCGCAATCCTGCAGCAGGTGCAGTTTTTCTTCGCGGTTGCCCCGGCGGGCAGGGTCTAGGTAAATTACCTCGGCTTGGCCTGAATAGTCTCTTAAAAATACCTCGGCAGGAATGTTTATACTTTGAATATTATCAGCACCCAGTAATTTAAAATTATGGGCAGCTATTTGTTGCAGCTCCTGATTTTGCTCCAGGTGTACCACCTGTTTAAATTGCCGGGCAAAGTATAAACTGTCTACCCCAAACCCTCCGGTAAGGTCAATTAACAATTCGCCTTTAACCAAAGATGCTTTATAAGCTGCCGTGGCCTCAGATGAGCTTTGTTCAACAGAAAGCGTTACCGGAAAGATCACATCAGGATTTTGTGCCCAGGTTGTTAATTTTTGTGAGGCCTTCTGCCGTGCCTGTATCTGCTGCACAAGCTCCTGCATAGGCAGCTGCGGATAACGCTTAGCCTGTAGCATTAGCGTTGCCGGATCTTGGTGCAGGTGCTCCTGTATAAACTTTTTTTCCTCTGGAGTAAATAAGCGCATCTCAGGTGGTGTAAGGCAAAATAAGCAGGCTCAAAAGTACATATTTATACTTTAAATAAAGCGGTAGGTACGGGTGCTGTACTTCTAAAGTAGTTTATACAGTTCTAAACCTTATGCCTTATAAAATTTTTGTTTAATATTTATAAAAAAAAGTTAAACAAAAAATCTATAGATCAGTTATAAGAGAGGTATTAAATTATTTTTTAAGTACAAAGTATACAGTTATGAAAAAGACATTGAGAATTTTATTGCTAGCAGTGTTACCTGCCTTCGCTTTTACCGCCTGCGACGACGACGACGATTTAGATTTGTTGGAAGATGCGCAAGTGATGGTGATTCATGCTTCCCCTGATGCCCCGGCTGTTGATTTGTATGTAGATGATGCTAAAGTAAATACAACCGCCTTAAACTACCCTAACAATACAGGCTACCTTGATGTAGAAAGCGGCTCTCGTAATTTTAAAGTAACCCCTGCTGGTTTGCCTGCAAGTAGTGCCGTAATTGATGCAGACGTAGATTTGGATGAGGATAAAGCCTATAGCGTGTTCGCCATAGATAGAGTGGCTAACATTGGGGCGCTGGTGCTGGAAGACGACCTGAGTGAGCCTGCCTCTGGTTAAGCACACGTTCGTTTTGTGCACCTGTCGCCAGATGCGCCTAACGTAGACATTGCCGTGCAAAATGGCCCAGTACTTTTCCCGAACGTAGCTTTCAAAGGCAATACTGCTTTTACTCCAGTTGATGCAGGTAACTATACATTAGAGGTAAGAGTGGCTGGTACAAACACAGTGGCACTTACAACTGACGTGGAGCTTACCAGCGGTGGCATCTACACTATTTTTGCAAAAGGATTTTTAGAAACACCTGAAGGAAACAATAACAGCCTAGGCGCTGAAGTTATTGTAAATAATTAACGCACCCTGAAGTTGACTACTACCGCAGCGCCTGCCCCATTCGGCAGGCGCTGTTTTTTGTGTTAATGGCTAGAGATTCAGTAGTGTAGACCAAGTATAGTTGAACTTGCGCAACAAATTGTGTAATTTTGTGTTTTAATCTGAAAATACATTCCTAATGATCGATACACAACTTAAGTACAAAGTAAAAGACATCTCCCTTGCTGAGTGGGGACGTAAAGAGATTAGATTGGCAGAAGCAGAAATGCCAGGCCTGATGGCTATCCGCGAAGAGTATGGCCCAAGCAAGCCACTTGCTGGCGCACGTATTGCTGGTTGCCTTCACATGACTATCCAAACAGCCGTTCTGATTGAGACGCTGGTGGAGTTAGGTGCTGAGGTTACCTGGTCTTCATGCAACATATTCTCTACTCAGGATCATGCCGCTGCTGCCATTGCCGCTGCCGGTGTATCTGTTTATGCCTGGAAAGGTATGAACGCCGAGGAATTTGACTGGTGTATTGAACAAACTCTTTTCTTTGGCGAAGATCGTAAGCCGCTTAACATGATCTTAGACGATGGTGGTGACCTGACCAACATGGTGCTTGATAAATATCCTGAGCTTGCTGGTGGCATCAAAGGCCTTTCTGAAGAGACTACAACGGGTGTTCATCGCCTGTACGAGCGTATGAAGAACGGCACGCTTACAATGCCTGCTATCAACGTAAATGACTCTGTTACAAAGTCTAAGTTTGATAACAAGTATGGCTGTAAAGAGTCTTTGGTAGATGCGATCCGTCGTGCTACAGACGTAATGATGGCTGGTAAAGTAGCTGTTGTGGCTGGTTACGGCGACGTGGGTAAAGGTTCTGCTGCTTCGCTTAGAGGTGCAGGTGCCCGCGTAATCGTTACTGAGATCGATCCGATCTGTGCACTACAGGCTGCTATGGATGGTTTTGCTGTGAAGCGTATGGTGGATGCCGTAAAAGAGGCTGACATTGTGGTAACGGCTACCGGTAACAAAGACATCATCGGTGAGCGTGAGTTCCGTTTGATGAAGGATAAGGCGATTGTGTGTAACATCGGCCACTTCGACAACGAAATTGATATGGCTTGGCTGAACAAAGCGTACGGCAATTCTAAAGATGAGATCAAGCCGCAGGTAGACCTGTATAACATCGAAGGCAAAGATATCATTGTACTGGCAGAAGGACGTTTAGTGAACCTTGGTTGCGCTACTGGCCACCCATCGTTTGTGATGTCTAACTCATTCTCTAACCAGACGCTGGCTCAGCTGGAGCTTTGGAATAATGCAGATGCCTACGAGAACAAAGTTTATACTTTGCCTAAGCACCTGGATGAGAAAGTGGCTCGCCTGCACCTTGGTAAGATTGGTGTAGAGTTAGATGAACTTACTCCTGATCAGGCTGCCTACATTGGTGTAGAGGTAGAAGGACCGTTTAAGCCAGAGTACTACAGATACTAATCAGTAGTTAAAATATAAAAAGAGCCGGTGCAGTTATCTGTACCGGCTCTTTTGTTTACATGTATTCTCAAAGCGTATCGTACTCTCAAATAATGTTGAACCTAGACATTAGTGTTTTCTTATAAGATTTTCCGATTGGGATATCTCCTTTCGCAAATACAACAGAATTCTCTTCTAGTGCTTCTATTTTATCGAGATTGGCAATATAAGAACGATGCACACGCACAAAGTTCTGCGGCGGCAACTTATGTTCCATATCTTTAAGTGTAGAGCTTACAAGATATTTTTGATCAGCGGTTACAATAAAAGAATAGTTATCGTAGGCTTCGACCCATATAATCTCGCTATAGTGTACTTTAATGATGCGGTGCTTTACCTTTACAAAAATATAGTCGGTGGCTACTTCCTGGTCTTTGCTGCCTACTGCGGCTCCATTCATTTCCTTGTCTTCGCGGTGGCCGCTATCGCGTTTATATAGCGCAATCTCAATGGCTGAACGTAAGCTTTTTTCATCGAACGGTTTCACCAGAAAACCATCTGGCTCTGTTTTCTTTGCTCTGTCTATCGTTGCGTGGTCAGCGTAAGCAGTAAGGTATATAAAGGGTATATCAAATTCCTGTCTTATCCGATGGCCTATTTCTACACCATCCTGGTCGCCGCCCAGGTTAATGTCTAACAGCACCAGATCCGGCTGAGTCTCTCGTATTCTATCTATAGTGTCTTGGCCTGAGTCTATTGCGCATGTGGTATAGCCAAGCTCTTCCAGGCTAGCTGCAAGATCCTCCGCAATTATGACTTCGTCTTCCGATATTAGAATTTTTGGTTTTGTCATAGCATTAGATACTTACGGTAAATTTTAAATTATGATGGTAAAACAAAAGACAATATTGAATTAGTGCCATTGTTATTTTCAAAAATTATTTTCCCATTCACTTTTTTACTAAGTGAGGACACGAGCTGTAACCCGAACGAATGCTTCATTTTCTGGTCAAAATCGACAGGTAAACCTTTGCCAGTATCGCTTACGGTTAATGTGTAGCGGCCGTTTTGCTGTGGCTCTAATACAATGCGCAGTAGTCCGTTCTGCTTAAAATCAGAGAATGCATATTTTAACGTATTGGAAACTAGTTCGTTTACAATTAAGCCTAAAGTTATAGCTGTGTCTATGTCAACTTTGATAGACGGTACCCTTAATTCTAGCTTAACTTGATTTTCTGTAACACCATAAGCCTCGTAAAGGCTTTCGCATATGCCCCTGAAATAATCATCCAGGTCTATCTCGCCTAGATCGTCGTGGCGGTAAAGGCGTTCGTGTAGTATGGCCATAGATCGTACCCTGCTTTTAAGAGCGCGCATTACTTCAGTTGCTTGTGGGTCCTGTACATGCCTTGCCTGCAGGTTAAGCATGCTAATTACAATTTGCAGGTTGTTTTTTACACGGTGGTGTATTTCCTGCAGTAGCATCTCTTTCTCTCGGTTTTTACGTTCGAGCAGGCGGGTTCGATGGTTCACACGCATCTCAAGCAGTGTGTTCATTTTTACAAGGCTACGTTCGCGTAATTTTACAATGCTAAGCACAGCACCGGCTATTACCAGTAACAGTACACCTATAAACCACTCCCTGCGCCAGATTGGTGGTACAATAGAAAAAGTATAAACTAAAGGTTCTGGTGTCCATAGGCCATCGTTGTTCTGGGCTAGCAACTCAAAAGTATAGTCTCCGGGTGTGAGGTTAGGATAAGTGGCATAAGATTGATCTGTTGCTGCCGACCATTGTTCCTGGTATCCTTTTAGCCGGTATTTATACTTTACCTGCTCTGGCCCAGAGAGGCAGATGGCATGAAAATCGAAAGTCAGGTGATTCTGATTGTGCGGCAGGCGCAGGTTATCAGGTATTCTGGACAAAGAGTCGGAGGTATAGCCCATCTGAAACCAATTTGTTGGTTTTTGATAAAGCATGATGGCATTTAAAAATACTTCAGGGTAAACCTTGTTTTGCCGATCTAAGGAGGGAAGGTACCTTGTTACACCTTTTGTAGTGCCAAACCATACTGAGCCATCAGAAGTTTGTGTAATGGTGTTATAGTTTACTTCTATACCTCTAAAACCGTTTGAGGCAGAATAACTTCTGTAATTTAATTTTTTGTGCTGCCTGAGTATCGGTAACAGCAGTTTCAGAACATTGCGGCTGGTGCCGATCCAAAGATTATCCTTATCATCAATATAAAGGCTTTTTATGCCCTCGTTTGGCAAGCCATCTTCTTGGGTGAAGAGTTTTGGTTGGTCCCAGTTGCTGTTTAATACAGCTATTCCGTAGTTAAAAGCCCCAAAGTATAAGTTGTCGAATCTATCCTCTGCAATTGAGGTGACCTCCTCTAGTTGGAACTGCTCAAGCTCAGGTGCCTTTATAATGCTGTTACCTTTAATTCTGTAAACTCCGCTGGAGGCTGCTATCCATAGTTTGCCTTTAGAATCCTGGAACAATTGGTATACACGGCCTATAGGAAGCTTGCCAGGTAACTTATACTTGGTAAATACGCCATTACTAAATCTTGCTATACCGCCAGCTGTTGCCAGCCATGTATTCCCTAATGCATCCGTGAGACATTGATATACTTCGTTTGCAGGTAAACCATTGGCTGCTGTATAATGAGATATGCCTGTTGGAGCTATATGCCAAGCGCCATTGCTGGTAGCTACCCAGGAAGTATTATTATCGAGTAAGTTAATGCGATGTACAGTAGTGCCCTCAGGCCATACAGGTTTTGGATTCCAATGCAGGCGTTCACTGTTTAAATATCCTATAGTACCCTCATCGGTGCCTACCCATACTCTGCCTCTGTTATCTTTGCTTAAGGCTGTTATTCTTGGCTCACTAAATTCTGTAAAATCAAAATAGTGTACAAACCACTGTGCAGTAAGTTGCTGCATACCATAGCCGTTTGTGCCTATCCATAGGTTGCCTTCTTCATCTGTTAGCAGTGTGTTTACTCTTTTAGATCGAAGTCCGTTTTGCCTGGTGAGGTAAGTATAGCTTTTGCCATCGTACTTCACTAATCCGTTCTGCTTAAGTCCGATCCAGAGGTTGCCATATGTATCATACTGAAAAGATGAAACAAATAGGTTATCTCTGTTTATGGGTAATTCAAATTGATGGAGGGTAGTACCGGAAAATTTTGCCACCCCGGCTTCTGTGCCAATCCAAAGCTCGTTGTTAGGTGCCTGATAGAGAGTAGTTACATTGTTATTAGGTAAGGAGCTATTGTTGGTGGTATAGTGGTAAGTAGTAGTTGCCTGTACCTTGTAAAGCCCATTCTGCTGACTGCCTGCCCATATTGTATTACCTGGTGTAACAGCTACAGAAGTATAAATTTGGTCGGGTAGCTGTGGCAGCTTATTAAAAACACCATCACTCAACTTGTAAATACCGGCTTCGGTTGCTAATAGTATATTACCAAGTGCATCTTCGGTAATATCGTAAATGGTATTAGCCGTTAGGTTATGACTTTGGTTATACTTTTTGAATGTATAGCCGTTGAATCTCACTAATCCACGGTCTGTGCTGCCAATCCAGATATGCTTACGCTTGTCTTGGTATAATACTGAGGCATTGTTACTGCTTAGCCCGTTCTCTTTTGTATAGGTGGTGAACTGCTTACCATTAAAGCGGCTGATGCCGCCACGTGTAGCAATCCAAAGATGGCCTGCATGATCTTGGATAACATCATTTACCTGAGATTGCGGAAGGCCCTGATCCAGCGTCCAGTTACGGAAATTATACTGTTGTGCAATTGACGGGGAGCACCAACAGCACAATAAACATACAATAAGAACAAGGCGCTTCAGATTCATCAACAGTTACATATTTTACTTCATTTGTATTATTATAAGTTTTAACAAAATAATACTGAAGAATTTATAACTATTGCATACGCTGTTTAGGGTAAAAAGTAGACAATAATATTGTTGCCGCTACCTGGCGAAGCAGCTAAAACGATGGGTAAAGTATAGAGAATTGATGGTGAAAGTGTAAAAACTGTGTTTAAAGAAGTGGTGTCAATAAGCTAATCTATGATAGCAACAGGAAAAGTAAGAGTTAATCAAGATAAACCACCTCTTTGGGCGGAAATAGCTTCTCCAGCATCCTTTGCAGACGCAGCTTTGTGTTCTTCATCTTATTGCGAATAGGCAGTGCTTTGAAATTAAATTGCCGCATACGCTCTATGTCCTGCTCTATAGTATGAGCTTTAAGCTTAGATTCTAAAAAGAAATTTGAAATAGCTTCGTTCCAGGTATCCTTTGCTGCCCAATAGTGGCCAACACTAGGGTGTGCAGGCTGTAAATTATAAATGTTGTTTAGTGCGATAGAGACAGCAAACTGCTCAAGCATAAAGCTGGTCACTTTGCCTTGTAGCATCTCGTCGCAAATGCGCAGGGCAAGCTGTATGGCCTCTTGGTTGCGCGTGGCCGGAATACCGATAACGCCGGAGTTCCACATAGTTTCGTTTTCGGTGATCGGAATGTCTGCAAAAGTTTTGCCTTTTACCATTTCCCACATCCGTAGTACTGTTTTACTCTTCTGCTGTGCCAGCTTACCTTCCTCCTCGTGCATCAGGGCAACGTTATCAGATAAGAGCTGCTTTAAATTTTGAGTATTCTGGTAGAGGAACGTATCTGAGTCGAGGTACATAACAGGTACTTCGCCATGTGAAATAATGAAATGTTCCAGCGCTTTAATCTTAATCCTGAAAAGGTATTGGTGCTCTCCTTTCCACTCCTGCAGCATATCTTTGGTTAAGGGCACTATTTTTACATAGTCACCCAAGTGCCTGTAAAACTCCGGATGATCAGTGTATACATAGACAGCTGTGAAGGCTAACTCCTGCTGCCTTGCCAGTAATGAGAGAATACAGAAATTGGCTTGGTAGTGATTCTTTATATTGGGGCCAAAGGTTAATAGGAGTAGGTTCATGCTTAGAGGTAATAAGATTTAAAGAGCTGTTATGCCTAAGCCATACTGACAGATTTTAAATTTTGCTGTTGCAGTAAGGCTGCAAGGCTCGCAAAATCAACTGAGTCTCCGCCTGCCGGGGCTTCTGAAATATCAAGCTCTAGAAGGTCTTTTTTCCAAAACGTGATAAGTTCGTACACACCATTATTCGTTTTCCTGAAAGTATAATGACCCTTTCTGGCATCGCGTTTTATTTTCTTTAAGAAATCAGTGGGTAACTCAGCAGCGTTGTTTAGTAAAATAATGTACTCGCCAATTGTTGCCTGTACAGCATCCCGAAGTATAGTTATACTATTTTTCTCTGGTGTAACAGAATATGTGCTGACACGGCAGAAAGAGTTAGAAACCTTAACTGACTTTATACCGAAGTCAGGTTCTGGTACTATAAGCTCCTGTAGCACCTCCTGCTGCACAAGTAACGTGGTTTTTATACTTTCCCATGCTCTGCTATCAAGGGATTGCGCTATAACCATGCTCATGTTAAGTGTTTGGTTAGCTTCGTGCAGCTTCATGTACTTGTAAAAAGAATAGGCGGCGTTTGTGAAGGATATTGTTAGCCCTTCATAACCAAGCATAAAGCCACGCTGCAGTACATAACTTCTGAAAAAAGAAAAAGCCCACTTGTAGTAACTTTTAAAAGCAGAAGATTTTTTTACAAACCGTTTTTCTGCAGCAAACAAAGAAGTATACTTATCAGATTTTGCAATAAGCTGCGAAATAGAATCGTAAGAAAAGTGCGCTATAGTACCTCTAAGCCGCTGCACCTGCAGCCCTTCTGTCCGGACATATTCGTGCACCTGTAAGTCTTCAAAATGGGTTACGTCTTTGTTATAAAGCCGCTGCACGAAATCATTGTCCCAACCACAGCCATCAATCAACTTATTACGGTAATAGTTATTGCGCTTAACGCTGTATACTTTCTCTGTGTTTGTGAGGTCAAGTTGCCTGATTTCCGCCTTTAACTCATCGCTTAGCACCTCATCGCTATCAATAGATAATATCCAAGAATTAGAAGCGTAGTGGGCTGCCAGGTTTTTAAGAGGGCCAAACCCGATAAACGGCGAAGAGAAAACTTTTACATTAGCATAGCGTGATGCTATTGCCATACTATCATCTGTAGAGCCATTGTCTAGCACAATAACTTCTTCGAACGCCTGAAGTGCGCCGAGGCAGGCATCCAAGTGCTTTTGGCTGTTCTTGACAAGTATGGTTACAGAAATAGAATGGCTCATGAGTAGCAGTGGCTGCCGATAAGTTAACGTACTAAAGCAAAAGTACACAGATGCGCGTTACCTGCTGCGAAAAAGAGAATTAAATTGTACTAATTTATTTAATTCACGTAATAAGCTACTAATTAAAATTCTTAAAATGCATGCCTTGGCAGGCACAGGTTGCAACCCTGAAGCGGTAAGCGAGGTATGTAATTAAAATTTCTATATTTGCGTATAATTACGCGATTGAGGGACTTCACAAAAGTACAAAATCCAAGTTGATGAGCGAGCAAACAGGTAAACAGCTGAGTAAAGAGGAAAAAGACGCACGGTTTGAGGCCGAGTTATTGCCCGTGCTGGACCCTCTGTACAACTTTGCCTACAGGCTCACCTTAGACGAAGACGACGCCAATGATCTTGTGCAGGAGACCTATCTGAAAGCCTATCGTTTTTTTGACTACTTCGAACAAGGAACTAATGCAAAAGCATGGCTGTTCCGAATCCTGAAGAACTCATTCATAAACGAGTTTCGGAAAAAGAGCAAGCAACCTGCCAAGGTAGATTACAGCGAAGTAGAGGGGTATTATAACTCCGAAGACGTAGAAGGTGAAAGCGGAGTGGCTTCTACTACCGACATGCGCACCGAAAGTGTGCAGGATCTGATAGGGGATGAGGTAGCCAGTGCTTTGAATGCTCTGCCAGTAGACTTCAGGACAGTAATTATACTTTGTGATTTAGAAGGCTTTACTTATGAGGAGATGGCTAAGATTTTGGACATCCCGATAGGTACTGTAAGATCGAGGCTGCACCGCGCCCGAAACTCTTTGAAGGAGAAGTTGGAAAAATACGCCAAAAGCATGGGTTATAACGGTTAGAAAGACATTTAAGAGTTTTAGTTAAGATGGAATCGAAAATTACAGAAGTTTACCAAAAAGTGCCGGACGAGAGCCACGATACAGATTGTAGCAGAGTATCCGACATGCTGGACCTCGTTATCGACGGCGAAGCTACCTCAGAAGAAGAGAGATTTTTTAATGCACACCTCGAAGAGTGTGTAAGTTGTTTCGAGAACCATCAGAAGCAAAAGCTTCTTAAAGGGATCATCAGCGGCCATCTCAAGCGCGTGATTGTGCCGGAAAGCCTGGCACTTTCTATAAGAGCTAAGATTCAAGAAACTTTATAATCCCTAATGCAAGGCAAAATCATCATCTTTTCGGCTCCGTCTGGCGCCGGCAAAACCACTATTGTAAAACACCTGCTCAACGTAAACCCAAGCCTGAGCTTTTCTATTTCGGCCTGCACACGTGATAAGCGCGGCCGCACCGAAGAAAACGGAAAAGACTACTACTTTATCACGCCTGAAGATTTTAAGCAGAAGATCGCCGGCGACGAGTTTGTAGAGTGGGAAGAAGTATACGAGGGCGCATTTTACGGCACCTTAAAATCAGAGATAGAACGCATCTGGAAGAGTGGCAAGCATGTAATTTTAGATGTAGACGTTAAAGGAGGATTAAGTATAAAGCATTTTTACAAAGAAAGAGCATTAGCCGTATTCGTAAAACCACCTTCTATAGATGAGTTGGCCAAACGATTAACCGCACGCAATACCGATTCGGCTTCCAGCATATCTAGCCGAGTGTTTAAAGCAAAATTTGAGATGGGGTTTGAAGATCAGTTTGATACTGTGATTGTAAACGACGACTTAAATCGAGCTTGCTCTGAAGCCGAGAAACTTGTAAACGAATTCCTGAAGTCTGAGCCTGCTATTGTATGAGAGTAGGGCTGCTGTTCGGCTCCTTTAACCCGATTCACATAGGGCACCTTATACTTGCCAATTTTATGGCAACCAACACCGACCTGGATACGGTGTGGCTGGTGGTGTCTCCGCAGAATCCGTTTAAGCCCAGCAATACGCTGCTGCACGAGTTTGATAGGCTGCACATGGTTTCGCTGGCGATTGCTGATAACCCAGTTTTAGGAGTATCAAATATTGAGTTTAGCATGCCTAAACCAAGCTATACCATTGATACACTTACTTACCTGCAGGAGAAATATCCGAGCTATGAGTTTGTGCTGCTGATGGGAGAGGATAACCTGCCGCTGTTTCCAAAGTGGAAGAACTACGAAAGTATACTTCAATACCACAAAGTATATGTTTACCCGCGTTCAGGTTCTATTACTTCGGAGTTGCCGGAGATGCCGGGTGTTTCTTTTGTTAAAGCGCCTATACTTGATATCTCAGCCACATTTATTCGGCAATGCATAAAAGAGGAGAAAAGTATAAAGTATCTGGTACCCAACGAAGTAGAAGAGTACATCAAGGTGCACAAGCTGTATCAGTAACTCGTTTGACAAAAGACTTAAGTAAATAGATCTAAGAGTATTATTTGCTCATAAAAAAAGCCCTGCCAACTAACTTGTGGCAGGGCTTTTTTTATACTTCAGGGGAAGTCTTTTGTCCTTTTCCCTTTTATCTTTTGTCTAAAAAAATTAGATCGTCATGATCTCTGCTTCTTTCTTCGTTAGAAGCTCATCAATCTTTACAATATAAGCATCTGTCAGTTTCTGTACTTTGGCTTCTGCGTCGCGAACGGCATCCTCAGAAGTGCCTTCTTTCTGTAGCTTTCTCAGAGAGTCGTTAACATCTTTACGAATGTTGCGAATAGCTACTTTGCCAGATTCAGTTTCGTTCTTCACTTGCTTTACCAGTTCGCGGCGGCGCTCCTCAGTAAGGGCAGGTATGTTCAAACGGATGGCATCAGCTTCCTGCTGTGGGTTCAGGCCCAGGTCGCTATTTTTGATGGCTTTGTTGATCTCGCCTAGCATGTTTTTCTCCCAAGGCTTGATCAGCAAAGTACGTGCATCTGGTGCCATAACATTTGCTACCTGAGAGACAGGAGTAGGAGTACCGTAATAATCAACGCGTAAACCTTCTACCATAGCAGGAGAGGCTTTACCAGCACGAATTTTAGTAAGTTCTGAGCCAGTGTGTTGCACCGCTTTTTGCATAGACTCCTCTGCTTCGCTGAGGTAAAACTGAATTTCTTCCGTCATATCAATTATCGCTTAATAAGTTCTTTTGAAACTATACGTTTGGTTACGCTACAAAAATATGAATTTTTATTTGTTTTGTTTTGACTGTAATTGATCCACAGTTTCCTGTAGGCCCTCTGCAATGTCGTCCATCGATACGAGTGTGCCAATTTCTTCGCCTTGTACCAATTTTTTAAGGTTGCCTTGGGTGTTCATATCAAACACAATAATAGACAGGCCATTTTCTTTGCAAAGAGTGAAAGCTGTCATGTCCATTACGTTCAGGCCTTTTTCAAATACATCTTTAAAGGAGATATTTCTGTAGAAGATCGCGTCCGGATCCTTCTCAGGGTCGGCAGAGTAAATGCCATCTACACGCGTACCTTTAAGCACTACATCAGCTTCAATCTCAATTGCCCTAAGCGAAGCAGCTGAGTCTGTAGTAAAGTATGGATTGCCTGTGCCGGCACCGAATATTACCACACGGCCCTTTTCTAAATGGCGCACTGCGCGGCGGCGGATATAAGGCTCGCATACCTGTTGTATGTTAAGGCCAGACAGCAAACGGGTATAAACGCCAAGCTTCTCAAGAGCACTTTGCAAAGCCATGCTGTTGATAACTGTAGCAAGCATTCCCATGTAGTCGCCCTGCACGCGGTCAAGGCCAACCTGCTCGGCCTGCACCCCCCTAAAGATGTTGCCACCACCGATAACCACTGCTACCTCAACGCCTAGCGCTGCCACTTCTTTTATCTCCTGCGCGTACTGTATCAACCTGTTAGAGTCGATGCCATACTGCTGTTCTCCCATCAGCGCCTCACCGCTAAGCTTCAGTAATATTCTCTTATACTTCACGATCTATACTATTTTTTGATTGTTTCTATTATAGTTATGGAGGGCAGACAGGTGCTGCCCAACTGGCAACACAAAAAAGTTAAAATAAAATCAATACCTGATTTTTTTCCACGTTCTGGCGTGTCTGTACTTTTATTTCCTTTACCACACCATCACCCGGCGATTTTAGAATGTTTTCCATCTTCATCGCCTCCAGAATCAGAATAGGATCGCCTTTCTTCACCTCCTGGCCCGGCTGCACCTTAATCTCAAGTATAAGCCCTGGCATCGGTGCCTTTACGTCATTCACTTTGCTGGCGTTGGCATCGCTCATGCCCAGTTTATCAAGCAACAGATCGAAACGATCTTTGGCGCTTACCGTTTGCTTAATGCCATTTATCTTGAAAGTAAATGTCTTGGACTGATAGTCTGCTGATACCAACTCCGCAGTATAGGATTTATTATCCTTGATGATGTGGTAAGTGTTGGGGCCAATGGGCTGAATGTCCCAGTTAAAAGGTGTTCCGTTTAGAAGGATGGTGTCTTTTTGAATATCAACCTGCCATGTTTTGTCGTTAGCGGTTTTTATCTGGAGCATCGTATGTATGTGGTTTTAGAGCTTAAAGATAATTGATTTCTCAGAGTATTTTTAGAACTTGACTTCAAAATTAAAACAATCCATCATGAATCATAGGTTTTTGAGTGTAGTTGGCTTGGCAGCTGCTATGGCTTTTGCATCGGGCTGTAGTACCAACAAGGCAGCTGTAGATAGTGCATCACCAAAAGTGGCAACAGGCAAAACCACCACTGCTGTAACAGATATTATACCAGTTTGGGCTCCTAAAAAGCATGGTTTTAACCCTTCCCGCACATTAGAGCACGACCTGCTACACACAAAGCTCCGTGTTAGCTTTAACTGGGAAAAGCAGCATTTAAACGGTATCGTCGAACTCACCTTAAAGCCATATTTCTACCCTAAGGACAAGCTTACGCTAGATGCAAAGGGAATGGACATACATGGTGTGAATTTGATGAAAGGTTACGATGGTACACCGCTAAAGTATGAATACAATGGCGAAAAACTCACCATCAACCTAAATAAGACCTATACGCGCACAGAAGAGTATACTATAGAAATAGATTATACTGCCAAACCAAATGAACTGAAAATTAAAGGTAGCGATGCCATACTTCAGGACAAAGGCTTATACTTTATCAACCCGCTGGGTAAAGACCCGAATAAACCAAAGCAGATTTGGACCCAAGGCGAAACTGAAGCTAACTCCGCCTGGTTTCCGACCGTTGATGCACCGAACGAGCTCATGACGCAGGAAATCTACATTACCGTAGATCCAATGTATACTACGCTATCTAACGGCACTTTCATGTACTCTCGACAGAATGCCGACGGTACTAAAACTGATTACTGGAAACAAGAGTTGCCACACGCGCCATACTTAACCATGATGGCCATTGGCGAATATGCTGTTGTAAAAGATAAATGGCGAAATAAAGAGGTAAATTATTACGTAGAGCCTGCCTATAAAGGAACTGCTAAAAAAATATTTGGCCATACACCAGAGATGATGGAGTTCTTCTCCACAAAACTTGGCGTGGATTACCCGTGGGCAAAGTACTCGCAGGTGGTGGTGCGCGATTTCGTATCAGGTGCAATGGAAAATACCTCAGCCTCTACGTTTATGGAAGACCTGCAACTAAACGAGCGGGAGCTATTGGATAAAAATTGGGATGGTATTATTGCACATGAACTGTTTCACCAGTGGTTTGGCGACTATGTAACTACAGAATCGTGGGCTAACCTGCCGCTGAACGAAGCTTTTGCAAATTACTCTGAATACCTGTGGGCTGAGCATAAGTATGGTGCTGACGAGGCTGCCTATCTACAAATAGACGAGTTGGGCCAATACCTGGATGAGTCGGAGACAAAACGTGAACCGCTTATACGTTACCAGTATGCCGACAGAGAGGAAATGTTTGATAGCCACTCTTATGCAAAAGGAGGTAGGGTGCTGCACATGTTGCGCCAACTTATAGGCGACGATGCCTGGTGGGCCTCACTTAACCACTACCTTACCAAGCATAAGTATACTGCCGTAGAGATTGCAGAGCTTCGCATGGCTTTCGAAGATGTAACAGGGCAGGACCTGATGTGGTTCTTTGACCAATGGTTTATGAAGCCTGGACATCCGGAGTTACAGGTAAGTCATACTTTCCAGAATGGCCAGCTAAGCCTGCACGTGAAGCAACTACAAGATACAACCTACATGCCTGTTTACCGCCTGCCACTTAAAGTTGCTGTTTGGACTAACGGTAAGCGTACCGACTATCCAATTACAATTGATAAAGCAGACCAAACTTTTAGTTTGCCAATTGCAACACAACCACAACTTGTTGTCTTCGATGCTGAACAACAACTTTTAGCTACTATTAATCATGAAAAGTCTAAGCAGGAACTGGTATATCAGTTTTACAATTCTGAAATGCTAGCTCCTAAGTTGGAAGCATTGACAAAGCTGCAGGACCAACTGGCAGATCAAGAAGTGTTAAAAATGATGGAGGCTGCTCTAAAAGATGACTACTGGGTAGTCAGAAGCACAGCTATAAATACATTAAGCAGGTTAGAAGCTGATAAAGCCGGAATGGTGAAAGAGAGCATAGCACAACTGGCAAAGCAAGATAAAAAAGGCGCTGTAAAGGCAGACGCCATACTTGCCTTAGCTAATTGGGATGGAGAAAAGTATAAGCAACTTTATATAGATGCAATGGCGGATAGCTCTTATGTTGTTGCTGCAGCTGGTATACTTGGATATGCTGGTACAGGAGCACAAGATATAATGCAAAGGCTGGCGAAATTTGATCAGGAGAAAGGAGAGGAGGTTGTATTAGCGCTCTCTACATATTACGCCATACAAGGCGGTACAGAAAAGTATAACTGGTTCATGCAAAAGGTAAAGCACAGTAAAGGAGGCACACTGTATTACCTGCTTCAAAGTTTTGGTGCTTTTCTCGCATCAAACCCACAGACAAACACTCCAGAAACTATTACTTTACTCAGCGATCTTGCCCAAAATCATAATATCTACTATATACGTGGCGCAGCTTACCAAACTTTAATGGTAATGTCTGATAAACCAGAAGTGCAGCAGATATTGTCGGAAATAAAAGATAATGAGACAGATAAGCGGCTACTTGAAATATATAACTAAGGGCTAGAATAGAAGCAGCAGAAAAAAAATGAACTTTTTTTTGAAGAATATTTGACAGGAAAGAAAAAGCGGTTAATTTTGCATCTCCTTAGAACAAAGAACGCAGCTAAAGCGGAAGGTTAGAAGGAGAAAGTTCTGCAAATTTATTGCAAAATTGACTATTGGGGAGATTCCAGAGCGGCCAAATGGGACGGACTGTAACTCCGTTGTTGTAATGACTTCGCAGGTTCGAATCCTGCTCTCCCCACAATAATTTATGCCGGAAAGGCTTTTAGTATATAAGCGGGAGTAGCTCAGTTGGTAGAGCGATAGCCTTCCAAGCTATAGGCCGCGAGTTCGACCCTCGTCTCCCGCTCTCTCAAAATTTGAGGGAGCTATTTTGTATTTATGGTGATTGATTGAAGGAATTTCATATATATGGATTTCCTTTTTACTGTAGGTGCAGATTTAGGTTCTTTTAATGGGATCAAGCCGACGTAGCTCAGGGGTAGAGTACTTCCTTGGTAAGGAAGGGGTCGTGGGTTCAATTCCCATCGTTGGCTCTAAGTCCGTTACGTGTAATTAAAAGCGCGACATAAACTTAAACGTTTTAACCTTAATTTAATATCATACAATGGCTAAAGAAACATTTGACCGTTCCAAACCGCACGTAAATATCGGTACTATCGGTCACGTTGACCACGGCAAAACTACTTTGACTGCTGCTATTACAACTGTACTAGCTAAAAAAGGTCTTGCTGCACTTCGTGACTTCTCTTCAATTGACAACGCTCCTGAAGAAAAAGAAAGAGGTATTACTATCAATACATCACACGTTGAGTACGCTACAGAAAACCGTCACTATGCACACGTTGACTGCCCAGGTCACGCTGACTACGTGAAGAACATGGTTACTGGTGCTGCCCAGATGGACGGTGCTATCCTAGTGGTTGCTGCAACTGATGGTCCAATGCCACAGACTCGTGAGCACATCCTTCTTGCTCGTCAGGTAGGTGTTCCTCAGCTTGTAGTATTCATGAACAAAGTTGACATGGTTGACGATCCAGAGCTTCTTGAGCTTGTTGAGATGGAAATCCGTGAGCTTCTTTCTTTCTATGACTTCGATGGCGACAACATTCCAGTTATCCAGGGTTCTGCTCTTGGTGGTTTGAACGGCGACGAGAAGTGGGTGAAAACTATCGAGGAGTTAATGGAAGCTGTTGATAGCTTTATTCCAATCCCAGCTCGTTTAACTGATCTTCCATTCTTGATGCCAGTTGAGGACGTGTTCTCAATCACTGGTCGTGGTACTGTTGCTACAGGCCGTATCGAGCGTGGTGTAATCAACTCTGGTGAGCAGGTTGATATCCTAGGTATGGGTGCTGAGAACTTGAAGTCTACAGTTACTGGTGTTGAGATGTTCCGTAAAATTCTTGACAGAGGTGAAGCTGGTGACAACGTAGGTCTATTATTACGTGGTATTGAGAAAACTGATATCCGTCGTGGTATGGTTATCTGTAAGCCAGGTTCTGTTAAGCCTCATACACACTTCAAAGCAGAAGTTTACGTTCTGTCAAAAGAAGAAGGTGGTCGTCACACTCCATTCTTCAACAAATACCGTCCACAGTTCTACTTCAGAACTACAGACGTAACTGGCGAGATCATCCTTCCAGAAGGCGTAGAAATGGTTATGCCAGGTGATAACATCACTATCGAAGTGAAGCTTATCAACGCTGTAGCAATGGAGAAAGGTCTACGTTTCGCTATCCGTGAAGGTGGTAGAACAGTAGGTGCTGGTCAGGTAACTGAAATCCTTGACTAATTTCTGATATGATACGAGCCCGTTCTTAATATTTTTTAGGAACGGGTTTGTTTTCATAAAAGATTTATATAAATTTGCACTCCATTTGAAGAAAATGGCGTGCAAATTTTTTACGGGTGTAGCTCAATTGGTAGAGTAGCGGTCTCCAAAACCGTTGGCTGGGAGTTCGAGTCTCTCCACCCGTGCAATTAAAATATTAAGAGCGAAGCAATGAGCAAAGTAGCAAACTACATAAACGAGACAGTTGAGGAAATGAAACAGAAAGTTTCATGGCCTTCATATTCTGAATTACAGAATAGCTCAATATTAGTACTAATTGGTTCGCTTATTTTTGCTTTGTTAGTTGGTGCCATGGACTTTGTGTTTGATTCAGGCCTAACTTGGTTCTACAACCAGTTTTAATTAAGACTATACAATGGCTGATTTAAAATGGTATGTAGTGCGCGCAGTAAGCGGGCAAGAAAAAAAAGCTAAAGCTTACCTCGAGAACGAAATCGTTAGACAAAATCTGGAGGAGTATGTTCCGCAAGTTCTAATACCAGCTGAAAAGGTATATGAAATGCGAGGCGGTAAGAAAAGGATCAGAGAGCGTAATTTCTTTCCTGGTTACGTGTTGGTGAATGCAGACCTTTCACATGGTGAAGCAGAGCATATTATCATTAGCACGCCAGGTGTAATTGGGTTCTTAGGTTCAAATGAAAAAGATGCCAGCAAAAAACCAGTTCCGCTTCGCCAGTCTGAGGTAAACAGAATATTGGGTACAGTAGATGAGGCAGAGGAACAAGCAGAGGTTTTAGATACACCTTTTATTGTTGGAGAGACTGTAAAAGTAATGGATGGTCCATTCAGCGGCTTCTCAGGTACAGTAGAGGAAGTGTTTGAAGAGCGTAAGAAGCTAAACGTTATGGTGAAAATCTTCGGAAGAAATACACCAGTTGAGCTGAACTACATGCAAGTAGAAAAAGAATCGTAGTAAATAAATAATGGCAAAGGAAATAAAAGGTTATCTGAAACTTCAGATAAAGGGAGGTGCCGCGAATCCATCGCCACCGGTTGGACCTGCACTTGGTTCTAAAGGTCTTAATATCATGGAGTTCTGTAAGCAGTTTAATGCTAGAACTCAGGATAAGCCTGGACAAGTGTTACCAGTATTGATTACAATCTATGCAGACAAGTCCTTCGACTTCGTAGTTAAGACTCCACCTGCTCCAGTATTGTTAATGGATGCTGCTAAAATTAAGGGAGGTTCTAAAGAGCCAAACCGTAACAAAGTGGGTTCAGTTACTTGGGATCAGGTTAGAGAGATTGCAGAAACTAAAATGCCAGATTTAAATGCTTTTAAATTGGAGTCAGCTATGAAAATGGTAGCTGGTACAGCAAGAAGCATGGGTATCACAGTTTCTGGTAATGCTCCTTGGAACGAATAATTAGAGTTAAAGGATAATGGCGAAGATTTCAAAAAATAGAAAAGCAGCTTTAGCAAAAGCTGACTTGGCGAAGGAATATTCTTTAACAGATGCCGCTTCAGTAGTAAAGGATATTACTTTTACTAAGTTTGATGCCTCTGTTGATATCGACGTTCGTCTTGGTGTAGACCCTCGTAAGGCTGACCAGATGGTACGTGGTATCGTGACATTGCCTCACGGTACTGGTAAAGACGTTAAGGTACTTGCATTAGTAACTCCTGACAAAGAGCAGGAAGCAAAAGATGCTGGTGCTGACTATGTTGGTCTTGATGACTATATTCAGAAAATCGAAAAAGGATGGACTGATGTAGACGTGATCATCACTATGCCTGCAGTTATGGCTAAAGTAGGTCGTTTAGGTAGAATTTTAGGTCCTCGTAACCTAATGCCAAACCCTAAGTCAGGAACTGTTACTCAGGATGTAGCTAAAGCAGTAAAAGAAGTAAAAGCCGGTAAAATCGACTTTAAAGTTGATAAATTTGGTATCATTCACACTAGCGTAGGAAAGGTTTCTTTCTCTGCTGAGCAGCTTGCTGCGAACGCTGCGGAAGTAATTCAGACACTAAACCGTTTGAAGCCTTCTTCTGCAAAGGGTACTTACATTAAGAGCATAACATTGTCTAGCACAATGAGCCCGGCCGTAATCGTTGACAAGAACGCAACTATCTAAGAAAATGACCAGGGAAGAAAAAGAAATAATTGTACAGGACCTGAGCGAGAAGTTAGCGAACACAAACTACTTCTACATTACTGATGCTTCAACAATGTCTGTTGCTCGTATCAACGCTTTCAGGAGACTTGCATTCGAGAGAGGTATCGAATACAAAGTATATAAGAATAAACTTATCAAGAAGGCTCTAGACACTCTAGAGGCTGATACAACTGCACTTGAAGGTGTTTTGAAAGGCGCTTCCGGTATCCTGTTCTCAAATGAGGCGGGCAATGCCCCTGCAAAACTAATCCAAGATTTCAGAAAAAAGGGCAATGCTCTTCCTCTTCTGAAAGGCGCGTACATCGATGCTGGCCTGTATGTTGGAGATGATCAGTTAGATGCTCTAACTAAGATCAAATCTAAGGACGAGCTTATCGGTGATGTTATTGGCTTACTTCAATCTCCTGCGAAGAATGTGGTATCTGCACTTCAGAGCAGCGGTGGCAAGTTAGCTGGTATACTAAAAACTTTATCAGAAAAAGAATAATTCTAAAAACGTAATCAATAAGTAACTTTTAATTTCAATAAAAATGGCAGATTTGAAAGCATTCGCTGAGCAGTTAGTAAACTTAACTGTTAAAGAAGTTAACGAACTAGCTACTATTCTTAAGGATGAGTATGGCATCGAGCCTGCTGCTGCTGCTCCAGTAATGGTTGCTGGTGGTGGTGGTGCTGAAGGAGGAGCTGCTGCAGAAGAGAAAACTTCTTTTGACGTAATCCTTAAGTCAGCTGGTGCTCAGAAACTAGCAGTAGTTAAGCTTGTAAAAGAGCTTACTGGTCTTGGTCTGAAAGAGGCTAAAGAACTAGTTGATGGCGCTCCAAAATCACTTAAAGAAGGTGTTGCTAAAGACGAAGCAGATTCACTAAAGAAATCTTTAGAAGAAGCTGGTGCTGAAGTGGAGGTTAAATAATCTCATTTCATCAACATACCGAAAACAGGTAGACCTGGCATATTCGTCAGGTCTTTTCCTGTTTGTACACGGATTCAAATTTTGAATCCTTTTTTGCCCACAGCTGTTTTGGACTCTGTGTGCCTATAACTGATTGTAAACGTAAAACTTCAAGGCTTTGGCTAAGAACAAAACGACAGATCGAATCAATTTTGCCTCTATAAAGCCGGTAATTGACTATCCTGACTTCCTAGATGTTCAGGTACAGTCGTTCCAAGACTTCTTTCAGTTGGAAACACCAGCTGAAAATAGAGCTCAAGAAGGCTTGTTCAAAGTATTTGCTGAGAACTTTCCTATCTCAGATTCCAGAGAAAACTTCGTGCTGGAGTTCATCGATTATCACATCGATCCTCCAAAGTATTCTGTTGATGAAAGCATCGATAGAGGTCTTACTTATTCAGTTCCTCTTAAAGCTAAACTTCGCCTGATCTGTAATGATGAGGATAACGAAGACTTTGAGACAATTGAACAGGAGGTTTTCTTAGGGAATATTCCATACATGACAGAGAAAGGATCTTTTGTCATTAACGGTGCCGAGCGTGTTATTGTATCACAGCTGCATAGATCACCAGGTGTGTTCTTTGCACAGAGCAAGCATACAAACGGTACGAAATTATATTCTGCCAGAATCATTCCTTTTAAAGGATCATGGGTTGAATTTGCTACTGACGTAAACAACGTTATGTATGCTTACATCGACCGTAAAAAGAAATTCCCAGTTACTACATTACTACGTGCCATCGGATACGGTACTGACAAAGACATTCTCGATCTATTCGGTTTATCTGAAGAAGTGCCAGCAGATAAGGCAACGCTCAAAAACTCAATCGGCAGAAGACTTGCTGCACGTGTTCTTAGAACATGGACAGAAGACTTTGTTGATGAGGATACAGGAGAGGTAGTATCTATTGATCGTAATGAGGTAATTTTAGAGCGCGACTCTGAAATTACGCCGGAAGATATAGATGTTATACTTGACTCAGGTGTGCAGTCTATTATCCTGCACCGTGAGAATGTAAACATCGCGGATTACGCCATAATCTACAATACTCTTCAAAAAGACAACTCAAACTCAGAGCAGGAAGCAGTAGAGCAGATTTACCGTCAACTAAGAAATACAGAAGCTCCTGACGTAGAAACAGCACGTGATATTATCCAGAAGCTGTTCTTCTCAGATAAGCGTTATGACTTAGGAGAAGTTGGTCGCTATCGTATTAACAAAAAGCTTGGATTAGATACAAACTGGGAAGCTAAAGTATTGACAAATGAGGACATTGTCCTGATTGTAAAATACCTAATCGGTTTGATTAACTCTAGAGCTGTGGTGGATGATATTGACCACTTAAGCAACCGTCGTGTTAGGACAGTAGGTGAGCAGCTATACGCACAGTTTGGTGTTGGTTTAGCACGTATGGCTCGTACAATTAAAGAACGTATGAACGTGCGTGATAACGAAGACTTTAAGCCTGTTGACCTGATCAATGCGCGAACGCTGTCTTCTGTAATCAACTCGTTCTTCGGAACAAACCAGCTTTCTCAGTTCATGGATCAGACCAACCCTCTTGCTGAGGTAACGCACAAGCGTCGTGTTTCAGCATTAGGTCCAGGTGGTCTTTCTAGAGAGCGTGCTGGTTTCGAGGTACGTGACGTTCACTATACACACTATGGCCGTCTGTGTACGATTGAAACACCGGAAGGTCCAAACATTGGTCTTATTTCCTCATTATGCGTGCATGCACGTGTAAACCACATGGGCTTTATTGAGACACCTTACCGTAAGGTGATCGAAGGTAAAGTGCAGGTAGATGGTTCTGTTGAATATTTGACAGCTGAGGAAGAGGATACTCACCACATCGCACAGGCAAATGCCTTAATCGATGAGGATGGTAACTTCATTCATGAAAGAGTAAAAGGTAGATTTGAAGGTGACTTCCCTGTAGAAGAACCTAATACCTATACTTACATGGACATTGCTCCAAACCAGATTGTATCAGTTGCAGCTTCACTTATTCCGTTCTTAGAGCACGACGATGCTAACCGCGCCCTGATGGGATCGAACATGCAACGTCAAGCGGTTCCGCTTCTAAAGCCTGAAGCACCAATAGTTGGTACAGGACTAGAAAGAAGAGCTGCTATTGACTCAAGAGCACTTGTAATTGCTGAAGGTGATGGTGTTGTAGACTTTGTTGATGCAAACAAAATTGTAGTTAAATATGATCTGTCTGACGAAGAGAAACTTGTTTCTTTTGACGCAGAGTATGTAACATACAATCTAGTTAAGTTCAGAAGAACAAACCAGGATACATGTATCAATTTGACTCCAATTGTAAAGAAAGGCAACCGTGTAATTAAAGGCCAGCCTTTGTGTGAAGGCTATGCTACTGAAGAAGGGGAGCTTGCAATTGGAAGAAACATGCAGGTGGCGTTCATGCCATGGCAGGGATACAATTTCGAGGATGCTATTGTTATCTCAGAAAGAGTAGTTCGTGAAGATATATTTACTTCAATTCACATTGAAGAGTTTGAGCTTGAGGTTCGCGAAACGAAACGAGGCGAAGAAGAATTAACTTCAGAAATACCAAACGTTAGCGAGGAAGCAGTAAGGAACCTTGATGAAAACGGTATAATACGTTTAGGTGCTGAAGTAAAAGAAGGTGATATTCTAATTGGTAAAATCACTCCAAAAGGAGAGACTGACCCAACACCAGAAGAAAAACTTCTTCGTGCTATTTTCGGCGATAAAGCAGGTGATGTGAAAGATGCCTCTCTTAAGGCACCGCCATCATTAAATGGTGTAGTAATTGACACCAAACTATTCTCAAGACCTAAGAAAGATAAAAACTTACGTGCTAAGTCTAAAAAAGAAGTTGAAGAACTAAAAGTAAAATATGCTAAAGAGTTAACCGCTATCAAAAATGTGATGGTTGATAAACTTGTAGCTCTACTTGAAGGCAAAACTTCTCAAGGCATCAGACATAAGTTCGGTGACGAGATACTTTCTAAAGGAGTTAAGTTCTCAAGAAAGAATGTAATTGAGGCTCTGTTCCCAGAGAAGAACCCATACAAGGACGAAAGTAACTATGCGGTTCCTGAAGAGGTGAACATGTTCAAAGATCTGATTCTTGAGAACTGGACTACTGATGAGAAGGCGAATAGCATGTTGGTTGAACTTGTTAAAAACTATAACAAGCGTAGAAACATCGTTTCAGCACACTTTAAGCGTGAGCGTTTCACACTTGAGGTAGGAGACGAGTTACCAGCTGGTATTGTGCAACTTGCTAAAGTATACATCGCTAAAAAGCGTAAGCTCAAAGTAGGTGATAAGATGGCAGGCCGTCACGGTAACAAAGGTATAGTAGCACGTATTGTTCGCGACGAGGATATGCCATTCTTGGAGGATGGAACACCGATGGATATCGTTCTTAATCCACTAGGTGTACCTTCTCGAATGAACATTGGTCAGATCTATGAAACTGTACTTGGATGGGCAGGTCTGAAGTTGGGCAGAAAATATGCTACTCCAATTTTTGACGGCGCTACTGAGGAGCAGGTACAGGCTGAACTAAGAGAGGCCGGTCTACCAAGCTTTGGTCGTACATACTTGTTCGATGGCTTGTCAGGAGATCGTTTCGATCAACCAGTAACAGTAGGTGTAATCTACATGCTAAAACTGGGTCACTTAGTTGATGATAAAATGCACGCGCGTTCTATCGGACCATACTCTCTGATTACACAGCAGCCACTAGGAGGTAAAGCTCAATTTGGTGGTCAGCGTTTCGGTGAGATGGAGGTGTGGGCGCTTGAAGCATTCGGTGCTTCTAACGTGCTGCAGGAAATACTTACAGTTAAATCTGATGACGTGATCGGCCGTGCTAAAGCCTATGAGGCGATAGTGAAAGGCGACGTGTTGCCAAAACCGAATATCCCTGAATCATTCAATGTATTGATTCACGAATTAAGAGGTCTGGCTCTAGAAATCACATTAGAATAGTAAAGAAAACACTAAGCGCTAAGGCAAATGCCGAGGCGCTTAGTGCACTTTATAAGATGTAGCTGTAAGGCATATTCATTGTATCGACATTATTATAATAATATGGCATTTGCAAAAAATAAAAAGCTAACTCAGGACTTCTCCAAAGTAACGATAAGCTTAGCTTCTCCAGAGTCGATTCTGGAGCGTTCAAACGGGGAGGTAACAAAGCCTGAGACAATTAACTATAGAACCTATAAGCCTGAAATGGGTGGTTTATTCTGCGAAAGAATATTCGGACCTGTAAAGGACTGGGAATGCCACTGCGGAAAGTATAAAAGAATCAGATATAAGGGTATCATCTGCGACCGTTGTGGTGTGGAAGTTACTGAGAAAAAAGTGCGTCGTGAGCGTATGGGCCATATTGAGCTTGTAGTTCCTGTTGCACACATCTGGTACTTTAAATCTCTTCCGAACAAAATCGGTTATCTGTTAGGCTTGCCAACTAAGAAGCTTGACCAGATCATCTATTATGAAAGATATGTAGTTATTCAGCCAGGTATACTTGCAGAAGACGGTGTTAACACACTAGACTTCTTGACAGAAGATGAATACTTGGATATGATTGACAAGCTCCCACGTGAGAACCAAATGTTGGATAATAATGATCCAAACAAGTTCATCGCGAAAATGGGTGCTGAAGCATTGCAAATGTTACTAGAGCGTACGAACCTGGATGACCTATCATACGAGCTTCGTCACGCTGCCGCACACGAGACTTCACAGCAGCGTAAGGCTGAGGCACTGAAGCGTCTTCGTGTTGTGGAGGCATTCCGTGATGCTACAACAAGAATTGAAAACAGACCAGAATGGATGATTATCCGTATGGTGCCTGTTATTCCACCAGAACTTCGTCCACTTGTTCCATTGGATGGTGGCCGATTTGCTACTTCTGACTTGAATGACCTTTACCGTCGTGTTATTATCCGTAACAACCGTCTGAAGCGTCTGATCGAGATTAAGGCTCCTGAAGTAATCCTTCGTAATGAGAAGCGTATGCTACAGGAAGCGGTAGATTCTCTGTTCGACAACTCACGTAAAGTGAACGCTGTTCGTGCAGAAGGTAACCGTGCCCTGAAATCACTTTCAGATATGCTGAAAGGTAAGCAGGGACGTTTCCGTCAGAACTTACTTGGTAAGCGTGTTGATTACTCTGGCCGTTCGGTAATTGTGGTTGGCCCTGAACTTAAGCTGCACGAGTGCGGTCTACCTAAGAACATGGCAGCCGAGCTTTTCAAGCCGTTCATCATCCGCAAGCTGATCGAAAGAGGTATAGTTAAGACAGTTAAGTCTGCAAAGAAAATAGTTGACCGTAAAGACCCTGTTGTTTGGGATATCTTGGAGAACGTGCTGAAAGGACACCCAGTGCTTCTTAACCGTGCTCCTACACTTCACAGATTAGGTATACAGGCATTCCAGCCAAAACTGATCGAAGGTAAGGCGATCCAGTTGCACCCATTGGTGTGTACGGCATTCAACGCCGACTTTGACGGTGACCAGATGGCGGTGCACGTTCCACTAGGACCTGCTGCTGTACTGGAAGCCTCTATGCTGATGCTTGCGTCGCACAACATCCTGAACCCTGCGAACGGCGCGCCAATTGCAGTACCTTCTCAGGACATGGTACTTGGTTTATACTATGTATCAAAAGGAAAGCGTAGTACTGAAAAAGAGAAAATTGCCGGTGAAGGTATGAGCTTCTACTCTGCGGAGGAAGTGATTATTGCCATCAATGAAGGTCGTCTATCAAAGCAGGCTTACATTAAGGTAAGAACTATGATTAAGAATGAGAAAGGCGAACTGGAGTTGAAACTCATCGAAACAGTTGCCGGGCGAGTTCTATTTAATCAGTTCGTACCAGTGGAAGTAGGCTTTGTTGATGAACTATTAACTAAGAAAAAGCTTCAGCAGATCATCTCAAGAGTGTTCAAAGAGACAGGTATGGCTCGCACGGCACACTTCCTAGATGATATCAAAACACTAGGATTCCAGTCAGCCTACAAAGGTGGTCTGTCAATGGGTCTTGGTGATATTAACATACCTGCTGAAAAAGATATACTTGTTGAACAGGCGAAGAAAGAAGTGGATGCTGTATGGCAAAACTACTCTATGGGTCTGATCACTGATAATGAGCGTTACAACCAAGTAATCGATATCTGGACACGAATCAACAATCAAATTACTGAAACGTTGATGCGCCGTCTGGAGAATGATGATCAAGGCTTTAACTCGATCTTCATGATGATGCACTCTGGTGCTCGTGGTTCGAGAGAGCAGATCCGTCAGTTGGGTGGTATGCGTGGTCTAATGGCTAAGCCTCAGAAATCATTGCAGGGCTCAGTAGGTGAGATTATTGAAAACCCGATTCTTTCAAACTTTAAAGAAGGTCTGGATGTAATCGAGTACTTTATCTCTACACACGGTGCCCGTAAAGGTCTTGCCGATACGGCTCTTAAAACTGCCGATGCTGGTTACCTGACTCGTCGTCTAGTAGACGTATCGCAGGACGTAATTGTGAACGAGGAAGATTGCGGTACTTTAAGAGGATTGGAAGTAAGTGCACTGAAAGACAACGAAGATATCGTGGAGTCACTTTCTGAGCGTATTCTTGGTCGCGTAACTGTACACGATGTATATGATCCAATCACAAATGAGCTTATAGTAGAATCAGGTTCTGAAGTGACAGAAGATGTTGCACGTGCTATTGAAAACACTGCTATCGAAGCTGTAGAAATACGTTCAGTACTTACATGCGAGTCTAAAAGAGGTATTTGCGCGAAGTGCTATGGACGTAACCTGGCAACAGGATTTATGGTGCAGAAAGGTGAGGCTGTAGGTGTAATTGCAGCACAATCTATCGGTGAGCCAGGTACTCAGCTGACACTTCGTACATTCCACGTGGGTGGTACTGCTTCTAACATTGCTGTAGAGGCTACTATACTTGCAAAGTTTGGTGGTAAAATCGAATTTGAAGATGTTCGTACAATTGACACGGTTAATAATGAAGGTGAAACGGTAAAAGTGGTAATGGGCCGTTCAGGCGAGGTAAAAGTAGTTGATCCTAACACAGGAAAGCTGTTTATCTCTAACCACGTACCATATGGTTCATTCATTAGTGTAAATGAAGGTCAGATAGTAGAGAAAGGTGATAAGATCTGTCATTGGGACCCATATAACGCAGTTATACTTTCAGAGTTTGACGGTGAGATATCTTATGAGTCGATCATTGAGGGCATAACTTACCGTGAAGAGTCTGATGAGCAGACAGGATATCGTGAGAAAGTTATCATCGATACAAAAGATAAGACACAAAACCCTGCTGTTGTAGTTACACCTAAGAGCGGAGAATCTAAAGGATACAACATACCAGTAGGTGCGCACTTAACTGTTGAGAACGGTGAGAAGATTAAAGCAGGTCAGATCCTTGCTAAGATCCCTCGTGCTATCGGTAAAACCCGTGACATTACAGGTGGTCTTCCGCGAGTAACAGAACTGTTCGAGGCTCGTAACCCTTCTAACCCAGCAGTAGTGTCTGAGATAGACGGTGTAGTAACCTATGGTAGTGTGAAGCGTGGTAACCGTGAAATCTTTATAGAGTCTAAAGACGGTGTGAAGAAGAAATACATGGTGCCGCTTTCAAAGCACATCCTAGTACAGGATAATGACTTTGTTCGTGCAGGTATGCCATTATCAGATGGGGCTATCACTCCGACAGATATCCTGAACATCCAGGGGCCTGGTGCTGTACAAGAGTACTTGGTAAATGAGATTCAGGAAGTATACCGTCTGCAGGGTGTGAAAATCAACGACAAGCACATTGAAGTTGTGGTTCGCCAAATGATGCAGAAGGTGGTAGTTGTTGACGCAGGTGATACAAGCTTCTTAGAGCACCAAGTTGTTGATAAAGTAAACTTCATGGAAGAGAACGACAGAATCATCGACATGAAAGTTGTTGAAGATGCTGGTGATTCTACTAGCTTGAAGCCTGGTCAGATAGTTACAGCAAGAAGGCTGAGAGATGAGAATTCAAGCCTGAAGCGCCGTGACCTAAACCTGGTAACTGTACGTGATGCATCACCAGCAGTATCAAGGCCAACCTTACAAGGTATTACTCAGGCGTCTCTTGGTACACAAAGCTTTATCTCAGCTGCGTCATTCCAGGAAACAACAAAAGTACTGAGTGAGGCTGCTATCAAAGGTAAAGCAGATGAACTGCTTGGCTTGAAAGAGAACGTGATTGTAGGACATCTGATACCAGCAGGTACAGGACTAAGAGAATACCAGAACCTGATCGTAGGAAACAAAGAAGAATACGAGTCACTGGTAGAATCTAAGAAAGCGTCTTCAAGAACTAAGCAACAGGAGTTACAAAACAGATAAGTATAATGGCTGAAGATCTGCAAAAGCAAAATCAAATAAACATTGAGCTAACGGAAGAGATTGCGGAAGGTGAGTACGCGAACCTGGCAATGATAGCTCATTCAAGTAGTGAGTTTGTAATTGACTTTATAAGATTGATGCCAGGACTGCCTAAGGCAAAAGTTAAATCAAGAATTGTTATTACCCCAGAGCATGCCAAAAGACTTTTGGCTGCTCTGGCGGATAATATCAACAAATTCGAAGCAAGCTTTGGCGATATAAAGCAGTCTCAGGAGGCGCCATCTTTTCCAATGAACTTTGGAGGAACGGTTGGAGAAGCATAAGGTGCTAATAATTAATGAATTAAAATTTTGAATTTGCAAAGTGATTTTCCTACCTTTGCAGACCAAATTTTAGAGTGGAAAAAATCTGTAATTAACAAATTATAAATGCCTACTATACAGCAATTAGTAAGAAAGGGAAGAGAGAAATTAACTTCGAAGTCGAAGTCTCCAGCCCTAGATTCATGCCCACAGCGCCGTGGAGTATGTACAAGAGTATATACTACTACGCCTAAGAAGCCAAACTCAGCTATGCGTAAAGTAGCTAGGGTAAGACTTACAAACGGCAAAGAAGTAAATGCCTATATCCCTGGTGAAGGACATAACCTTCAGGAGCACTCAATTGTGCTTATCAGAGGTGGTAGAGTAAAAGACCTTCCAGGTGTGCGTTACCACATCGTACGTGGTGCCCTGGATACTGCAGGTGTGAATGGACGTCTTCAGTCACGTTCAAAGTATGGTGCTAAGAGACCAAAACCAGGTCAGGCTCCGGCTGCTGCAGGTAAAGGTGGTAAGAAAAGATAATTCATAGAGTTTTAATAAAATGAGAAAAGCAAAGCCGAAAAGTAGAATTCTCCTCCCTGATCCTAAATACAAAGAGACGTTAGTAACACGTTTCGTTAACTATATGATGGTTGACGGTAAGAAAAGTGTTGCTTATGGTATCTTCTACGACGCTGTAGAATTAGTAGAGCAAAGAACAAAAGAGAACGGTCTTGAAACTTGGAAGAAGGCATTGAACAACATCATGCCTAGTGTCGAAGTTAAAAGCCGCAGGGTAGGTGGTGCTACTTTCCAAGTGCCGACTGAGGTTCGTCCGGACCGCAGAGTATCTCTTGGTATCAAATGGATGATATCATACGCTCGCAAGAGAGGTGAGAAGACAATGAAAGACAGATTAGCAGGTGAGATAATTGCAGCTGCTAAAGGTGAAGGTGCTGCCGTTAAGAAAAAAGACGACACGCACAGAATGGCAGAAGCAAACAAAGCATTCTCACACTTTAGATTCTAGTAATGGCAAGAGACTTAAAATACACAAGGAATATTGGTATTGCAGCACACATCGATGCTGGTAAAACCACTACTACGGAACGTATACTTTACTATACTGGTAAATCACACAAACTAGGTGAGGTTCACGAAGGTGGTGCTACTACAGACTGGATGGAGCAGGAGCAGGAAAGAGGTATTACTATTACTTCTGCTGCTGTAACAGTAAACTGGCCATACAGAGGAAACGATTATCATATTAACATCATTGATACACCAGGTCACGTTGACTTCACAGTAGAAGTAAACCGTTCACTGCGTGTACTAGATGGTCTTGTTTTCTTGTTTAGTGCAGTTGATGGTGTAGAGCCTCAGTCTGAGACTAACTGGAGACTTGCGGATAACTATAAAGTAGCACGTATCGGTTTCGTTAACAAAATGGACCGTTCAGGTGCTGATTTCTTAGCTGTTTGTAAGCAAGTTAAAGAAATGCTAGGCAGCAATGCGGTAGCACTTCAGTTACCGATTGGCTCAGAAGATAACTTCAAAGGAGTAGTTGACTTAGTTAACTTCAGAGGTATCGTTTGGAACGAAGCGGATAAAGGCATGACCTTTACTGAAGTTCCTATTCCGGATGATATGCTGGAAGAAGCTGAAGAGTACAGAGAGAAACTTCTGGAAGCGGTAGCTGAGTATGATGAATCTTTAATGGAGAAATACTTTGAAGATCCAAACTCAATTACTGAAGATGAAATTCTTGCTGCCCTACGTGCTGCGACAATAGACCTTGCCATTGTTCCAATGCTTTGCGGTTCTTCTTTCAAGAACAAAGGTGTACAAACAATGCTTGACTATGTAATGGCGCTATGCCCTTCTCCAATGGATAAGGAAAGCATTAAAGGTACAAACCCTGATACTGGTGAAGAAATAGCTCGTAAGCCAAGCGTGACTGAGCCGTTCGCTGGTTTAGGATTTAAGATTGCAACAGACCCTTATGTAGGTCGTCTATGCTTTGTACGTGCGTATTCTGGTGTTCTTGAGTCAGGTTCTTATGTGTACAACACACGTTCGAACAGCAAAGAGCGTATATCACGCATTTTCCAGATGCACGCCAATAAGCAAAATCAAATTGATAGATTAGAGGCTGGTGACATCGGTGCAGTAGTAGGTTTCAAAGACATCAAAACTGGTGATACACTTTGTGACCAGAATGCAAAGATTGTACTTGAATCAATGGAATTCCCTGAGCCAGTAATTGGATATGCAATTGAGCCTAAGTCTCAAGCTGACTCTGACAAAATGGGTATGGCAATTGCTAAACTTATTGAAGAAGATCCAACACTTCAGGTAAATACAGACGAAGAAACTGGTCAGACTATTCTTCGCGGTATGGGTGAGCTTCACTTGGAGATCATCATCGACCGTATGAAGCGCGAGTTTAAAGTAGAATTGAACCAGGGTGCTCCACAAGTTGCTTATAAAGAAACTATAACTAAGAGTGTTGAGCACAGAGAAGTGTTCAAGAAACAGTCAGGTGGTCGTGGTAAATTCGCTGACATTGTATTCACAATGGGCCCACGCGAAGATGGTAAGCAAGGACTGGAGTTCGAAAACGCGATTGTTGGTGGTGTAATTCCAAAAGAATTTATTCCAGCTATTCAGAAAGGCTTTGAGGAAGCAATGAAAAACGGTATTCTTGCTGGCTTCCCAATAGACTCAATGAAAGTGCGCCTGTTCCACGGTTCATTCCACGATGTTGACTCTGACTCTCTATCATTTGAATTAGCTGCTCGTCAAGGCTTCAAAGAAGCAGGTAAGCAATGTGCTCCAAAACTTCTTGAACCAATTATGGCGGTAGATGTAGTCACTCCAGATGAGTATACAGGTCCAGTTACAGGTGACTTGAACAGAAGAAGAGGTATCATGAAAGGTATGGATACAAAAGGTACTGCAACTGTAGTGAAGGCTGATGTTCCTTTATCAGAACTATTCGGTTACGTAACAGACTTGCGTACTATTACCTCAGGTAGAGCAACTGCCTCTCTTACTTTCTCTCACTACGAGCAAGTACCACAAAACCTGGCTGATGCCATCGTTGCTAAAGTTAAAGGAACAGCAGCTAAATAATTAGTATAGAAATGAATCAGAAAATAAGAATAAAGCTTAAGTCTTACGATCACAACTTAGTAGACAAGTCTTCTGAGAAAATTGTGAAAGCTGTTAAAGCAACTGGCGCTATCGTAAGCGGACCAATTCCACTTCCTACAGAAAAGGATAAATTCACAGTACTTCGCTCGCCACACGTGAACAAGAAGTCACGTGAGCAGTTTCAGCTTTGCACTTACAAAAGACTAGTAGATATTTATTCAACTAGTTCTAAAACAGTAGATGCATTAATGAAGCTAGAACTACCAAGTGGCGTTGATGTAGAAATCAAAGTTTGATAGAACCTACAATAAAATAAAAAAAGGAGAGTCGAAAGGCTCTCCTTTTTTTATTTTAGGCATTGATAATAAATAATTTATAAAAGGTTTGTTAAAGAAGTGGAAAAATTATTAACTTTGCACTCCCTTAGCAAAACTGAGGGATAAAATTATTGTATCCATCTTTAAAAACAAGTTGAATGCCTGGAATTATCGGTAAAAAAATCGGAATGACAAGCCTCTTCACATCGGATGGTAAATACACACCAGTTACGCTTATACAAGCTGGACCATGTGTAGTTACTCAGGTGAAGACAGTCGAGACTGATGGCTATGAAGCTGTACAGCTTGGCTATGGCGAGAAGAAGTTAAAAAGAGTAACGAAAGCGGAAGCTGGTCATTACAAAAAAGCAAGTACTTCTGCGAAGAAAAAAGTTGCTGAATTTGACGTTGAAGGAGCTTCTTTCAATCTGGGTGACACAGTAGATGTTAACCTTTTTGTAGAGGGAGAATTCGTAGACGTAGTAGGTACATCGAAAGGTAAAGGCTTTCAAGGTGTAGTAAAGCGTCACAACTTCGCTGGTGTGGGTGGTCAAACTCACGGTCAGCATAACAGGGCAAGACACCCTGGTTCAATTGGTGCCTGCTCATGGCCATCAAGAGTATTCAAAGGAATGCGCATGGCTGGTAGAATGGGAGGTAACAGAGTTAAAATCCAAAACCTGACGGTGGTTCGTGTTATAGCAGACAGAAATCTGCTAGTAGTTAGTGGCTCTGTACCAGGTGCCAAGAATTCTTACGTGTTAATTGAGAAGTAAAATGGAGCTTTCTGTATTAAATATCAAAGGTGAGGATACAGGCAGAAAGGTAACACTTTCTGATGCTATATTTGGTCTAGAGCCAAATGAGCATGCAATGTATCTTGACGTAAAGCAGTACCTGGCAAATCAGAGACAAGGTACGCATAAATCAAAAGAGCGTAATGAAGTAGCAGGCTCTACGAAAAAGATCAAGAAACAAAAAGGCACAGGCGGTGCTCGTGCAGGTAGCATTAAATCTCCTCTTTTTGTTGGTGGTGGTAGAGTGTTTGGTCCAAAGCCAAGAAACTACAGCTTTAAATTAAATAAAAAGCTTAAAGAGGTAGCACGTTTATCTGCTCTTTCTTTACTAGCTAGAGATAACAAAGTCGCTTTAGTTGAGTCATTTTCTTTAGACACTCCTAAAACGAAAGAGATGATCTCTATTCTTAAAAACTTTAGTTTAACTGGTAAAACTCTAGTAGTTACTCCTTCAGTTAATCAGAATGTTGTTTTATCAGGCAGAAACATACCTAAATTAAAGGTTGCAACTGCTGCGGATTTAAATACATACGATCTGCTTAACACGGATAAATTAATACTGGTAGAAGAATCGGTTAATGTATTAGAAACCCTCTTTAGCGCATAATTATGAACGTTCTAAAAAGACCACTAATTACAGAGAAGTTTGCTGCCATGAACGAGACAGGTAAATACGCTTTCGAGGTTGATAAAAAAGCCAACAAAGTGGAGATCAAGAAGGCAGTAGAAAAAATGTATGGCGTAACTGTTGAAAAAGTGGCGACAATGAGATCACTTGGTAAAGTGAAAACCAAGTATACGAAATCAGGTGCTGTTACAGGCCGTACTTCTCTGATTAAAAAAGCAATCATCACCGTTAAAGAAGGTGAAGTTATAGACTTTTACAGCGGTATATAATTAAGTAAAAATGGCTTTAAAAAAGTTAAGACCAACAACACCAGGTCAAAGATTTAGAGTAGCGCCAGCATTCGATGAGATTACGACGTCTACTCCAGAAAAATCTTTGTTGGCACCAATCAAAAAATCTGGTGGACGCAACAACTCTGGTAAAATGACTATGCGCTACATCGGTGGTGGTCATAAGAAGAAATACAGAGTTATCGATTTCAAGCGTACTAAACATGGTGTGCCTGCAACTGTTAAAACGATCGAGTATGATCCAAACAGAACTGCACGTATCGCTTTAGTATACTATGCTGATGGTGAGAAAAGCTATATTATTGCTCCAGCTGGATTACAAGTTGGTACTGTTATAGTATCAGGTCCAGGAAACGCACCAGAAGTAGGTAATTGCTTACCTTTATCTGATATTCCTCTAGGTACAATTATTCATAATATTGAACTACAGCCAGGCAATGGTGCAACTCTTGCTCGTAGCGCTGGATCATATGCACAGCTAGTAGCACGTGAAGGACGATATGCGACTATCAAACTACCTTCTGGCGAACTAAGAATGGTATTGGTTAATTGCTATGCAACTGTAGGAACTGTTTCTAACTCTGACCATATGAACGTGAAGCTAGGTAAAGCTGGACGTAACAGATGGTTAGGCAAACGTCCAAGAGTACGTGGTGTTGCTATGAACCCAGTTGATCACCCTATGGGTGGTGGTGAAGGTAAGTCTTCAGGTGGTCATCCACGTTCACGTAAGGGCTTATATGCTAAAGGTCTAAAGACCAGAAACAAGAACAAGTATTCTGAGAAACTTATAGTTAATAGAGGAAAGAAATAATAAATGGCTAGATCATTAAAAAAAGGGCCTTATATTGACTATAGGCTCCAGAAAAAAGTCGATGTAATGAACGAGTCTGGTAAGAAAACAGTTATCAAGACTTGGTCACGCAGATCAATGATATCTCCTGAATTCGTTGGTCATACATTCGCAGTTCACAATGGAAATAAATTCATTCCAGTTTATGTTACCGAGAACATGGTAGGTCACAAACTTGGTGAATTTGCTCCTACAAGGAACTTCAGAGGTCACATTGCTAAAAAAGATAAAGGCAAGCGTTAATCATGGAAGCAGTAGCTAAATTAAATAATGTGCCTACTTCTCCTCGTAAAATGAGATTAGTAGCTGGCTTAATTCGCGGCAAAAGCGTTTCAAAAGCCTTGGGTATTCTTAAATTCGAACCTAACTCTGGCGCAGCTAAACTTGAAAAGCTTCTTTTATCAGCTTTAGCAAACTGGCAGCAGAAAAACGAAGATGCTCGTGTTGAAGATGCAAATCTTTTCATTAAAGAAATCTTTGTAGATGAAGGTAAGATGTTAAAGCGTCTTCGTCCTGCACCTCAGGGGCGTGGTTACAGAATCAGAAAAAGGTCAAACCATGTAACACTAGTCATTGACACAATGACTGAAGAGCAGATCGAGAAGCAATCTAAGAAATCTAATAAAGCCAACAAGTAAGAAATGGGACAGAAAGTAAATCCAATTGGTTTTCGCCTCGGCATCGTTAAAGGTTGGGATTCTAACTGGTATGGCGGCAAAGATTTCGCTGAGAAGCTGATCGAGGATGAAAGAATCAGAAAATACATTTTAGCGCGTATCCCTAAAGGCGGTATTTCTAAAATAATAATCGAAAGAACGCTTAAGCGTATCACCATCACTATCAATACTGCACGTCCAGGTGTTGTAATCGGTAAAGGTGGACAGGAAGTAGATAAAATTAAAGAAGAGCTTAAGAAGCTAACTAACAAAGATGTTCAGATCAACATTTTTGAAATTAAGCGTCCTGAGCTTGATGCAAAGCTAGTTGGTGAGTCAATTGCTCAACAGCTACAGGCTCGTATCTCTTTCCGTCGTGCCATGAAGCAAGCGATTGCATCTGCTCTACGTGTTGGTGCTGAAGGTATCAAAGTTCAAGTTTCAGGTCGTTTAGGCGGTGCTGAAATGGCAAGAACAGAGCATTACAAAGAAGGAAGAACTCCTCTTCATACTTTGCGTGCAGATATCGACTACGCATTATCAGAAGCACAGACAGTGTATGGCAAACTTGGTATCAAAGTATGGATCTTTAAAGGCGAAGTATACGGCAAAAAAGATCTTACTCCAAACGCTGGCTTAGAAAGCAAAGGCGGACCAAGCAACCAAGGTGGTGGTGAAAGAAGAGGCCGTGGCGATCGCAAGAAGCCTGACGGTGCGGCAAAGCGTAAGCGTCGCCAATAATTGTTCTCTAACATTATTAAGTTTTAGAAAATGTTACAGCCAAAAAGGACTAAATATAGAAAAATGCAAAAAGGCCGTGTGAAAGGTCTGGCTCATAGAGGCAGTACTATTTCCTTTGGTTCTTTTGCAATCAAATCTCTTGAGGCATCCTGGATTACCAGCCGCCAAATTGAGGCCGCTCGTATCGCGATGACAAGAGCTATGAAACGTGAGGGTCAAGTATGGATCCGTATCTTCCCTGATAAACCAGTTACCAAGAAGCCAGCCGAAGTTCGAATGGGTAAAGGTAAAGGTTCACCTGAGTATTGGGTAGCAGTTGTAAAGCCAGGCACTATCATGTTTGAATCTGATGGTGTTTCTTTAGAGGTAGCAAAGGAGTCATTAAGACTAGCTGCACAAAAACTGCCAGTTAAATCAAAGTTTGTAGTACGTAGAGATTACGTTGAGAAATAGTATATGAAAAATTCAGAGATAAAAGCTTTATCTTTAGAAGAGTTAAAAGAGAAGCTTAATACTGAGAGCTCCAACATGCAAAACATTCGTTTTGCACATGCTATATCTCCATTGGAGAACCCGATGAGAATCCGTGAGACAAAGCGTTTAATCGCTCGTCTAAACACAGAGATAACACGTCGTGAAATTGAGGCTAACTCTTAATACTTAAAAGAAATCATGGAAGAGAGAAATCTTAGAAAAGAAAGAAGTGGTAAGGTTGTTAGCAATAAAATGGACAAATCTATCACTGTGTTAGTGGAAAGCAGAATGAAGCACCCAATCTACGGGAAGTTCCTTAGCAAGTCCACAAAATTCATGGCTCACGACGAAAAGAACGAGTGCAACATAGGTGACTATGTGAGAATTCAAGAAACTCGTCCGCTAAGCAAGAATAAAAACTGGCGTTTAGTAGAAATAATAGAAAGAGCGAAGTAAAATGATACAGCAGGAATCAAGACTTACTGTTGCGGATAATAGTGGTGCTAAAGAAGTACTATGTATCCGTGTATTGGGAGGTACTGGTAAGAAGTATGCCTCAATTGGAGATAGAATTGTAGTGACTGTTAAATCAGCTCTTTCTTCTGGTAACGTAAAAAAAGGTACTGTTTCGAAAGCAGTAATCGTAAGAACTAAAAAAGAGGTTAGAAGAAAAGACGGCTCTTATATCAGATTTGATGATAATGCTGCAGTTCTTCTGAATGCAAACAATGAACCACGCGGTACACGTATCTTCGGACCAGTTGCGCGTGAGCTTCGTGAAAAGCAATTCATGAAGATTGTTTCGTTAGCTCCTGAAGTTCTATAATCCCTAATTCAGATTAAGATGAATAAGAAAAAACTTCATGTAAAAACTGGCGATACAGTAAAAGTAATTGCTGGTGACGAGCGTGGCAAGACAGGCCGCATAATCGCTGTTAATATTGAAAAGCAGAAAGTAACTATAGAAGGACTGAATTTGGTGACGAAACATTCTAAACCAAGTGCAAAAAACCCTCAAGGTGGAATCTCTAAAGTAGAAGCTCCTATTCATGCTAGTAATGTTGCTTTAGTTGACGCTAAAGGTGATACATTAAAAGCAGGAAGCAGAAAAAACAGCGAAGGAAAAACAGAGCGTTATTCTAAAAAAACAGGAGAAGTAATCTAAAATGGCTACTACAAGATTAAAAGAAAAGTATCAGAATGAGGTAGTGCCTGCCCTGAAGGAGAAGTTCCAATATAAGAACGTAATGCAGGTGCCTAAAATCACCAAAATCTCTATTAACAAGGGTATCGGTGCTGCAGTAGCTGATAAGAAATTAGTTGATATCGGTGTTGAAGAGCTGACAACTATAACTGGTCAAAAAGCAGTTGCTACTATTGCGAAGAAGTCTGTTTCAAATTTCAAACTTCGTGAAGGTATGCCAATTGGTGCTAGGGTTACATTAAGAGGTGAGAAAATGTATGAGTTTCTTGATCGCCTTTTAACAATTGCTCTTCCACGAGTTCGTGACTTCAGAGGTGTTAGCGAAAAAGGCTTCGATGGACGTGGTAATTATACTCTTGGAGTTAAAGAGCAAATTATTTTCCCAGAAATCAGCATCGACAAAATTAAGTCTATCACTGGTATGGACATCACTTTTGTTACAACGGCAAATACTGACGAAGAAAGCTATGAATTGCTAAAAGCGTTTGGTATGCCTTTCACTAACATCAAGAAATAAAAACATGGCTAAGGAAGCAGTAAAAGCTAGAGAGCTTAAAAGACAAAAATTAGTAGCAAAATACGCTGCTAAAAGAGCTGAACTTAAAGCTAATGGTGATTATGATGCATTGGATAAGCTACCGCGCAATGCATCGCCTGTAAGGCTACATAACCGTTGCAAGTTATCAGGACGTCCAAGAGGATATATGAGGAAATTTGGTATTTCTCGTGTTCTTTTCAGAGAACTTGCTGTTATGGGTAAAATTCCTGGTGTAACAAAGTCGAGCTGGTAATAATTTTCTTAACACGCTAAGAAAGTATAAAAGATATTTGTATCTTTGCCGCTCGCTTAGAGTAAGCATTCATTATTTAAGTGATTCGTAATGAACTCAGATCCAATAGCAGATTATTTAACTAGAGTGCGTAATGCCATCAAGGCAAACCACAGAATAGTTGAAATACCATCTAGCAAGATAAAAAAAGAGATAACAAAAGTATTGTACGACAAAGGGTATATTCAAAGTTATAAATTTGAAGACTCTTCAGTACAAGGTACAATCAAAATAGCTCTGAAGTATAACCCTAACACTAAGCAATCTGCTATTGTTAAATTAGAAAGGGTTAGTAAGCCAGGGCTACGTAAGTACGCTGGAAGTGAGGCTATGCCAAGAGTATTAAATGGCTTGGGTATCGCTATATTGTCAACTTCAAAAGGCGTAATGACGGAAAAAGAGGCTAAGTCACTTAACGTAGGTGGCGAAGTATTATGTTACGTTTATTAATAGGAGGATAGACAATGTCACGTATAGGAAAATTGCCAATCAGCCTGCCTAATAATACTGAAGTTAATATCGGTAATGATAATGTAGTAACAATTAAAGGACCTAAGGGTTCTTTAAGTACTGCAGTTGACAAAGATATCATAGTTAAGCAGGAAGACAACCAGATTATCGTTGAGCGTCCTACAGAGCAAAAGCGTCATAAAGCTATGCATGGTCTTTACAGATCTTTGATCAACAACATGGTTGTTGGTGTAAGCGAAGGTTACAAAGAGCAGTTAGAGCTTGTTGGTGTGGGTTATAAAGCTACTGTGCAGGGAGATGTTTTAGAGTTAGCATTGGGTTACTCTCATAATATTTTCATGACGCTTCCTTCTGAAGTTGCTGCTACTGCAGTTACCGAAAAAGGTAAATCACCGATAATTACTTTAGAGAGTAATGACAAGCAATTGTTAGGTCAAGTTGCTGCTAAAATCAGATCACTGCGTAAAGTTGAGCCTTACAAAGGTAAAGGTATTCGCTTTGTAGGTGAAGTAATCAGAAGAAAAGCTGGTAAGACAGCGTCTAAATAATCATCATCATGTCTGCTAATAAAGTAACAAGAAGACTTAGAATTAAGAGAAGTATCAGAAATAAAGTATCTGGTACTGCTGAAAGACCTAGACTGTCTGTTTTTAGAAGCAATAAAGCTATCTATGCACAGATCATCGATGATACTACTGGTGTAACACTAGTAGCTGCTTCTTCAGCTAAGCTTGATGATGCGAAGTCCAACATCGAAACCTCCAACAGAGTTGGTAAAGAACTCGCTGCTAAAGCCCTTGAGAAAGGTATTACTCAGGTAGTGTTTGATCGTGCTGGTTACTTATACCATGGTAAAGTAAAATCATTGGCAGAAGGCGCTCGTGAAGCTGGCCTTAAATTCTAAAAGTTATGTTGAAGAATAATATACGTAGTGTAAAAGCTAGCGAAATCGAATTAAAAGAGAAAGTAGTAGCTATTAATCGCGTTGCCAAGGTTGTTAAAGGTGGTAGAAGATTCAGCTTTGCTGCCATTGTAGTTGTAGGTGACGGTAATGGTGTTGTAGGTTATGGTTTAGGTAAGGCTAATGAAGTAACTGATGCAATTGCAAAAGGTATTGATGATGCTAAGAAGAATCTAGTAAAGGTTCCTGTGTATCATAATACTGTTCCTCATGCTATGGAAGGCAAGTATTCTGGAGGATTTGTTTTGGTGAAACCAGCTGCTCCTGGTACTGGTGTAATTGCAGGTGGTGCAATGCGTGCAGTATTAGAAAGTGCCGGTATAAAAGATGTACTTTGCAAATCTAAAGGTTCTTCAAACCCACACAACGTAGTTAAAGCTACATTTGATGCATTATCTAAGATGCGTGATCCTTTAGCTGTTGCACAGCAGAGAGGTGTAAATCTTCAGAAAGTATTTAACGGTTAATTGAGATGGCTCAGGTTATTATAACACAAATCAAAAGCATTATTGACAGGCCAAAGAACCAGAAGCTTACTATAAAAGCATTAGGACTTGGTAAAATCAATAAATCAGTGACTGTTGAATATACACCTCAGATTGCTGGTATGGTAAACAAGGTTCATAACTTAGTACAAGTAAAAGATATTTAAAATGTATTTAAACTCCTTAAAACCTGCAGAAGGGTCTATTAAGGCTCGTAAGAGAATTGGTAGAGGTACTGGTTCTGGTAGAGGTGGTACTTCTACTAGAGGTCATAAAGGTGCTAAATCACGTTCTGGTTATTCACAAAAATCAGGTTTTGAAGGTGGTCAAATGCCACTTCAGAGACGTGTACCTAAGTATGGCTTTAAAAACATCAATAGAGTTGAGTATAAAGGTATCAACATTGATATTATTCAAGCTTTAGCTGAATCAACTAATGAAACTGTATTTAACTTTGATTTCTTCAAGGCACACGGTTTAGTTTCTAAGAATGATAAAGTTAAAGTTTTAGGTAGAGGCGAGATTAATAAAGGTGTTGAAGTTCATGCCCATGCTTTCTCTCAGTCAGCTACCGAAGCAATAGAAAAAGCAGGCGGTAAAACAGTTGCGATTTAGTAGATATGAAGAAGTTTCTAACAACTATCAAGAACATTTGGACTATTGAAGACCTAAGGGTTAGAATATTAAATACCCTTGGCTTTATAGCCATATTTAGATTAGGTTCTTTCGTAGTTCTTCCTGGCATTGATCCTAATCAACTTCAAGCTAATACGGAAGGATTATTCGGTTTGTTAGACACTTTCTTAGGTGGCGCATTTAGCAATGCGTCCATCTTTGCTTTAGGCATCATGCCTTACATATCTGCATCTATCGTACTGCAGCTATTAACCATCGCGGTTCCTTATTTCCAAAAAATGCAGAAGGAGGGTGAATCTGGTAGAAAAAAAATCAACCAAATCACCCGAGTTCTAACTATAATTATTACTCTAGCGCAAGCTGTTGGCTTCGTAGCTACCATTAATGCTGAGGCAATTGCTATTAACACAACACTTTTCACAATCACTTCAATGATTGTTCTTACATCTGGAACAATTTTCTGTATGTGGTTGGGAGAAAAAATTACAGATAAAGGGATCGGTAATGGTATATCAATGCTAATTATGATTGGCATTATATCTCGTTTTCCAGGAGCAATACTTGCAGAAGCTTTATCTAAACAAGTAAATGGTATATTGCTATTCTTATTTGAGCTTTTTGTCCTTTTCTTTGTAGTAATGTCTGTTGTTATGCTAACTCAGGCGATAAGAAGAATACCTGTACAATATGCGAAGCAAGTAGGTGGTAACTCTATGTATAGTGGTCAGAGACAATTTATACCATTAAAAGTAAATGCCGCAGGGGTTATGCCAATTATTTTTGCTCAGTCACTGATGTTTTTGCCATCTATGATTGCTTCAATTTGGGCAGACTCTAATGAGACAGCTAATTATATTGGTGCAACTTTCTCTGACTTCACTTCGTGGCAGTATAATTTAGTGTTTGGTGTTATGATTCTCTTATTCACTTATTTTTATACTGCAATAAGCGTTAATCCAAACCAAATTGCTGATGATTTAAAGAGAAGTGGCGGTTTTATTCCAGGTGTTAAGCCAGGTCGTGCAACTTCTGAATATATTGACACTATCCTTACACGCATAACTCTTCCTGGTGCTATTTATCTTGCCCTAGTAGCTATTTTCCCTTCCATTGCTATGTTGTTAGGAGTTACTAGAGAGTTTGCACAATTTTTTGGTGGTACATCGCTGATTATTATGGTTGGTGTTGTACTTGATACCTTAAAGCAAATTGAAAGTTATTTGTTGATGAGACACTACGATGGCATGATGAAATCTGGTAAGCTAAGAGGCCGAACAGAGAATATAGCCATGGTATCCTAATAGATGATATTTTATAAAACTGAAGAAGAAATTGAGCTAATTCGCCAAAGTGCTTTAATATTAAGTAAAGCACATGGCGAAATAGCTCTTCTTGTAAAAGAAGGCGTTTCAACTCTTGATCTTGATAAAAGAGCTGAAGAGTTTATATTAGATAATAAAGCCAAGCCTTCTTTTAAAAATTATAATGGTTTTCCATATAGTCTTTGTATTTCAGTTAATGCTACTGTCGTACATGGTATGCCAAGTGAGTACATCTTGAAAGATGGAGACATTATTTCTGTAGATTGCGGAGTCTTTTATAATGGATTTCATAGTGACTGTGCCTATACTCATGCTGTAGGTAATGTCAAACCTGAAGTTCAACAACTTTTGACAGTCACGGAAGAGTCTCTCTATAAAGGAATTCAAAGCGCAACTGTAGGATCTAGACTAGGTGATATTAGTTATGCCGTGCAACAGCATGCCGAGAAAAATGGCTATGGGGTTGTACGTGAACTTGTTGGGCATGGATTAGGACGGAACTTACATGAGTCTCCTGAAGTTCCTAATTATGGACGCCGCGGACAAGGTATTAAACTGCAAAACGGTTTAGTAATAGCAATTGAACCAATGATTAACCTTGGCACTCGTAATATTGTGCAAGAAGATGATGGTTGGACCATCAGAACAAAAGATAATAAACCTTCTGCACACTTTGAGCATACAGTTGTTGTTCGAAAAGATAAAGCAGAAATTTTAACAAGTTTTGAATATATAAAACAAGCTAAAAAACAATAAATGGCGAAACAGTCATCTATAGAGCAAGACGGAACAATTATCGAGGCATTATCTAATGCTATGTTTCGTGTAGAGCTTGAAAACGGTCATCAGGTAATAGCTCACATCTCTGGAAAAATGAGAATGCACTACATTAAGATTCTTCCAGGTGATAAAGTCAAACTAGAGATGTCACCTTATGATTTAACTAAAGGTAGAATTGTTTATCGATATAAATAAATACAATGAAAGTTAAAGCATCAGTAAAAAAGAGAAGTGCTGAATGTAAAGTTATCCGCCGCAAGGGGAAACTTTATGTTATCAACAAAAAAAATCCAAGATATAAACAAAGACAAGGATAATTATTAATTATGGCTAGAATAGCAGGAGTAGATATTCCGGATAACAAAAGAGGCGAGATCGCATTAACCTATATTTATGGTATCGGTCGTAACTTGTCTCAGACTATCTTACAAAAGGCCGGGGTGGATCTTGACAAAAAGGTAAAAGACTGGACTGAGGACGAGGCTAATGAAATTAGAAATATCATTGCCGCTGATCACAAAACAGAAGGTGTTTTAAGATCAGAAGTGCAATTGCATATTAAGCGCCTTCTTGACATTGGTTGCTACCGTGGTTTAAGACACCGTAAAGGTTTACCTGTACGTGGACAGCGCACGAAGAACAACTCGCGCACTAGAAAAGGTAAGCGTAAGACAGTTGCAAACAAGAAGAAAGCTTCTAAATAATCATTAATCATGGCTCAGAAAAGAAAAGATAAAGCTAAAAAGCGTGTCGTAGTTGTTGAACCAACTGGCCAAGTACACATTAAAGCTTCTTTCAACAACATTATTATATCTGTAACCAACAACGCAGGACAAGTTATATCTTGGGCTTCTGCTGGTAAAATGGGTTTTAAAGGTTCTAAAAAGAACACTCCTTACGCTGCACAAATGGCAGCTTCAGATTGCGCTAAAGTTGCTTATGACTTAGGTATGCGTAAAGCTGAAGTTTTTGTTAAAGGTCCTGGTGCAGGTAGAGAGTCCGCCATCCGTACTGTACAAAATTCAGGTATCGAAGTAACAGCTATCAAAGACGTTACTCCACTTCCTCACAACGGATGTCGTCCTCCTAAACGCAGAAGAGTTTAATTTTTAAAGTAGATTAAATAAAATGGCAAGATATACTGGTCCTAAAAGCAAGATCTCCAGAAAGTTTAATGAAGAGATCTTTGGCCCAAGCAAAGCGCTAAAGAAGAAAAGCTATCCTCCAGGGATGCACGGCCGTGGTCGTCGTAAAAAGCAATCTGAATATGCTATTCAATTAGCAGAGAAGCAGAAAGCTAAATATATATATGGTGTTTTAGAGAAGCAATTTGCTAATCTTTTTGAAAAAGCACACAGAAAAGGCGGTATTACTGGTGAAAACTTATTGATTCTTTTAGAGTCAAGATTAGACAACACTGTTTATCGTTTAGGTATAGCTCCTACAAGAAGAGCTGCACGTCAGTTAGTGCTACATAAGCATGTTACTGTAAATGGTGAGGTGGTTAATATTCCATCTTATAGCTTAAAAGTTGGTGATGCTGTAGCAGTAAGAGAAAAATCTAAATCTCTTGAGGCTATTACTACTAGCTTATCTGTGCGTAATGCGCGTGGGTTTAGCTGGTTAGAGTGGGACGCAGCAGAGATGGTAGGTAAGCTAGTAGCTACTCCGGATCGTGAGCAAATCCCTGAGAAGATTCAGGAGCAGCTTATCGTCGAGCTTTACTCTAAGTAATCAGCTTAATCAATTTTTAACCTTTAACACTGCAAGTATGTCAATATTAGCATTTCAAATGCCAGAGAAAGTTGTAATGGAAAAAGCTGACGACTTTCATGGTTTATTTGAATTCAAGCCGCTTGAAAAAGGTTACGGTGTAACCATTGGTAATGCGTTACGCAGAATTTTGCTTTCTTCACTTGAAGGTTATGCAATTTCTAGCATTCGTATACCTGGTGTACTGCACGAGTTTTCGTCTGTTGAAGGCGTGGTTGAGGATGTATCTGACATCATTCTTAACTTGAAAATGGTTCGCTTTAAAAAGATAAGCGAAGTTATTGATGATAAAATTACTGTTACTATAAGTGGTCAAGATACTTTCACTGCTGGAGATATCAACAAATTCTCTTCTAGCTTTGAAGTTCTAAACCCAGAATTAGTAATCTGTCATTTAGATAATAACTTATCATTTGAAATTGAGCTAACTATTCAGAAAGGGCGTGGTTATGTACCTGCTGATGAGAACAAAGCTCAGGATCAGGTTTTCGGCCTTATCTCTATCGACTCCATTTTCACTCCAATTAAGAACGTTAAGTTTAGCGTAGAAAATACGCGTGTAGAGCAGAAAACTGACTACGAAAAACTTATACTTGATATTCAAACCGATGGATCTATTCATCCTGAGGATGCATTGAAAGGTGCAGCTAATATTCTTATTCAGCACTTTATGCTGTTCTCTGACAATACAATGACGTTTGAGACTGCTAAACCTGAAGAAGAGGAAGCTGTAGATGAGGAAATGCTTCATATGCGTAAGGTTTTAAAAACCTCGCTACAGGATATGGACTTGTCAGTTAGAGCTTATAACTGCTTAAAGGCTGCCGATATTAAAACTCTTGGCGACCTAGTGCAGCTTGATATTTCTGACATGATGAAGTTTAGAAACTTTGGTAAGAAGTCTTTAACTGAGCTGGAGAACCTAGTGCAGGAGAAAGGTTTAACCTTTGGTATGGACCTTTCTAAGTATAAATTAGAAGAAGAATAATTAATAATTTACGGCATAATTCCCGATCCCGTTTAAGGTTGATCGACGGTATGCCCGTGCACAAATCATTATAATGAGACACGGTAAAAAATTTAATCACTTAGGAAGAACAGCTTCTCACCGCAAGGCAATGCTTTCAAACATGGCATCGTCTTTAATTTTACACAAGCGTCTTTCTACTACAGTAGCTAAGGCTAAAGCATTACGTAAGTATGTTGAGCCTCTACTAACTAAGTCTAAAAACGATACTACTCACTCAAGAAGAACGGTATTCGCTTACCTGCAGAACAAAGAGTCTGTAAAAGAGCTTTTTGATGATGTATCTGCAAAGATTGCTGGAAGACCAGGTGGTTACACTCGTATTCTTAAAACTGGATACAGACTAGGTGACAACGCAGAGATGTGTGTTATCGAACTTGTAGACTACAATGAGGATATGTTAATTACAGCAGCAACTGCTACTGCAGGCGCTAAGAAAACTCGTCGTCGTTCTGCTGGAAAGAAGAAAGATGAAGCTTCTGCTACTGAAACAAAAGCAGCTGCTACTGAAACTAAAGACGAAGCGAAAGATGCTGAATAAGCTTAGCTTTTAAATATTTTGAAAGGGACATGACGTTAGTCGTGTCCCTTTTTTATTTTTGTAGTAAATCTTGAATATGAAAAAGCACATATCTTCTGAAGCTGTTCTTTTATTAGAGGACGGAACAATTTTTAAAGGCAAAAGCTTAGGTCGTATTGGTACGGCAGGTGGCGAGCTTTGCTTTAACACAGGTATGACTGGTTATCAGGAAATCTTTACAGACCCTTCATACTTTGGCCAATTGGTTGTTAATACTGTTTCACACGTGGGTAACTACGGTGTGCAGCAGGAAGAAGTAGAGTCTGATAAAGTGCAGATTTCTGGTTTAGTTTGTAAAGATTTTTCCCATTTCTTTTCTCGTAAAACTGCTGAAGGCTCTCTGCAGGAGTATTTCGAAAATGCAGGAATAGTAGGTATTTGCGAAATTGATACACGTGCTCTTGTTAGGCATATTCGTGATAAGGGTGCTATGAACGCAATTGTTTCTTCAGAGATAACTGATATTGAAGAGTTGCGTATGAAGTTGGCTGAAGTACCTTCTATGGCTGGTTTGGAACTTGCTTCTCAAGTGAGTACTCATGATGTATATGAGTTTAAACCTGATGAGGTTAAGTATAAAGTTGCCGTTCTTGATTTAGGAGTAAAACGAAACAGCCTCAGAAATCTAGTTGCCAGAGGCTGCGAGGTAAAGGTGTTTCCGTATAACACTCCATTCGAAGAGATGGAAAAGTGGAATCCAGATGGTTATTTTGTCTCGAACGGTCCAGGTGATCCTGCTGCAACAAAGGTGGCTATTGATAGCGTGAAGCAGATTCTTGATAAGCATAAGCCGATGTTTGGTATTTGTATGGGACATCAGATGTTGGCTCAAGCTAACGGTATTGCTACCTATAAAATGCATAATGGTCACCGTGGGTTAAATCATCCTGTAAAAAATCTGCTTACAGGACGAAGCGAAATCACTAGCCAGAATCATGGGTTTGTAGTTGATGCAGAACAATTGAGAAATCATCCTGAGGTAGAGGTAACGCATATCAACCTTAATGATGACACTATAGAAGGTATCAGAATGAAGACAAAGCCGGCATTTTCGGTGCAGTATCATCCAGAATCTTCTCCAGGTCCACATGATTCAACTTACTTATTTGATGACTTTGTGGCCCTATTAGAACAGAGTAAAAACAAGTAAAACTATAGTTTAAAACAATCCAATGAGCTTGATAACAGATATTAAAGCAAGACAGATCTTCGACTCTAGAGGTAATCCTACTGTTGAGGTAGATGTAGTAACTGAAAGTGGTATACTTGGACGTGCAGCTGTGCCATCTGGTGCATCTACAGGTGTGCACGAAGCTGTTGAATTACGCGACGGCGACAAGAGCAAATACATGGGCAAAGGTGTACTGCAGGCCGTACAGAATGTAAACGAGAAAATTGCTGAAGAGCTTATTGGTTTCCCTGTATTCGAGCAAAATCTGCTTGATAAGATCATGATCGAGCTGGATGGCACTTCTAACAAAGGTAACTTAGGTGCAAATGCTATACTTGGTGTTTCTCTTGCAATTGCCCGTGCTGCTGCTCAGGAACTTAACATGCCGCTTTACCGCTATGTAGGTGGTGTTAATGCTAATACATTGCCAGTTCCGATGATGAACATCCTGAACGGTGGTAGCCACGCAGATAACTCTATCGACTTTCAGGAGTTCATGATCATGCCAGTAGGTGCATCATCTTTCTCAGAGGCGCTGCGCATGGGTTCTGAAGTTTTCCACCACCTGAAAAATGTACTGAAGAAGAAAGGTCTTTCTACGAACGTAGGCGACGAAGGCGGTTTTGCTCCTAACATTGCTTCTAACGTAGAGGCTATTGAAGTGGTGCTTCAGGCAATAGAGGCAGCCGGTTATAAGCCAGGTTACGATATGATGATTGCCATGGATGCTGCCAGTTCAGAATTCTATGACAAATCTACAGGACTTTATACTTTCAAGAAATCTACCGGTGATAAGCTTACATCTTCTGAAATGGTAAGCTACTGGAAAGAGTGGACTGAGAAGTATCCAATTGCCTCGATAGAAGATGGTATGGATGAGGATGACTGGAACGGTTGGAAAGAATTGACTGACACTATCGGTGATAAAGTACAGCTGGTAGGCGACGATCTATTTGTAACTAACGTTGAGCGTCTGCAGCAGGGTATCGATAAAGGTGTAGGTAACTCTATTCTGATCAAAGTAAACCAGATCGGTACGCTTACAGAAACCATTAACGCCATTAACCTTGGCCTGCGCCACGGCTATAAGAGCGTTATGAGCCATCGCTCTGGCGAAACAGAAGACAACACCATTGCAGACCTTGCAGTAGCCTTAAATACCGGACAAATTAAAACTGGTTCTGCATCACGTTCTGATAGAATGGCAAAGTATAACCAACTGCTTCGTATTGAGGAAGAACTAGGCGAGGTAGCCTATTACCCTGGCAAAAAATTCTAAAAAAGCACAGTATAAAATATTTATCTGTAAGGCTGTGGGTTTTATAACTCACAGCCTTATTTTTGTATAAGTACCTCTTATACTTTTATCCTATGATCAAGCGCATCCCTAAGTTTTTCCGCAACTACTACTTTATTACCTCGGCTGCGTTCCTTGTTTGGATGCTCTTTTTCGACTCTAACGATTTTGTAACGCAGTTTCAAATGAAAAGGGAACTGAGTAGGCTGGAGGCTGAAAAACAATATTACCTGGATAGGATTGAAGAGGTACAGAAAGATCGTAAAGAATTAATGAGCAACCCAGAACTGCTGGAGAAATTTGCCCGCGAAAAGTACCTGATGAAGCGCCCTAACGAGGATGTGTTCATTGTTGTGCCGAAGAAAAACTAGACCTAAAGCTCCGGATTTTAAGGGAGCATATAAGTTATACTTTATAGAAGGCGGTTCAACTGAGCCGCTTTTATTTTTTTACTGAAACCTGTCTGTTAGTGGCTTTAATACTGCCTTAGGCATAAATGTCATAAGAATGTCGTAGAAGTACCGCAATCATTTAGGGTGTTAAAGGGTAATATTGAGGATATAAACTATAGCAAGTATGAGCAGACTAGGTCAAAAAATATCTGAAATCAGGAAGCGGAAGGGGCTAAGCCAGGAGGAGCTTGCCGCGAAGGCAAGTATAAACCTGCGAACTTTGCAGCGAGTAGAGAAAGGTGAAACAGAACCAAGAGGCTATACTTTAAAATCAATTTGCCAGGCGCTTCAAGTTGATGTAGAGGAAGTATACGACTATAACAAGGAGGCCGACAGAAGTGTACTGTTGCTGCTGCACCTGTCTGTTTTGTCATACTTTATGGTACCTCTGGGTAATATTATCTTCCCGCTTATTATCTGGATTACTCAGAAAAGGAAAGTGCTGCATGTACAGGAGCAGGGGATTAAACTGCTAAACTTTCAGATTACCTGGTCTTTGATAACCTACCCTTTAATCGTGGTTTATGGAATAATGAAAATACTACACTACCCAGGGGCTAATTATGCAATTACAGCATACCTGGTGCTATACTTTCTAAACGTGGTATATGTAGTGAGGGCAGTTCTGCTTATTTACAAAGAATCCGATAAAAATCTTTATCCGTTAGCCCTCAACATAATAAAACCATAATGTGGAGAGCAGTAACCAACCATCCTTAATCCCTCCCCAAATTATTCGTAACTTTGTGCCGCGAGCCGCTGTTCTTTAAACAGAGGCCTCATGTAAATCTGAAACTATGGCAAAAGTTGCAATAAACCTTTCAACAGGTTCCATACAGCAAGAAGAAGTAATTGTAGGTATAGATCTGGGCACAACAAATAGCTTAGTGGCCTACATCCATCCTGAAGACAGAAAACCTATCGCGATTAATGACCAGGGCCAGGGAACTATTGTCCCATCGGTTGTTCACTTTGCAGCAAATGGCGAGACAATAGTAGGTACTACAGCAAAAGACTACCTCACTACAGACCCGGCAAATACCATTTACTCCGTTAAGCGCCTTTTGGGTAAATCTTATAAAGACCTTGGTGAGCACAAAGACTACTTTGGTTATAAGATAATTGACGATAACAGCGAAGGCTTGGTAAAAGTACGTGTGCAGGATAAGTTCTACTCTCCGATAGAGCTGTCTGCTGAGATCTTAAAAGAACTGCGTGAGCGTGCCGAACATTCGCTTAAAACACCGGTTAACCGCGCTGTAATTACTGTACCGGCATACTTTAACGACTCGCAAAGGCAGGCTACCCGCGATGCTGGAAAGCTGGCAGGTTTAGAAGTGCTACGTATCGTAAACGAACCAACAGCAGCTGCACTGGCCTATGGTATCGGTATCGACCCTGAAGAGGAAAAAACCGTTGCCGTGTATGATTTAGGCGGAGGCACCTTTGATATTTCTATACTTAGTATCCACCAGGGTATTTTTGAGGTACTTTCTACTAACGGCGACACATACCTGGGTGGCGATGACTTTGACCGTGCTATTATCAACCATTGGATTCAGAATAACGAACTGATTGCGGATACAGTTAACGAAGACAAGCACCTGCAGCAGGAATTGCGCCTTAAAGCAGAGGAAGCAAAGAAAGCCCTAAGCTCGCAGGAAGTATACACCAGCAATATCGATGGTACAATAGACTGCCATATAGAACGCCATACTTTTGAGACACTGATTGCGCCGATAGTTGCCAAGACCATTGAAAGTTGCCGCATGGCGATGGCTGATGCGAAGCTGCAGCCGGAGCAGATCGATGCTGTAATTATGGTAGGTGGCTCTACACGTGTGCCGATGGTATACGAGGCAGTATCTGAGTTTTTTGGTAAGCCAGCAAACAATTCGCTTAACCCGGATGAGGTAGTTGCACTTGGTGCTGCTATACAGGCCGATATATTGGCCGGTAACCGCAAGGATATACTTTTACTGGACGTTACACCGCTTACGTTAGGTATCGAAACCATGGGTGGCCTGATGGACCCGATCATTCCGAGAAACTCTAAAATACCAACGAAGGCAGGCCGCCAGTATACTACCTCAGTAGACGGACAGGTGAATATGAAGATCTCTGTTTACCAAGGCGAGCGTGACTTGGTAAAGGAAAACAGGAAGTTAGCTGAGTTTGATTTGAAAGGTATACCTGCCATGCCAGCTGGCTTCCCGAAGGTGGATGTGAATTTTATACTTAACGCCGATGGTATACTTAAAGTGGAGGCTGTTGAACTGAGATCGGGAGTACGCCAGGAAGTAGAAGTTAAGCCGCAGTATGGTTTAACAGATGAGCAGGTAGAGCAGATGCTGATGGATTCTATGCTGAATGCAAAAGAAGACGTTGCCGCTCGTATGCAGATTGAGGCACGTTCTACTGCTGAGCAGATGCTTTACCAGGTAGAGCGTTTTATTGACAAAAATGGTGAGCACCTGACACAGCAGGAGATAGAACTAACGCGCAAAAATGTGCAGAACCTAAAAGATGTGCTGGAAGCCGGCGGAGATAAAGATGCTATCTATGCAGCAATAGATACGCTGGAAGAACAGACGAGCCCATTTGCAGAGCGTGTGATGCAGATCTCTATCAAGCAGGCTATGCAGGGTAAGAAGATAGAATAGTATAAGCTTATACTTTAAACAAAAAGCGCTGACAGAATATCTGTCAGCGCTTTTTGTTTCACATCACTTAAGATGTTGCAGTAGCCATTTAACAGTTGTATCAACATCCATAATGGACCAGGAGTGAGGATTTATTGTACCATCGGCGCGATTGCCCTTGCCAATAGTAAGTATAAGTTGCGCCTGCTTATTCCCCATACTTTGTAAGTCAGTGATCATGGCTGTACAATCGGCTGCGTTAAGGTCATACAGGTCGCGGTGGTTCGTTTGGAACTGGTTTACTACATCTGGCTCAGAATAGAAAAGTACAGGCAACTGCCTGAGAGGTTTGATAGCAGTATTGGCTGTGTCGGAGTAGACATAAGGTGAAACTGTATAAAATTTCTCGGGTTCCTGTGCAGGTGTACTGCCGAAATCCTGTTGGAGCATGTTTTGTAACATCCGCAGCATTTGTTTAGGTCTGGCAGATGCATCACGTTGTACTGCTTTAAGTATAGTGCGCTCAAAACGCTCCAGGTCCAGGAGCGGATCTATGGCGAGCAAGGCCGCAACCTTAGGCACTGACGGTGAGGAGAGGCTATACTCGGCAAATTTTACTGCTGTAGTACCTCCCATTGAAAATCCACCAACGGCTACCTTCTTGTCTTGTAGTTTATACCTTTTCTGCACATCCCGCACCAACTGTACAAGCTGTTCCTGTCGTTTATCAGTCAGAAATAAAACGGTATTGTTGCTGATGTTCGGTAATGCCACAAGATAACCTGCCTTTGCTGCCTGTATTGGAAATGCCGATTCCTTTAGTAAATCCACGGGACTCTCTCCAAACCCGGCAAAGAGTAACACCAGGCCTTTAGGCTTACCCGATGGAGGGCTTAATACTAAGGTATAATTAGAGGCTGTATCTGTTGGAGAGACATTGTATAGACGTTCAACCTTTTGTGCAGATGCTATATGCAGGGTAAGAAGCATGAAAAGGAAGAGGAAAGCACGATTACGTAGCATAGGGTAGTGGTGGATAGTTAAAACTCTAATGCCCTCAGCACAATCTGCAGCAATTCGAAGTTAAAGTATAACAGCGTGATCACTACAATAACACCAACCATCAAATTAGCATATGGCTCTTCCTTCTCCCGGACATCGCGCACGCCCCAGTAAATGTAGGCAATAAGTGCAGCCACGGCATAGGCAAGAAAAAGTATAAGTATAGCCAGCAGCACCTCTACAGAAGCTAGCCTCCAGAAGTAGTTTATTCCAAGCCAGGCAATATTCAGTGCCCACATTAGCACCAGCATCAGCATACTTCGCTTTGCAGAACCAAGACCTATACTTCTAAAAACAGATGCCGGAGCTGATGCCATACGTTACTTAAATTTCAACTTGAACTTTTGAGCAAGAGATTCCAGGTCGCGCTCTACCGGTGCCAATAATGGAATACCCTTCTTCAGGCGTTTCTCTGTCATTTCACGTTCAGGGTCTCCGGGTATTACCACGCATTTCTCGCCTTTTACTACGTTAGCTTTTCTGAACGTTTCAATCCAGTTATCCATGTGTTCCTTAAAATCATCTGCCGGACGGAAGGCGTCGATGCGCATGGCTCCTAAAAAGTGGCCAATGCCTTCGCCAACCGGATTTTCTGGTGGAGACAGGAAGCTTACGAATGGTGGTACCCATGGACCGTAGTTGGCGCCTGAAAGTACCGCTGAAAAGATATCCACGATAGATGCCAACGCATAGCCTTTGTGGCTGCCATGTGTTTTATCGCTGCCTAATGGGAGCAAGGCGCCTCCTTCTTTAAGCTCATTTGCATTGGTAGAACGCTCGCCTTCTCTGGTCTGTATCCAGCCGGCTGGTGCTTTTTTCTCTTTGCGCTGTAGTATCTCCAGTTTGCCGTTGGCAGCAGAGGCGGTGGCAAAATCGGCTACAAAAGCTGGCTGGTTTTTAGTAGGTACGGCAACGGCAATCGGGTTGGTGCCTAACATCCTGTCTGTAGAAAAAGTAGGAGCTACAAGCGGTGAGGCGTTGGTCATGGCCATGCCGATCATGTCGTGGTTAAGTGCCTCCATGGCGTGGATGCCGGCAATACCAAAGTGATTTGAGTTCTTTACTGATACCCAACCTGTGCCTACTTTAGAAGCTTTTTCGATGGCGATGCGCATGGCCTGCGGTGCAACTACCAAACCAAGTCCTCCGTCGCCGTCTACAGTTGCGGTGCTGGGGGTTTCGTGTACGATGCGCACCTTTGGCGTTACGTTAATACGACCAGCTTCCCAAAGGCGTACATAACCGCTAAGGCGAGCCACACCATGCGAATCAACACCTCTTAAATCTGCTTCTAAAAGTACCTCTGTTGCAAGCTTGGCATCCTCTGCTGGGCAGCCGATGGCCAGGAAAACCTCCTGGGTAAAATCAAAAAGTTGTTTATAAGAATACATAGAGTATATGCGCTGTTAAAGGGCGGCAAATTAAGAAATTATCAAACCAATGACTCAACTTTATACTTTTCTCGCTTGGTTTTACAGTAGTCTCAGAAGTTTTAATCCTTGATAACGAACGAAATATATACTTTTTATATACTTTCGTGGCTTAATCTATTTTTGTGGAACAGATTTTGTCTTTGGCAAAGTATGTTCTAATGATTACACATATGAGACAAGCTCTACTTCTTTTATCGCTGCTGCTGGCTGTGTTTACGGTGCAGGCGCAAACCAAAATCGTTTTTGAGGAAAACACGTCTGATACTTACCTGATGAAGTATGGCAACAGCAACCAAGCCTCACTCAACAACATCATTACTATACTTGATAATGCACAGGTAACAGCACAAGGTGGTGGCCGCCCAGGCCGCAAGCCAGAGTTTGCGGTTCGCCTGGAGCAGCATGCCCGCATTACCGACACCGGCGATCAGCTGTTGCTGCAGATCAACCTAAAAAGCACTACCGTAACGGGTGATGTGAGTAATAAAGGCTTTGACCTGGCTGATGTGCTTAAACCTGAAGAGCTAAAGTATAAAGTATGGTTGCTGGATGGCAACAATAAAAAAGTTAAGGCTTTTGACCAGCGTTTAAGCTTATATGACCACAACCAGAAAATGCTGGAGGTAACAATTCCAGACACAGCGGCTAACCAAAGCTATAAACTGAAAATAGAGGAGAAGCAGGTAATTTATACTTCTGTAACCGAAAATCGCTTAAAAGAACGGATTGATCTGGTTAAGGAATACTTTGCTGCCGAGGCTAAAATACAACGCGCTTTGCAAGAGGTGGCGCATATTCGTCCGGATGATGTAGACCGCATTGACCTGCAGGACCGCAACCTGAAAGATATGGAAGTGCTGCATGCAAACCTGAGAAGCCAGCTTTCTGAGAAGCTGAATTTGGAGAAGAATGACCCGCAGCGTCTCAACTATAAACTGGCACAGTTGCATGAAACGCTGCAGGATCGCCGCCGTGCCGTTAACCATACGTTGGCTACTTTAGACCAGCAATTCTTTAACCGTGGCCTGGCTTTAATGCAGCGCGGCAACCGAGCCGGCGCACATGTATATTTTGTTAAGTCTGTAGAGGCGAACCCACGCTTTGCACCTGCACACGTAGAACTGGCCCGCCTTGACTTTATGAACGGTTACATACGTGAAGCAAGCAGCCGCACCCGCGACGTGCTAACCAGCATGCGTGTAGACCGCGAAACTGAAGCCATTGCCCTGGATCTGATGTATGAAATTTACGGTGTTATCATTAACAACGGCAATACCTTAACCACACGTGGCGATTACCACAATGCTTTGGCTTCTTTTGCAGAGGCCCGTGAGTTGTGCAGCACCATTCGTGGTTTGCGCTGCAATACAACAGCCTTGGCCGAGGGTGAGGGCAGAGCAGCCTTAGGTGTTTATCGTGGTTTGGTTGATAACGGCAAGCGCCTGCTCGACAGAAACGACTTAAGAGAGGCGGAGCGTGTGGCAGGTGAGGCCTTGGCCTTTCAGCAGGATTACGATTTTGCGCTTAGCCGTGAGCAGGAAGCAACTGAGCTAATGGGCCAGGTAAAATTTCAGTATTACCTGCAACACATCGATTTAGGTAAGCGCTACCTGAGCCAGCAAAACTATGATGCAGCTTTACGTGAGTTTGAGGGTGCGCTGGAGCTGGAGACCCGCTATACTTTTAAGCCTGTGCAGGAATTAGGTGGACTGGCCCAGAAAGCAGCCAAGCCTATACTTTTGGCTAAACTAACGGAAGGCTACGAACAGGCCATGCAAAACAGGTTGAGTAATGCCAGAGCAACAGCTTCTGCAGCAACCGCCATGCAGGACCGTTATGGTTTGAAAAATGATACGGAAGTGCTGAGCAAGTATAACCTGCTGCGTGAGCGCATCTTTACACAAGAGTGCGTTAACACACAGGCTGCCTACGACAAGCATTACCAGAACGCCAGAGACCTGATCAGCCAAAGGAAGTATGTTGCCGCCGACCAGGCTTTTATGGCTGCCATTAAAGCTGCTGAGGGAATGGCAGATTGTAACGTAGCTACCTTTACAGCAAAAGATGGCCGTACTGAGATTCTGGCCGCAGCCACATACCAACGCATACTGGAAGATGTAAACCGTCATGTTTCTGCTAAACGTTATACCGATGCTGTTGCTATGTATGAGAAAGCCAGAAGCTATTATGTAGACAACAGCGTAGGTAAGTATGGCCTGAACCATGCTTCGCTCTTTAACTTTGCAAAGGATAATAGTAAACAGGATTTTACAGCGCATGTAGTTGGTTACCTTGCCAGTATTCAGGAGGAGCAGGTAGCGGTGCAGTTACTTACCTCTTTGCTGGATAGGGGCTATGCCAAGCGCAAAACCAAGAAAGTAGAGGAACAATTGGGTAAGCAACTTGCTGTAAAAGATGCTGGCAACTCAACCTGGCAGGAGACAAAAGTTTTAGCTGCACAGCACAGCCAAAACCGCAAAGACCTGAAGAAGCTGCGAAAGGCTTATGAGAAAGAGGTGAAGAGATTGGGTAAGCTTAGGTAGAACTTCACCCCAGCCCTCCCCTAAAAACAGGGGAGGGCGCTTTTTTCTGCAGTGCCTGGTCCAACCACCCTTGGCCCCCAATGCCGTCAACTTAAGTTTTTTTGTCATCTCGACGAAAGGAGAGATCTTTTTAGAATTCCTTCTGCAATAATTCCAGATAGATTTCTCACGGTGTTCGAAATGAAAGCTTTTTCTTAAGTTGACGGCATTGGGGGGCAGGGGTGGTTGGACCAGGCTATTCCATACTCTCCAGCGCCTGCTGCAGTACACCTTCTTTTAAAGCATAAGCCGATACCCGAATCTCCTGCAGGTTATACTTTTGCAGCACGAAATCTACTACTATACTTGCCAGCACGATCATATCTACACGCATCTCCAGCATACCCGGAATAACCAGGCGTTCTTCGTGGTTTTTGCGGAGCAGGTCTTGGTGTATGCTGTAGTAATTGTCCAGGGTTAAATAAGATGCTGCTGGCTGGGTTTGCTGGCGGGATATATCGCCTTTACTGAGGGCGTCTATGTCGCAAATGGTGTCGAAGGTGCCTGAGGAGCCAACTAATATGGTGGGTTTATACTTTTCTACGGCAGAAGTTAATGGTTGCAGCTTTTCTTCCAGGTAAGTTTTTTCGGCGGCTATACTTTCAGGGGAAATCGGATCTTCTGTAAAGAACTGATCCATCAGGCGCTGAGCACCAACCTCAAAACTCTGCTTCCAGAATATCTCCTGCGCATTGCAAAGTATAAACTCCACGCTGCCGCCGCCTATATCCATGATCAGAGCCGTGTTCTCATCCAGCACACCCGCAGAGCGGACGCCATAGTAGATCAGTTCTGCTTCGCGGGCTCCGTCTATTACTTCTACTTGTATGTCAGTTTGCTTGTAGATGTCTTTTACAAAGTCGTCGCCGTTGGCCGCGTTGCGCACCATGCTGGTTGCCATGGCCCGAACTGTTTCCACGCCATATTCATCTATCTGTCTCCTGAAATCCTTCAGCGTGTTAAGCGCACGTTCTGCTGCCTCTGGCGTAATAGCGCCGTTGCTGATGCCGCCTTTACCCAAGCGTACCGGTACTTTGGTTCTTACAAAGTCATGCAGTTTACCATCTTCGCCTACTTCTGTAATAAGCAGGTGAAAGGTGTTGGTACCCATGTCGATTAGTGCGAGGCGGTTTTTCATGAGGGAGGTGATGTGTGAAGTTAAACTATTTAGCGTTCTATATTTTGCCGATCGGTAGGTTGTTTCTCTGTTCGATAACCTTCTGGACTTTATCGGCTACAAGTTAAGTTACAGTTCTTGTGGTTGCAAATATGCGTTTCATCGTAAAAGTACTTGCCTTAGGCCGCATAGGGTCACAGCTTTTTGATCTTGTTACTTCTCAGGTATAAATCGTTGTAATTCCTGTTGCCACAAGGGGTCTTTTATAACCCGGAGCAAAGCCAGGTTAATAGGCTCTCTTAAAGAGCTGCCAGGTGCAAGCGCAAACGCGTAATAAGTCGGGTCGATCTGCACTGGCTGTACCTGAAGCGCAAGGTCCGGGTCGTTATTAATGGTATACCTCAATGCAGGAACACTGTGTATAACAACGTCCAGTTTCTGCTTATTCGCTGCCTCTAAAGATTCTGTTAGATTGGAAAACTCCTGAAAGGAAACCCTCTCCTCCTGCATATACTGTGCAGCGCCGGAGCCTGTTACTGCTGCTACTTTCATGTTTCGGAGGTCTTGTGGTACAGTTATTTTTTTTGCTGAACTACCCATAACTGCCGAAACGAGGGAAGCTGTGAGCACAGCCGTAATAGCCATGGCTACTAACATCCAGAGTAAGGCAATGGCGCGCCCCCAAAAAGTAACAGGTGCTTTATCCCCGTAGCCTATAGTCGTCATGGTTACGCCTGCCCACCAGAAGCCGGCGCCAATACCCTTTGCCAGGGAACGGTCTCCCCCGAAATTATCCTCGTTCTGCCGCCGCTCTACAAAATAAACAATGGTACCTACAATGAGCAGCAACACCGACAGCATGGCCGCAATATACCAGAAGCGTTTACTGAAAAAAGATTTCGCAATGGAAGAAAGCTTCTTTGTTTGAGATGAGGCAGCACCCACTTGCGCTGTGTGGTAAATGTGGCTAAAGTCTACCTGTGTATCGGCTTCTGCGGTTACAGTTCCTAGTAGAAATACGTCCGCTTTTCCTTGCAGTAACACCTTGCTGGCAGAATCAGGGACTACCTCTACAAAGCGATAGTCTAGATTTATATCCTCGGCTATATCACGCCATAAACGAATGCTGATACCATCCCAGGTTCCGTTCTGGCCTTTGATGATGTAGGGCGGTTGCGTGTGCACGCCAACCACGAGCTGACGGCCTATTTGCGCTCCAGTAGTATCTGTTTGGCCAAAGGCAGTTACTGAAGCTGCAAAGCTGAAAAGGAGGTGAATAAAAATTAAAGCATGTCTGATGCGCATAAAACTAAAACTGATTAACCTGCTGTCAGAGAATGACAACGGGTGTTAATAGCTAATAGTTATATTGGCTCATGTTTGTGTATGGCCTATGTGATGCTATCCAGGCAGGAATATTAGTGCCTATGCCGATAAGTGCGAGGCGGTTTTTTATTTATGTTATAATATATAAATTCTTAAAGTTGAACGTACTTGGCTAAACAGTGGCGCAGATACTGTTTAGGTGTTGTTGTGATTAGTTTTATTCCAAGCCTTTTTCTCTCTTTCCTTCGGCTAAATACTGACCTTCTTTATACTTAAAGGTGTTCTTGAAATTCTTAGTCTCTTTTTTCCCATCCTCACACTCCTCAGTTAGAAAAAAATGCTGATAGTTTATCTTCTCAACAAGGTCAAAATACCCTTTGTCGTTTAATTTATCAGACAGCACAAAGGTGCTTTTTTGTTTATGAATTTCAGTGCTTTCACAATCACCTCCACCGTATGAAATAGAGGTTTCAGAATCCAGTTGAAGCAGACGCTCAACTTTTTCAGCCTTTGCTAACATCAACCAGAATTGCTCTCCGGAGAATGAGGCGGCCCTTGAATTGTTTTTCGCTTCAATCCTTATGGCAAAAGCCCTTTCGTTTGGTGAAATAGTATAGGGTGCAGTGTCAATCCAAATTTTTGATGGAGAAATGGCATCCGCACTTAAACCCCTTTTAAAATTTTGGGAGATGATTTTTTTACTTCTTTTATTCACTAAGGCTACATAAACATCCGCTGTCCAGAAATCTTCGTCAGCATACTCCACTATGGAAGGTATACAAACTATTGTTAAATCTACACTTGCTGGATATCTTTTGACTGCTGCCAAATCAAGAAGAACGCTGTCTTTATCAAGCTTCAGTTCTTCTATTACCCAGGCGAGCTGTTCATTTTCCGTTTGTGCTTTCAATCCTATAGATAGAAGGCAGAAAAACATAGTAAGGCCTAAAAGTCTTATCATTTTATATTTAAATTAAACACAACGTCTTGTGTATACCTTTTGCGAGGCTGTCAGCCGAAGCATAGGGTATAAACCTTGTTAGCGGGGTAGTTCTTAGTTCATTTTCCTGTTATCAATTCTGCTCAGTCAGTAAACTATGGCACTATTTATCATGAAAGTAAATAGCAAAAAAAATGATGCTATTAACAAACAAAAACATAAACGCCAATACTAAAAATACAGCTTTACTTTTGTTAGCCAGATAGGTATACATCAAGATAAGGAGAATCCCTTCTATGCTTGCAAGCAACCATCTGGTAAGCATTTCTACTTCAAAACTTCTTTGTAAGGCATTAGGAATAAATGAGCTATTGATAAACGTGTTTAAGTATAAAATTACAATCAATAGAAAAAGGAAGAATGCAGTATTGGCTATCCAAATTAGGTATGGTTTGAGCATTTTTTCTTTTAAGAGAATCTATAATTCCTATAACCGCTAACTATAGTATAAACGTAATAAACATACGCTTTTTTGTCGATATCAACAGATAACCGTAACTGGACTAACGAATATACTATATAGTATAATTGCTATATCTTCCTCCCCACAGAAGTAAACCTAAAGAAAGTACCCAACGGCAATTTACGCTCACCGCCATCCAGCAAGTATAACTCACCCAATTCCTCATGCTTCACCATGTCCCCAAACGTGCCGCGCATCAGGTTGTCTAGTACCAGCGCCGAGAAGCCCATAGAGTAAAGGTTTATCAGCAGGAAATAATCGGTGCCGTCCAGTAGTTCGCGGCAGAGTTTGATCATTTCATTCAGCTCATCTTCTAATTGCCATTTTTCACCGTTCGGGCCGCGGCCGTAGCTTGGTGGGTCCAGGATGATGCCGTTATACTTGTTGCCACGCTTTACTTCACGGCGGGCATACTTCATGGCGTCTTCTACAATCCAGCGCACATTGTCCAGGTTGCTGGCTTCCATGTTGTCGCGGGCCCAGAAGTTTACCTGCTTTATAGAGTCGAGATGGGTCACGTCGGCACCGGCGGCTTTGGCGGCAAGTGTGGCGGCACCGGTGTAGGCAAACATGTTCAGCACCTTTGGCTGTGGCGCTTTTAGGTTGCGGGTGGTGTCGTAAATAAACTTCCAGTTGCTGTCCTGCTCCGGAAACAAACCCACATGCTTAAACGACGATAAGCCTAATCTGAAGCGAAGTTTAAGGTCGTTATACTTATAGTCGATAAACCATTGTTCGGGCATTCCTTTTTTCAGTTTCCACTGGCCTTTTTCCTGGCTGCCTTTGTCGCGGGTAAACACGGCATTGGCCATGCGCTGCCATTCCTGCTCGGGCAGGTGCTTGTCCCAGATGGCCTGTGGCTCAGGGCGTGCTATATAGTATTGGCCGAAACGCTCCAGCTTTTCAAAATTTCCGGAATCAACCAACTCATAGTCAGCCCAGTTTTCTGTAGTTAGAAAGGAATACATATCTTTGTCGTTTATTTCAGGGCGTGCCCCACTTAAGCGGTAAAATTACACATTATCCGCCTAACCTTAAAAGTGCACGTTCCGGATGTTACATTTGTTACCTATACATGGCAATTAGCTTTTACAAGTACCAGGGCACGGGCAATGACTTCGTGATGGTAGACAACCGTAAACTTGCTTTCCCGGCAAGCGATGAGTCATTCATAAAACGCCTCTGCGACCGCCGCATCGGTATTGGGGCAGACGGTCTTATACTTTTGCAGGACCACGCAGACTATGACTTTGAAATGGTGTACTTTAACGCCGACGGACGTTTGGGTTCAATGTGCGGTAACGGCGCACGCTGCACCGTTCGGTTTGCAAGAGCCTTAGGTGTGATTGAAGATGTGGCCTGCTTTCTGGCAGCCGACGGCGAGCACCAGGCCAGTGTAGAGCGCGACCTGATACAGCTGAAGATGAACGAGGTAAAAGGAGTGGAGCAGATCGGAGAGGATTACTTTCTAAACACCGGTTCGCCGCATTACATTCGTTTTGTGGATGATGTAGAAAACCTGGATGTGTACGAAGAAGGCCGCGCCATTCGCTACAACGATCGCTTTAAGGCAGAAGGTACGAACGTTAACTTTGTGCAGCGCCTTTCCGACAGCGAGGTATTTGTACGTACTTATGAGCGTGGAGTAGAAGATGAGACTTTATCGTGTGGTACAGGTGTAACAGCGGCAGCTTTGGTTGCGGGTATGCTGGGCATGCAGAGCCCGATCAAAGTAAAAACCTTGGGAGGTAACTTAGAAGTAGCTTTTGAACAGGTTGACGAAGGTTTTAAATCTATTTATTTGATAGGGCCGGCCAAGCAGGTATTTACCGGTTCTGTTTCACTGTAATCAAAGTATAAACCAGACTTACATAAATACTTCCGGCAGGTAAGATTGCCGGAAGTATTTTCTTTTTGTAGCTTGGCTAAAGTATAAACTTGACTTAACGTGTTCCTGAAAAAAGAAAATACATACCTGCGTGCCCTCGAGCCAACAGACCTGGAGTTTCTTTATACTTTAGAAAATGATGTATCAGTGTGGCACGTGGGCAATACGCTTACCCCATACTCTAAATTTGTGTTGGAGCAGTACCTCGAAAATGCTGCGCTTGACATTTATACTATAAAGCAGCTGCGCCTGGTTATCTGCAACACTCATAGCGAGGCTGTAGGCGCCGTTGACCTATATGATTTTGACCCGATGCACCGCAGGGCAGGAGTAGGCATTGCCATAGCACCCGGGCATCGCAAAAACGGACACGCTTCTGATGCACTACAATTGCTGCTTAACTACTGCCAGCACACGCTACAACTGCACCAGCTCTTTTGCTCTGTTACCGCCTCTAACCTCAAAAGTATAAACCTGTTTACTAAAGCCGGCTTCCAAAGTATAGGCATTCGCAAAGATTGGCTACGCACCCCCGATGGCTGGGAAGATGTAGTGGAATTTCAGAAGATGTTTTAACTGTTGAATAGTTTAAGTGTTTAATTGTTGTTGTGGCCTCATAACATCATAAACTTATCTTTCAGAAATTTGGGAAGTCTGCGAGCCTCTCAAGTGTGGGTAATAAATCTGTAGAACCCGCTAACAATTTAACCATTCAATAATCAACAATTGAAAACTCACCTGCCACAATGCCACGCTTTACCTGATTCTGGCATAAGGATTTAAGCCTCCAAAGTATAAATAGTAAAACAACTATACTATATCGGTAAATATGGCAGATAACCTATTTGCAGGATAATATGGTATTGTTTTAGTACAGGATGTTAGATATATCGGAAAAACCCCTATTTTTGACGATATTGCAAACAGAAGATTTCAATTTAGAATAACAGACACAGATGTTTGATTTTTTCGGTAAAACCGTTGCGAAACTATTCGGAACCAAATCCGACAGAGATATAAAAGAGGTACTGCCTTACGTATCTAAAGTAAACGAAGAGTACGCAAAACTTAATAGTCTGACGGATGACCAGCTTCGCCAGAAGACTTATGATATAAAGGGAATTATTAACGAGCGCCTGAAGCCCGTTGATGATCAGATAGCAGCTCTGCACAAACGCATTGCCGATGAGCCGGAGCTGAACATCGTACAGAAGGAAAATATCTTTGCTGAGATCGACGAGCTGGAGAAGCAGCGTAACAAGGACCTGGAGGTAGTGCTGTTAGAAGTGCTTCCTGTTGGCTTTGCCGTTGTAAAAGAAACCGCCCGCCGCTGGAAGGAGAATGGCCAGTTGGTAGTGACCGCTACCGATATGGACCATGAACTGGCAACTCGCAAGCCAAACGTACAGATAGACGGCGACAACGCCGTTTGGGCTAACAGATGGATAGCTGCAGGCAACGAAATTACCTGGGACATGCTGCACTACGACGTACAGCTGATAGGTGGTACAGTGCTGCACCAGGGTAAGATCGCAGAGATGGCCACAGGTGAGGGTAAAACATTGGTAGCAACGCTGCCGGCTTACCTGAACGCATTGTCTGGTCGTGGAGTGCATGTGGTAACGGTAAACGACTACCTTGCCCGCCGTGACTCTGAGTGGATGGCGCCGTTGTTCGAGTTCCATGGCCTTACCATCGACTGTATCGATAAGCACCAGCCAAACTCTGAATCCCGCCGCAAAGCTTACAGAGCAGATATTACTTACGGTACTAACAATGAGTTCGGCTTCGATTACCTGCGCGACAACATGGCCCGTGAACCACAGGACCTGGTACAGCGCAAGCACCACTATGCCATGGTGGATGAGGTTGACTCTGTATTGATTGACGATGCCCGTACGCCATTGATCATTTCTGGCCCTGTGCCACGCGGTGATGAGCATGAGTTCTACCAGCTAAAGCCACGCATTGCGATGCTGGTGGAGGCGCAGCGTAAAGTAGTACAGAACTTCCTGACAGATGCCAAGCGCCTGATCAAAGAAGGAAACACACAGGAGGGCGGTTTAGCGCTGTTCCGTGCTTACCGTGGTTTACCTAAGAGCAAGCCGTTAATCAAGTTCCTGAGCGAAACAGGTAACCGCGCTATTATGCAGAAGGTAGAAAACCACTACCTGCAGGATAACTCCCGCATGATGCCGGAAGCTGACGAGCCACTATTCTTCACCATCGATGAGAAGCACAACCAGATAGAACTGACGGAGAAAGGCGTTGACCTGATTACTGGTCAGGGCGAAGATCCGAACTTCTTCATTATGCCGGATATCGGAGTAGAGATAGCGGAAATCGAGAACAACAAAGAGCTGCCGCACGAGGAGCAGCTGCATGCAAAAGAGCAATTGATCGCTGACTTCCAGGAGAAGTCGAAGCGTATCCATACCATCAATCAATTGCTGAAGGCTTATACTTTGTTTGAGAAGGATACAGAGTATATCGTAACGCCAGACCATAAGGTGAAGATCGTGGATGAGCAGACAGGCCGTGTAATGGAAGGCCGTCGTTACTCTGATGGTTTGCACCAGGCAATTGAGGCGAAAGAAAACGTGAAGGTAGAAGATGCCACACAAACTTACGCTACGGTTACGCTGCAGAACTACTTCCGTATGTACCACAAATTATCTGGTATGACGGGTACTGCCGAAACAGAGGCAGGTGAGTTCTGGGACATCTATAAACTGGATGTGGTAGTAATTCCTACTAACCGTCCAATCCAAAGAAAAGACGAGCACGACAAAGTATACAAAACTGTTCGTGAAAAGTATAATGCCGTTGCCGACGAGATCGTAGCTTTAACTGAAGCAGGTCGTCCGGTGCTGGTAGGTACAACTTCAGTTGAGATATCGGAGCTGTTGAGCCGTATGCTGACGCTACGTAAGATCAAGCACCAGGTACTTAACGCAAAGATGCACCAGAAAGAAGCCGAGATTGTGGCCGAAGCTGGTAAGCCGGGCACTGTTACCATCGCTACTAACATGGCTGGTCGTGGTACTGATATTAAGCTTGCGCCGGAATCTAAGGCTTCAGGTGGTCTAGCTATTATCGGTACAGAGCGCCACGAGTCCCGCCGTGTGGACCGCCAGCTGCGTGGCCGTGCCGGTCGCCAGGGTGACCCGGGTTCTTCGCAGTTCTTCGTTTCTCTGGAAGATAACCTGATGCGTTTGTTTGGCTCAGACCGTATCGCCCGCCTGATGGACCGTATGGGTCTGGAAGAAGGTGAAGTGATCCAGCACTCGATGATCACGAACTCTATTGAGCGTGCGCAGAAGAAAGTGGAGGAGAACAACTTCGGTCAGCGTAAGCGCTTGCTGGAGTACGACGACGTGATGAACGCACAGCGCGAAGTAGTGTACAAGCGTCGCCGCAACGCTCTTTATGGAGAGCGTCTGGAGCTGGATATCTGGAACATGATCTACGATATCAGCGAAGATGTGATTGTGAGCTACAAGAACATCAGCGACTACGAAAACTTCCAGCTGCATGTGCTGCGTGTATTCGGTATCGAGTCTTCTATTACAGAGGATGAGTTTAAAACAGTACAGGCTAACCAACTGGCGGAGCGCCTATACAACGAAGCTCTTAATCATTACCTGTCTAGAAATAAGCAAATAGCTGATCAGGCGTACCCGATCATTGCCGACATTCACGCAAATCGTGGGCCGATGATTGAGAACGTAGCCGTACCGTTTACAGATGGCAAGCGCCAGCTGGCTGCCGTGGCTAACCTTACCAAAGCATTCGAAACGCATGGTATGGAACTGTTCCGCTCTATGGAGAAGATCATTACGCTGGGTACTATTGACCAGGCCTGGACTGATCACCTACGTGAAATGGACAACCTGAAGCAGAGTGTGCAGAATGCGGTATACGAGCAGAAGGACCCTCTTTTGGTTTACAAGTTCGAGTCGTTTGAGCTGTTCAAGCGTATGATCGGTAAAGTAAACGAGCAGACAATTCAGTTCCTGTTCCACGCGTTTATACCGGTACAGGCACCTGAGCAGGTACAACAGCCGGTAAAACCACCAATGGCTCCTAAGGCTCCTGTATTAAAAGAGCAGAAGCAGGAAGTACACTCATCACTGGAAGACCAGTCGGGCCATACTTCTATGCCGGCACCGGAGCCAGAGAAGATTATGCCGGCGCACTCGCAAAAAGTTGCGGGCCGCAACGACAGAGTTAGCGTACAGTATACCGATGGCCGTGTAGTAAAGGACGTAAAGTATAAAACCGTAGAAGACGACCTGCTGCACAACCGCTGTGTATTAATTGGGGAGTAAAAGCAGCCTCGAAGTATAAATGTGAGGCTGCATCAAGTATAAATTTAAGCTGATAAAGGATGTAAGGCGGGAGTGATCTTTTGTCTTATGTCCTTTATCTTTTATCTCTAAAATATGGCAGGAGAAGAGCTTGCTGCATACATAGACCACACCCTGCTGAAGCCGGATACTACAGCAGAGCAGGTGTTGCAACTTTGTGATGAAGCCCGCAACTATGGCTTTGCCGCTGTGTGCATAGCACCTTGCTATGTGCAACTGGCAAAAGAGCGGTTAGGCCCGGGCTCACTTGTAAAAGTAGCTACGGTAGTTGGTTTTCCGTTAGGCTACCAGCACCCTAAGGTTAAATTTCTGGAAACACACCAGGCTATTGCTGACGGGGCTACCGAGATAGACGTGGTCATGAACGTCTCTGCTTTCAAATCCGGTAAGTATGAGGAGGTGGAGAACGAACTGAGCGACTTGGCAAAGTTTTGTCATTTAAAAGAAGCAGAGCTGAAGGTAATTATTGAAACAGCTTTACTCTCGGAGGAGGAAATAATAAAAGCTTGCGAGTTATGTGCGAATGCCGGTGTAGACTTCGTTAAGACCTCTACAGGCTTTGCCTCGCGTGGCGCTACCGTAGAAGATATAAAGCTGATGCGCCGTGTGTTGCCAAAATCCATGAAAATAAAGGCTGCCGGAGGTATACGCACGTATGAAGACGCAGATGCCCTAATTAAAGCAGGAGCCGACAGACTTGGCTGTTCGGCCAGCATACAAATAGTTACACATGAACAATAGAGTAATTCTTAACCTTATCCTGTCGGTGTTGATCCTTTTTTCAACAGCATGCGCATCGTCGTCGGGTAAAAGCACAACAGATACAGGCCGCTTTCCGGGCAAAGAAAAAGTTGCTGAGGACCTAAGCCAGTACAGACCAAAGTATGAAACCCCTGAAGCGACAGCAACAGCACGGGTAGAACCTACCAACCATGTAAACGATAAGGTGGCGGTGCTAATGGATACTGTGGCCAGCGTAAACAAAAACATAAAGTATGCGCAGGGCTATCGAATTTTAGCCTACAATGGCTCCCAACGCCAAGATGTGATGAGCTTGCGCAAAGCCATTATCTCTAGAGTACCGGATGTAAAAGATTACCTCACATACCAGCAACCAAACTTTAGGCTTAAGGTAGGCGATTTCTTTAACCGCGTAGAGGCGCAGCAAGTGCTAAACCGTATCTCAGACCTAGTGCCAAACGCACAGATCGTACAGGACCAAATCAACATCGATAAGAGCTATTAGAATAGCAGCTTGTACTTCTAAAGTATAAATAAAGCGTTGCAGTCAGGTTCGGTTGCAGCGCTTTATTGTTTAAGCAGTTATACTTTAGTGTATAGCCAAACAGAAGCGGATAAAGCAGATAGATGCTACCTTTGTAGAAATAATCAGCAGATGACTCAGATAGTAGATAAAATAAAACAACTAGCCCAAGCATATGCACAAGATACCGTGCAGGTGCGCCGCCATATCCACGCTAACCCAGAACTTAGCTTCGAGGAGCACAACACAGCCGCCTATGTAAAGCAGGTACTGGAGCAGTATGGAATAACTGCAGAAAGTATGGCAACTACGGGTTTAGTAGCTTTAATAAAGGGAAAGAACCCAGAGAAAAAAACCATTGCCCTGCGTGCCGACTTAGATGCTTTACCCATAGTGGAAGCAAATGAGGTGGAGTATAAATCAAAAAACGAAGGCGTGATGCATGCCTGTGGCCACGATGTACATACTGCCTCACTGCTTGGGGCTGCACGTATACTTCAAGAGCTACGCGATGAGTTTGAGGGAACAATTAAATTAGTGTTTCAGCCGGGAGAGGAGAAGTTTCCGGGTGGCGCCTCTATCATGATAAAAGAAGGTGTGCTGCAAAACCCTGCACCAACTGGTATTGTGGGGCAGCACGTGTTCCCGATGCTGCCTGCTGGTAAAGTTGGTTTTAAATCCGGTATGTACATGGCCAGCGCCGACGAAATTTACATCACCGTAAAAGGAAAAGGCGGCCATGCCGCGTTGCCTGAAATGAACATCGATCCTGTGTTGATATCAGCTCATTTAATTGTGGCGCTGCAGCAGATCGTGAGCCGCCATGCTAGCCCTAAAGTACCGTCGGTGCTATCTTTTGGTAAGATAGAGGCTAAGGGCGCTACCAATGTTATCCCGAATGAGGTAAAGGTAGAAGGCACCTTTAGAACCATGAACGAGGCGTGGCGTAGAGAGGCACACCAGAAAATTAAGAAACTAGCCGAAGGTCTTTGCGAAAGTATGGGCGGCAGCTGCGACATTGATATCAAGAACGGCTATCCATACTTAAAAAATGATCCTGAATTAACAGCTATAGCACGTGCAGCTGCAGTAGACTATTTAGGAGACGACAATGTGGTAGACCTGGATCTATGGATGGGAGCAGAAGACTTTGCCTATTACTCTCAGGAAGTACCAGCTTGCTTTTATCGCCTTGGTACCCGCAACGAAGCAAGGGACATAACAGCAGGAGTACATACCCCCACTTTCGATATTGACGAGGCAGCCGTAGAGACAAGTATAGGTTTGATGGCCTACATCGCCTTACAAGAACTGAAAGAAGTATAATTACCAAAACAACATACATGAGAAAGCCATACTTTATACTTTTGTTGTTGCTCCCATTGCTAGCGCAGGCGCAAAGTAAAGTTACAGCCCCAACTGCAGTCTGGCCCGAGTTGCAGGTAAGCTATGGTGTGGGCGAGGAAGGGCTGCTGTTCTTCCGGAACCAGTACCGCATTAACACCGACGGCAACTACAATGACTTAAAAAGTTCTGGCATCCTGAGCAACGTTGAGCGGGTGGAGCTAAGCTTAGGCTACGAGCATACATTTACTGATCATTGGCGTGGTGGAGCTATACTTCGCTACGCAGCCGAAGATTTCCCGAAGATGATGTTTTATGGTTTGCTTTTGCGGCATAATGGTAAACTGGGCAGTTTATACTTTAACAAACAGTTTTTGGCTGAGTATGTAGACCAAGAAGCAAGGGGGACTTACGGACGCTTTAGAGGTTCGGCAGAACTGGGGAAGAGGCTGCCGCTAAAAAACAAATTTATTACGCCAAGTATAAGCTATGAGGCAATGGTGACCTCTGACCTTGGAAAAGAAAGCAACAGCTCTGCACAGGAAAGAACCATAGACCGCACCCGCCTTCGCTTAAGTATAAACTATGAGCTTACAGAGAAGCTACGCCTTAACCCGTACTTTATGCGGCAAACCGATTACTATTACGTAATGGTGCCGCCAGAGTACGATGAGCAGGGGCAGCTTGTACAAGATGGTTTTACAACAAAACGTAACCGCATATCACCAGTATTTGGTTTGGAGATAAAATATAACATAAACAGAGCCGCAGAAACTGCCAGTATTACTTATTAGGTTTTTGCTTAACTGTCAACGTTACAGTATGTTAAAGATTTTTTTGAAAAAGATATGACATTTTTTCGTGGATTAGCTGGATAATTCAATTGGTATAGTTTTTACTATGTTATTGCTGTACATAAATTTCTAAAACATTAAAAGGTATACAGCTATGGCACTTAACAGATATAATGGCATGCAGGAAAGTATGCCAAATACGTTCAGCTCGATGTTAGACAGGTTCTTTAACGAATCTGTAAACTCAAAGAATTTTGCAGGCTTTACCCCTCACGTAGATGCCTGCGAAACCGAAAAAGGCTATGAAATAGAATTAGCCTTGCCAGGGGTAAAAAAGGAAGACATCTCTATTGATTTTCAGGAAGGTAGATTAACTATTACTGGTGAGCGCAAATTGGAGAAGAAGGAGGAAGGGCGCCGTTACCACATGATGGAAACCCAGTATGGCTCCTTCAGCAGATCCTTCTATTTGCCGGATAAAGTAAGTCCGGATAAAATTTCTGCGCAATTGGAAGATGGCGTGCTGCTAGTAACAGTACCTAAAGATGAGCAAAAAACAATGAAACGCCAGATTCAGATTAGCACATCCGGAGATAGTAAAAAGAAAGTTTCCGAAGGAAACGTAGCAGAAGCCAAAACAGGCGCTGTCGCAGAAAACGGAAAAACGAAGAAAGCTTAATTTTTATAAAATATTAAAAGAGGCCAAGAAATTTTGGCCTCTTTTTTGTTAATTAAGAGATGTAATTGCAGTAATCATCAGTATACTAAATACTAACGTATACTAAAATAGCGTTACCCTATAAGTATAGGTAAAACTTAATATTTATAAAAACAGCATATATACAATACTAAAACTAATCACATGAAGACGAAACAGTTTATCGTTGGCTTAACGCTTTCTGCCATGTTGGGTGGCGGTGTTGCCGTTGGTAGCTATAAGCTGCTGGAAGACGAGAACCCAACCACCGATTCCGGTAAAGTTGAAGAATTCCCTACAGTCCGCTATACCAGTAACATGTTCAGTAGCAACGTGGAAGCGCCTGCAGGTTTAAACTTTGTTAAAGCAGCACAGGTATCTACGCCTGCCGTAGTACACGTAATGACAGAATACACAGCTAATGTGGCAAGCCGTAGCAGCAGCCCTATGGACCCGTTTCTGCGTGAGTTCTTTGGCGATGGTTTCGGGCAGCGCGTACCGCGTGGTCCGCAAGTAGGATCTGGTTCAGGTGTAATTATTGCATCTGATGGCTATATCATTACAAATAACCACGTAATTGCCGATGCCTCTAAAATAGAGGTGGTAATGGACGATAAACGTAAGTTTGAGGCAACGCTGGTAGGCACAGACCCAACTACAGACATTGCGCTGCTAAAGGTAAATGCTGAAAAGCTGCCCACTATCCGTTACGGTAACTCCGATGAGTTGCAGGTAGGTGAGTGGGTGCTGGCCGTAGGTAACCCAATGAACCTGACCTCTACTGTAACAGCTGGTATAGTAAGTGCCAAAGGCCGTAACATCAATATTCTGCGCACAAGCCAGAATAAAGATCTTAGCATTGAGTCGTTTATCCAGACAGATGCAGCTGTGAACCCAGGTAACTCGGGTGGTGCACTAGTTAACCTAAACGGTGATTTGGTTGGTATCAATACAGCCATTGCCTCACAAACAGGATCTTTTGCAGGTTATTCTTTTGCCGTGCCATCTTCCCTTGTTAGTAAGGTAGTGGATGACTTAATTAAGTATGGCGAAGTACAACGTGCTTTACTTGGCGCTACGATCCAGGAAATCGACGCTACTTTTGCAAAGGAGAATAATATCAAGACGCTTAACGGTGTTTACATTGCAGGTGTAGAAGAGAAAAGCGGTGCCCAGGAAGCTGGACTTAAAGCCGGCGACGTAATTACAGCCGTAAATGGAGTTAAAGTTGGTAAGTCGTCGCAGTTATTGGAGCAAATTGCCCGTTACCGTCCTGGCGATAAGGTTAAAGTAGAATACCTGCGCGAAAACAAGGAAAGAAACACTACTGTAACACTCAAAAATGTGAACTATAGCACAGAGCTTGTAAAGCGCAGCAACGCCAAATCTGTTACTTTTGATGGCGCAACGTTTGCAGCCGTTAGCAACCAGGAAATGAACAAGCTGGGCATTGACGGTGGTGCAAAGATCAGCAACGTAGGCAGCAGCAAGTTCCGTGATACAGGTATGAAAGATGGCTTTATCATCACACGCATTGATAAATATGCTGTAAACCAGCCATCAGATGTTGAAAAATATCTGAAAAACATTGATAGCGGTGTGGTATACATAGAGGGCGTTTATCCGGATGGCCTGAAAGCATACTATCCTATCGGAAAAGGTTAAGCCCTTTAAACTATAACAATAGAAAGCTTCTGCAGCCTTGCAGAAGCTTTTTTATTTTTTAGCTTTGTATAAGAGCGTGATAAAAGTAATTAAAAGATAAAACCATGAAACAGACCATAGATGAACTTCCGCTAAACAAGGAAATAGCCGATGTGCTGCACCAGCTGGGTATAAAAGAACATAACCCTGCCTACAGCACAGGCCTGACCTGGGGTGGGCAAGACAACGATAATACACGTGCTATATATTCTCCGGCCGATGGTAACCTGATCGCGCACGTAAGTATGGCTACTGCCGAAGATTACGACCAGATAATAGCAACTGCAGAAGCAGCTTTCAAAGTATGGCGCAAAATACCCTCACCTAAGCGCGGCGAGATTGTTCGCCAGATAGGAGATAAGCTTCGTGAATACAAAGAGCCACTTGGCAAACTGGTAAGCTATGAAATGGGGAAAATCCTACAAGAAGGCCTTGGCGAGGTGCAGGAGATGATCGATATCTGCGACTTTGCTGTAGGTTTGTCGCGGCAGCTGCACGGCTTTACCATGCACTCAGAGCGTCCGCAGCACCGCATGTACGAGCAGTATCATCCACTGGGCATAGTAGGTGTTATTTCTGCCTTTAACTTCCCGGTAGCTGTTTGGAGCTGGAATGCCATGCTGGCAGCTGTTTGTGGTGATGTAGTAATTTGGAAGCCATCAGAAAAAACACCGCTTACAGCAGTTGCCTGCCAGCACATTATAAGAGATGTATTAGCAGATAACGAGTTGCCGGAAGGTGTATTTAACCTGGTGATTGGTGATGCTGAGATCGGTAGCCTGATGAGCCACGACAAGCGTGTGCCGCTGGTTTCTGCTACCGGCTCTACGCGTATGGGCAAGAAAGTAGGCGAGGCTGTTGGTGCACGTTTAGGTAAATCGTTACTGGAGCTGGGTGGTAACAATGCTATCATCCTTACAGAAAACGCCGATCTGGAAATGGCTTTGCGTGCTATTGTGTTTGGAGCTGTAGGTACTTGTGGGCAGCGTTGTACATCTACCCGTCGCCTGATAATCCACGAAAATATATACGAGCAGGTAAAAGAACGACTGCTGAAAGTATACCCTAACCTGCCTATCGGGCACCCACTGGATAGCACTACGCTTGTTGGTCCGCTGATTGACAAGGATGCAGTTAATGCCTTTGCGAACGCCTTGGATAAAGTACAGCAGGAGGGAGGCACTTTACTAACAGGTGGTGATGTACTGAGCGGCGAAGGATACGAAACCGGGACCTACGTAAAGCCAGCTATCGTAGAGGCCGAAAACCACTTTGAAATGGTGCAGGAAGAAACGTTTGCCCCAATTTTATACCTGATAAAGTATAGCGGCGATGTAGAGAATGCCATTGAGGTTCAGAATGGTGTGAAGCAAGGTTTATCATCAGCTATTTTCTCTACAAACCTGCTCGAAACAGAGGCGTTCCTGAGCCACTGGGGTTCTGATTGCGGTATTGCTAATGTAAACATTGGTACATCCGGAGCTGAGATTGGCGGAGCCTTTGGTGGCGAAAAAGATACAGGTGGTGGTCGTGAGTCAGGTTCTGATGCTTGGAAAGTATACATGCGCCGCCAGACAAACACCATTAACTATGGTCGTGAATTGCCATTGGCTCAAGGCATCAAGTTTGACATTATGGACTAAAGTAGAAACAGACCTCGCAGCGTGCACAGCTCCTACAAGCGTCTTATTTATACTATAAAACTAAAAAACCAGCCCTTACTCAGGGCTGGTTTTTTAGTTTTATAGTATAGGTCCAACAACCCTAGTTTAATGCTCCTTCAAGAACAGGTAAGGTGTCTGTGCTAAAAAATCTGTCTAACATACAATAAAAGCTCTGCAAAATTAGTAAATTAAATTATCTGAAATATTTTCAGAATTTCATGCAACCTCAGTACATCTGCTTTGTCTTTAGTTCGGAAGTTGGATAAAGAGATGGGGAAACTTTAAAGCAAAAAGATAAACAGCAAAACGTTAAACCGAAGCATTTTGGAAACCATCAGCTACCAGGACGTTAACCGTCATGTTATTGACAAATGCAGGGAAGGAGACAATCGTGCTCAGTACGAGCTGTACAAGCTGTATTCCAAGGCTATGTTTAACGTGAGCATGCGCATCACCAACGACTACTCAGAGGCTGAAGATGTGTTGCAGGAGGCTTTTATCAGTGCCTTCAAAAACCTGCATACTTATAAAGGCGAAGCCGCCTTTGGCAGCTGGCTGAAGAAGATAGTGGTAAACGCAGCAATCAACGCCATCCGGAAGCGAAGGTCGGAGCTGGTACCGATGGATGAACGAACTATTATCGACATACCAGACGAGACGTTTGAAGATGACTCGGAGTGGAAAGTGGAGAAGGTGCGAAAGGCCATCATGAAGTTGCCAGACGGTTACAGAGTAGTGCTGAGTTTATACTTGCTTGAGGGTTTCGACCATGCCGAAATAGGTGAAATACTGGGAGTAACGGAGTCTACCTCTAAGTCGCAGTACAGCCGGGCAAAGAAAAAGTTATTAGAGATTATGAAAGAGCCGCAGTTTGTGGCCTGATAGTATAACAGTAGAATACATGAGGAGAGTTTTACCATGAAAGATAGATTAAAAGAGTTTGTGAGCGAACACCGTGATGAGTTTGATGTGTTCGAACCCCGCCCAGACCTTTGGCAAAACATCTGCCAGGATATTCCGGAACCCCGCAAAGAGGCCAAAGTAATCAATATCAAATTTGGTGAACGCGCCAGCTTCAGTGCCGACTTCTTCTTTATGCGTGTAGCGGCGGCTATTGTGCTGCTAGTGGGCTGTGGCCTTACACTAATTATGATGAAGCAGAACGCACCTGATGCCAATACCATGTTGGCAGCCTCACAGCAGCAAGTTATCAGCAGCATTGCTCCCGAGATTGTAGAGGTAGAGGCCTATTATGTAAGCCAGATAGAAGAGAAGAAGAGTGAGTTGAGTGAGTATGACAGAAAAGTATTAGGCTTAGGAGAGCAGAAAGAAATTGACCGCGAGCTTGCCCGCCTCGACAGCAGCTACTTAGTCTTAAAAAAGCAACTTTACACTACACCGAATACCGAAGAAATTGTTGAGGCCATGGTCCAGAACCTGCAGATAAGGATCGAGGTGCTTAACAGACAGCTGGAAGTACTCCAGAGCATCAAAAAAATGGAATCGACCATTAACTCTGAACTTAAAGAAAATGAAACTACGAATATTTAACACTGTTTGCTGCCTTACACTAGTAGCTGCACTGGTACCTAACCTTGCCCAGGCGCAGAAAAAAAGTACCGGCACTTGCCCTTCCGAAGTACAGGTAGACATAAACCTGAGCGGTTTGTCATCCTTAGCTGAACTATCCTCGCTGGCAGACCTTGCCGATCTGGCTAGCCTCGCAGATTTGGCGGAGGTGAAAGAAATACCAGAATTGATGAAGCTTTCAGATCTGTCGCAGGAGTTGGAGGGGCTGAACGAAAGTTTTATGCAAGAGCAGACAGGCGATGGCACGGTTATCATCAATCAAGATGAGGCAGCTGCTTACGACTCAGAAAAGCGCAAAACTTTTGATAAGACGTATAAAGTGAGCAACTCAGACGCTTTAAATATTGAAAATAAGTTTGGCAGAGTACAGGTAAAAACCTGGGCTAAGAATGAGATTCAGGTTAAAGTGGATATGATCGCCAGAGCTTCCTCAGAAAGCAAAGCCCAAGAGATTTTGAATAACATCAGTGTTACAGACAGCCGCCAGGGCAACATCATTTCTGTAGCCACTAAAATGGAGCCAATGCGTGTGTCTGGTAACAGCAACAAGAGCTTCGAGATAAACTATACTATCTACATGCCCGAAAACAATGCGCTTACTGTAAAGAATAGCTTTGGCGATGTTAACCTGGCTGCGCTAAAAGGCAAAACCGACATCTATGTAAAGTATGGCTCATTAAAGACCGAAAGACTGAGCAACACAGAAAATAAAGTGAAACTGGCTTATAGCTCTGGCACCTGTGGTTACATAAATGGTGGTAATGTTGAGGTATCGTATGCAAACCTAAACGTTGACGGAACCAACGGCCTGTCAGGTTATTCTAAATTCAGTGACTTGAAAATTGGCAGCTTGCGTGATGAACTTAACTTGGAAGTAAAGTTTGGTACCTTTAAAGTAGATAACATTAGCAAAAATGTTCGTAGAATTTCTCTTGACAGCGGATATACACCCATCTCTCTAAGATTCGAAGATAACTCAGCCTTCAACTTTGATGTGAATGTAAGCTTTGCTGATTTCAAAGTAGATAAATCATTGATTAACGTTACCTCTCTCGAGAAAAATCATACTTCTGCTGAGTACAAAGGCCGGTATGGCGGGGCTTCCGGTAAAGGTTCTGTAAGCATCAACTCAAAGTATGGCGATGTTAAGTTTGTAAAATAAGTGTTTGTGAATAAAGTTTGTTTAAGGTGAGAGGGAGCCGGCATTAGCTGGCTCTTTTCATTTTTATGGGTACTTAATGACTAGATGAATGTGCAATTTGGCAGCTTGTCGTTTAACTTAGAAGTTTAATTTAAGTAGATTTGATTTGTATTACATTAAAGAACAAGCAGCTATAGCATAGCAACAACAAAACAAAACTATGGCAACAGATAATAAAGAACTATTAAATTCTTCTAAAGCGCCTGAGCCAGTTGGGCTTTACCCGCATGCACGTCGTGTAGGCAATCTGCTTTTTTTATCAGGAGTGGGGCCCAGAGAGCGTGGTACTAAAAAAATACCAGGTGTAGAGTTAGACGAAAATGGTAACATACTTTCGTACGACATTGAGCAGCAGTGCCATTCTGTTTTCCAGAACGTGCGTTATATTTTAGAAGATGCCGGCTCTAGTTGGGATAACCTGGTAGATGTTACCGTGTTCCTGACAAACATGAAAGACGATTTTACAACTTATAACAAGTTGTATGCAGAGTACTTTAAAGACAACCAGCCTTGCCGCACTACCGTGGAGATAAACAAACTACCTACACCCATTGCTATTGAGTTAAAGTGCATTGCCACTATAGACTCTACTGCAAAGGCTAAAGTATAAATACCTGGATTTTGAATAAAAGAGAAGAGTTTTACAGCCAGCGTGCCGAGGCGCTGGCTGTGCAGGAAAGTCATGCAGCTTCCACATCAAGATGGGTGTCGTGGTTGCGGGTGGTAGTATTTTTAGCTGGTGCTGCCTTAGCTTATTATTTTTTTAAAGTAGACAACCATACCTTAGGAGCTGCCTCCATACTGGTATTTTATGTTTTGTTTATTCTAGTGATGCGCTGGCACAGCAAGCTGGATTTTGCTTATCAGCAATTAGTGCTGTTGCGCAAGATTAACGAAGAAGAAATAGCTAGGCTACACGGTAAACTTCAGGCTTTCGAAAGTGGCAAAGAGTTTATAGATGATCATCATCCGTATACATCCGATTTAGATATTTTCGGGCAAAATTCCTTGTTTCAGTTGGTAAACCGGTCTGTTACAAGCACAGGCAAGTATACGCTGGCACAATGGCTGCGCTTTGCGGCACCAGCACCTGTTATAACTAAGCGGCAACAGGCTGTGGCAGAACTTGCCTCAGATGCACAACTGGAGTGGCTGCAAAACCTGCTGGCATTGCCTCGGCATTTTAAGCATGATGAAGCCTCTGCAGTTAATTTTATTCGCTGGTTTTCTGATAAGTCTTTTTACAAAGATCGTGTTTGGCTAAAGGCATTAATATTTATACTTCCGGTACTTACGCTTGCGGCTATCGCTGCCTGGGCTTATGGAGCTTTTTCTGGTTACATACCTACAGCTTTTTTGGCAGTACAGTACCTGATCGGGCATAAGTACAGGATAGAGCGCGACGAGTATTATGACCATAGCACAGGTATTTATGAAGCCATGCGCAGCTATACAAAACAGTTACAGCACATAGAGCAAAAACAGTTTTCTTCAGAATTGCTGCAGGGGCTACAATCAAAGTTGCAGCAGTCTGGTACTAAAGGCTCTGCAATCATTCATAAGCTGGCTAATATTATTGATTACTTCTCGTGGAGGCTCAGCACGTTAATGTCTTTTTTCCTGAACACCATTTTGATGTGGGACTTTATATGGATATACCGTCTGGAGAATTGGCGAAATCAATATTTGCCTCAGCTAGAAGAAATGCTGGATATGCTAGGTGAGATAGAAGCGCTGGCAAGTATAGCTGCCTTTCAGCACGCGCATCCGAGGTACGCCATTCCTGTTTTGTTGGAGCAGCCGTTTAAATTAGAGGTACAAGAACTAGCCCATCCGCTCATTTTCTCTGTTACCCCAGTGGCCAATAATTTTGAAACACAGGGAGCCGGTAAAACGATGGTAGTAACAGGCTCAAATATGTCAGGAAAGACCACATTTTTGCGCACAGTAGGTATAAACATGGTGATGGCGCAGATGGGAGCACCTGTTTGCGCGGCAAGTATGGTGCTTGCACCTGCTCAAGTATACACAGCTATGCGTACTGCCGATAACCTCTCCGAAAATACATCATCGTTCTATGCAGAGCTAAAGCGCCTGCGTATGCTTTTGGAGCTAACAGAGCAGGGCCAGCCGGTGTTTTACTTTTTAGATGAGATACTCAAAGGCACAAACTCCCGCGACCGCCATGCCGGCGCTATGGCCCTGATACGCCAGTTGCACAAACGCAATGCCTCCGGTTTCATCTCTACCCACGATCTGGAATTAGGTGCTATGGAGCAGGAGCTGCCGGGCAGCGTATACAACTACAGCTTTAACAGCGACATTATCGGCGACGAAATAAAGTTTGATTATAAACTACGACAAGGCATTTGCCGTAGCTTTAACGCTAGTAAGCTGATGCAGCTGATGGGCATTGAGATAGAGGAGAAGGTGTGATATTGACAAAGCAGTTTTTGACAAAAGACACAAGATCTTCTAAAGTACTCTATTTGTCATTTTGAATGACAGTTTTCTCTAATTCCCCTCCTCGGAGGGGTTAGGAGTGGGTTAAACTCTACCCGAATTTATACTTTAACATATTAATTAAATAGAACCATGAGAGTAGTAGCAGATATACCAAATCCACACGTTAAAATCACCTTGCACTCCTATAACGGCAAGTATATTCTAAAGCTGGAGAAAGCTAACTTGGAGCAGATATACAAGATAGAAGAAACAGAAGTAGATGGTGACGAGGGCGTAAAGGCTTTGATAGATGAGGAGTTCGTCGAAGCTGTGGTAAACCGTTTCCAGGACATGCGCGATGCGTTTGTAAGCACTGTTAGGAGGAACGAGTAAAATCACCTATATTAGTGTAAGCCTATTTAAAATATAATCTTAGGCTAACCTCCATGAAAAAATATGTATTGACTAATCCCTTATTCCCATCCTACTTACTGTATGGTGGGCTCTTGCTTGTTTTTCTCAGAACGCCATTAGCGGCTAACGGTATAGTTGATCAGGAAAGTTTTTTGAGTGGTGTTTTACTGAGTGCAGGTAGTCTTTTTGTTGTAGCTGGTTTTATACTTCGCTTTTACCATGCAAAGCGGAACGGGCAAGAGAAGTCCTTTTTATTTAGTATTGGAATTGGTGTTGCCATACTTATCCTTTTAATGGCTACTGGTGTTATTCATACACCAGGCTTTCTTCAGGGGCTGTTTTAATTCTTTTATATCTGAAAGTATAAACTCATAATATGGAAATCCGGATTGGTAGAGTTTTAATATCAAAGAAAGCATTGCAGTTAATAGCCTATACAGCTTTTATTCAGGGTATTGTATTGGGTGGATACTATGCAGCTACAGATGGTTTTAAAAGTATAGCAACGCTTCCAATATTATATATGGCTGTAGTTTCCACTGTCCTTGTGCTTTACAAGCCACTCAAAAGAGAAATTCATATCATTAAGTAGTATACTTTTCTTTAGCTCATAAAAAAAGCCCCTGATCTCTCAGGGGCTTTTCCTTTATACTTTCAGCTTATACTTAAGCGATAGCTACACGCTTGAATGCGTTAACTGTCATGCCTTTGCTAGTTTTATCAAGCAATTGCGCGATAGTCAAAGAAGAGTCTTTTACGAACTCCTGGTTCAATAGCGTATTTTCTTTGTAGAACTTGTTTAGCTTGCCCATTGCAATTTTCTCAAGCATAGCCTCTGGCTTGCCTTCTGCACGAGCCTGATCTTTACCGATCTCGATCTCACGCTCAACAGTTGCAGCGTCAACACCGTCTTTATCGAGAGCAACAGGGTTCATGGCAGCAATCTGCATTGCTACGTCTTTACCTACTTCAGTTGCATCCGTACCGTTCGTGTTTACAAGACCTACTAATACACCTAATTTACCAGTAGAGTGCGTGTAAGCAACAACTTGGTCAGCGTTTACAGTCTCGTAAGAAACTACGTCAATTTTCTCACCTATCTTACCCATCAGGTCAGTGATGTGGTCCTGAAGTGAACGGCCATCTTCCTGGTTTGCGGCAAGAAGTTCTTCTTTAGTAGCAGCGTTAGTAGATACAGCAGTATCCATAACTCTTTGCGCTAAGCTTTTGAAGTCAGCAACTTTAGAAACAGGCTCAGTTTCGCAAGCAAGTGCAACTACTTTACCATTGTTGCCTTCTGCATTTACCTGAGTAAGAACGATACCTTCAGAAGTAACATTGTCAGCACGCTTGCTGGCAATTTTCTGACCTGCCTTGCGCAGAATATCTTTAGCAGCTTCAAAATCGCCGTTAGCTTCTGTAAGCGCTTTCTTGCAGTCCATCATACCTGCTCCAGTTTCCTGGCGCAATCTGTTAACGTCTTGTGCTGTAATAGCCATTTTTTTATAATTAAGAATTATGAATTAATAATTAAGAATTCTGTTTTGGCGGGAAGGAGTTAGCTAAAGTCTTTTGTCAAAATGTCTTTTGTCTTACCCTGTTCCCCTAAAACAAACTGAACATTGAAGCAGCAAAGCCCAATGTTCAGTTCGTTGTTATTGCAATATGAACAATTGACTATTGCTCGTCTGCTTCTTGCTTAGCCTTGATGCCTTCTTCTTCAGAACGCTTACGCTCAGTTTCTTCTTTGTCAACCTTACGCTCAGACAGACCTTCCTCGATAGCCTTACCGATCAGAGAAACGATAAGAGATACAGACTTAGATGCGTCGTCGTTTGCAGGGATTGGGAAGTCTACCAGCTCTGGGTTAGAGTTCGTATCGCAAACTGCGAATACAGGTAGATTTAATTTCTGAGCTTCTTTAACTGCAATGTGCTCACGCTTCACGTCAACGATGAAAAGAGCTGCAGGAAGTCTTGAAAGATCAGCGATACCGCCAAGAACACGCTCCAGTTTCTCACGCTCACGAGAAAGCATTAGTCTTTCACGCTTTGCGATAGCTGCATAAGCAGTGTTGTCTTTCACCATCTTATCGATAGTAGACATTTTCTTAAGAGACTTACGCACAGTAGCGAAGTTAGTAAGCATACCGCCTAACCAACGATCGGTAACGTAAGGCATTTTAAGACGACGAGCCTCTTCCGCTACGATCTCCTGCGCCTGCTTCTTAGTAGCAACGAAAAGGATTTTACGGCCAGACTTCGCGATGTTCTTGATAGCGGCAGAAGCCTCATCAAGCGCAACTAATGTCTTATTTAAGTCGATGATATGGATACCGTTCTTCTCCATGAAGATGTACGGAGCCATTTTCGGATCCCACTTGCGGGTAAGGTGGCCAAAGTGAACACCTGCCTCAAGTAATTCTTTATAATTAGTACTTGCCATGTTTTTGATACACCTAAAATATTAACGTTTACTGAACTGGAATGAACGACGTGCTTTACGCTTACCGAACTTCTTACGCTCCACCATACGTGGGTCACGAGTGATGAATCCTTCTTTACGAAGTGCTGATTTAGACTCGGCGTTCTCAACTACCAGTGCTTTAGATATAGCAAGTCTTAGTGCCTCAGCCTGGCCGCTTACACCACCACCTTTTAGATTAGCAGTAACATCGTACTTGCCAATTAGATCTAAGGTTTGAAACGGCTGATTTACTATAGTTTGCAGTACTTCGTTAGGGAAGTACGCCTTGATATCTTTACCGTTAATAGTGATATTCCCTTGCCCGGCCGTCATGTAGATACGAGCCACCGAGGTTTTTCTTCTACCAGATGTATTGATAACTTCCATTAAAATTATAAGTTGAAGGTTAATTCTTTAGGCTGCTGAGCTGCAAATGGATGCTCGCTTCCTGCAAAAACATGAAGATTTCTGAATAGCTCGCGACCTAGTGGGCCTCTTGGCAACATGCCACGAACTGCGCGCTCTACGAGCAGCGTTGATGATTTAGCCTTTAGCTCACGTGGAGAAGTTTTTCTCTGACCGCCTGGGTAACCAGTGTGCGACAGGTAGTACTTCTGATCCCACTTACGGCCTGTGAAACGCAGGTTATCAGAATTGATAACGATTACGTTGTCGCCGCAGTCAGCATTAGGAGTGTACGAAGGCTTATGCTTGCCTTTCAGGATCTTGGCGATTTCAGACGCCACGCGACCCAAGCTTCCTTGACCTGCATCAACAATCACCCAGCCTTTGTTGGCTGTCTTCTTGTTGACAGTAAGGGTCTTATAACTTAAATGATCCATTTTTAGTGGTTGTAAGCGATTTATTTATTATTAACTATTTTTCTTTCGGTTCTTGAAAAATGGTCACAAAGATAGAAAGACTTTATTTGATATGCAATACATATGATAGAAATATCCTGTGTAACAGGGAAGTAGCTAGGGCAACATATAGTGCAGGCTAAAAGGTACAGCCCCTAAGGTATGGTTATACTTTAGGGGCTGTTTCAGAAGTTGTTTTGTTAGTTCTTCTTTATCATAACAGGTGGAGGCGGTGGCAACATGTCTGGCATTTCTCCATACTTGCTTTTGGCAGCAGCCATACTTTTCTCGTCGTTCAGCTCATAGGTTTCAGTTCCTCCCGCTTTTAAGAAGAATACAATTTGCTCACCCTTCTGTTCATGCATCGTCCAGCCAACCTTGCTAACTGTAGGATTTCTTTTTAAGAAGTTCGTGTATTGAACGGGTAAATTGTTTCTGTCATTGTAGTATTCAATCTCTTCAGGTATAAAAATCTTGGCGCTTTTTTGTGACTCTATTTTATCAGATTTTGCTTTAAATTCAGCTTCAGCAACAACTTCTGCCGGAGGTGGCGATGAAGGTAGTTTTCCATACTTTTTCTCTGCGTTAGCACGACTTGCTTTGTTATTCAGGTCATATATTTCTTCAGTAGACTCCAGTCTCACTCTTATTTCATGGCTAGATACCCACTCAAGCTTTCTTACCTGAGGGTTACGAGCATAAAACGCTTTATACTCATCAATTACTTGCGGTCTTTTTTCTTGAGCAGCACCTGGTATGCGGGCCATTACTTTTTTATACAGTTCATTATTAGGCAGGTATAAACCATACTTAGTATAGGCTTCTGCTATGTCTTGCTCATTGTCCAACTGGTAGTTATCAGCTTCTCCTTCGATAGGGGTTATAGTTATGGTATTGGGCGCATTCCAGCAAGCTGTCGTAAAAGTGGGTGCATTTTTTATATAAATGTCAGGGCCTATTTTAGTGTAATCACTAATCTCAATAGCTTCTCCTGCGTGTGGCTTTGCAATCCCGTTAAAGGCTAACAACAGAACTACAGCAACTGGAATTACCGCCAGAAATTTTAGCAGATGTGCTTTGGTGCTTGGCATTTTGTTCATCATGGCTATTCTTGTTTTAAGTGGTGAGAAATTAAATTGGTTAGCTATTTGCGGCTCTGAGATGCCGGTCACTTTCAGGAGGAGGTATTGGTAATCTTTGCGGTCTACGCCGGCGGCTACCACATTCTTATCAGCAATAAACTCCAGGTTCTCTTTTACAGCTCGCTTCATTAACCAGCCGCCGGGGTTAAACCAGTAAAATATGGTGCTGATCTCTGAAAGAAGTACATCTAAAGTATGCCAGCCCTTTACATGCACCTGCTCGTGGTTAAGTATGGCATCAAGTTCGTGCTGCTTGTGCTGCTCCGGGTTCAGGTAGATAGCCTGCCAGAACGAGAAGGCATGGTTTATACTTTTAACCTGCCTGTAGCCTATGCCCTTATGCGTAGCGGGCACCGACAAAGTATGGATTTTATAAAGCGAGATAAATTGTAAAAGCAACCTGACTGCTACTGCTGCTGCGCCCAGCCAGAACAGGAGTACAGGTATCAGCCAGTAATTGAGTTTAGGTGCCTCGGGCAGGGCAGGCGCTACTGTAAAGGCAGGAATTGCGGTTACGTACGTGTTCACCACCGCCAGTTCCTGGTGCTTATCGAACAGGTTTTGCAGATCAATAAGAGGGTAGAATATAGAAAACACAATACCAAACAGCAGGAATGCCCGGTTCAGGTGGTAAAAGGTTAGTCGTCGCAGCACAAAATGGTACGTCAGGTAAAACAGTACCAGGGCGGCGTTTGCTTTCAGGAGGTATAGGAGTAGGGCAGGCATGTTACTTGGTCTTTTTGTTTTCTATCATGTCTATAATCTCTTTTAGCTCTTCAGCGCTTATCTGTTTTTCCTTGGCAAAAAAGGCTACCAGCTCTTTGTAAGAGTTTTTAAAGTAATCTCCTACAAAGCCTTTCATGAACTTATTCTTGTAGTCCTCTTCCTTTAACAAGGGCAGATAACGGTACGAGTTGCCCATCTTCTCACTCTGCACAAAGTTCTTTTTCTCTAAGTTCTTCACCGTAGAGGCTAGCGTAGTATAAGGTGGCTTGGGTTCGGGCAGTTTCTCCAGGAAATCCTTTATAAAGCCGCCGCCGGTTTCCCAAATTACCTGCATGGCTTCTTCTTCTTGCTGCGTTAGTTTTTCCATACTTTTACGATGTTTTCGTATAATTACGAAATGTTCGTAATAAAAGCTACGAAAATTTCGTAATTATTTTTATTTATCTTGAATCTGAGTTATTAAGAAGGTTTTAAAATATACTTTAGCTTATGTATAGATGGCAGCTAATGCTTAAAAAGCTTAATCGCTAGGATTTCTTGTTAATATTTCGGAATATAATTGTGCCTATACATTAAAACTATGCTAAAAAAACTATTTATCTCCTTTTCGCTGGCGCAACAGAACATCCGCAGCAGGCTGTTTCATACTTTGCTTTCCATACTTGGTATCGTGATCGGGGTAGGAGCCTTGGTTACAGTACTTTCGCTGATAGATGGGATGGAGAAGTTTGCGCAGGAGCAAATCACCAAGACTACAGACCTGAAGGCCGTTATTGTTACCACTAACACACACAAGAGAGTAAACGAAGTAATGCTGCGCAAAAGCGACTATGGCTATCTTAACTACGAAAGATTTAAGCAACTGGAAGCTTCGTCGCCAAAGCCGGCGAGAGGCTTTATACAGGCAAAGCATAACAGCGAGGTACAGGTAGAGGGAAAGCAACAGCGGATGGGAGCCTTTTTAATGGCGACCAATACTTATTACCCCACCGATACCGAAATTAAGTATGGCCATTTCTTTAGTGATGATGATGTGCAACAGCAGAAGCCGGTTGCTATAATAAACCACAGTTTTGCTGTTAACAGTTTTGGTAAAGACTCTGCAGAGTACCTGTTAGGTAAAACAGTGGTATTAGATAGTCTGGAGTTAAAAATTGTGGGTGTTTTGCCGGAAGATGGTGACAAAGCAGCACGCCTGTTTTATCCGTTTACATTGCTAACAGAAGAGCAATTAAAAGCTGATCCTCCTGTAGGGGTACTGGAGGCAGAAGATATAATGGATGTGGCTATTATAAAAAGTTACTCAGAGGCTTGGTTGAAGGCAAAGTTCCCGGCAGATACGACAGATTTTAGGGTGATAACCAACGAGGGCAGGGTAGAGCAGGCAGCCAAAGGCTTTATCCTGTTCAGGATAGTGATGGGGTTGATAGTAGGTATATCGGTAATAGTGGGCGGCATCGGTGTTATGAACGTGCTACTCATATCGGTAGCAGAGCGTACCGTAGAGATTGGTGTGCGAAAAGCAATGGGAGCCAAAAAGCGTGATATCCTGATGCAGTTCCTGGCCGAATCTATTACAGTATCTCTGTTCGGAAGTATACTTGGTTTACTTCTTGGCATACTAGCAACACTCGGCATTGTACCCATCATCAATGCATTTGCTGATGTTGAGTTTGCTGCTGCCTATACATTGAATACATTCATTGTTATTGCCATCATAGCTGTTATCATTGGCATTATCTTCGGCACATACCCAGCCACGCGCGCAGCAAAACTAGACCCAGTAGAGGCTATCAGAAGGGAATAATGAGGCAAGATGTAAGGTTTATACTTTGCAAAGTATAACGTAAATATTTGTGGTTAAAGGTTATATATCTTTCCTGGCTTAAACTCGTCTACAAAAACAGCCAATCAATAAACTATGAAAGCCATACTTGTAAAACAGCCCGGAGGTCCGGAACAGCTTATACTTGGAGAATATGAAAAGCCTTTGCCAGGCCCTTACGACCTACTGGTAAAAGTTCACGCCACCGCGCTTAACCGAGCCGATACCTTACAAAGGCAGGGTAAATATCCACCGCCTAAAGGAGCTAGCCCCATACTTGGGTTAGAAATAGCCGGAGAAGTAGCAGAGGCAGGTATTAACTGCACACGCTTTAAAAAGGGCGACAAAGTGTTTGGTTTACTTCCCGGTGGTGGCTACGCCGAGTATGCTATCATAGATGAGAACATGGCCATGCCCGTGCCTGATAACCTAAGCATGGAAGAGGCCGCTGCCATACCAGAGGTTTTTATGACTGCTTACCAAGCGCTTTTCTGGCTGGGCAAGCTGCAACCCGGTGAGCGTGCTTTAATACACGCTGGGGCTAGTGGCGTAGGTACGGCAGCCATACAGTTGGCGCGTGCACAGAAGGCTGAGGTGTTAGTTACTGCCTCCGAATGGAAGCTGCATGCCTGCAAAGAACTTGGTGCGCACAAAACCATAAACTATCAAGACCCCGAAGTGCCTTTTGACGACGAAGTACTAGCTTATACTAACAGCGAAGGAGTGGACGTAATCGTGGATTTTATAGCCGGACCATACTTTAAGCAGAACATAGAGTGCCTTAGAACAGACGGACGATTAGTTATACTTGCCAGCTTAGGTGGCGGCAAAGTAGAGGATTTCGATCTGCGTAAAATTCTGGTAAAACGACTGCAGGTAATCGGCTCCACGCTCCGCTCCAGAACAAAAGAGTACCAGATCAAACTAACGCAGGATATGAGTAATTTCGCTATGCCACTGTTTAAAAGCGGTGCCATTAAACCTGTTGTAGATTCTGTATACGACTGGCAGGATGTAGCCGAGGCGCATCGTTACATGGAAAGCAACAAGAACATCGGCAAAATTGTACTGCGGGTGAGTTAGGAATTAACAAAGGACTGTCAGGCAAAGTGTAAAAGATAAAGCCTTATCCATGCTGTAGCTAAACTTGCGGCATGACATACATTGTAAATGCAAAAGGACAAAAGAAGCACATTTGCCTCCTTTGTCCTTCATCAAATAGTCTTATGTCAGTTTAAGCTAGTGTGAGCGCAGTTGCTTAACCAGCACAGCAAAATCCTTAGGGTATGGGGCTTCTACTTTTACAGGCTCACCGTTTAGCAGCGTAAAACCGATGTTAAACGAGTGTAGCGCAAAGCGTTTAATCAGTGGCTGCTCTTCGGTGTCTTTTTTCAGGTTAAACTTGCGCTTCAGGCTGCTCAGGTATAAGTGCTCACCGCCGTAAAGCTCGTCACTCACGATTGGTGCTCCTAAAGATGCCAGATGCACTCGTATCTGGTGCAAACGGCCCGTAACAGGCACACACTCAATCAGGCTGTGGCGGGCATAATTCTCTACAGTAGTAAAGTATGTTTCTGCGGATTTGCCTTGCGGTGTTAATTTAGCCACACCTTTAGCACCTGCAAGTATGGATTTGTTCACCAATTCATCCTCAAAATGATGTACGCCCCATACTACAGCATGGTATACTTTGTATACTTCGCGGTGCTCAAACTGCATGGCCAGGTGTCGGTAAGCCTCAGCATTTTTCGCAAAAACCAAACAACCCGATGTATCCTTATCCAGGCGGTGGCAGGCCTGTAGGTCTGGATTGTATTGGCGGGCTATCTTAAGAAGATTCGTGGTATTAGGCGTTCTATCTTCCAACGTAGCTAAAAAAGGCGGCTTATTTACCACCACGTAGTCTTCGTTCTCGAATATGATCAGTTCCTTAAAAACCGGGTATTTCATGTGTTGCTATACTTTGTAACGTGCGCTTTATACTTTACTCTGTGCGCAGGTGCAAAGATACTGATTATAATTGTTGATTGTTGTATGGGAATATGATCAACGTAGAGTGCAATACCATGAATCGCTTTTCTTGTGCATATGATGAAGACCTCGCAGCGTCCGGAGGTCCTGTGAGCATCTATAAAGGAAAAACTGTAGCTAGGTATAAACAGTCGTGTGCTCGCGGGGTGTAAAGACACTGCAAGGACTTTGTAGTTTATACTTTACTTGGAGACTACTTTATAAAACTATATGCTTCATCATCGCTTAACACTTTCACCAAGAAGGCATACCGTTTCATAGTCAGAAGAAAAGTCTTGCGTCTCTACATCACAATGCAGCCTTCTAAAGGCAACCAAGAATCAACTAAGCAGCCTTTGCTTTTTGTAGCTTAAACCGAAGTGTGGTGCCTTTGCCCACCTCGCTTTTAACAGCTATAAAAGAACGGTGCGCTTCTACAATATGCTTACAGATAGCCAAACCTAGTCCGGTGCTGCTCGTGTCGCGGGCACGGCTTTTATCAATCCTGTAGAAACGCTCAAATATGCGATTAATGTGTTCCTGAGCAATGCCAGTGCCGTCGTCTTTAACAGTAACTGTATACTTTTTGCGGCCTTCATCAAACATTACCCAAATATTGCCACCTTTGCGGCCATACTTTATGGCATTATCGATGAGATTGATAAATACCTGGCGCATGCGGTTCGGGTCTGCAAAGAGCATTACCTTTTCTTCTGAACTGGTTTCTAAATGCAAGGTGATATTTTGTTGATCTGCTTTTTGCTCCATCTGCTCAAAGACCTCGTGCACCAGCTGCACTGCATCAAAATTACGCTTTGCCATTTTAACAACACCCTTCTCAAACTGCGAAATACTGATGAGGTCCTGTACCAGCGCATCTAATCCATCCAGACTTTTGGCTGCTTTCTGCAGAAAACGCTCTCGCACATTTGGGTCGTCCATAGCGCCATCCAGTAACGTATGTATAAAGCCCTGGGCCGCGAAAATAGGTGTTTTTAGTTCATGCGATACATCAGCCAGAAACTCCCTACGCATCGCCTGCAGGTTTCTCAATTCGTCAATTTCTTGCTGCTTGCGTTCCGCAATCTGATATATCTCATCTTTTACTCTGGAGAGAGGGTCTGAAGTAAAAATGGACCGGCTCTCAATCTTTTTGAAATCCTGCCTCTTAACTTTCTCTAAGCTATTATGTATATTTTTTATCTCACGCAGTACCAGTGCCTCATAAGAGAAGTATACCAGCAAAAAACAACTGATAAATACAATTACTAAAGCTACTTTAAATCCTTCCGATGAAAAGTAACTGGCTAAAGCAAGAAAGGCGGTAAGCACTAAAGCCACCGCCAATGAGAGTAAAATTGTAAGCGAACGGGAGTTTAAATTCATGTATCAGTCGGTGTTGAACTTATAGCCCACGCCTTTTATAGTTTTGATATGGTTTTCGCCGATCTTTTCACGGACTTTGCGAATATGTACATCTACGGTGCGGGCAATTACATACACATCATTTCCCCAGATGTTATTAAGCAGTTCTTCGCGGCTGAAAACCTTATTAGGAGTTGCGGCTAAAAAAGACAGTAGTTCGAATTCTTTTTTAGGTAAGGTAATTTTTTCGTCGCCCTTATACACGGCAAAGCTGTTACGATCTATGCGCAGGCCGTCTATTTCTATTACCTTTTCCTGCTCTTCCTGCTGCGAGTCGCGGCGGGCGTAGGCAGCCAGGCGGCTCAGGAGTGCACGCGGTTTTATCGGTTTTGTAATAAAATCGTCGGCGCCAGCCTCAAAAGCAGCTACTTCAGAGAACTCTTCGGCACGCGCAGTTAAAAAGATGATGTGTGTGTGCCGGAAATCTCCCATTTCGCGCAGCTGGCGACAGGCAGCTATTCCATCTAGCACAGGCATCATCACGTCCATCAAAATCACATCAGGTTTTACAGACTGAGCCACATCTATAGCTTTTTTGCCATTCTCAGCCACAGAAACCTCATAACCCTCTCGGGTCAGGTTATACTGCAGTAGCTCCACAATATCAGGATCGTCGTCTACTACTAAAACTTTATAGCTCGCTGCTGTTTGCACGTGTTTAGTGATTTATGTTCGGAAAAGGTTCTGCACCTGCCCTGGCGGCAGGTAGTTTTATACTTTCAAGCCAATGTAACTAACTATTATATCAGCTGCTAGATTTTATTAACTAAACAAATATACTATTCCTGATGCAATTAAAATTCTGATAGTAAAATCTTAATACTTTCTTAACATTACGTTTAAGGCACAAGCTTCTCAGAGTGCATAAAAAAAGCCAGCAGGCGCTGGCTTTTTGTTAATTCTTTGCAAGAACGAGTTGATGTTTCAGGTTCTTGTATTCATATAAGTTTACTTTAACTGAGCCTACAAACATCTCAGCCTGTATTAGCACCGGTATCTTGTTCTGGTCGTCGGATAGGTACACCGCAATTGAGTTGCCATCTTTAAACTTCTCGTTCTTGGGCATCCTTGGCATCAGCTTTATTGCTCTGATATCTCCGGCTTTTGTGCTCACTACTTCTTTCCCACGGTATGTTACCTCCATGTTAAAGTTTTCTTCATCAAAGAAGCCTTGTATGTTAAACTTCTCACCAACACGCATCTTGTCATAGTTTAACGTGCGCATGTAGTAAAAGCCACTCACAATATCCTGCACGTTGTCCGGTACTTTAAAGTTTTTGTGCTCCTTATCTTTGTTGCGTTTCTTTTTCTCTACAAAAGCCGTGTTGTGGTGGTGGTTAAAGTCCACTGTTTCGCGTTTGCGGTAATTGCCTTCCTCTATATTTCTAAAGGAGCGTTGTGGTACAAGGGCAGCCGTATCTATATATGATTGCCAGGTATCCCTTATTTTGATAAAAAGATCAAAAGAGCTGTTAGTCTTGCCTGTAACAGTTGCTCGGTAGCAAGACCTGCCGTTTATTACATGCAGGTTAGGCGATACTTCAATAACTGCATCTGCAGCTGTTATAGGGCCATAATGTACTTTATACTTTAATACTTCACCCGACGAGAAGCTCTCGTTAGGTATGGTGCGCATCCTGTCTTTGGTTACAAAACCAAAGGTGATAGCCATTACTAAAAGTATAACCGGGAATAACTTCTTCATAATCAACATTAGCTTAAACTGAGTTGTATAAGCTGCTTTACACAAGATTTATACCAACTGCTGTTTAATCACTAAGTTAAACAGTTCTTAGGAGCAAATCAATTCATTATCAGGTTAAAAAAAAATAAAGGAGCTACATAACGCAGCTCCTTATATTTACTTATAGTTTGGGAAAAGTGTTCACTCGCTTGCAGCAGCTGCATCGTCAAGGGCAGCGGCTACTTTCTCAGGCTCACCTTTTACAATAGCTCTGATCTTGCCTTCGATTTCTTCCTGTAATTCAGGGTTATCTAAAAGTATCTGCTTAACGCCATCGCGGCCCTGACCTAACTTGTCTCCATTGTAAGAGAACCAAGAGCCAGACTTCTGCACGATACCAAGCTCAACACCCAGGTCAAGGATTTCACCTACTTTAGAGATACCTTCGCCATACATAATGTCGAACTCAACCACTTTAAACGGAGGCGCTACTTTGTTCTTCACAACCTTAACGCGTGTACGGTTACCCGTAATGTTATCAGCAGACTCTTTAATCTGGCCAATACGACGGATATCTAAACGCACGGAAGCGTAGAATTTAAGGGCGTTACCACCAGTGGTTGTCTCCGGGTTACCGAACATTACACCGATCTTCTCACGAAGCTGGTTGATGAAAATACACGTACAGCCAGTTTTGTTGATCGTACCTGTCAGCTTACGAAGTGCCTGAGACATCAAACGTGCCTGCAGACCCATTTTGCTGTCACCCATGTCGCCTTCCAGTTCACCTTTTGGTACCAAGGCAGCAACAGAGTCAATTACAATAATATCGATAGCGCCAGAACGGATCAGGTGATCCGCGATCTCAAGAGCTTGCTCACCGTTATCTGGCTGAGAGATTAATAAGTTTTCAGTATCTATGCCAAGTTTCTGGGCGTATACTTTGTCAAATGCGTGCTCTGCATCAATAAAAGCTGCCAGGCCGCCTTTTTTCTGGGCCTCGGCGATGCAATGCATGGTAAGTGTGGTTTTACCTGAAGATTCCGGTCCGTAGATCTCTACGACACGGCCACGTGGTAAACCGCCAATACCCAAAGCAATATCCAGCCCAAGCGAGCCAGTAGAGATAGCCGGAATATCTTCTACTTTATTGTCGCTCAACTTCATTACGGTTCCTTTACCGTATGTTTTGTCGAGCTTATCCATAGTTAGCTGCAGGGCCTTAAGTTTTTCGTTGCTTACGCTCATGTGTGTTTAATTAAATTGCTTTATATTGAAGGTGAAATTACTACTTTCGACAGCTACTTGCAAGAAAGCCAATAATTATTTTACTAATTTTTTTAGCTGTTTGCTGCAGTCTGATTATAACATCAGTTGCTGTCTTTTTGTCCCATTTATACAGACTTTTTATGCGCTTTTTTAAGCTTGTTTTTGCTATTACGTGCTTGTTTAGTAGTGGTTTGTGTTATGGGCAATTAAACAACCAAGCATTAACTCAAACCATGCCCGTTGTTCCTGAAAATGCTAATGAAATTAGATTTGGACTCCACGCTTTTGGCTTCTCCAAGAACAACGAATACTTCAATAAAATTGCAGATGGTTATACTTTATTTGGTTATCATCTTAATCCAAAACTAATATACCAGCCTGCCCCTAATGTTCGCATAGACGCTGGTATTTTTCTCTGGAAAGACTTTGGCAGCTCCGGCTACGAAGAAATCGCACCTACTTTTACAATCAAATTTTTGAAAGAAAATTGGAGCCTTACATTTGGCACTTTAGAAGGCAACTTGGCGCATGGTTACATAGAGCCTCTATATGATTTTGAGCGGGTAATGCTAAACAGGCTGGAGAACGGACTACAGTATAAAATGCAGTCGCAACGCCTTAAAGTTGATGCTTGGCTTAATTGGGCTAATATGTTATACCGTGGCGAAGACGACCAGGAGCAGGTTGATGGCGGTGCAGTTATGGCGTTTACTTTATTAGAGCAGGAGGGGAAGAGTAATTTGGCTGATAGTATAAAACTAACGCTGCCTGTTCAATTCACGGCACAGCACAAAGGTGGGCAGATTGATGCTTCTGATTTACCGTTGCTAACTGTTGCAAATGTTGCTGTAGGTATAGAATTGGAAAAAAAGTATAGCGGCAAAGTGCTGCACCGGCTTTATACAAAGAACTACGTGCTTGGCTACAAAGACTTTTCTAATGAGTTTAGGCTGCCTTATAAGCAGGGGCATGGTTACTATTTTAACGTAGGTGCCGATACAAAATACCAGGATGTAATGTTAAGCTACTGGAAAGGCGATGGTTACATTACTGAGTTAGGAGGTAAGCTCTACCAATCGGCCTCTACCACTTTTAAAAACCCTGACTATCTGCAGGAGGAGTGGGAGGTGCTGATACTGCGCCTGATGAAAGACTTTGAAATTGTAGATGACCTGTACCTAACGCTAAGGCTGGAGCCATTTATTAATTTTGATGATCCAAAACTGGAGTTCTCTAACTCTATTTATTTAACCTTCGACACTGACTTCTTCGTTGCCAAACCGCGGCGCTGATAATTTAAATACACTATATTGCCCAAGCAAACTTAAGCCATAGCGGTAGAGTTTGTTTTCTCTTCGTGTTGCGTTTGTTTATAGTCTTCGCGGGTCATGCCATAGTAGCTAAGGTCCAACAACTCTTCAGAGTCTACTCCACGGTAATCACTTCGGATAACTCCCTCTTTTATAAATCCGAAATCTTCTACAAGCTCACCGTAACAGGAGTTAGAAGCGGTGCAGCGCAGATATACTTTATTTAAATGTAAGGTCTCAAAAGCAAATTTTAAAATAGCCTGCAGTGCCTCTACAGCTAAGTCTTTGGTTTCAGGCCAACTGGTAAAGTATAAGCCTAACTCTGCTTTGGGTACACGCCGATCTAGGTTCTTTAATGCAATGTCTCCAATGTATTCGTTAGAAGGCTTCGTCCATACTCCAAAGTCGAAAACTTTGCGGTTATCCCACTCGGTGCGTAATTGCTTTACCTGTATTCTGGCATCGTCCAGTGCACGAACGCGCGCCAGCCTTCCGCCAAATGCCGGGGTAAGTGTAGTAGTGTTCTCCATGAGCAGGCGCATGAAATCGTTTTCATCTCCTTCTTGGTAAGGGCGTAAAATAAGGTGTGCCGTTTCGATTCTTTCATCAAAAGATTCGGGCAGTGTTTCGTGTAAAATATTCATGGCAGCTGGGAAAAAATCTGATATCAATGATAAGGTGCTGTGCTAACTTCTACGCTAACTAAAGAAAAATGTATGCTTCTGTGGGTTAATATCATCCTGAATAACTGTAGCCAAAAGATTATCGTTAGATGAAGCAGTTTATATCTTATAATAATACTATGATCACAGGAAACAGACTTAAAGACAAAGTAGCCATTGTAACTGGTGGTGGCTCAGGTATTGGCGAGGCTATTTGTAAGAAATTCGCACAAGAAGGTGCAAGCGTAATAGTGGCAGGCTTTCCTGAAGACCCGGTTGCAGAAGTAGTAAAGGAAATACTGACTAACGGTGGCAAAGCACTTGCTTTTACCGGAGACTTATCAGTGATGGACAATGCAAAGGCATGCGTACAACTGGCAGTGAAGGAATTTGGTCAGTTAAATATTCTCATCAATAATGCAGGTGTTTTTCCGGAAGTAAACATGTTACAGGATTATTCAGAAGAGGCCTTTGACTATATGCTGAAGAATAACCTTCGTTCTGCTTTTGTAATGAGCAAGGCCGCTTTGCCCGAGCTGCACAAAACAAAAGGCAATATTGTATCGGCTGGCTCAGAGGCAGGCAAAATAGGTATAGCACAGAATGCGCCTTACGGTGGCACCAAAGGCTTTATGCACGCCTTTATGAAGGGATTGGCTGTAGAGCAGGCGCAGTTCGGTGTGCGCTGTAACCTCGTTGGCCCTGGCCCGATAGATACAGCATGGACCCACGCCAGCACTGGCCCTATGGATAGTAAAATGGTGAAGACTATGAAAGAAGCAACACCTATGGGCCGTCGTGGCACACCAGAAGAAGTTGCCAATGTATATTTGTTCCTGGCATCAGATGAGGCCTCTTATGTTACAGGGGCTTTATATATGGTAGATGGCGGCATTACCGTAGCTAAAGGCGGTGTGGGCGGCCAGGCAGACTCAAGTATGAAAGACCAGCCGGAGGGAGAGCTGAAGCTGGAGCATTCTAAGGATGGTCATACAGAAGTAAGGAAGTAGTTGTGGATGTGCTATAACATTTTCAATGTCTTAGACTTTAAAGTCTCTGGTATACTGGTAAGCCTTTTATGCAGTAGTCGGCGAGTCCAGAGATTAATGCAAGAACGAAAAATCCCCTGCCATACTTCTATGGCAGGGGATTTTTGTTATGCTAATGTATACTTTACACTTACTGATTTAAAAACGGGTAGCTGAAGTGCTTAGGGCTATGCAGTTGCTGCTGCGCCATCATTACTTCCAAAGTATGAGCTGTTTCTTTAAAATACTCCAGGCGACGGTAAAGCATTTCTTTTTGCAGTACAGTACCGGTAGCTGTTTTCATGTAAGCTCTTTTCTCTTCCAGTACACGGTGCATCACATCGTTTACCTTTTCTTCGTTCTGGGCATACCACTGCTGGAAGTCAAACAGGCGTGCAGCACCCGGAGTTGTGGACTGAAAATCGAGCCCGTGCAGTCGAAGTACATCAGCCAGCAGGTCGATCTCTAATGGAATAGAAGTATTGTAAGGCATAGAGCGTACTTCCAGTTTGCTGTTAAGCGCTCCGGCTATTGTTGCCAGATTATCCTTAAAGCGAAAGTATAAAGCAGCCGCTTCCATATGTGTCTTGGTAAAGTTGATAAATTGAACGGATGCAAAATTACACCAATAAGGTTTAATTGCTAAATTGTTTACTGGTTAAATTGTTAAAAGTATAAAATAGCTTTTACAACAATCAGTATTTAACAGCTAGCACTTAGAGCAACTCACGTATAATTTGCTCCACTGTAATACCCTCGGCCTCGGCTTTAAAATTGCGTACAATGCGGTGGCGAAGTATAGGCAGAGCAACGGCCTGCACGTCTTCTATATCAGGGCTATACTTTCCGTTTAAGATGGCATTGCACTTGGCGCCTACAATCAGGTGCTGAGAGGCTCTTGGGCCTGCTCCCCATTCCAGGTACTGATTTGCCTGCTGCGAGGCCATAGGCTGGCCGGGGCGGGTTTTATGTACTAATTGCACTGCGTACTCCACCACATTATCCACTACAGGCACACGCCGAACCAGTTGCTGGAAAGCAATTATCTCATCGGCATGTAAAATCTTATTTAGGTGGGTGATAACAGCACCGGTTGTGTTTTTAACGATCTGCAACTCCGACTCATAACTTGGATAACCCAGCGTTATGTTAAACATAAAGCGGTCTAACTGTGCCTCGGGTAGGGGATAGGTACCTTCCTGCTCAATCGGGTTTTGGGTAGCCAGTACAAAGAAAGGACGAGGTAAATCATACTTTCTGCCGGCAACTGTAACGGCATGTTCCTGCATAGCTTCTAGCAGTGCTGCCTGTGTTTTTGGCGGTGTACGGTTTATCTCATCGGCCAACACGATATTGGCAAATACAGGGCCGGTTACAAATTTAAAGTTGCGGTCTTTGTCCAGAGTTTCAGCACCTACAATGTCGGAGGGCATGAGGTCAGGGGTAAATTGCACCCTGCTGAAGGACATATCCAGGGAGTTGGCAATAGTCTGGATCAGGAGTGTTTTGGCAAGCCCCGGAACACCAACCAGGAGGCAGTGCCCCTGACAAAAAACAGCTGTGAGTACTAATCTTACTACTTCTTCCTGGCCTACAATAACCTTCGATATCTCGGCGGTAAGGGTGCGGTAAGCATCGTGTAGTGCATCGGCTGCTTCTTTGTCAGAGGAGAACTGCATCATAGTTTTATTGGGTTAGCTCTAGTACCTTACATTCCTGGTACTCCGGATCAATTTCAATGAATACGGTATCAATGTTTCTTCGGAACCAATCATCAACGGCTTTTCCTTTCTTTTCGTTTAGAGCAGCTGTAGCTATTTTCTGATAATCGTCCTGTAGGTTTGCCAGGTGCGGTTTTGACTTTGATTTAAGAGAAATAATTCGAACAGCTTCCTGGCCATCCTCCGTACGGAAAGGAATTGGTTTAGATATATTGCCTACCTGCATCGTGTCAATTACAAAGAAAATAGCAGGGTCTACCTGATCCATCGGGATATACATGCTGCCTGTTGCACGGCTTGTAATAGAGCCTCCGTTGTCTTTCGTTTGCTTATCATCCGAAAAATCCTTGGCTGCCTTGGCAAATGTAATACTGTCGCTCAAAATAAGAGTACGGATGCTGTCCAGTTCAGCTGCTGCCGTTGCTACATCTACCGTAGCTGTTTCTGGTTTAATCAGGATATGACGTGTGTTGAACTCCTGGCCTTTACGCTCTATCAGCTGGATCAGGTGGAAACCAAACTGAGATTCGATCACATTAGACATACCGCCTGGCTCCAGGCGCAGAGCAGCTGCTTCATACTCTGGTACAAGTTCTTTTCTTTTAAAGAAGCCTAGCTCACCACCATTTGCTGCCGATCCCGGATCTTGTGAATGCTGTTTGGCTAGGGTGGCAAAATCTTCGCCTGCTAAAATGCGCTTGCGTAGCTCTTCAAGTTTCTGGCGAGCTTCTAATTTTTGCTTCTTGCTTACCTGCGCATACTTTACAATCTGGGCTAGCTCTACTTCGCTTGAGAAGTATGGCAAACTATCAGTAGGGATAGCATTAAAATAGCGTTTGATTTCTTTTGGCGTCACCTTGATCTTGCCCGAAATTTCCTGCTGCATTTTCTCGGCGATCATCTGCTCTTTCACTGTCTTACGAAGCTCGTCCTTCAGCTGCTTTATACTTTTATTGTAATACTGCTCCAGGCGCTCCACACCACCTACCTGTGCGGTAAGGTAATCAATGCGTCGGTTAAGTTGGTCTGTTACCATACCCTCGTCTACTACTACAGAGTCTATCTCAGCGCGGGCAAGCAAGAGCTTATCCTGCACCATAGAGCGAAGTATGTCGCACTTCAGGCTTTCATTTGGCTGCTGCTTAGTTTGGGCAAGGTACTGCAGATAGCTAAACTCCAGATCAGAACGAAGTATGATGTGGTTGTCTATTTTAGCAATAATGCCATCTACCTTACGCTGCACAGGGGCCTGCGCCACAACATTTAGTGAGGAGATAATAAAGCAAATCGCTACAAATGCCAGTCTGCCAAAATTGATTGTCTTTCTCAAGGTTGTAATACTTATAATAATCACGCTGCTAAAAAATCAACGTGCAAGTTACTGCTTTATTCTGAGTTTCAGGTCTGCTTTTTCAGAAGGGGAGGTGACTAGTTAAAGCTACCTTACTTTCTTACTAGTTTCTCTAGCTCAGTTTCGTTCACGTTTACCGGGTATTTCTCGCGCAGCTGGTTTACCCACTGCTGCTCCAGGTAGTTCTGATAATCAGAAATAACCAGGCCACGGGTCTCATTCAGTTGCTTATAAGCTGGCTCCAGCACCTCTTCGATAATGATCAGGTACTCACGGCCGTTCTGCTGTAGCGTATAGGTGCCTTTTTCCCAGTTTACAGTATCCAGTACTTTGTGCTCACCCTTCTGGAATCTCTTCTCTGTTATCTGTACATCCAATGGGTTGCTGGTATTCAGGTTATCTGCCAGCGCACTTACATCTGATGAATAAAGTACAAAAGAAGCGCGGCGGTTACGGCGGCGACCAGACTCAGTGTTGTCAGGGCCTGCCTGCTCTGTTTTACCAAGTGCATTTGTTTTTATCTGAGCGGCTGGCACGCCTTCTTCTGTTAAGTACTTAACCACGCGCTGTGCTCTCTGGTTGGCAATGTTATCTTTACCTGCTGCTTCGCGTGCGTCGGCATGGCCGTTCACATCAATAGATAGCGTGGCGTTGTTTTTAAGAATTTCGGCGAACTCGTTCAGCTTTATAGTAGCGTCTTTGGTTAGCTCTGCCTTGTTTTGCTCAAACAAAATGTCTGGCAGGTTAGCAGATTTAACAGGATAGCGTTGTGTAGCCAGCTGCTGCTGCGCCTTGTTTAATAAGTCTTTGTTAGCAGCACTAATTACGGTAGCTTGTACACGTGTCCCCCACTTATACTTTTCTTTGTTTTGTTCAAAGAATGTTTTCAGGCCAACAGAGTCTTCAATGGCTTTAGACCATACTTTTTCGTCCATCAGCTGGAATAGCAAAATACCATCATGGTATTCTTTAACAAGCATCCTGTAATCAGTATACTTGTTTTCCAGGTTGGCTCTTTCATACTCAACTAAGCTCTTATCAACATAGGCGTCGTAAAGCTGCTGCATGGCAAATTCTGGCGTACCCGATGTGCGTGGGCGCTGTTGCTCTTTTGCAAAAGTATAAAAGTTGCCTACTGTGTATGGCTTACCTTGTATCGTGAAAAGCGTCTGGTTTAGTGCCTTGTCATTTATATCGTAATTCCATTTTCCCTGCAGTAGGTCTGAATTAGTCTTACTGAAGGCTGCTGCTTTGGCGTTAGCAACTTCTGTAAAGTTGTTTTCGGCCTTTACACGCTTCATGAAAGCAGCTTTATTTAATTCAGAGCGGGAATCTTTAGCAATTTTGTTTCGGAGATTCTGCTCCATGTCTTCAAACGGTGGCAGACCACGCTTATCTATCAGCTTAACAATGTGCCAGCCATATGGTGTTAGCAGCGGCTTGGTAAGATCTCCTTCCTTGTTCAGCGCAAAAGCAGCATCCTCAAAGCTTGGTATCATACGGCCTGTGCCAAACCATGGAAGTTCGCCTCCGTTTTGGGCAGAGTTGGCATCTTCAGAGAATTCTGCTGCCAGTTTATTCCAGTTCTCGTTGCGCTGCAGGCGCTTGTGGATAGCGTCTATGCGTTGTTTGGCTGCCAGCGAGTCGGCTTTAGGCATACCAGGAGTAGCACGCACCATAATATGCGCTACTTTTATCTCGCCGCGCGCCTCGCGCTTGTCGTGCACTTTAATAAGATGATAGCCAAAGCGGGTACGAACCGGCACTGATATATCACCAACAGTAGTTTTATAGGCAGCATCCTCGAAAGGATACACCATTTGCATAGATGTGAAATAGCCTAGATTGCCTTTATTCTCTGCAGCTGATGGGTCTTGGGAGAAAGACTGAGCCAATTTGCCGAAATCTTCACCTTTTAGGGCACGCTGGCGTAGCTCAATGGCTTTGTTGTAAGCGGCAAGCGTATCTTCTGGTGCTGCATCAGGCTGTAGAGTAAGCAGTATATGTGATGCATTTACCTCCTTGCCCAAACGGTCGTATGCCTGCTTTACAAGCTGGTCGGTTACACTTTTCTCGGTAAGGTATGGCTGGGCCAGTTGCTCCTTGTAGCCTTCCAGTTCACGCTTAAAAGCTGTAGTGGTATCCAGGCCACGGCTTTCGGCTTCTTTTACCTTTAACTTGAAGTTTGTGTACAGTTTAAGGTAATCTTTAACGCTCTCACGGGTGTAGGCATCTTCGTTGCCAGCATTGTTCTTTTCATAAACATACTGGAACTCTGTTGTAGAAATAGGCTCTGTGCCTAGTGTAGCGATTGCTGGTTCTTTGGTATCGTTCTTCTTGGTTGCAGTACATCCGGCCACAAAAAGGGCGGCTGCAACAAGTAAGTGGTTGCTGCGCATAAGTTGATTGAATACAAACTATTTAGATAGCTGATCTGACTCAGACCATGCAATTTTAATTAAATTTTCTGACAGATTTGGCAAAAAGTATAACTATAATACAATTGCATGCGGTTTTGTTCCGGATAACGGTTAATGCGCTGTAATAGTGTGCCAAAGCACCTTATTTAATTTTTTTATATAACACACAAACATTCTGTGTGTCATTAGACTCAAATTCCACTTTGTCCATGATGCGGTTAACAAGGGCAATGCCAACACCACCCTTTTTCCCCATCCGGATGTTTTCTTCAATATTTGGCTCCTTGTACTCAGATCTTTTAAAGGCTAGGCCGTTGTCTGATATTTCAAACTTCAGCATTTCCTTCTGCTTATTAATGGCAAGGTGAATATACTTGTCCGGGTCTTCGTGATTAGCGTGGATGATAAGGTTTGCGCATATCTCATCCACGGCTAATACGATCTGGTTTGTCATGATATCTGTTAACGCATAGGCGTGCAGATACTCCACGACGAAATCGCGTATCAGCTTAAGATTTTTTTTAGTACAATTTACCCGTATCGAGTTATTCATTTGAAACAGTCCTTGCCTCTTCGTAGTCTGATACAATGGTCATGAGCAGGTCAAGACCTAGTATTTCAAACACGTTCCGCACTTTGTCCTGCATGTTGTAAAAAATAAGCTTGATCTGGGCGTCTTCGAAGCGTTGCAGGTGAGAAATAAACACGCCAAGGCCAGCAGAGGAAATGTAGTTTAATTTAGCACAATCGACCAGGATTTTGCTATAACTCATAATCTCTGGGTCGGCTAATTCTTCGTCAAGTATAACAGATGAGCTGGCATCCAGTTCACCATCCAGGGTCATAACGATGGTGTTGTCTTTGATTTCTTGTGTAATTTTCATCGGCTTATGTACGACTTGGTTCGTCGTTTTGTTGAGTCGGTTTAAACTTAATAACAAGCAACGTTTGGTCATCATATAAGTTGCCCGGTCCGGTAAATTCCTCCAGGTCGTTTATGATGGCGCATTTTATGTCTTCGGCCTCCAGGTGATAAGTCTGCTCAAGCATAAACTTCAGCCTGTCTTCGCCATACTCTTCATTATCAGGGCTGCGCGCCTCTACTATGCCGTCTGTGTAAACAACCATCACATCGTTCGGGTTATAGTCGTAGTACATCTCGCGCACATGGTTGTTGTAGCTCTTGTCACGGATAATGCCCAAGCCCAAACCCTCTGTCTGGAAATAGAACACGTCTTCCATCATCGAGTTATAGTATAAGGTATGGCAATGGCCTGCGCGCGCAAACATAAAGCCTTTCATCCGGTAGTCGATAATATATAGCGCAGAAGTAATAAAAGAAGTTTTCTCCAGGCATCGGCTTAGGGCACTGTTAGCCTGCTTCATGAATTCACTTGGCGGCATGTCCTGCTGCATTAATCCATGGAAGATACCTTTCATCTGGGCCATATGGAACGCTGCAGAGATACCTTTACCCGAAACATCTCCTATAATAATGGCGATACGAGACTCGCTTAGTTGAAGGAAATCATAAAAATCGCCTCCTACTTCTTTAGCTGCAACAGCATGGGTTGAGATTTCAAACCAACTGTCGGTCGGAAATGTTTTAGGTATAAGACTTTCCTGTACCTGTGTGGCAATCTTAAGCTCTTCCTTATATCGTTCGTTCAGCAGCGATTCGTTTACCAGGCGCAGGTTTTCGATGGTAAGTATGGTTTGGCTGGTAAAGGTGCGCAACACGTTTGTGGTTTCGCGGTCAAAGCCCTGCTCAATATCTTTTAGCAGGTACAGCACCCCAAACGTATGCTTCTTTGATTTGATCGGTAGTATAATCAGTGACTTCCAGGGTAATGTAAGATCCCGGAATCCAGGGTTGCGATCAAGATTATTGTTGATGTAGTCGATGTTCTGGATATTGTAAGCCAGCAGCAAATGCCTGATGCGCGTTATTTGCTCAGCGTTTATACTTAGCAGATGCGTTACCTGCGGTTCGCTGTTCCGGATCAGTTCAAACCATGAGGCGCTGGCATCAGAGGCCCTGATGGTACTTTCGAAAAGCATATCATATACTTGTGCCTCGCTTTGCCCTTGTTGTATAGACTGGCTCAGACGCTGGAAGTTCAGCAGGTCTTCGCTCTTTTGCTCAAACACACTGGAGGTAGGTAAGCTAAACAACGATACCAGGAAAGCAGCCAAAGTATAAAGCCCCACAAAAAGCATGGCCAGCAGCAGGAAGCCTACATCAGTATAATCTATTACCAGATCGGGGCTATCAGCCAACTGCTGGAAAAAGTTAACAAAGATGTAGCAGCTGAGAAGTATGGCGCCAAGCAGTACAAGTGACCTGCTTTTGTTATTGAATGTGAGGTAGGCTACCCATTTCAGGTTAGTGCACAGGAAAAGTATATAAAAGCTAAGCAGCGCCAGCAGTGGCAGGAAAATGTAACTGGTATAGTTAAAGTTTAAGAGCGTGAGCAGCAGAGTGCCAAAAATCAGCAACTCAAACCAGTCCCAGGCTATCTGCAAAAACTTATTTTTATGGTATAAAAGCAGCTGTCGCCAAATGTAAAAGGCCTTTGCCAGGAAAATTATCAGCAATCCGAAATTTATCTGGTACACGGTGTGCAACAGAGACGGCGACTCTATATTAGTATAATTGGATACGAGGCGATAGCCCAGGAATAAGGCCACACTCAAGTAAGCTGCTACACCCGCCTTCGAAAATAAATGCCAGAGGTAGCCAATGAAATCAATGCCCTTTAGGTTTTCTGCGCTAAGCCTCTGGTACAGGAAAACAGAAACAATGAAGATGACAATAAGAAAGTTGTTTACATAAGGCAGCGAGAACTTAACATCACCTGGTTGGTTTATGGCCTCAGCTGAGATCAGAATATTAAGCAACAGCAGCACCCAGCTAACGATAGCTGTAGTTACCATTAAAGATTTCGCGTTTGTTTTAAATATCATAAAACGGAAAACCGTGCCCGTACTTTAAGGCGTTGCTTATTAGCTGTTTTTGATTGAGAATAGTAATGAAAGGTAATAAAAAGTATGCTACCCACCGGACCCTGGCTGCAAAAACACATAGCATAACGTAAATATAATGCTTTTGGTTAATATCTGAATCATGCCTGCAGTAGGTGCATAATATATTTGTTAGGCTTTGTATTCTGCTATCTTATACGTAATCAGTTACATAATAAAATAAAAACACCGCTGCACATCATCTGTGCAGCGGTGTTTTTTATATAATCTAATATTATTAACGACTATAGTTTGGTGCCTCACGCATAATTTGTACATCGTGTGGGTGGCTTTCGCGCAGGCCTGCTCCGGTTATTTTAACCATTTTGGCGTCCTGCAGATCCTTAATAGTAGGAGTGCCACAATAGCCCATGCCTGCCCTGATACCACCTGCCAGCTGGTAAATTACTTCATTCACCAAGCCTTTATAGGCAACACGACCTACAATGCCTTCGGGTACCAGTTTCTTAGAGTCTTTTTCGTTGCCCTGGAAGTAACGGTCTTTAGAGCCTTCTTCCATGGCCTCTACAGAACCCATGCCACGGTATGTTTTATACTTGCGTCCTTCGTAAATGAGCATCTCGCCTGGCGCCTCTTCAGTACCGGCCAGTAAAGAACCAATCATAACGGTGCTTGCACCGCCGGCTAGGGCTTTTACAACATCACCTGAGAACTTAATGCCACCGTCTGCAATTACAGGTACTCCGGTTCCCTTCAGTCCTTTGGCTGCTTCCATTACCGCCGAAAGTTGTGGTACGCCAATACCTGCAATAACACGTGTGGTACAAATACTGCCAGGGCCAACGCCAACTTTTACAGCATCGGCTCCGGCGTCTGCCAGGGCTTTTGCGCCTTCTGCTGTAGCTATATTGCCAGCAATAAGGTCTACATTCGGGAACGTGTCTTTTATTTTTCGAACGGCTTCCAGTACACCTCTTGAGTGACCATGGGCGGTATCTACGCTAATTACGTCTACGCCAGCATCCACAAGTGCCTGTACACGATCCAGTACATCAGGCGTAACGCCAACTGCGGCTCCTACTCTTAGTCTGCCAAATTCATCTTTGCAGGCAAAAGGGCGATCTTTTTTCTTCAAGATGTCTTTGTAGGTAATAAGCCCGGCAAGTTTGCCATCTTCGTCTATAACAGGCAGCTTCTCAATTTTATACTCCTGCAAAATGTCTTCTGCTTTAGATAAATCGGTGCCTTTTTTAGCAGTAATCAGGTTTTCGCTGGTCATCACCTGCGACACCTTTTGGGTAAGGTCTTTCTGGAAACGCAGGTCACGGTTGGTAATGATACCTGTTAGCTGGCCTTTATCGTTCACGATTGGAATACCGCCAATCTTGTTATCCGTCATAATTTGTACGGCATCACCTAGCGTGGCATTCTCGTTCAGGATGATTGGGTCTAGGATCATGCCACTTTCCGAACGTTTTACCTTTCGCACCTGCGCCGCCTGCTTCTTTATCGACATATTTTTGTGAATAATGCCGATTCCGCCTTCCTGTGCCATAGCAATAGCCAGGTCTGCTTCGGTTACTGTGTCCATGGCAGCCGAAAGCAAAGGAATATTAATGCGAATGTTGCGCGTTAACTGAGTAGAAGTGTCGGTTTGATGTGGGAGTACCTCGGAGTAAGCCGGGAGAAGAAGCACGTCGTCGTAAGTGAGCGCCTCAAAAAGAATCTTTGACTGTTCAGAGAGCATGGCAAATAAATTAGGGGTCCTTATTTGCCGCGTAAAACTACGAAAAATAGTTGGGATAATTCTGCAATAGGCTAAATAAAATAATTTCGAGGTTAGAAGGCAGGAGGTAAATGATGTACAAAAGCCTTTGCTGGTATAAATTGCAGACCTATATCTGTAAAGGATTTTGCCGTTAATAAACTGCCATATCCGGGTCTACTTGTGTGGCCCAGGCATGTATACCACCCTTAAGGTTAAGCAGGTTATCGAAGCCGAGGCGCTGGGTAAGGTAATTAATAGCTTGAGCGCTTCTGAAGCCGTGGTGGCAGATCACTACAACCGGAATATCGCGGCGGATGCGGCTGACCTGCTTTGGAAGTTCACCTAATGGTATAAGTTCACCGCCAAGGTTGCATATCTCAAACTCAGAAGGCTCACGCACATCAACTAATTGTATTTTATTATTGCGGGCAAGCCGCTCTTTAAGTTCAATAGCAGTAATTTCGTCCATACTTTATAAATCGCCAAAAGCTGTGCAGTGGTTGCTTGTTTGGCAGAGTTAATTTGATTTACAAACTTAGCAACGAATTTGCCTACTTATAGCATCCCCGCCAGAGGTTTTTTACGAGATGGATACAACAAGCATCACCCAAAGTATAGTTGAGGCCGTACAGGCCATGAGCCTTTTAGAACTTGCCGGAGCCCTTACCGGTGTGGCAGGTGTATGGCTTGCTGCCCGCCAAAGTGTTCTTACCTGGCCGGTAAGTTTGGTAAGCGTGGCTATATATGTTGTTATATTTTATGATGTGCGCCTGTATGCTGATATGGGATTAAACGCTTTTTATGTTATTACCAGTTTTTATGGTTGGTATATCTGGTTATATGGCGGCAAAGGGCATACTGAGCGTAAAGTTGGCCATGTAGGAAGACAGCAGTTGGCTATTCTGATTGTATTGGGTACAGCATTTACCTTGGGCTTAGGCTATTTCCTCGAAAATTACACTAACGCAGACCTATCGTATACCGATTCAGCCACAACCGCAATAAGCCTGATCGGCTATTGGATGATGGCTAAGAAATATATAGAAAATTGGATTGTATGGCTGGTTGTAGATGTGGTGTATGTAGGAGTTTATACTTATAAGGAATTGTATATTACAAGCGTGCTATACTTTATCTTTCTCATACTGTGCGTGGTTGGGTATATCGATTGGAAAAAGTCTTTAACTGAGCGTGAAAGGAAGCAGGTAATAATGAAATAAGTGTTTATTGTACTATTTATACTGTGTAAAAGTACAATCGTGGTAATTCTGCCTGCGTACATATAGGTGAATTCTGTAGACACCCTATGTTCGAGGGTTGTATGTGTAACGCTTAAATGTGAGATGATATGAAGCAAAAGAAGTTACAATTACCCGAGGAATTAAAGTATGTCAATCGTTTGAAATGGGGGTATGAGTCTCCGGACGAAAGCCCTAAAAAAATGCTTTTCAAGCAGTATGGCAACACCGTAGAAACAGAGCTGGAAGTGTATAATTTTTACGATTATAGCTTTTCAGAAAACTAAGGTATCGCAGCGCGTTTTAATTTTAAGCTGATTGCGACGAACTTGATCGCTGTTTCTGCCTCTCATTACTAAAGTTTATTAAAGCCTTATTTGTAGTAGCTTTTAGTTAATAGCCACTGCAGGTAAGGCTTTTTCTTTGGTAAGAGCGGTCGCTGCGCCTCATTATTTTTCACGACCTTTGCCCCATGCTAAAAGTATCTATTACAGGGCCAGAATCTACAGGCAAATCTACTCTATCAGAACAGCTGGCGGGGCATTATAATACCGTGTGGGTGCCGGAGTACGCCCGCAGCTACATCGGAGGGTTAGACAGATCTTATACTTTGGACGATATTGAGGCTATTGCACGTGGGCAGTGGGAATTAGAGCAGCAGGCTATGCAGCAGGCTAATGCCATACTTTTTGCTGATACCGATATGCTAGTGCTTAAGATATGGAGTGAGCATGCCTTTGGCCGGTGTCCGGAGTGGATAGCTGAAAAACTAATGCAGCAGGACTACAACCTTTGCCTACTAATGGGCGTTGATTTGCCGTGGGAGCCGGATCCGCAGCGTGAGCACCCGCACATGCGCAAGTATTTCTACGATTGGTACAAACGTGAACTGCAGGCGCTACAGGTGCCATTTGTAGAAGTAACCGGGCAACAGCAAGAGCGTTTTAACCTGGCACGCCAGCACATAGACAGCCTGCTCCTGAAAAACGAATAAAGATCATACTATGCTATATTTCATCGAGAACGAATACTTTAAGGTAGGCATCGAAAGTATGGGTGCCGAGCTACAACACTTTATCAAAAAAGACGAAGACCTGGAGTTAATTTGGGTAGCAGACCACGCTGTATGGGCCAGCCACGCACCAAATCTTTTTCCGATAGTAGGAGAGTTGCCACAGCAGCAGTATACTTACGAGGGTAAAACCTACCAGATGAGCAGGCACGGCTTTGCCCGCAGAAAGGAGTTCGAGCTGATAGAGGAGCATGATCATAAACTGGTTTTTCAATTAGAGCACGACGAGGAGACGCTGGAGCAGTACCCATTTGAGTTCAGGTTGCTGGTTGCTTACAAACTAGAAGAGAACAGGCTGGAGGTAACGTACCAGGTGCTTAACGAAGACACCAAAGCTATGTGGTTCTCTGTAGGTGGGCACCCTGGGTTTAACGTCCCGCTGTACCCTAACGAGCAGTACAGCGATTATTACCTCGAGTTTGAGAAAGAAGAAACACTGCGCCGCCACTTAATCAGTGAAAAAGGTTTACTAACTGGCGAAACCGCACTGCTGGCAGAGAAAACCAATGTATTGCCACTTAACCACCAGTATTTTGATAAAGACGCCATCGTACTAAAAGATCTTCACTCTGAAAAACTGGTTTTAGGCAGTCATACAGGCCCACGTAAAGTAGAACTTGGTTTCGAAGGTTTTCCCTACTTAGGAATATGGGCTAAACCAGGCCCTTCGCCATATGTATGTATTGAGCCATGGTGCGGTATTGCCAGTAGCACCAGCGATAGCAGCGAACTGCAGGAGAAAGAAGGTATAAACGAGTTGCGCCCAAAGCATGTATTTGAGCGGACATTTAGCATAACAGTTTGGTAAGCATTTTAAGAGCCCCAAATTAAAAGCCCCGGTTAGTCTTAACCGGGGCTTTTAATTTTGTGTTCAGTGAAGGGATGGTTCAGGAAACTTAGGTACTTTAATGCTTCTGAAGTCATACCTTGGTTCAAAGTCGTTTACCGGCAGCGATATGCCGGGCGGGAGGTCCAAGTCAGGTAAATCATCTCCTAATGGTTCACCTCCGTCATCATCGTTATCTGTTGATGGTGGGTGGTTAAACTTTTTGCGGGGTGCAAAAGCATAATATGCTAGTATGGTTAGGAGCGCCATTGTATATAAAATGCTGATCATCATCACAGTTCTACTTTTTCATTAATTGTTTCAGCTGGCTTATGCTACACTCTTTTTACGTTTAAGGCAATATAGAGGATGTGTGCCATTTACTGTTTTCAACGTACTTTCTGCTTCTGTGGTTTTTACATTTCAGGAAAAATAACATGCTGCTAACCAGCATAAAGAATGTATTTGCCCATTTGGGTGAAGTTATATTTTGAATAAACCAAAAAAGCCTTATAACTTTGCCCTCGTTAGGGGTGCCTTAATATAACGGGCTGAGATCATACCCATTGAACCTGATGCGGATAATGCCGTCGAAGGGAATACAAAACGGTAATAAAAGGTAGCTTTAATGGCTATTCCCCCTGGCATAAGTTTTTATGTCAAACCTTTTTATCAATCATCTTTAATGAAAAAGCTATTATTTGTGATGGCGGCAATTGTATTGCCATTGCAGTTGCTTGCTCAGTTTAACCTGAGCGGGCGTGTGGCTGATGCAGCCTCTGGCAATGCATTGGCCGGTGCTAACGTTGTGCTTGAGAACACAGGCACAGGCGTGGCCACTAACCAGTTAGGCAATTTTGTGTTCAGTAATCTGCCAGCCGGGACTTATACTTTAAACATCAGCTACCTAGGCTTTGAAGGCCAGAAAGTAACTGTAAACCTACAGCAGGATGAACAGGTGCAGGTTAGGTTACGCGCTCAGGTGCTGCAAACCGGTGAGGTGGTAGTATCTGCAACGCGTGCCAGCGAAAAAACAGGCACAACCTTTACCAACGTTAGCAAACAAGAGATAGCAGAACGCAACTTTGGACAGGACCTGCCATACTTGCTGGAGCAAACGCCATCGGTGGTGGTTAATTCTGATGCAGGCGCTGGAGTGGGCTATACAGGCATCCGCATTCGTGGCTCCGACATCACCCGCATCAACGTAACGGTAAACGGCATCCCGGTAAACGACTCTGAGAGCCATGGTACTTTCTTTGTAAACATGCCCGACCTTGCCTCATCAATAGAGGATGTGCAGGTGCAGCGCGGAGTAGGTACCTCTACGAACGGTGCCGGCGCTTTTGGAGCCAGTTTGAATATCCGTACCATCGGTGTAAACCGCGAAGCCTATGCCGAGGCTGTAAACGCTTACGGCTCCTTTGACACCTGGCGTCATTCGGTTTCTTTTGGCTCTGGACTAATTAATGATAAGTTTACCGTAGATGGCCGCTTATCTAAAATTTCCTCAGATGGCTATATTGATCGTGCTTCTTCTGATCTGAAATCATACTACCTGGCGGCAGGTTACCATGGTAAAACAGGTATGCTGAAGTTCGTAACCTTCTCGGGCAGAGAAAAAACCTATCAGGCCTGGAACGGAGTGCCGGAAGATAAGCTGGAGACAGACCGCACCTACAACTCCCTTACCTATGAAAACGAGACGGATAATTACCAACAGGACCACTACCAGTTGCACTACTCTAAAGACCTGCTGCCGCGCCTGAACCTGGGTGGTGCCTTTCATTTTACCCGTGGGCGTGGCTATTACGAGCAGTACAAGTATAACCAGAAGTTGGCTAACTATAGCATCGCGCCGGTAGCGCTAGGCGATACCACCATCAGCCGCTCCGACCTTATCCGCCAAAAGTGGCTTGATAACTACTTCTATGGTGCAACATATGCCCTGAATTACACTGATGAGGCCGGTAAACTGAACGCTACCCTGGGCGGTGCCTGGAACAAGTATGATGGCGACCACTTTGGCGAAGTAATCTGGGCCCGCTACGCCTCTAACAGCGAATTAGGGCAGCGTTACTATTTCAATAATGCACTTAAAACCGACTTTAACATTTTTGGTAAAGTAAACTATCAGCTAACTCATAAGTTAGGTGTATTCGGCGACTTGCAGTACCGCACTATTGATTATAGTATTGATGGCGTTGATGATGATAACCGTAACGTAACCCAGCAGGTAGATTTCAGCTTCATCAATCCTAAAGCTGGTGTTACCTATGAGATTAGTGAAGGCCAAACTGCCTATGCTTCTTACGCTGTAGGAAACCGCGAACCAACCCGTTCTGATTTTACCGATAAGTCTTTGAACACACAGGCTGGAGCAACTGACCCTAAAGCAGAGACACTGTATAACCTGGAAATCGGTTACCGTTTGCGTGGCAGCAACCTAGCTATACTTGGCAAAGGCGCCCGTTATACTTTGGATGCCAACTTTTACCACATGGACTACGATAACCAGCTGGTGCTTACAGGGCAGCTAAACGATGTAGGTTCGCCGCTGCGCACTAACATCAAAGACAGCTATCGCACCGGTATGGAATTGGCAGGTATGGTTAATTTCAACGATTTCGTGGAGCTGAGCAGTAACGTCACCTTCAGCAGAAACAAGATCCGTAATTTTACCGACTACTTGTATGTATATGATGACGATTATAATGTAGAGGATGTGGTGGAGACGAGCTACAGCGAAACAGATATCTCCTTCTCGCCTGCAGTAGTTTCGGCGCATAAACTGGAGGTGCAGCCGCTAAAAGGTTTCAGAGCAGCCATACTTTACAAAACAGTAGGCAAGCAATATTTGGATAATACTGGCTCTGAAGATCGTAAGATTGATGCATACCAAGTAGCCGACCTGCGCCTGCGCTATACTTTAAAGCCATCGTTTATGAAGGAGCTAGAGCTGGCGCTGCTGGTAAACAACCTCCTTAACCAAAAGTATGTGGCCAACGGCTACACCTGGAGCGAGCAGTACGTAGGCGACAACACCCGCTACGACTACAATTACTACTACCCACAGGCTACCAGAAACTTCCTGCTATCGCTTGGCGTGAAGTTCTAAAGTATAAAACTATATTTTATAGAAGGAGCCCTGCCGTTTGGTAGGGCTTTTTTCTTTGTCTGGATTTTTTGAGATTCGCTTGAATTCAAGATTAAACTGGATCAGGATTTAAGTAAACTACAAGGGTTGATTACATTTATACTTGCGAACAGACACCCTTTTTTGGGCAAGAAGAGGATGGGAATTGTTCACAGGTAAACAATTTTGTATATCCTTTGTCAATCCTGTATATGTTGATTGAGTAAAGAATCATACTTAATCAAAAATCCCCATTAATCTGTGGTATAAAATTTTAACTTTGCGTATTACCCTTCTCAAAAACCTTTAAAACAAAACTATGGCTTACGAATCATCAGGAGCACCTGACTATTTCAACATAGACGACCTGCTTACCGAAGAGCATCTGCTTATCCGCCAGACTATGCGCGACTTCGTGAAGCGTGAGATATCACCCAACATCGAAAAGTGGGCGCAGGATGCACATTTCCCATCAGAGATCGTGAAGAAATTTGGAGATGTTGGCGCTTTCGGTCCGACTATCCCGACTGAGTATGGCGGTGGTGGCCTGGATTATATCAGCTACGGCATCATCATGCAGGAAATTGAGCGTGGTGATTCGGGCATGCGTTCTACAGCATCGGTGCAGGGCTCGCTGGTAATGTACCCGATCTACAAGTATGGCTCAGAAGAACAGCGCAAAAAGTACCTGCCAAAGCTGGCAAGCGGCGAGTGGCTGGGCTGCTTCGGTTTAACAGAGCCTGACTTTGGTTCTAACCCGGGCGGTATGATGACCAACATCAAAGATATGGGCGATCATTACCTGCTCAATGGTTCTAAAATGTGGATTTCTAACTCTCCGGAGTGCCAGGTAGCCGTGGTTTGGGCCAAAAACGAAGAAGGTCGCATTAAAGGCCTGATCGTAGAGCGCGGTATGGAAGGTTTCTCAACACCGGAGATACATAATAAGTGGAGCCTACGCGCCAGCTGCACCGGCGAGCTGGTTTTTGATAACGTGAAAGTGCCTAAAGAGAACTTGATGCCAAACGTTGATGGTTTACGCGGTCCATTAGGTTGTTTAGACTCTGCCCGTTACGGTATTTCGTGGGGTGCTATTGGCGCAGCCATTGATTGCTACGAGTCTGCTTTAAAGTATAGCAAAGAGCGCATCCAGTTCGATAAGCCGATAGGTGGCTTCCAGTTAACGCAGAAAAAACTGGCTGAAATGGTTACCGAAATTACCAAGGCACAGCTGATGGTATGGCGCTTGGGAACCCTGATGAACGAGGGCAAGGCCACTACCCAGCAGATATCAATGGCGAAACGTAACAGCGTAGACATGGCCCTGCACATCGCCCGCGAAGCACGCCAAATCCACGGTGGTATGGGTATTACTGGCGAGTACCCGATCATGCGCCACATGATGAACCTCGAATCGGTAATCACCTACGAAGGAACGCACGATATTCACTTGCTGATAACTGGTGCTGATATTACCGGTATCCAGGCTTTTAAGTAAGATCCCACCCAACCCTTCCCTAAAAACAGGGGAGGGCTATAAAGTATAGCAAAGGCAGCTGCGGAAGTAGCTGCCTTTGCTGTTTACGTAGACCTCGCGGCGTGCGCAGCTCCCGCGAGTGTCTGGCTATTTACCAATCATATTTTCTGCAAAATTTTTGTCTGTAGGTGTAATAAAAAGTAATATATCTGCTCTAAGTATAAACTGGCTCTGGAACAGCTCTAATTATTCACCTTTAACAAACTTATTTTATGCCGAACATTTACAAAGCAGAACCGCTTCCTGAGTTACAGCAACATTTATACTTTCTCTCATCAGTTAATAAAGTATGATGCTCATGCCTGATAAGGAAAAACTGTTTGAGCAGATTGTGCAGGAGAACCGGGACAGGCTATACCGCATCTGCCGCGCCTGTATGCCTGACCCAGAGGATGCCAGCGATCTATATCAGGAGGTGTTGGTAAAAGTATGGCTGAATCTGCATACTTTTCGTGGCGATGCTAAACTGAGTACATGGCTTTACCGCATCACCCTGAATACGGCTATACTTCACCGGAAGCAACAGGGCAAAAACACCGAACCGCTGCCCCGGCATATAGCTGAACTCCCCGACACTACTGCCGAGTCCTTACAAAAACAAGAACAGGAGGTGCTGCTGCAAAAATTACATTACTGCATAAACTGTCTGGAAAAGCAGGACCGCCTCATTATTTCGCTGTTACTGGAGGAGGTATCTTATAAAGAAATTGCTGAGGTTCTGGGGCTTACCGTGAATCATGTGGGCGTAAAAATAAGTCGCATAAAACAGAAGCTGGCCATGCTAATGGAGCAGCACGTTAACCAGGAAACATTTACAGAAAATAGCAAAAAGCTATGAATTTTGACGATATCCAAAAAAGCTGGCAGACGCAGCATGCGCCGGAGCTGATAAATAAAGAAAGTGATAAAACTATTGTGTCCAATTTGCAGGAAAGGACAAAAGCGTTGCAGCGTAAGATCATATGGACAAACATTATGATGACAGTCGTACTTTGCCTGACTTCAGCCGCTTTTGTATTCATTCTTCGGAAAGGATTTGCCCCAAAGACAATGTGGTTTGATATAGGCCTTGTAATAATGTTTGGGGCCATTCTGCTTTCGGCTTTGGCACAATGGCTAAAGTCTGTGCCGTGGGGTAACCTAAAGGCAGATAGCAGCAGCAATGAATATATCAGCCATACTTTAAAAAGCCTCCGCTTTCGCGATACTTCTATCCGTTTGATAACACCTCTGCAAATGGTAATTTCTACTATTGGGTTAAATCTTATTTACCTGGATATATTCTGGGATGAAAGTTGGAAATTGCGCCTGGTAATGCACCTGGCTCTTATTATAGTAATGGTTTTAGTAGGGGGACTATCCTTATACTATAGCAGGTTACGCTATCAGGAATTGTATGAGCCTATTATTAAAGACCTGGAAGCTTTAAAGAGCAAACTCAGAGATGCATAGTGCAGAGAGGAAGGAAAATTTGCAGTTTTGCTAACCATATTAGATTTATAGTTAAAAACTATAAAATAATTAGCAAAATTACGTAAATTCGTAAGCTGTAATGGAGCCAATTGTACTTGCTTTCTGTTACAACTAAGTACTGCAAAAGCAGAAAATAAAGATTAATTTTAGAGCATGAGGGAAGATTATCTTACTGGCGAAAACGAATACATGACGCCAACCGAACGCGACATAGACAAGGCGCTCCGTCCGCTTAGCTTTTCCGATTTTACGGGGCAGGCAAAGGTGGTGGAGAACCTTAAGATATTTGTGCAGGCGGCAAAGCACCGCGGCGAGGCTTTGGACCACGTGCTACTGCACGGACCTCCAGGTTTGGGTAAAACCACGCTTTCGCACATTATTGCCTCCGAACTGGGAGCTGGTATAAAAATGACTTCTGGCCCGGTACTGGATAAGCCAAGCGATTTAGCTGGTTTGCTTACTAACCTCGACCCGAACGACGTACTTTTTATTGATGAGATACACCGCCTCAACCCGATAGTGGAAGAGTACCTGTACTCGGCCATGGAGGACTACAAGATCGATATTATGCTGGACTCGGGCCCTAACGCCCGTTCTGTGCAGATCAGCCTGAACCCATTTACGCTGATCGGTGCAACTACACGTTCTGGTTTGCTTACTGCGCCACTGCGTGCTCGTTTTAGTATCAACAGCCGCCTGGAGTATTACGATGCAGAGTTGCTTACTTCTATCGTGAAACGTTCTTCTGCATTGCTGGGTGCTCCAATTTACGAGGATGCCGCTTTTGAAATCGCACGCCGCAGCCGTGGTACACCACGTATTGCCAATAACCTGCTGCGCCGTACCCGCGACTTTGCGCAGGTAAAAAGCGACGGTACCATTGATGTAGAGATAGCCCGTTTCGCCTTAGGTGCCCTTGATGTGGATCACAACGGACTGGATGATATGGACAAGCGTATACTTTCGTGCATCATCGATAAGTATAAAGGTGGTCCTGTAGGTATTTCTACTATTGCAACGGCCTGTGGCGAAGAAGCAGAAACTATAGAAGAAGTTTACGAACCTTTCCTGATACAGGAAGGTTATATTAAGCGTACAGCAAGAGGCCGTGAGGCAACAGAAGCTGCGTACAGACACTTAGGCAAAGTGCCGCCTCAGCAAGTAGTAGGTGGTAGTCTGTTTGATCAATCTGAATAAAGAACTGTTTGTGATATAAGTGCAAGGAGCAGGCCCAATGGCCTGCTTTTTTCTTGCCCGTAGATTAATAGAAATCAGATTAATTAATAAGTCAGATTAATTAATCTGACTAGGTTGAAAGCCTAAATCCTGCGGTTATAAGCTGCTGGATTAACTCTGCCCGCTTTAAATAAAATAGTCCTTAATAGTTGGAATATCAAACTACAGCCGCCTCCGGTTATACGATGTGAAGGCAGTTATAATAGAGGTTTCCTATTCTGTTTTCTTTATTTCAGCGATCAGTTCTACCTCCAGTACTGACTCCTGATCAAATAGTCTTGAAATTTCTACCCAGGTGGCGGCGGGGGAGTGGGAGCCATAATATTTCTTCCGGATAGCCATACTTTTCTTGCTGGCTTCCATGTCTTTAGTGTAAAGGTTCTCCTTTACCACATGCGTGAAATCCAGGTTATACTTTTTCAGCGTCAGCTCCAACGTTTTATAAACACGTTCCATGGCGGCATCCATTGTGCCGTTGCCAACCGTGCCCGAAATGTAGAGCATATTGCCGCTCCGGTAGGCCTGCGCATAGTTGTACTCTTTCTCTCCTGGGCTTAGGTGGAAAACCTTGCCATTATTTTCCAGAACACCCTGAGCTTTAACTTTTACTGAAAATGCAAGGCACAGTAACAGCAAGATTGCAATTAATTTTTTCATAGTTTTTTAGGTTATAGGTTTAATGCCGGAAAGGTAATAAAAGCAGCAGAAGATAGTATGAGTTTTAATCTATTTTACTAAATATTTTTATGAGAGGAGGCATTAGCCCCTATATTATAAAGCAAATTAGTTTTGAAAGACTGTTTAATCGTAATTAACAAAATTCCTATTAATCTGCGGTTGGATTTATTTTACTGTACTTTTGTTCTTCAAAGTATAGCCGCTAAAGTATAAAAGAGGCACCAAGTATAAATTGAGCAGAGAGAAGTACACATATCAGGTAAAGCAGAAGGCAAAGGAGCTGGGGTTTATGTACTGCGGCATCTCCAAAGCTGATTTTCTGGAAGAGGAGGCACCCAGGCTGGAGCGCTGGCTAAACCAGAACATGCACGGGCAGATGCACTACATGGAAAACCACTTCGACAAGCGTCTTGACCCGCGCCTGCTCGTGGATGGTGCTAAAACAGTAGTATCGCTGCTACTCAATTACTACCCCAAAAAGGAGGCGCAGCAGCAGGAAGAGGATACCTATAAAATATCTAAGTATGCTTATGGCACCGATTATCATTTTGTGATAAAAGACAAGCTGAAGGAGCTGCTGAGTTATATAAACGAAGAGATAGGCGAAGTTGGTGGCCGCTGCTTTGTAGATTCTGCGCCGGTGCTTGATAAGGCTTGGGCAAAAAAAAGTGGTTTGGGCTGGGTTGGCAAAAACTCCAACCTCATCACGCCGCAGGTGGGTAGCTTCTACTTTATAGCCGAGTTAATTATAGACCTGGAGCTGGAGCCGGACGGACCGATAAAAGACTATTGTGGTTCTTGTACCCGTTGCATAGACGCCTGCCCGACCAATGCTATAGTAGAGCCCTATGTAGTAGACGGCAGCAAATGCATTTCCTACTTTACCATAGAGCTAAAAGACCAACTGCCGCAGGAAATGCAAGGCAAATTCGGCAATTGGGTATTCGGCTGCGACATTTGCCAGGATGTATGCCCTTGGAACCGCTTTAGTAAACCGCACAGTGAGCCAGCGTTTCTAGCGCACCCACAGCTGTCCCACATGAAAACCAGCGATTGGCAGGATCTCACACAGGAGGTTTTCTCGCAGTTGTTCAAGAAATCAGCGGTAAAACGCACAGGCTATAAAGGGCTGCTGCGCAACATTCAGTTTGTGCAGGAGTTTACTACCTCTTCAGAAGAGTAAGCGGCCTACACCTGTGCTTTTGCGAATACTTTGTTTAAGATCATCAGGTACATACCAGAAAATTGGTCATAGCACCATTGTTTAAGCTGTTGTAATTCTTCTTGTATTAAAACTTTGAAGGCTTTTCTAAGTTCCTTTTCAAACAGCATCTTGTCGAAGCTAACCTTCAGCAAAATGGTTTTAATGTATTCTAACATTTCGGTAGGTAAATTGTAATCTCTTTTTAATTACGTTGTAGGTGAAAAAGGTTGCTTTTTAAAAGTATAATTTTAATGCAAATGTATTAAAAAATATTGGTATAGTGTAATTATATTTTAATTATTACAAGATCAGCTAGTGATGTGCTTATGCATCAGTCTATTAAGCAAACCCAAAATTTAATATAATTTCGTTGCTTCTGTTAGTATATAATGGTTTCTGCAGAATATAGAGCACTAGTAAGTGCAGGATTTTAGTTAAATTTGTTATTGTACATTGTAGTAGTAGCTTGCTGTGGTTAGTTTATGCGCCCCTTTATACTTTCTTTAATTCTGATCTTTGCACTGGCTGTCCCTGGCTTGGCGCAACAGGTAAGTATTGAGTTAGGCAAAAGCCCGCTGCCCATAAATCAGTACTACACGGTTTCTATAAAGCTTCAGGACGACCAGTTAAAAGAGTATTCTCCATTTCCGGAAATCGAAGGCTTTAAGAAAAGTACACGCTACTCCTCTGAGAAAACTATAACTGTAGGGGGAGTTACAAGCATTGTTCGTACCTACACACAAAACTATGCTGCCCTCGAAGAAGGCGATTATGTGCTAAACCCCTTCTCCATGAAAGTAAATAGCGTAACGGTGCAGTCGCAGGGGATGACTATAAAAGTGGTGCCTATGCAGGCTGGTACTCCACAAGGCCCTAATATGCCAGACCTGATTGACCCACAGGAAGAGCAGGAGCCGGCTAGCACCGAAATAGAATTTGTTGATAAAGATGACAATGCCTTCCTTACCCTTTATACAAGCAAAGAAAAAGTGTTTGTGGGTGAAGGCGTAGATGTGGCTTTATACTTTTACTTAGCCGATGAAGACCAGCGGCTACTCGATTTCCACGATTTCGCTAATCAGATAACCGGTATACTGAAGCAGATAAAGCAGCCGAATGTATGGGAAGAGGCTTTTGATTTCTCAGAGATAACCCCTGAAAATGTAACTGTGCAGGGCAAGCCATACTTGCGGTTCAGGCTGTACGAGGCAGTACTTTATCCTTTAAACATGCAGACGCTCGCATTTCCGCAATTGCAGCTTAAGATGATAAAATACAAAGTGGCTAAAACCCCTAACTTACTCACCGAAGACCGGCAGGAGGGATTCAAGACCTTTTTTAGCAGGCCGCGTGAGGTGCAGGTGGTGGAGCTGCCCCCGCACCCGCTGCGCAACGTGGTACCGGTAGGTAATTATACGTTGCGCGAAAGCCTGTCCAGGAAAAGAACATCAGTAAACAAGAGCTTCACTTATTTATTTGAGATAGTAGGAGAGGGTAATCTGGATGCCGTTATGGCACCTGTACCTGCTGTGCCGGCTGGCTTGGATTTTTATTCACCGGATATACGCCAGGATGTAACAAGGCGTGCAGGAAGGGTGTCTGGTGAAAAGAGCTTTTCTTATGCTATACTTCCAAGAGAGCCCGGAACTTATAACCTGGCAAACACACTGGAGTGGATATACTTTAACCCGACTACAGCTGCCTACGATACCCTGCGGCCAACACTGCAGGTACAAGTAACCGGCTCCCGCGACAGCGATGCCATGGTACTCTCCAGAGATCTGGGTTCCTTTTATAACATCATCGAGAATGAGGACAATACTCTGGTTAGTCTCCATTTTTTTGATGAGATCAAACGATACACTAACATTATACTTGTCGTGCTGTTAGTAGTAGCGACATTTGTATTTCTAAAGAACAAGGCATGAGTAATTCATACGGTAAGCTTTTAAAGATAACTACTTTCGGTGAGTCGCATGGTGCGGCTGTTGGTGTGATTATAGATGGTTGCCCTGCAGGGTTGGAGATTACCGTAGAAGAGATACAGCATGCCTTAGATCGCCGCCGCCCCGGCCAGTCAGATATTACAACGCCACGCAAAGAAGAAGACAAAGTGACTATACTTTCTGGCATTTTTGAGGGCAAGACTACCGGTACACCCATTGCACTGGGAGTAAATAACAAAGACCAACACAGCCACGATTATAGTCATATACAGCACGCTTTCCGACCTTCGCATGCCGATTATACTTATACCGCTAAGTATGGTACCCGAGATTACCGTGGGGGTGGTCGCAGTTCGGCTAGAGAAACCGTAGCGCGTGTAGCAGCTGGTGCCTTAGCCATGAAACTGCTGCAGAAGTATGGCATAAGTATAAATGCCTATGTATCACAAGTGGGCAAGGTAAAGCTTCGCAAGCACTACTCTAAACTCGACTTTAGTAAAATTGACGCTAACAAAGTTCGCTGCCCTGATGGCAAAATTGCCGCCCGTATGATTGGTGTGGTTGAGGAAGCCCGCGATAACCTGGATACAATAGGCGGTGTGGTAAGCTGTGTGATACAAGGCGTACCAGCTGGTTTGGGAGAGCCTGTTTTTGATAAACTACATGCCGAACTAGGAAAAGCCATGCTAAGTATAAACGCTGTGAAAGGCTTTGAGTACGGCAGCGGTTTTGAAGGTGTAAGCATGCGAGGCTCCGAACATAACGATCAGTTTTACACCGACGATAAAGGAAATATAAGAACCCGCACCAATAACTCCGGAGGCATACAAGGTGGTATCAGTAACGGACAGGATATATACTTTAATGTAGCTTTTAAACCGGTTGCTACTATACTTCAGCCGCAGCAAACTATAAACGATGCAGGCGAGGATATTACGTTGCAAGGAAAAGGTCGTCATGACCCGTGCGTGTTGCCACGCGCCGTGCCTATTGTAGATGCGATGGCGGCTTTGGTGATTGCAGATTTCCTGTTGCGCCAGAAGGTGAACAAAGTATAATATTAGCTAAACGTGCCTGCAGGTATGTACCCCCACTCTAGCAGTTCTTCTTCGTGGTTGATTGGCCTGCAGTACCCGTCTGCCAAAAGTATGATTCTGTCACTAATCCGCAGCACCGAACGGTAATCATGATCCGTTATGATAAAGCCTTTGGATTTTTTGTGATCCAGCAGCAGGCTTTCTATGTGCTCTACATAAAGCGGGCTTATACCGGAAAAAGGCTCATCCAAAAGTATGAACTTCACATCTAATTGCAGTAACAGCAGCAGCTCAAAGTATCTAGATTCTCCCTTTGAGAGTTCATATGCATACTTGTGCAGGTGCATTTTCACAAGCACGTCTTGTTTTACACCCTCCCGCTTCTCCTGAGAAGTAAGGTACAGATCTATAATTTTAGATAGAGTTAAGTTTTTCGGCAGAAAGTTATGCTGGGGCAGGTAAGCCATAAGGTTTTGATGCTTGTAAGGCTCCGGGTATACTTTGCCATCTACCCTTATATGCTTATTGTCAGTGTGCCTAGAGCCAAATATAATCTGGAGCAAAGTTGTTTTACCGCAGCCGTTTCTGCCTAATAACCCTAAGATATCACCAGTTTCACAGCTCAGATAGATATCGGTTAGCAACTGCCTCTCGCCGATGCGGTACTGTATACTGTCAACTTGGAGGGTGTGCTTCTTAGGCATATAAGTATACTTTAACAAACCATAAAAGAATAACCAGCCCTACATTAAATAAAAAGGAGCTTACAATGAGGTTGATTTTACTTAAGCCAAGGTTATGATAAAAGAAGTACTGGCCGCTGTAACGGTCTTCAAACAAGTATAAAGCAATCAGGAAGCCGCCAGTGAGCAAACTTAGGCTAAAGGCATTGATGATTCGCGCCGCAACATGCTCTTGAAATATAAATCCAGTTGAGCTGGCGAGTAACGAAAATGGCAGGTTAAAGCTTTGGAGAACCTTGTAGTAGTGCAGGCGCAGTTTAAGTTTGTGCATAGGCCAGGTTTATACTAGTTAAGATAAGTATTTTTATCGGATAGGCACACCGAAAATCTTAACATCCGAGGGTACCATATGGCGTCCCTGCATCTGGCGGTTTTGCTGCTGCAGCCCATGCTTCTGATTTGCCACAGCATCCATAGGGTAGTAGGTCCGCTGTATCTTCTTTTGGACAATCTCCATATCAACTTCCGTATTAGGCTTTTTCGGCAATTTTACTTTAGCTATTGCTATTCTTAAGTCGCGTTCTGTTGCCCAGGGCATCACATCCACAGTAGGAAGTTCTATACTTGCAGGCCTCAGTGTGATGCTGGTTGAGTAGCTTTGGTTCCGGAAGCTGTCAGGAATACGGAGGTATTGTTTTTCATAGCCAAGCGCTGCTACTACGATACTATCGCCGGGCAAAACAGGAAGTGAGAAGAAGCCGTTTTGGTTGGTGTGGGTGCCTCTGGAGGTAAAAGGAACATAAACTGCTACGCCAGCAACCGCAGCCGTACTATCTTGTAAAGTAATAACTCCTGAAAGCTGAACCACGTGCTGCGCTTTTACCTGTATTGCACTTCCAGCAACAAGCAAGGTGCTCATACAGGCAATGGTTATAAGCTGCAGTAGTCTTGTTTTCATAGCTTTTACTATCGAGTGGAGTAATTCGCTTCAGATGCTCTAACCTTTTACTAAAGTATTAGGGAATCTATATATAGTAACGGGAGCTACCTGTTGTTATTATACAAGTAGGTGCTGTAGGAGCAAAAAAGTAAAAGCCGCCCCTGTGTACAGAGGCGGCTTTTCTGATGTTATAATACTTTACTTTAGAACAACCTTAATTGCACAACCAGGTACCACACTAAGATAAGTACAGGCAGTAAGAAAGGTATAGAGAAACGCACAATGTAACCGAAGAAAGAAGGCATTTTAATACCGGCACTTTCAGCGATTGCCTTAACCATGAAGTTAGGCCCATTACCAATATAAGTAAAGGCACCAAACAATACAGCTGCCAGCGAGATAGCCTCTAACAGGATCAGGGTTTCCGGGTTTGCGCCAGTACCGTTGGCAAATGCACTTACTTCTGCAGGCATGTTCTGCGCCATGTCATACTTAGCCATTGCCAGCGACAGGAAGTTAGCATAAGTTGGTGCGTTATCCAGGAAGCCGGAAAGTGAACCAGTAGCCCAGTACAGGAAGTTTGGTGTGATGTACTGCGCAAACTCAGGCGAAGATGCAATTGCTGCAGAAAGTTGTAAAGCAGGCATCATGGTAAAGAAGATACCAAAGAACAAGAATACTACCTCCAGAATAGGGTGGAAGTTAAACTGGTTTCCTGCTAGGGCAGTTTTGCTTGAGAACTTAAAGCAAGCAAAAGCTGCTGACAATTGAAGTATCTCACGGATAAAAGAAAACTTATTACCGTCGTAGTAAATGTGCGGTAATCCGTCTATCACGTTAGGATCCAGAAAGATGGCACCGATGATGATAGCCAACCAGAATAAGTTACGTTTTCCGCTTACATAAAACTCAGTCTTCTCTTCGTTTTTAGCTACTACTTCTGGGCGTGGAGTGTAGGCCTCTTTGTTTCTTCTATCCACAAAGAAGAACACAAGGCAAAGCAGTATGATAGAGATTATCCATGGCGAGAACAGGTGCTGTAAGGTCCAGAAGAACGGAACACCTTTCAGGAAACCAATAAACAATGGTGGATCTCCAAGTGGAGTAAGAAGACCACCCGCATTACTTACTATAAATATGAAGAATACGATCTGGTAAGGCTTAATGCGATGCACATTTAAGCGGATGAATGGGCGAATAAGTAGCAGGGAAGCGCCTGTTGTACCTACAATATTAGCCAATACAGCACCAGTGGCCACTAAAGCTACGTTCATGGCAGGTGTGGCATTGGCATTTATGTTGATGTATATACCACCAGCTGCAATGTATAAAGAGCTTAAAAGTATGGCAAAGGAGGCATACTCAAAAAATGTGTGTATGGGCATGTGTACATCACCTAGTACAATAAGGTAGTAACCCAAAACGGTAAGGCCCAGGGTAACGGCAATCTTCTTGTAGTTATGCTCCCAGAAGTGGCCGAAGAAAATGGGCCCGGCGGCAATCAGGCCTATTAGAATAAGGAATGGGATAATCAAAAAACCAGGTGCTGCATGCTGCGACTGCACCAACAGTATAAAATTATTTAGCATGTCTAGATTAGTGCGGTGTAAAGAATAGGTCGTTTAATTTGTTGTTGCACAAAGATACATTTTCTGGCGTAAATAGCCAGCCTTAAAGCCAGTATGGCTCAGGAAGACCCATAATTAATGTTGATACACGTAAAGGTTTACTTCGTCGGAAATAATAGCTAATTTTGGAAACTTAAAGCAATACTCGCTAGTTTTATTTCTAAACAAGGAATTACATGTCAGAAAATAAAGAAAAGATGGTTTCGGTTTATGCTGAGGCAAACCCGAATCCTGAATCGATGAAATTTGTGATGAACCAGCAACTGTTGCCGGATGGCCAGAGTGTGGATTATCCAAACGTAGAAAGTGCGCTTGAGTCGCCGTTGGCGCAGGAGCTTTTTAACTTCGACTACGTTTCGCGTGTGTTTATTGCCAGCAACTTTGTTACCGTTACAAAAAGTGCCGACCTGGAGTGGGTAAAGCTTATACCTGAGCTACGTACCTTCCTTAAGTCTTATATAGAGGCTGGTGGCCCAATCTTTAACGAAGGTTTCTCAGCTAAGAAAGCTGTAGCAACTGAGGCAAACGGAGAAACATCTGCAGAAGATGCGGAGATTGCTAAGAAGGTAATTGACCTGTTGGATAATTATGTGCGCCCAGCTGTAGAGCAGGATGGCGGTAATATCACGTTTAAATCTTACAACGAAGGTGTGGTAACTGTACACCTGCAAGGTTCATGCAGCGGCTGCCCATCTGCAACCGTAACACTTAAGGCCGGTATCGAAAACCTGCTGAAGCGTATGGTACCGCAAGTAAAAGAAGTAGTAGCTGACGGTGTGACTATCTAAGTATAGCCGTAGCTAAGTATAAAAAGAGCCAACCCTGCGTAGGGGTTGGCTCTTTTTATTTTACCGGACCCAACCACTCCTGCCCCTCCTTAGACAAGGAGGGGCAGGAGTGGTTGGGCTACAGCGGCTATGAAATAACAAAAGCTAGCTCACAGGAACCAACTATTATTTAAGATCCTCCGAAAAAAGCACATAAATAAACCTAACCTATTAACCTGTAATACAAAAAAAAGCCCGAAGCAAACGCTCCGGGCTTTCTCAATTATTATAAAGTTTATACTTAAACTCTTGTAGCCTGTTGTGCAGGAGCAGGCGCTTTCTTCTCGTCTTTTACTGTATCTACTACAATTGGCGTAGCGATAAACAGGGATGAGTAAGTACCAGCCAAAACACCGATAATCATCGCCAGCGAGAAGCCACGAAGAACTTCACCACCGAAGAAGAATAAAATCACAACCACCAGGAACAATGTCAGGGAAGTAATGATGGTACGGCTGAATGTGCTGATAAGCGCAGGGTTTACGATTTCTCTAATCGCTGAACGAGGGTTATCGTTCATGTACTCACGCACACGGTCAAAAATTACCACGGTATCGTTGATAGAGAAACCAATGATAGTAAGTACCGCAGCAATAAACACCTGGTCCATTTCGTAAGATACACCGAACAGGTCAAGTATAGAGAACACGGCAATGATCATCAGGGCATCGTGTAGCAAGGCCACAACACCCCCCAAACTGAACTGCCACTTTCTGAAGCGGATCATCACATAAAGGAAGATACCAACCAGCGCCAGAAGTATAGCGATAAGAGCAGTGTTCTGGATGTCGTCGGCCATGGTAGCACCAACTTTAGAAGAGCTAAGCACTTCTGGAGTAAGGTTGCTGTACTGTGCCAGACCTTCATCCAAAGCGGCTCTTACTTTGTTGTCTGCTTCAATGCTCTCGTCGTCAGCTAACCAGCTGGTGATCACTTTAACACGGTTAGAAGCACCAAACGTTTTTACCTCAGTACCTGCACCCTGGAAGTTGTCAACCAATGATTCACGGATTTCAGAAGCCGGAACAGCCTGATCAAGCTCTACTACATAAGAACGGCCACCTTTGAAGTCTACACCCAGGTTAGGGCCGCCGTTGATGTACATCGCAACAAAGCCAAATGCAAGTAAACCAAGTGATAAAGCATAAGCTGGTTTTCTATACTTCATTACATCAAACTTCACGTTACGGAACATGTTGTTAGCCAGAGCTGAAGAGAAAGATAGTTTACCTGCTTTCTTAAATGTGCTTTCTACTAACAGTCTTGAGATGAAAACTGAAGTAAAGAAAGAGGTTACAATACCGATCATCAGGGTAATGGCGAAACCTTTTACCGGACCAGAACCGAAGAAGTACAGAATAAAGCCTACCAGGAACGTTGTAACGTTCGCATCCAAGATCGTGCTGAATGCCTTATCGTACCCTTTGTTGATGATCTCACGCATACTAAGCCCCTTTAGAGACTCTTCGCGCATACGCTCGAAAATAAGTACGTTCGCATCCACGGCCATACCCAGTGTAAGTACGATACCGGCAATACCAGGCAATGTAAGTGCTGCATTAAACTGAGCAAGTATACCCAGGATAAAGAACACGTTGAAAACAAGTGAAAGGTCGGCGATGAAACCACCACGTGAGTAGTAAGCAATCATGAAGATAACTACTACTACTAAACCAGCCAAAGTAGAAATTAAACCTTGGTTGATAGCTTCCTTACCAAGTGATGGACCCACAACTGCCTCTTCAACGATACGCGTTGGAGCTGGCATTTTACCTGCTTTCAGGATGTTGGCTAAGTCTTGAGCTTCTTCGATAGTAAAGTTACCAGAGATAGATGAGTTACCACCAGTAATCTCGCCCTGCACTACAGGAGCAGAGTAAACATAGTTATCAAGTACAATGGCTACCTGGCGGCCAACGTTATCACCTGTAAGGCGAGCCCATTTCTTAGCACCGGTAGAGTTCATTGTCATCGTGATCTCAGGGCGGCCCTGCTGGTCAAAATCCTGGCGAGCATCATTGATAGCGTCGCCACCCATTGGAGCCTTGCCATCACGGCCTTTTTTGATTGCGTAAAGCTCTACGAACTCCTGGCGGTTATCGCCCGCAATCGGCTTAACAGACCATAAGAACTTCATGTTAGGAGGCAACATGCCACGTACCTCAGGGCGGCTGAAGATCTCGTTGATCTTAGCGGTATCGCGTACGTTTGCGCCAAGGCCACCTGGCATTGGTACGAACAGGTTAGCTAGTACGCCACCTTGCTGTGCAGCACTATCTAGAGCTGCAGTAGCATTAGTATCCGGAGTAGTAGCGGCAATAGTAGCAGTAGTATCGCCGGCAGCTGCCTGTGCTAATACATCCTGTGTAGTATCGGTAGCTGCTGCGGCTGCTGAAAGAGCATCTTTCTGAGTTGTAGCAGTTTCGCCTAGGTTAAGCTTTCCTGCTTGCTGCTGCTGGTCCAGGTACTGGCCAAGCTGCATAAAGTAAGGCGTAAACTCCTGTGGAGACCATACTTCCCAGAACTCTAAGTTTGCCATGCCAGAAAGCAGTTTACGAACACGATCAGGGTTATCTACACCTGGTAATTCGATCTGGATACGGCCAGTACCTTTCAGGCGCTGGATGTTTGGCTGGTTTACACCAAATTTATCGATACGGGTACGCAGGATGTTGAAAGAACGATCAATCGCATCCTCTACTTCTGTCTCGATCACCTCGATCACCTCGTCGTTAGAAGATTCGTAGCTTATTTTGCCACGGTTAGCAGTGTTAGAGAAAATACGACTTAAGCGTCCGTTTGGCTCAATTTCGCGGTAAGCCTGACCAAAAAGCGTTGTGAAGCTTTCCTGGCTGTTACGCTGCAGTTCTTTTGCACGGTCAAGGGCCTTCAGGAAGTTAGGGTCTTTGCTGTTGCCAGCCATAGACTTAATGATCTCAACAGGAGACACTTCTAGTACCACGTGCATACCGCCCTTAAGGTCAAGACCAAGACCAAGCTCGTTTTCTTTAACCTCCTGGTATGTCATGCCCAAGAAAACTTCTTCTCTCCAGATAGAATCTAAGTAGGTTTGCTGCTTAGCCATATCTACATTGCCTTGTGCATCCGTGGCATAAGCCTCGGCTTGGTCCTGGATGCGGCTGGCAACAAACGAAAACGACAAAAAGTAAAGGCAGATAGCCGATACAATTATCGTTAAAGCAATAATTAACGATTTGTTACGCATTGTTTAATTAGTGAAAGTATAGGTGAATTTAGAAAACAACATCAATTCCGGGAAAGCTACTTTAAATCAACCTTTTAAAATGCTTAGTTGTTCCGGAAGGGCCTATGTATCTTGTATTTAAGTGTACAAGTAGCCCTCAAAAATATAAAGAAAGGGAGTTATACTCAGCTTAGGGAGCGTTAGGCTGAATAGTAATAGGAAAAAGCTGCGCTAGTAAACCAGTACTTGGAGGTATGGTAGTATAGGCAGGCAATAAAATATAAATTGGGTTAGCAAAAGTTGGCTGCGGAAGCGGTTCTACAGCCTGCTGTAAGTTAAGTGCCACAAAAGAGGTTGTAGCCTCCAGAGATACTTTTTGCTTTACAACTGTCTTGTTTTCGTGTTTTGTAGCCAGCCTCGAATCGGCCTGCTGCGGGGTTGCCTCAGCCGTAAAAGTATAAGCCACCACTTCTTGGCCGTTGAGCATAAGAGCCCACAGCAGAGTAAGCGTCATCAAAAGATGCTTAATATGGCTTGATATGTTTTTAGCTTTTGGCATGTATAACCACAAATGTAAAATCTTTTCTGAAAAAACAGAAATACTTAGCGGTTAATGTCAATAAATCGCTTCACATCGTTTTTCTTACCTATAAGAATCAGGATATCTGAAGGATAAATAATCGTATCGGCCTTTGGTACACCAATAATGTGCTCTACTTGCGTTGGCTTTCCGTCTTGTATCTCCTCAAAAAAGCGTTTAATGGTTATTAAGTTAAGGTTATACTTTTCGCGGAGTGATATTTTGGCAAGGCTGCGATTAGAGATATTGCGTGGCGCGTTGATCTCTACAATCTCGTAATTATCGGGCAGCGGCAGGAACGTACGGATATTTGGCTGCAACAGGCGCTCTGCTACTGTTTTACCTACCTCACCCTCCGGAGACAGAATTTCCTGCACACCCATTTTCTCAAGTATTCGGCGCTGCTGCTTGTTGGAGGCACGCGTGATCACGCGTTTCACGTTAAGCTCTTGCAGGTTGGCAGTCGTTATAAGCAAAGCCTCAAAGTCTTCCCCGATAGCCACAACAACGGCATCCATATCCTGTATGTTTTGCGCCTCTAGTGCGCGTATATCAGTAGCATCGAGGGCTACAGCATAGGCTACATCATCTTTAATGTCGTCTACGTGGTCTTCGTTATTGTCGATGGCAATTACTTCAGCGCCACGCTCTGCCAACGTGCGGGCAATGGAATTACCGAAAATGCCCAGCCCTATTACCGCAAATTTGCTCCTCATGCTTTTGTTTTGGCGTTTAAGAAAGTGGTAAGTACATCTAAGCCACGCTCAAAGTTAGCATTGTTTGGAATGATAATATCCGCGTCGTTTTTGTAAGGCTTAATATACTTCTCGTATGTTGGTGCTACATGGTGGGTGTAGCGGTAAAGAACATCATCCAGGTCGTAACCGCGCTCAATTTTATCGCGTACGATGCGGCGCTGCAATTTAATGTACTCTTTTGCGTCTATGTATACTTTTAGATCGAGCAGCTTTGATACTTCCTCAAAATAAAATACGAATATACCCTCTACTACCACAATAGGAGCTGGCCTGAACTCAAGTTGCTTGGCAACAACATTGGGGTTATTAAAAGTATACTCTTTGCGGTAAACGGTTTCGCCTTGGCTTACTTTAAGTATGTCTGTAGCATAGGCCTCGTCGTCGATGCAGGAAGGGAGATCAAAATTTACGACTCCATTGGGGTCTTTTGTCTGGTGTTCGCGATCTTTGTAATAGTTGTCCTGCGAAATAAGGCAGATTTGTTCTGGTGAGAACGAAGTGAGCAGCTTGTTCAAAAAAGTTGTTTTTCCTGAAGCACTACCTCCTGTAATCCCGACGATAAATGGCTTTTGCATTGGAAGCTTTAGTTTCAGGCTACAAAATTAAGATATTAGGCAGAACAAGACCATACACAGCGCAATAATTTTATATTTTACCCCTGTGTTTTAAGAAAATCGACCAATTTTCTTACTGCGCGGCCTCTGTGACTGATTGCATTCTTCTGTTCCGAAGACATTTCGGCAAAGGTTTGCTCATAGCCGGCTGGCACAAAAACAGGGTCATAACCAAAGCCTTTGTTGCCTTTCCACGCTGTAGTTATACTTCCGTCAACAGTGCCCTCAAACTGGTGTTCCTGGCCGTTAAGTATAAGTGTGATGCTGGTTCTGAAGTTTGCTTTTCTGTTCTCGTTGCCTTCCAGGTTCTGCAGCAGCAGGTTAATGTTATCGCTGTCGGAGCGTTGCGGGCCAGCATAGCGGGCAGAGTATACGCCGGGTGCACCACCTAAAGCATCTACTTCCAAACCACTATCGTCGGCAAAACAATTGATGTTATACTTTTGCCACACGTAAGCTGCCTTTTGGTGGGAGTTAGCCTTCATGGTGTCATGCTCTTCGGGCAGTTCTTCGGTACAGCCAATCTCTTCCAGGCTTACCAGTTCATACTTTCCCTCCAGCATCTGGCTAACCTCAGCTATCTTATTCTTATTGTTGGTGGCGAAGCAGATTCTTTTCATGATCTGGGGTTTTAAAGATTTGAGTATATAGCGGTTTGCTTTCTGAAAAGGGATATCTACATTAAATACGCTGCTATTTCATTCTCCTCCAGCACAACCTCTACGCGCTCCTGCAACGTAGTGGCCAGCGAATAACCGGTGTATGTTGCAGCCATTGGGTAAAGCGGGTGGTGCCTATCTACCAAAGTGGCTATTTCTACCTTTTTCGGATTCTGTGGCAGAAATACATTTAAAGTATAAGCAAGGGTTTTGCCTGTATTTAGTACATCATCTACCACCACCACAACTTTTCCGTCTATGTTCACCTCCGTTGGAGTTACCTCAATGGGGGTTTCCAAAGGAGCTGTTTTATTTAGTTTTATCTGCAGCAGTTGTACTTTTATTGGTGATATGGCTTCCAGTTTCTGTGCCAGCTTCTGAGCCAATGTATAGCCGTTTTGGTAAATGCCCGCCAGCACGAGCTCCTGCTCCTCAAAGTTCTGCTCAAACATTTCGTAAGCCATACGTGTGATTTTCTGCTCTATCTGGCCTTGGTCCAGAATCAGGTTTTGCTGGTGCGTTTGCGAAGTCATGGAGTGTAGCAGTATATGGTTTAGTCCGGTAATTAGGGCCGGCAGAGGCAAATGTAAGAAGATAATTGCTTCAGTAGCAGTATTTAGCCGGCTTCTAAAATAATTTGGTGTATAGCATTTTACTTTACAAAAATCTTGTTAAATTTGCAGTCCGATTTAGAAATTAAGGTTAATTAACGTTTATAATAATGAAAAAAGGCATTCACCCAGAGTACAGACAGGTGGTTTTTCAGGATATGACAAGTGATTTTAAATTCATCACTCGCTCTACTATGACTTCTGACGAAACTATTACGATGGAAGATGGAAAAGAGTATCCAGTTATCAAGGTGGAAGTTTCTTCTGCTTCGCACCCTTTCTATACTGGTAAAAATATCTTCGTGGATACTGCTGGTCGTGTTGAGAAATTCAACACACGTTACAAGAAAAAGTAAGCGGTTTCACCCGGTTAAAACGTTTCAAAAAAAGTCTTTCCGTATTATTTCGGAAAGACTTTTTTGTTTTTATCCTAATAGGTTAAAAATGGCTTAGTTTGTGTATAGTAAAAAGCTATATTACTGTAAATCAAAATTATTGATGCCATGAAGTTAACCTTTACCAACTTGCTATACTTTTTGCTGCTTCCTGTATTAGCTTCCTGCAATAAAAGTGAAGAAGCTACTCCAGTGCCTAAACCTGTTACAAAAACGGTTGTTTTCGAAGTGTTTGGTGATCAGGATTTTTCTTACAGCAGATACGGGGATGAACAAGTAAGTATAAGTCTTTTGATAAGGCGGCAGGATAAAGAAACATTGGCAGAAACAATTGTGTTTGACTCAACATTCTCCACTGCCCTTAAACATATACCTGTGCGAGCGAATAGGTTACAGGTAAAGAAAACCATACCCGACGTGCAGGACAACAAAGAGATAGTGCATATTGGGGTTGGGTATAACCTGATGCAGACTTCATTTGGTAAAAGCATAAACTTGCCTGCCGACCAAGTGGAGAAAAAAGTACAGCTAACGGTTTATTAAAAAAGATTAACATATATAAACTGGGTCTTCCCGTAAAAAACGGGAAGACTTTTTTATTTTTGTTCTTATGAATATAATTCTCTACTGCGATCCTGTGATCAGGCAAAATCTTTTGCCGCTAACATTTACCAGACCTATTTCTGAGATAAGGGTAGGTATACTTACCATTACAGAAAAATGGGAACAGTATACCGGTGCATCTGTGTCCTTCATGACGACACCCCATCTGCAGGAAAAGTATACAAAGCAGCAGAGCCATGAGAACATTTACGTTAATGGAGCGCTTCTGCCAAGTGCGCCTATACTACATGAAATACATAAGCTCAAACTTGGAGAAGCGCTATACTTTGGGGATACGCTGCTAGCTTTTAACGGCGATAACCTAGAACTGCACTCTATTGAAGACATGGTAGAGGCCTCTTCTTCAAAAAAGCAGGATTGTGCTATTGAATGCCATCTGGTTCGTGAACTTTGGGATATTTTTCTGATGAACGGAGAAGAAATCCGCAATGATTATAAAATAATTACGACAGGCCGAAAAAGCCAGCCAATTAATGATAAACACACCATCGTTTACAACGAAGAGAATATCTTTATTGAAGAAGGTGTGAAAATTCGTGCGGCCATACTTAACGCTGAGCAAGGCCCGATTTATCTGGGTAAAAATTCTCAAATACACGAAGGTGCCATAATTAAAGGCCCTTTTGCTTTAGGAGAGGGCAGCAACGTAAATGTGGGCGGTAAAATGCGTGGTGATGTGAGCATTGGGCCGTTTTGTAAAATAGGCGGCGAAGTGGCGGCATCGGTAATTTTTGGTTATACTAACAAAGGGCATGAGGGTTATTTAGGTAATTCTGTGCTTGGTGAGTGGATAAACATCGGTGCAGATACAAATACATCAAATCTCAAAAATAATTATGCTGAGGTTAAGATATGGAATTATGCCAAAGGCGGGTTTAAGAACACAGGGCAACAGTTCTGTGGTCTGATTATGGGCGACCATAGTAAATGCGGCATTAATACTATGTTTAACACGGGTACAGTAGTAGGTGTGAGTGCCAACATATTTGGTCCGGGTTTCCCCCGTAACTTTATACCTTCGTTTAGTTGGGGTGGAGCAGCCGGTTTCGAGACTTTTTCCTTACGCAAAGCCTACGAGGTAGCCGAAAAAGTAATGGGACGCCGTAATATCAAGCTTAACGATACTGAAAAGAACATACTGAAACACGTTTTTGAAGAAACACAGCAGTACCGCGTTTGGGACAAAAAAGAATAATGATTGATTTAATTCTTACTGCAGTTCGTCATTCAAATCATTAATTTAATAAAGTGCAGTTTTCACAAATTTTAGGGCATCAGGAGGCAAAGCAGTTACTGCTTAAATCAGTTCAGCATAACCATGTGGCGCATGCGCAGCTGTTTCTGGGGCAGGAGGGGAGTGCCAACCTGGCGCTGGCGTTGGCTTATGCCACCTACATAAACTGCGAGAATAAGCAGCCCAATGATTCATGTGGAACATGTGGCAGCTGTGTTAAAATGAATAAGCTGGTGCATCCGGACTTTAACTTTGTAATGCCGGTTACTACCACTAAGTCGGTAAGCAAGGAGGCGCTCAGCAGCAGGTTTATGAATGAGTGGCGTGAGTTTGTGCTGGCAAGTCCATACCAGGGACTGAACGATTGGATGCAGCACATTGGCGCTGAAAACAAACAGGGAATTATCTCTAAAGAAGAAAGCAGACAACTGGTAAAGCTAGTATCGCTAAAAGCTTTTGAAGGGGACTATAAAATAGTGGTGATCTGGTTGCCGGAACTCATGCATTCGGCTGCGGCCAATGCGCTACTAAAGTTGCTCGAAGAACCGCCTGCCAAAACATTATTCCTGTTGGTGGCGCAGGCATCGGAAAAGCTGCTGGCTACCATAACGTCGCGCACACAAATTATGCAGGTGCGTAATTTCACAGAGCAGGAGGTAATCCAGTACCTGCAGGAAAAGTATAACACCAACTCTGATGTAGCCTACCAGGTAGCGCAGTTGGCAGAGGGAAACCTAAATGCAGCAGCTAAACTAACTTCTGAGATCAGCAGCGACTATTTTAGCTTCTTTACCGACTGGATGCGCAACTGCTACAGCTACAAGTTTGCAGAGATGATAGACATGAGTGATAAGTTTCAGACACTGGGCCGCGAGAACCAGAAGAACTTTTTGCTCTATGCGCTTAACCTGTTTCGGAAAGTTATGCTGTATGGGGTAGATGCAAGTCTGGTAACATACCTGCCACCTGCCGAGCTAGACTTTGTGCAGAAGTTTTCGAAAGTAATTACCGGAGCAAACGCAGAGCAACTTGCCGAAGAACTAAACCAGGCGCATTATCACATCGAACGTAATGCAAATCCTAAAATGGTTTTTGTAGATAGTTCTATACAAATTGCCGGATACTTAAGAGTTAATTAATAACTTCGGTAATAATTAGTTTACTAAATAAGGATAAAATGCAGGATAGCATAAAAGATAAAGTAATACGAATAGGTACACGTGGAAGCAAGCTGGCATTATGGCAGGCAGAACATGCCGCTGAAAAATTACAGGCAGCTGGTTTAAAAACCGAACTTGTAATCATCAGTACAAAAGGCGACCAGGTGCTGGACCGCTCACTTGATAAGATTGGATCGAAGGGTGTGTTTACCGAAGAGCTGGAAGTGAGCCTGCGCGAAGGAAATATCGACATTGCCGTTCACAGCGCCAAAGATGTGCAATCAACTATTCCTGATGACTTGGAATTAGTGGCCTTTATGGAGCGTGAAAAGGTGAACGACGTTATCCTTAGCTTCGACCCTAATTTTAAGCTGGACCGTGACAGCAATGTGGTAATTGGAACATCTTCTACACGCCGTAAAGCTTTGCTTAAAAAACACTACCCGAACGTAACTACTGCAGAATCGAGAGGAAATCTTCAAACTCGCCTGCGCAAGCTGGAAGAAAAACAGTTTGATGCCCTTATGCTGGCTTATGCCGGTGTTTATCGCATGGGTTATGATAATATGATTGTGCATACTTTTCCGGAGGATGAGTTTGTGCCGGCAGCAGGGCAGGGCAGTGTAGCCATCGAATGTGCCAAAAACCTTCAGCCTGAACTAAAAGCCGCTATTAAAGACGCACTGAACCACGCTGATACATATGTATGTCTGTTGGCAGAACGTGCCTTTCTGAGAACAATGGAGGGCGGTTGTAGTATTCCGTCTTTCGCACTTGCTACACTTACAGAAGAGGGTGGTGTAAGTATAAACGGCGGCATTGTGAGCTTGGATGGTGAAACTCTGCTACAGAAAACCATGTCGGGAACAGCTGCAGAGGCGGAGAGCTTAGGTGTGCAATTAGCAAACGATACACTTAGCAACGGTGGCGAAGAGATACTTACAAGTATAAAACGCGAACGTAGCGAGATATAAAAGTATAAGGAATGTGTAATAGAAATGGCCCGTTCAGGATATCCTGAACGGGCCATTTCTATTTATCAGTTTCAGACGTGATCTAATAACACTAAGGGTATTGATTGGTAGCTAACTCAAGCTGCGTATTTTTTTGCTGATAATTTACCTGCCTCTAACTCCTCCTTGGAGGGGTTAGAGGCAGGTTCTCTATAACAGATTTGAGTTCACCAACTTTGCATTTCGCAACTTACATAACTCATAATTAAGCTACACCTGCGCAGCCTCCACAGCCTCTTCAGATAAAGGCTGCTTTTTAGCAGATCGAGCATATGTCAGGAAAGCCTGCATCTCGCGTTTTACTACAGGGGCGAGTAAGTATAAGCCAACCATGTTAGGTATACTCATAGCAAACAGCATGGCATCAGAGAATGCTACAACACTTCCTAGCTGGATAGGAGCACCTAATACTACAAAGGCACAGAATAACACTTTAAAGCTAATATCGGCAGCCTTGGTGTGGCCAAATAAGTAAGTCCAGGATTTTAAGCCGTAGTAAGACCAGGTAATCATGGTAGAAAAAGCGAAAAGTATAACGGCAGCGGCAAGTATAAGCGGGAACCAACTAATAACAGTAGCGAAAGCGGTAGAAGTAAGGGCAATACCATCGCCGGTTTCCTGATTATATGCACCGGTAACTACAATTACCAGGGCTGTCATGGTGCAAACTATAACGGTATCAATAAACGGCTCTAAAGAAGCTACAAAACCTTCAGTTACAGGTACGTTGGTTTTAACAGCCGAATGAGCAATAGAAGCAGAACCGATACCAGCCTCGTTGGAGAATACACCGCGTCTTAATCCCTGTATCATCACGCCAACCAAACCACCGGCTACGGCACTCCCTGAAAATGCTCCTTCAAAAATCGCCACAAAAGCACCCGGAATATTAGTGAAGTTAACAGCCAATACAATAATGGCCGCTACAATGTAAATGCCGCACATAAAAGGTACTACTTTCTCGGTTACCTTGGCAATGCTCTTCATGCCGCCTAGTATAACCAAGCCTACCAGCACAGCCATAATCAGGCCGAACATCCAGGCGTTGCCACCACCAAAAAATGAACCTTCAGCGCCGCCAGTTACAGCTATAAACTGCTGTGTAGCCTGGTTTATCTGGAACATATTTCCTGCCCCTATGGCGCCACCAATACACATTACAGCAAAGAATGCAGCCAGAAACTTACCCAGTCCTTTCATGCCGCGCTCGCTAAGGCCCTTGTTCAGGTAGTGCATCGGGCCCCCGGAAACAGTGCCATCGGCATGTACATCTCTATACTTCACGCCAAGAGTACACGACACAAATTTAGAAGACATGCCAAGTAAACCGGCAACAATCATCCAGAATGTTGCACCCGGTCCGCCAAGTGAGATGGCAATGGCCACACCGGCAATATTTCCCAAACCTACTGTACCTGATACAGCAGCAGTTAAAGCCTGGAAATGAGAAACCTCGCCAGGGGCATCTTCCTGGTTATACTTACCACGCACAATATCCAGAGCATACTTAAAACCACGCACGTTAACAAAGCCTAAGTACACAGTAAAGAAAGCTGCTCCCAGTAAAAGCCAGATAAGTATAAGCGGAATGCCTATAGTGTCAGTAAGGGTAAGTTCATAAAAGATAATATCTGAGATAAATTGTGCTGCAGGTCCAACAGCGGCATCTATTTGCTGATCAATAGAGGCCTCTGGCGCACGTGCCAAAAGGCTGTTAACTGATGCTACAAGAAGCCCTGTGGTTAGTAGGAATCTTTTCATTAATATGTTAAAGTTGATTTGTCAGTTTGTTTGAATATAGCATTTTTAGGGCTAAATATGAAATTTACAGCCCAATTGCCTCTGAGGGTGCAGCAATAAATTACAATAATACAATGCAGCGTGCGGTAATTTAAGATAAAGTATAAAGTAGGCTATAGCAGGTGCAGCACAGGCAGAAATAGCCTTAAAAGTATAAAAGCGAGCTAAAAAGGATTAAATTTGAGAGCGTGTATAGTACATGCAAAACTAAACTCAGAACAAATAAGCGATACGTATGAAACTGCTTAAAAACTTGGCATTGGCTACAGGTATTATGTTGTTGCCGCTGGCAGCAGAAGCACAGAAAGTAAAAGGCAAGGACCAACTGGTTACCATCGAAACTCCACAGGGTGAAATTAAACTGGTGCTGTTTGAAGACACACCTAAGCACCGCGATAATTTCCTGAAGCTTGCCAAAGAAGGATTCTACGATGGTACCACTTTCCATAGAGTGATTGACGGTTTTATGATACAAGGTGGCGATCCTAATACAAAAGACGATAACCCAAACAACGACGGAGGTGGCAACCCCGGTTATACCATACCAGCCGAAATTAACCCAAAGCACATGCACGTGCGTGGTGCCGTAGCCGCAGCCAGAATGGGAGATAACGTAAACCCAGAGCGTGCCTCCAGCGGGTCTCAGTTTTATATTGTAGAGAACCACGACGGCACTCCCATGTTAGATGAGGCTTACACAGTATTTGGGCAGGTAGTAGATGGCCTGGATGTAGTGGATAAGATTGCAGAGGTGCCAAAAGGAGGTCGCGACAGACCTATGTCAGACATTAAGATGAAGGTAACGGTAGAAAGTGTGAAAAAGAAAAAGATAGCCAAAAAGTATAACTACGATTACACCACACAATCGCTGCAGAAGAAATAGCAAACGATGAAAAAAATATTGATTACAGGTTCTAATGGCCTTTTGGGTCAAAAATTAGCAGAGTTGCTGTTGCCGCGAACAGATGTTGAACTACTGGCAACCAGTCGTGGAGAGAATAAACTGGCTGAGGTGATGCCTACACTCCCTTTTAGAAGTATGGATGTAACAGATCCGGAGCAGGTAGAGCAGGTGGTAAGCGAGTATAAACCAACACACATCATCCACACAGCCGCCATGACCAACGTGGACCAGTGTGAAACTGACCAGGAAGGTGCTCTTAAGCTGAACCGCGATGCTGTGCAGTATGTAGTGGACGCCTGCGAAAAGCATAACGTGCATCTTATACACCTCTCTACAGACTTTATTTTTGATGGGGAGGCAGGACCTTATAACGAAGAAGCAGAGGCAAACCCAATCAGTTTTTACGGTGAGACTAAGCTGATGGCAGAGGAGATCGTGAAGAAAGCAAAATGTAAGTGGGCTATACTTCGCACAGTACTGGTTTACGGTGTGGTGCACGACTATGGCCGCACCAACATTGTGCTTTGGGTGCGCGATAGCTTGCAAAACGGCAAAACTATTAATGTGGTAGATGACCAGTTCAGAACACCTACGCTTGCTGAAGACCTAGCCTTAGGGTGTTGGTTAGCAGCGAAGCACGATGCAGAGGGTATTTATAACATCTCTGGCAGCGAAATGCTTACACCTTACCAGATGGCCCTGCAGGTGGCAGACTATTTTAACCTGGATAAAACGCTGATAGTAAAGGCAGATGCTTCTACTTTTTCGCAGCCGGCTAAAAGGCCTCCACGCACAGGCTTCGACATTAGCAAAGCACAGAAAGACCTTGGTTATCAGCCACACAGCTTTATGGAAGGTATCAGAATGGTGGCTGAACAGGCTGAAGCGCTAAGCTAAGCTATATAGCAGCGCCAAAACTTAAGAGCCTAACTCCGGCGAATATTAAAAATATATGATTTTTAATGCGCTAGAGTTAGGCTTTGTTAAATTTCTTTCATTATTTTTCGGTTTAAAACAACCTGAATTTAAAACCAGCTAAACTAAACTAACTCTTCTACCTTATTTTATGAGTGCTAACAAAGAATCGTGGGGCTCACGTGTGGGTCTCATTCTAGCCATGGCCGGTAATGCTGTTGGTCTCGGTAACTTTCTTAGGTTTCCGGTGCAGGCAGTACAAAACGGTGGTGGTGCTTTTATTATTCCTTACCTGGTGTGCTTCCTGGTAATGGGTATTCCGCTTCTATGGATCGAATGGTCTATGGGCCGTTTTGGGGGAAAATTCGGACACCACTCTACACCATTTATTGTGGATACCATGGGCAAAAACCGCCTTTGGAAGTACATCGGTGTATTTGGTATCTGGACAAACATAGCCGTGGCCGCTTACTATTGCTACCTCGAGTCCTGGACGCTTTCTTACGTATTCCACTCGCTGGGTGGCACGTTCAGTGGCATGGACCAGGATGGTGTAGCCGCTTTCTTTATTGATTATGTTAGTCTAGGCGAGTCTACTTTTGGTATACCTTACGAGCCAATCGTTTTCTTCCTGATATGCTTGCTGCTTAACACCTGGATTCTGTCGCAGGGTCTTGCAAAAGGCATCGAACGAGTGGCTAAAATAGGTATGCCGATGCTTATCTTATTTGGTATTTTCCTGGCATACAAAGGTTTTACAATTACTGCCGGTGAGAACGGAGCCATTAACGACAGCACCGTAGGTCTTAACTTCCTCTGGACGCCACAGTACGATAAATTGTGGTCGCCTTCGGTTTGGTTGGCTGCTGCCGGTCAGATCTTCTTTACCTTATCAGTAGGTATGGGCACAGTGCATTGCTACGCCTCTTATGTACGCTCTAAAGACGATATCGCCCTGAATGCTATGTCGGCTGGATGGATGAACGAATTTGTAGAGGTTGTTTTGGGTGGTGCTATCCTTATTCCAATTTCTATTGGTTACCTGGGCATTGATAGAGTTACAGAACTTGTACAAAGCGGTGGCCTTGGCCTTGGTTTCCGTACGTTGCCATACCTGTTCTACCAGTGGGGCGATATTCTGGGTGCAATTTCTGGTGTGATGTGGTTCGGCCTGCTATTCTTTGCCGGTATTACTTCGTCGCTGGCAATGGGTACCCCTTGGATCGGCTTCCTGCAAGATGAGTTTAATTGGAAACGTAAATCTGCTGCCTGGTCATTTGGTTTGATCGTACTTATCCTAGGTATGCCAACAGTTATTTTCTTTAACTACGGCGTGTTTGATGAGTATGACTATTGGGCAGGCACGGTATCATTGGTAGTGTTCGCCTTGCTGGAGTCTATACTTTTTGCGTGGGTATTTGGCATCAACAAAGGCTGGAGAGAGATTATCTCCGGATCAGACATTAAAGTGCCTAACATCTATAAGTTCATCATTAAGTTTGTGACGCCTTTGCTTTTGCTGTGGGTATTCCTGGGTTCGCTTTTCACACCGAAGGGTGGCGATTGGGGAGCAGCACTTTCTGGAAACTGGGAACTGGATAACAGCTCCATCATCAAGAAGATTACAAACAGCGAGTTGAAAGCAAAACTTGCCGCTGCCACAGATCCTGCCGTGATCGAGCAGTTGCAGGACACGCTGTTCTTCGTGAATGCATCGCGCATACTACTGGTAACTGTTTGGCTAAGCTTAGCGTTGCTGGTGTACATCGCCTACAAAAAAAGAGTTAGAGAAGGTAGAATTTAAGAAACTATGAATACATCTGCACTTGTTGTCATGCTGCTGACGCTGGGCACAGTAACCGGCCTAATGTTATACTTCTTTTGGAGAGTAATAAATACGCCACCTAAACCTGAGCCAGACTCGTATTTGGATAACGATGACGAGCCAGGCCGTCAGGAGACCATAGTATAAAGAATGAATAAACTCAGACACTTAATCCGGCGTTACTTTGGCTTTTCGCAGCGCGAGGTAAACGGGTTTTTGTGGCTGATAACCATAATGGTGCTGCTTACGGCAGCACCATTTCTTTTTAATAAGTTTTATACTCCAGAACAAAATATAAACGCTGCCTCTGATAGGCAGTTACTTGATAGTCTGGTGGCACAGCTGGAAGCAAAACAGCCGGAAAGTCCTCAGCGGAGGCAACTGTATAAGTTACCAGAACAGTTGCAGCCATTTAATCCAAACCAGCTAACTACAGAAGGCTGGCAACAACTGGGTCTGCCAACTTACATGGCGCAGCGAATTCTTAACTACCGAAAAAAAGTTGGCGACTTCACGTACAAAGCTGAGTTGGGTAAGATATACGGTATGCCGGATTCCGTTTTTCAGCAACTCTACCCTTATATACAGCTACCGTTGGAGCAGCCAGAAAAGTATAAGCGCAACCAACGCTACGCCTCTAATTCACGTCCCGCACCATATCCCGACTGGAACAGCAACCGTCCTCCACGCGAACGTTTCATACTAGCGCCTTTCAACATTAATAACGCTGACACCACACAGCTAAAGCAGATAAGAGGCATTGGAAGTAAATTGTCGGCACGTATTGTAAAGTATAGAAACAGTTTAGGCGGTTTTCATACTATGGCGCAGGTACGGGAGGTGTATGGCTTGCCGCCTAATGTGGTTGATAGCCTTGTGAAGTATACGTTTGTGCCTAAAGCTAATGCGCCACAGAAGATAAACATCAATGCAGCTACTACAGATGAGTTACGGGCGCATCCATACGTTAGCTCTAACATGGCACGTTTAATAGTAGCTTACCGTGAGCAGCACGGTAGTTATCAGCAGGTAGAGGAGATTAAAAATATTAAGGTAATAACGCAGGAGCAGTTCGAGAAACTGAGGCCTTATCTGGAGGTGTAGCTAAGTTATTAGCTTAGTAATTTTTTACCTGAAAAGTAAAGGCCAGCAATGCAGAGTAGTAAAAGTATGGCTTTCCCAGCAAGAAATCCTGTGCTATAAGCAGATACATTCTGAAAATTTACTGTAAGAATAGAGCCTGCAGTAGCAGTAAGTAAAAAAAGGAACAGGATAAAAATAAAGATTTTCATAAGAATTAGATTAAGGGGCAGCAGCTAAGCTGCCCCTCTCAATTATTTTGTTACTGTAGTAGTGGTTGGGTTGTACAAACCAAAAGTAAGACCGTTGATAAGGCCATCTATAAAAGTGTGCTCAATCTTAACAGTATAGTTCTCTGCTCCACCAGCCATCTCCTGTGGGTTTGAAGTGCTTACAGGGGCTAAACCATATACTACATAATGGTTCTTCTTCTTAACCTCTATATTAGATTGTGCTCCGCTTCCTACTGAAAAAGTATAAGTGTAGCACGATGTCATCATTGTAGACATTAAAAAAGCTGCTCCTAAAAGCTTAATGTTTCTTTTCATAAAAAGTTGTATAGAATGTTTAATATATATTAACTCACAAATATATAAAACTTAGTATACAATTAGAATGAATTAGACTGAATGGAAGCAGACATAACTAAAGCTATAGGAGTCTGGCATATTTTGTAGTGTATAATGACATATAGCTTTTAACCTTCTTTAAAATTTTAACATAAAGAACACCTCACAAAGTATAAGCCTTCGCCTGCATAAACGTATAGAAGAACACTGCATTGGGGCTTTTCGCTACTATCCGCATTTCCTCCCGTACTTTATCTGCCAATTCCGCATCCACGTAACCAGCTTCCAGCAGCTGTGGCAGGCCACTTAAGAGTAGTTCCGTCCAGAAACCGATCATTTCGGCACGTTTGGCAGGATTGCGGTTATCGAGGTGGTAGGTTTTTGGCTCTGTGGTTATGCGTTGGTACCCCACCGACTGTAGCAAGTTGCCGAGTTTGGCACCTACAAACGGATCGCCGCTCATGTCGTACTGCAGGTCGTTAAAGCGCATCCAATACTGTAGCACGCTAGGCGAGTAGGGCTCTACAAAAAAGCTGGAGTTTAGCACCTCAGTTATTACGATTGGGCTTCCTGGTTTCAGCACACGGCGCACCTCCGATAGTACCCGTGCCGGCTCCGGAATATGCTCGAGCACCCAGCACAGAAATGCTCCGTCAAACTGCGCCTGCGAATCAAAGTTCATATCCATGGCGTTGCCCTGCAGCAAAGTATAACGGTTGGTGGCGTAGGGGATGGTAGAGAGGTAACTTTCGGCCTGCTTTATCTGCTTTTCGGAGTAGTCGAGGCCGGTGAGGTGAATGTGCGGAAAACGCCGCAGCAATATCTCGCTTTGTGCACCCACACCGCAGCCAACTTCCAGCAGGTTTGTTACAGTAGAGAAATCAATATCAGAGTAAATCTTGTTCTCCATAAACCGCGCTTGCTTGTAAAGGCGTTGTTGCTCTTCTTTAGAGTAACCGTGCAGGTACTTTTCTTCAGATGGCTCTGTTTGTTTCATAGGGATAGTAGCTTATAACGGAAGTATGTATACGATAATAAACTACGGAGAGAAGATGCAATGCTTGCTGTTATTGACCTGTATCGGAGATAAAAGGCGCTGCCTTGGCTACCATTTGCTTCTCGCTTTTAAAAGCCAGCATTTGTTCGGCTTTGTTTATGGCAACCCATCTAGCCTCATTTACTTCCCAGTCGTGTTTGCCGATGTCGCCGGAAGTATAAGCCAGCAGAAAAAAATGCACAAACTTATGAAAACGGACCCGCTGTTGCCCTTTATCACCCACGTACCAGTACTCAATAGTATCCAGTTTCTGCAGTAGCTTACATTTTATACCTGTTTCTTCCTCAACCTCACGAACAGCAGTTACCTCAGGTGTTTCGCCGGGGTCCACAATGCCTTTGGGCAGTTGCCATCTTGCTGGTTTACCCACAGAAATAAGCGCTATATCTACACCAGTCTCACTTCTCTTAAACGCTACCCCACCCGAAGAAACTTGGTCAACTATAGGCAATTTGGGTTTCGGTGCGTCGGTTTCCATTGCATTTTATCTTTTTGCAGTACTGGTTGCCGGTGCTGTAATTTTCTTCCGTTGCTCGTTCAGCCAAAGCAGGCCTGGGTTATAGGCCATATCATGCACGCCTTTAAAAAGCACCAACCGCACGTCTCCAGACTGACGTGCAAATACCACATCAGGGTCGGAGCCTCCAAAATATTTAAATTCATCAGATGTTTCTTTTAAATCATCCGGCAGTTGCTGCTCCTCATCAAGGTATTCCATGTCTGCTTTGGATATTGTGTCTTCGGGAGCGGCTAATACATTAAATGCCCTGATTGTATGGCTTACCGGAACCAGTACATCCTCTGTGCCTCCTGCCAAAAAGATTGGTACTCCTTTGGCATTTTGCAAGTACATGCTTGGGCTCCTGCGCTTACATTCTTCGGCAGCTGGTGTTCCGGGCAGAGGTTCGCCGCCACAGGCTGCCACCACATGGCGGTTGTAATCGCGGTGCGGGTAATTCTGGCTAAAGGCGTACCAGTCTACCAGGTCGTAAACGGGTACCCATGCTACTACGCCAGCCCATATCTCGGGGTGCTTGCCTGCTGCTACCAGAGCGGTCATGGCGCCACCGGAAGAGCCCATTATATAAATGCGTGACTCATCAATTTCAGAGTTCTGTTTGGCGTAGTTTACAGCATCAACAATATCCTGAATAGCCAGATCGGAGGCCATTGCATCAGGGTTGTTAAACTTGCCACGGTAATTAGGATGTATAAAAGCCCAATCATACTTCATGGCCCACTTTGCAAAAGGAACACTTACCAGTTGCAGGTACTCGCTGCTCCAGCTGTGCAGCATCACAAGTAGCGGCCTTTTACCTGTGGTATTTGATGTATAAAATAAAGAAGGCTGCATGCTGCCATCGGCGGTAGACTTTATCTTTACATCTTGTATGTCAGGTACTTGTTGTTTCCACCTTTCCAAGCTTTCGTCAGCAAACTTAGATGGGTACTTTTTGGAGGTAGAGTACTCTTTCATGCGCTTTACATCCTTTTCTTGTCTTTCTCTGCGGCAGGAGGAGAAAAGGGTGAGCAGTACCAGCAGTACCGGTAGCAGGTAAGTATAGCGCTTCAGGATTAATCGGGCCATAGTTTTATGTATGAGCAAACAGAGAGGGTAACTGTTTGGTTAGTTTACTAATGAACTTGCAAAGGAATAAAAAGTTGCAACTTGCAATGCATAATCTTAGAGCTGTGATGCCATCATTAAGATTATAATGTTTCTAAGTTCTGGTAACTTATCTTGTTCCCTGATTTTATACTTAAATGCTTTACCATGGCCGTATAAGTTTCATAGCTCCCGCCAATCATGTTTTTATCCGTGTTCCATTCTCTGCCATCTGAGAAAAGAACCTTATAATGCGGTCTTTGTTCCAGCACCCCTTCTTTGTTTTTGATTTGGCTAAAATGGTGTATAGCTAACACATCTTCTGCTTTATACGTTTGTGGCTGCAGCTGGAAAAAGTCATTGAAGGTAATCGTGTTGTCTCTCATTTTTACAGACCAGTTGAGCCCCAAGAATGAAAGTATAACGCCAGCTACTACCAGAATAATACACAGCGGTCGAAGTACTTTCAATCCATTATAGCCATGCTTGCGGTTGGTATATTCTATATAAGCCGGGTACTCTTCCCGCAGGACCATCCTGTAGAGTACCTCCATAGGCGTGATAATTAACCCAAAGCCAAAGAACATCCCAATCATGAGCCAGAAATTAGGCTCAGGGAAAATGCTGTAGTCTGAGTTGTCGCTTTTGGTTATAAAGCCTTGGATATCGTTGCCGAGGAGGTAAAAGATATAGGCAATGCTGCCGATGAAGAAGAAAAGCGGAATTAGAGAGAAGATCTCAAGCGATTTATACTTCCATTCGTTGAGGGCTATCAATTTGTCGTAATTAGCCACGGGCTTGGGCTTGTGCTGCACGAACACTTGTAGCAGCAGAAAAATAAAGGCAGTGGCAATGGCGGCAATCATAATAAAAACTAAATTATAAACGCTGCAAAAGTACATCACAGCACCTATACTTCCGCCTCCGGAATTCCCTGTTTCTCAAAAAGTATGTATTCAATTTTAAGCTCCGAACAGTTCCTTATGTATCCTAATCTTTAGATGATAATAAACTATACCTGCAGGATGTCGCTTTCAAGTCTCAGAACGTGTACTTTCAGCATGCAGCGGAGCGGTTAAAGTATGGCAATGGCTAAATCTTACTCAATATAACCATCACTTCTCTAAATCTGCTATCAAGTCACTCCTTTTCCTGCTAACTTGCTTCTGGCAAAGACTACTGTAGGCATTTCTTCGTTTACGGGACAGGCACCATGAAAAACATCCTCAAAAATTACCGACGCAGACTCTTAAACCTGGGCACCGGAAACCGTGCCCTGCTGCTGTTGCGCCTGTACCAGGAGCTGCACGTAGATGTAGAGGCGCTTGACTTTGTGAACGGTGAGCCTGCCTTTGAGGTGCTGAACAAGCTGCTGAGCGGGAAAAAGAAGATCGGCCTCAGTCCTTACGCAGACAGCCGCTACGCCCCGGTAACACACGCCAGCCGCAAACTTCGCTATATTAAGCGTAAGGCTGAAATGATCTTTGAAGAGCGTGGCAGCCGGGAGCTATACTTGGGCTGGCCCTTTGTGCATGGCAAGTTCTCGGATGGTACGCCGGTGCGTTGTCCTTTACTGTTCTTTCCGGTGGCTTTACAAATTAATGCGGCGCAGGAGTGGGAGCTGGTGCCCGACACAGCACAGCAGCCACAGTTTAACCAGAGCTTTTTGCTGGCCTACGCGCACTACATGGGCACACCGCTTGCCGAAGAACTTACCGAGCTGGACCTGAGCACACTACCGCAGCACCCGCTGGAGTTTCGCACCAAAGTATACGAACTGCTAAAGGAGAGCCAGCTGGCCATTAACGCAGGTAGCACCTTTTTTGCCGATAAACTCAAACCATTCCGGGACTATAAAAAAGCCGAGTACGAAACCCACCTGAAAGACGGGCAACTGCACCTGGAGCCGGAGGCGGTGATCGGTATTTTCCCGCAGGCCGGTTCTTACTTACTCAACGATTACGATGCTTTGCTGGAGCGCGAGGACCTGGAGCAGATGGAGGATCTGTTTGCCACACCTTTCGAAAGTATAAATGCACAGGCACCGGCCCAACAAACCTTCACCGCTTTTGACATGGATGCATCGCAGGAGGCGGCGCTGCAGGCGGTAAAGCAGGGCAAATCGCTGGTGGTGCAGGGGCCGCCGGGCACAGGTAAGTCGCAGCTGATCTGTAACCTGGTGTCGGATTTTACGGCTCGGGGTAAAAAAGTACTGGTGGTGAGCCAGAAAAGAGCCGCCCTGGATGTGGTGCACCAGCGTTTGTCTCAGCAGGGCTTAAGCACTTTTGCTGGCCTGGTGCACGACATCAACACCGACCGCAAAGCCATTTTTAACCAGCTACTGCACCAGGTAGAGCAACTCGACGAGTATAAAAAGCAGAACCTAGCGCTCAACAGCATCTACACCGACAGAGCATTTTTGGAAGCCAGTCGGGGCATAAACAAAAGTATAGAACAGCTCGAAAATTTTAAGAAGGCTCTGTTTGATACCAGCGGCTGCGGCTGGTCAGCTAAAGAGTTATACTTGCTCAGTAGTTTGCAGCAGCCGCACATTAAGCTGGAGAGGCTTTACAAAAATTTTACGGCAGATACCGTTGCTACTTTTCTGCCACGCTTGAAGCAGTACCTGGAGCAGGCCATTCAGTTTGAGGCACCCGACTTTATGTGGCGCGACCGCCAAAGTATGAAAGGCTACGGATGGCCACAACGGCAACAACTGGAGCAAGCCATAAAATCGGTGCAGGAAGAATACGGTGCGCTGCAGCAAAGCATAAAAGGACAAAGTGGCTTTGAGCTGGAGCTGAACGCGCTGCCGGTAAGCATCATCGAAAGTATAAACCAGGTGCACCAACTGCTCTTGCAGGAGGGTGTGCATGAGGTGGTGAATTCGCTGCTGCAAAAGTCTGTAAGTATAAAAGAACTGGCGCTGCAGGTGCAGGAGCTGAAGAGTTTATACCTGGTTTGTCCGGCTCCGGATGCTGCCATTCCTGCTGCTGATTTGGCGGATGTGAAGGCGGCCATTGCCAAGTATGAGGAGCAGCAGGGCAATCTGCTTAAACGTATAAGCTGGCAGTTCTCTAAAGAGAAAAACATACTAAAGCAGGCGCTGGCAAAGTATAAACTCGAGCTAGCTGCAGCAGGTGTTGGTGAGTTGCAACGCAGGCTGGCGCTAAGGCAGCAGGCCGATACGCTGATACAGGCCATCAACGGAAGAATAAAGTATAGCTTACATATAAAAGAAAACCCAACGCCTGTGCTGCAAAAGCTGGAAGTAGTAGAGCAGGCCCTGGAGGCACATCAGCAACTTACAAAACTGCACCACAACAAAATACTGCACGAAAAGCTGCTGACAGAAGTAAACCTGCCCAAACATCTGCAGGAACTGAAACAAAATATACTACAGCTGGACGAGACACAGCAAAACTGGCTGCAATGGCTAACGGAGCAACAGGTGGAGCGGCTGTTGCATGAGGAAAGTTTTGCGGCAGAATTACTGCAAGCCCTGCCTTTATACTTTGAAGAACTGGTAGCCTTTGATGCGCTGAAGGAGGAGCTAACACAGCCACAGCGCGAAGTAGCGGCATTACTTTTGGCAGAAAGTATAAAGTCCGGCGAAGAAGGGGAGAAGCTGTTTTTGAACAGCTTGTACTTAACCTGGCTGCACCACCTCGAAAGCCAAAATCCAGAGCTGCGTTTGCCTAGCAACGGCGGCCTTACTAAGCTGGAAGAAGACCTACAGCGGCTGTTGCAGGAAAAGCAGCAGCTGAGCCAGGAGATTGTATTATCAAGGTTGCGGGAGCAGACTTACAAGAACATCGAACTTAACAGACTTGGCAACCCTGTTACATACCGCAGACTGCACGCGCAGGTAAGCAAAAAGCGCAGTCTGTACCCATTACGAAAGTTGTTCTCTTTGTTCTCTGCTGAGATTCTGGATTTGATGCCCTGCTGGCTCGCTTCGCAGGAAACGGTGTCGGCGGTGTTTCCGCTGAAGTCTTGCTTTGACCTGGTGATTTTTGACGAGGCCTCGCAGTGCTATGCTGAAACAGGGATACCAGCCATGTTGCGTGGCAAACAAGTAGTAGTGGCCGGCGACCAACAACAGCTAAAACCATCTGACCTGTACCGTGCCCGCTGGAGCGCATCCGATGATGAGGAAGTAGAAGAGTTATCCGCAGAATCCTTGTTACAGTTGTGCGGTTTATACTTGCCACAGACCATGCTCACACAGCACTACCGTAGCCGCTACCCTGAGTTAATAGAGTTCTCGAACCGCTACTTCTACCGCCATAAACTGGAGCTGATCCCGGAGCTGCACGACCTGAACGACAGGCAGCCGGCCATACAGTTTATAAAAGTGCACGGGCTATGGCAGGATAACCAGAACCTGCCGGAGGCTGAAAAAGTAGTGGAGTTGGTGCTGGAGTTGCTAAAGGCTGGGCAGGAGGAGATAGGCGTGATCACCTTCAACTATAACCAACAAATGCTGGTACAGGACCTGCTGGAGGAGAAAGCCATACAGCAAAGTATACCTATACCAGCTTCGGTTTTGGTAAAAAACATCGAGAACATACAAGGCGACGAAAAGGAGGTGATCATACTTTCGGTGGGGTATGCGCCGGATGTAAAGGGCAAGCTAAGTATGCAGTTCGGTAGCTTGAACCAGGCAGGTGGCGAAAACCGATTGAATGTAGCTATTACCCGTGCGCGGCAGCAAGTATTGGTCGTTAGCAGTATCAGGGCAGAGCAGTTACAGGTAGAAGGCGCGCTGCATCCGGGGCCAAAATTGTTAAAAGATTATCTGCACTACGCGCAGCAGGTAAGCCGGCGCTATTTCGAGTATCAGCCTAAAAAAGAGCATATGCCAACGCATGTACCGCTGCTAAAAGAGCGTCTGGCTACGCAACTGCCGCACCTGCAACCTGAGGTTCCATTTGCTGACTTAACCCTGGTTGAAAACAACAACTACAAAGCCGTAGTGCTTACTGATGATGATCTATACTACAGCCACCACGCGGTGCGGCACCTGCATGCCGATGTGCCGCAACTGTTAAAGCAGCGCCATTGGCCATACGTTAAGGTATACAGCAGGCAGTTTTGGGAGAATCCTGAAATAGTTAGGGAGTTAGAGGGTTTGGGAGTTAGAAAGTTAGAGGGTTAGAAATATGCTGTATATTTAGTAAGCCAAACAGTGGAACAGAAATCATATTGCAATCTAAATGGCAGCTTGATTATAAACTTTACGTACCGTAATTTGAAACAACTTTCTAACTCCCAAACCCTCTAACTCTTTAACCCCTAAACTCCCTAGGTTTTGCTCATCAAACTCTTCACCTTATACATTTACCTGCAAACCAGCCTCTGCGGCTGCACCTCAGATCGTAGAAATGGTGGCTTCGAAAAACCTGACTTCAAGTATAAACTAGAACGAATAGGCAGAGTAGATGAGCGGGTGCAGGAAAGTTCTGGACTAGCCCACGGCCCCGACAGCACCCTCTGGACACACCCTGACAGCGGTAACCCTGCCATACTTTATAACATCGCCAGAACAGGTGAGTTACTGGATTCTATCCCGCTGCCGCAACTACAGAACACCGATTGGGAGGATCTGGCAGAGGACGAGGAGCACCTGTACATCGGCGACTTCGGCAACAACGCAAACCAGCGTAAGGACCTGCGCATCTACAAGATCAGAAGGGAAGGTTATACTTTAGCCGGCTCTATAAACTTTTCGTTTGAAGATCAGGATGCTTTTCCGCCGGCAGAAGATGACTTTCACTTTGACCTAGAGGCTTTTTTTTACTACGAGGATTCGCTGTACCTTTTTACCAAGAGCCGGGGCAAGCACAAAAAACTGAAACTTTATACTTTGCCTGCCACACCTGGTACCTATAAAGCTACCATGCAGGAGCAGCTGCCAGTACAAGCCATGACTACGGCTGCGGCACTATCGCCTGCCGGAGATCAGTTTGCCATACTTGGTTATGGTAAGTTATACTTGTTTGAGGTGCAGAACAGAAGTATAAACCTTAGCGGCAAACATTACTGCATACCAATTGCCAGAACCGGCCAGGCCGAAGCTATACTTTATACTTCGCAACACGAGCTGCTGCTAACAAACGAGGCCGGAAAACTGTTTAAGGTAAGGCTGATACCACGCTAAACAATCGTGCAATTTTAGCCCTTTTTAGTGCCTATAGCTAATACTTTGCTATCAAGAGTACCAAAAAGCCGTACTAAAAGTATACATCCTAAAACAGAGTAAAACTATGCATTTAACAATATTAGTAACAGGCGCTACCGGCACTGTTGGGCGTGAGGTGGTCAAGCAGCTTTCTATGTATGATGGTGATATCAGAGTTCGTGCCGGGGTACATTCTATCATAAAAGGAGAAAACTTGAAACGCTTGCCTGGAGTGGAGATAGTGGAGATGGATTTTGAGGATCAGGATTCGCTACATGCAGCATTTACACATGTAGATAAACTTTTTCTGATAACCCCAATGGCAAAAGACCAGGTGGACATGGCTAAAACTTTAATTGATGAGGCCAAAAAAGCAGGAGTTAAACACATCGTAAAATTATCTGCAATGGGGGCAGATGCTGAGCCTACCATACAGTTGGGCCGCTGGCACCGCGAAATCGAAAAGTATATTGAAGACAGCGGTATTGCTTATACTTTTCTAAGGCCATCTTCTTTTATGCAGAACTTTGTGAATTACAATGCTGATTCTATAAAACACGAGGGTAAACTATACATGCCTACCGGCGATGGTAAAGTAGGTTATATTGATGTGCGTGACATAGCTGCAGTAGGAGTAGAGGCACTAATAACACAAGGCCATGAGGGACAGGTGTATGAACTAACAGGACCGGAAGCGATCTCAAATGACGAGGCTGCTCAAATATTAAGTGAAGTAACCGGCAAGCAAGTAGAGTTTGTAGATGTGCCTGGAGACGCTGCACGTAAAAATATGACGGAGCACGGCACTCCTGACTGGATGGCTGATGCTCTGATGGAATTGTACAATGTATACAAGGCAGGGCATTCTAACCAGGTTTTTGATTCTGTGCAGGCCGTTATAGACCGGAAGCCTCACTCGTTCAGGCAGTTCGTGCAGGACTACAAGGAGTGTTTTGTGTAACAGCAGTACAGCTGTAAATCCAGAAAGAATAGCTGCTTTGCAGTTCATCCTGTAAAGCATAAAAGCCACCCCAATATTGGAGTGGCTTTTTTATTAATACAACTTATTATAGTGTATAATTAATCTCTGTCTAGGTTGCGGTAACGATCGCTTCTGCGGCTTTCATAGTTATCTCTGTTTCTGTCAGAGTCAGATGATGAGCCGTAATCGCCGCCGCTATAACCTCTGTAGTTTTCACGCGAGCTAGAGCCACGGTTATCACTGTAGTACGAGGTGCTGCTATCCATAGAACCATAACGGCTTTGGTCGCCGCCACGGCCACCCTGGCCATAACCGCCTTCTCTGTAGCCGCTTTGGCCATAACCACCTCTATCGCGGTCGCTTGATCCGCTGCCTGAGCCGTAACCGTAGCCACCACTCATACCACGGCTATAGTTGCTGTCGCCGTACCCGCCTCTGTCGCGGTTACTAGAGCTGCCCATTCCGCTGCTATAGCCACCGCCATAACTGCCTTGGTTGCCATAGTCGCTACCCTGAGAGCCGTATCTGCTCGAGCGGTACTCATCATTGTAAGAACCTCCTCTTGAGCCGTAACCGCCCTGGCTGCCATAGCCACCCTGCATAGAGCTTTGTGAATCGTATCCTCTCGATGAGCCACGGTCATCACGGTCATACTCGCTCATGCCTCTAGATGAACCATAGCCCATAGAACCATAGCGATCTCTGTCGCCGTAACCACCCTGCATACCTGTTCTGGATGATCCAGAACCCGTCATGCTGGAGCCGTAGCCCTGCTGGCCGCTGCCACCACCGTAGTTAGAAGATCCGCCATAGCCGCTGCCACTACCATAGCCACTTGAGCCCATTCCGCCACGCTGGCCATAGTCGCCCTGGCCGTAGTTTTGCTGATAGCCTTGGCTGCCGCCTCTAGAAGAGCCAAAATCGCTCTGCCCATAGCTGCTACCTGACATACCTTGGTTACCACCCATATTAGAGCTGTATCCCCCTTGTGAAGATGAACCATAGCCACCCTGTCCGCCGAAGCTTTGAGAAGAAGAACCACTGCCGCCACGCTGCCCGAAGCTGCCCATGCCGCCTTGATCATTCATAGTGCCATAGCCACTTTGGCCTGAAGAGCCGTAGCCACCCTGACTTGATGAACCTGAGCCACTGTGCCCGCCCTGGCCTGAACCATAGCGATGTGATCCCTGGCCCTGGCTTGTATAGCCACCACCTTGCTCATAACCGCCTCTGCCGCTATCGTAGCTGCCGTAGCCTCCCTGTGACGAAGAGTTGCCCTGCATACCAAATGCGCCCTGAGAGCCACCATAACTTTGGCCACCAATATTATCGCCTTCGCGATCCTGAAGGCCACCTTGCATGCCTCCTCTGGAAGCACCATAGTCCTGATCCTGATATCTTACACGGTCGCCTTCCATGCCGCCCTGGTTGCCATAGTTATAGCCACCCTGAGAGCCCCATGAGCCACCTTGGTTTTCTTGAGAAGATGAACCGTAACCACTGCCACTCATACCCTGGCTGCCACTTCCGTAGCCGCCTTGCATGCTCTGGCCTCGGTTCATGCCGCCTCCTTGAGAAGAAGAGCCGTAATCGCCCTGATACCCATAGCCGCTCTGGCCACCATAGTTACTATGCTGCGATCCGTAACCATAACCTCCCTGGCTGCCATAGCCACCTTGGTCACCGTAGTTCTGGCTACCATAGTTGCCTTGGTTAGAGCCTTGATAATCCTGCTGCGAGCCGCTGCTCATAGAGCCGTAGCTGCCAGTGTCGGAGCTGCCGCTTTGCTGAGATGATCCGCTTGAACCAGAAGTTTTACCTGATGACTTACCAGATGTTGAACCAGATGATTTGCCGGAAGTTGAGCCCGTAGACTTACCACTTGCAGCTTTAGAAGAGCTCGCTTTTGTGGTAGAAGACTTTGACGTAGAGCCTGACGCAGATTTGTTGCTTTTTGAGCTTGAGCTACCTGTAGAGCCTGAGCCTGAAGTTAAGCCGCTGCTAGTGCCGCTACCCATTGATGTTGTAGATGATGAAGATGATGATGGTGTACTGGATGATCCGCTCGATTGGTTAGAGGATTGGTTCGAGCTTTGGTTTTTCTCAGTGTCTTTCATAGTTCTGATCTCCTTGTTTATTATTAAAAGTTAAGTTTGTTGCGTGCCCCACACATTTAAGCCACAGGGGCGGCAGATGTGGATTCTGTTACAGGCTACATCAGTACAAAAGTGTTGTAATAATGTAGTTTTTTTGATGTAACAGAACGTTTTAGCTATACGAACCCCACGATAGTTGGTTATTTTGGTATAGGAGTATACTTGTAGAGAATTAATAGAATACTAAGAGACAGGAATAATGTATCAAAGCCTTTACTCAGAAGCGCTGCCAAGCAAGCCGCTGCTCAGGCTAATACTTCTGTAAGTAGCTGACGATGTTCTTTTTAATATTTTTTTAGCGTTGCTAGTAAAATTAAAAGGAATATGTATCTTTGCTTTATTAATAAATTAATTTTGTAATGAAGACAGGTAAAGTAAAATTCTTTAACGTATCAAAAGGTTTCGGTTTCATTGTAGCCGATGACACTAACCAAGACATTTTCGTGCACCAGAGTGGTTTGGTACATGAGATTCGCGAGAACGATCACGTTTCTTTTGAAGTTAAAGATGGCAAAAAAGGATTGAATGCAATCAACGTAGAGAGAATCTAAGTTGTAACTATATCTCGCCGAAAGGCATCATTCATCTATTTTAACCCGCTCAGTTGCTGAGCGGTTTTTTTTTATTGCCTTAGCTCCCCGTTTTCCTTCTTTTCCTGATTTAGCTCCTCACCTTTTTCAATACCTTCCTGTATCAACTCCTGTGCTTCTTCTTTCTCCTCCAGGTCTGCTTTTGGAGGTTCCTGCTCTTCTTCAGTAATAGGCTCATAGTTTAAGCTGATAGCAATCGGAAAATGGTCAGAGCCAAACTTATCAAGCCTTCTTAAACTGAGCAGCCTGAACTCTGGGTTATAGAAAACGTGGTCGAGGGGGTAGCGAAAGAACGGTATAAGTGCATTGTAAGTATTGTAAAAGCCTCGGCCAACTCGAGGGTCGAGCATGTTGCTAATTTTTTTAAACAGCTTTGTAGTGCTAGACCAGGCAACATCGTTCAGGTCGCCGGCTACAATACTTGGATACTTAGTGGCTTTTGCCTGTTTGGCTACAATTAAAAGTTCTGCCTCACGTGTTTCTGTGTTACGCATCAGGCGGGGCGGTTGCGGGTGTACTGTAAATAGGTCAAACTTCTTACCGGTTGGCAACTCAACTACAGTGTAAAAAGACGGTATCTCCTCCTCAACCAGAAACCTGATTTCACTGTTATGCAATTTTAGCTTACTCCAAAACAGCATGCCGTATGTATTTTCCAGAGGCTTTTTGATAGAGTATGGAAACAGTGCATCAAACTCTTTTCTAACACTTTCGTGCCATGCTTCATTGGGCTCGTTCATAATCAGCATGTCAGGGTTTTCGCGCAACACAAGTTTTTTAAACTGCTGATGCTTTTTATTTACCATCCGCACATTAGAGATCATGATGGTAAAAGCATTTGCAGGGTTCTTCTGTTCGCTTCTTAATGCCTCAACCTTAGCCACAGGGGTAAACCGGAAAATGTATCTTACCTCATTTAAGATAGCAATGACCCAAGTTAAAAGCATTACTTTCTCAGATGTCTCCCCAAAGCCATACATCGAGATATAAGCAATAAGAACGGCAGTAAGAATTATGGCAACGTGCAGGCGCGGGAAGTCTAAAACCCTTATCCACCAAAGAGGAGACTTGATAAATGGGAGAAATGAGAAAATAGTAAAAACAAAGCCAAGTATAATAAGAGTGAGTTTCATTCTGATATATGCATGTGCATGAAAAGTTGTGTTCCTGAATACTTATGCTACATAGGTTTTGTTACTTTACAACCTACGCAAACTTTGTACTCTACTTTATGTACGCAAGACAGGAATAAATGCAAAAGCCCTGCACAGGAAATTCTGCACAGGGCTTCTATATACATTTAATAACTTAGTTATTCTGCCTGGTTCTCAGCAACTCTAACACCAACTGCTATTATATAAGGAAGCGGATCGCGGCGCATATACTGTGTTAATTTTAACTTATGCTTTCCTGCTTTACTAAATCTTACGTTATTTAATGCAAGAGCTTGCAAATCAAAAGTATTGCTAGATCCTTGCCCCAAAGGTTTACCTGTTTTAGAATCCATTAGCAACAACTCGTGCAGTTTAAATGATAATTCTTTACCATCCGGGCCTACTAGTTGGTGACGAAGGTATAGGTTGTAATAATCATATTCCAGGTTGTAGCGCACATTAATGTACACATTGTATACTTTGGTCGTATCCTGTATCTCAAATTCAAATACAGGAGCGTTATCAATTTGCCAATTACCATCAGGTAACTCTACATTCTGCTCATAGATGCGGGCCGGGTCGCAGCTGCTTAACAACAGCAGCAACGCTCCAGCCCACATTACCAAGATTTTATACATCTGTACGCGGTGGTTTAGATTCCTGATCAGGTTTTTTGCCTTTGAATGGCTTTCTGCGTTTTTTAGGCTTTTGTTCTGAACCTCTCTCCTCGCCAGCTGTTGGTGCACTACCGGTCTGACCTTCAGCCTTAGGTGGACTTGGAGGTCTGTTCTCTCTGCGTTCTCTTGGCTCCCTGCCTTCTCGTGGCTCACGTGGTCCGCGGGCTTCTCTAGGTTCACGCTGCTGGCGTGGTGCTTTAGCCTCTCTCGGTTCTTTGCCCTCGCCAAGAGGTTCGCGGTTATCGCGGTCCTCACGGTTTTTGTTTTTATTCTTAAATGGCTTTTGCTTGCGCGGCCTCTGTTCCTGGTCGCCTCTTTCGCCACTAGTTTGTTGCTCCTGCTTCTTTTCAGGACCTTCTTTTGGTTGTTTAAGAGCTTCTGTTGATGCTTGTTCAGGCTGTGTGCCAGCAGGCTTCTTCTTTTTCTTCTTTTTCTTCTTTTTGCTCTTAAACTTATCATCCAGGCGCTCCAGGCTACCTTCTACCTGCGCTACAAACTCATTCTGCTTTGGTTCTTCCTTAGGCTCCAGCAGCAGCGTTTCTACAGCAACACCTTTGGCATTTAGCTCCTGTATTTCCTGCACGCGCTCTACCGGCACCGGGTACCAATTGTTATCGCCTTTATAGCCAAACCACATCATGCGCTTAAAGATATCCGTCTTCTGAAGTATGGCATCGCCTTGCTGCGTTTGCAGTGGGCGATTTACTGTTGGGATATCCTTCAGGGCATCCATGTAAGTCTCAAGCTCATAGTTAAGACAGCACTTAAGTCTGCCGCACTGGCCCGAAAGCTTGCTAGGGTTTAGTGAAAGGTTTTGGTAACGTGCCGCTGTGGTAGATACACTTTTAAAATCGGTGAGCCAGGTTGAGCAGCAAAGCTCACGCCCGCAGGAACCAATGCCACCCAGGCGGCCGGCCTCATGGCGCAGGCTTATCTGGCGCATCTCAATCCGTATCTTAAATTCTTCTGCCAGTTTCCTGATCAGGTCACGGAAATCTACGCGGTCATCGGCTGAGTAATAGAAAGTGGCCTTGCTCTTATCAGCTTGGTACTCTACATCCGAGAGCTTCATTTTAAGCCCCAGTTGCTGGATTATCTCACGGCTGCGGTACATGGTAGTTCCTTCAAGGTCTCTTACCTCATTAAACTTTTCCATGTCTTTTTCATTGGCGATGCGGTAAATACTGCGAATTTCTTCGTTGTTGTCTACCTTTTTCTTCATCATCTGCAGGCGAACCAGCTCACCTTTTAATGATACAAAGCCAATGTGATGTCCGTTAGGTACATCCACAACCACGGCGTCGCCGGTTGTAAGGTCCAATCTGTTAGTATTGCGATAGAAGTCTTTGCGACCTCCTTTAAATCTTATCTCAACGATGTCGAACTCCTCAAACGACACGGGTAAATCCATGTCGCTGAGCCAGTCGAACACGTTTAAACGGTTGCAGCCACCCGTGCTACAGCCGCCGTTGCTTTTGCAGCCACCGGGTTTGGTGCCGCATCCGCCACTAGAACATGAACTACATCCCACTTTATATATCTCCTTATAATAGCCAGGCTATTCTTGTTTTCTGATTGAGTTAATTAACAAATATACTAAAATTTTAGGCTTTTGCTTTTGCTCCTCCTAAAAGTACAACATAAGCCAACAGTAGCCAGTCTAAATTGATTTCAAACTGCTGCATCTAGCTTAGCCGTGACTGTAAAATACGAAAAATAAGCAGCTGTGTAAAAAGGCAGCGAATTAAAGTATAATTTTAGGCAATGCTTCGAAAATTACTCTCACATGCGGCTATTTATGGGTTTGCAGCGCAGGTGCCAAGGCTTGTTGGTATACTTTCGTTGCCAATTATTACCCCTTACCTAACCGCATTAGATTATGGCGTTGCCGGCGTAATTACTGCTTATGTTGTTGCGCTAAGTGCGTTGTTCTCGCTGGGGCTATCGGTGGTTATGGTAAACAGTTACGCAAAGCACCCGCTGCACTACAAGTGGGTTTGGCGGCAGTTGCATGGTTTTTTATCTGGCTGGGCGCTACTGTACGGAGTATTGCTGAGTGCTATACTGTGGTGGGCTATTCCTGCCGAGGCTGCTGACAAACGTTGGCAATTGCTGGCGCTTAATGTGTTACCTGTAGTGCTGTTTGCCGTCACAGAGTTTCAGGCTATAATCCTGTTCCAGTTATCTCAGAGGCCAGTACCGGTTGCTATTCGCTCTTTTATGGTTGGTGCTGTTACTGTAGGGCTAAACATTTACACAATTGCTCACCTGAAGCTTGGCTTTATGGGGTGGTTTTATGCTAATGCCGCAGGTAGTTTAACAGGTTTTATACTTTACAGTTACCCTTTATACTTTAAAGAAGGAATGTGGCCTATCTTTAATTTCAAATGGAAGCGCATCAGGCAGTCACTTAAAGTATCGCTGCCGATTATTCCGCACTATTTCTCATTCTTTTTGCTTGATACTTCTGACAGGCTTATACTGGATTTATTAAAAGTACCCTTACCACGTATTGGCTTATATAACATAGCTTCCAGTTTTGGTTTATACTTTGCCGCCGCCTCTAATTCGGTGGTACAGGCAGCCTCTCCTTTTTACCTGCAGTATCTTACTAAATCTGCATCAGATATAAATGCAGCTAAACAAGCCAGACGTTTAACATTTGGCATGCAGGTACTTTTTTTGGTGGCAACATTTATACTTTGCCTTTGGCTAAAGGAGCTTTTTATACTTCTGATCAAGAACAGAGAGCTGCAACAGGCCTACCCGCTGGCAATTATCATTATGATGGGGTACAATTATAAGCCGATCTACTTAGGAGTGGTTAACCTGTTAACCTACCGTGAAAAAACGAAAGCGCTCTGGAAAATATCGGCAGTGGCCGGTGCAGGCAACATCATCCTCAACCTGATTTTTATACCTTATTTTGGAGTTGAAGCGGCAGCTGTTACCACATTTATTTCTTTGATGTATATGGGGTATTCGGGTTATACTTTAAAGGAGTATAAGCAGGTAGCTGAACTAAATTATTACCCATGGGTGTGGCTGGGAATTACATTGCTAGCCTTGGGAGCTGTTTTCTTATTAAAAGATATTGAGCCGATAAATAAGGCCATACTTACAATTGCTGTAGGTGCTGGTGCAAGCGTTGGTTTTTTATACTTTAGCAAAAGACTTTCTTTAACTTAAAAAGGAGGCCTTTGCCTCCCTTTTAAGTTGTAAACTATAACTTAGTTAAGGCTTTAGAACAACCTTCACACAATTGTCCTCTTTCTTTTTAAATATCTCATAACCATGAACTGCCTGGTCTAGTGGAAGTGTGTGCGTAATGATATCATCAAGTTTTACCTTGCCTTCTTGCACCAGGCTCATAAGGTGATCAATGTATACTTGTACTGGTGCCTGCGTACCCATTAATGTAACGCCTTTATCAAACCAACGGTAAATTGGAAAGTTGTCAAAAGAGGAGCCATAAACGCCTACCACACTTACAATGCCCGCCCGACGCACTGCTCTTAAACAGGTTTCCAGCACCTTTGGCGTGCCTTTTTCTATGTTGATAACCGCTTTAGCTTTGTCCAGGAAGCTGCGATCTGCTTCCATTCCCACGGCATCTATACACACATCAGCACCACGGCCCTCGGTCATACTTCGAATTATTTCTACTACCTGGTCCTGGTCCTGCCAAAGTATGGTTTCGGAGTTGGCAGCCTTTTTAGCCATATCCAGGCGGTACTGTTGCACATCTACATTTATTACTCTGCCAGCCCCCATCAACCAAGCCGATTTGGCAGCCATGATACCTACAGGGCCTGCACCAAAAATGGCTACGGTTTCGCCGCCTTTTATTCTGCCCCAATCAGCTGCTGCCCAACCCGTCGGAAAAATGTCGGTTAAGAAAAGCACTTGCTCATCGGTAAGTCCATCAGGTACTTTACGCGGACCATAATCAGCATAGGGTACTCTTACATACTCTGCCTGGCCACCGTTGTAGCCGCCATAAAGATCAGTATAGCCAAAAAGAGCAGCGCCTTTCTCTGACATAAAACCGCCATCTGGACCATACATAGGGTTGGAGTTTTCGCATTGTGTAGGCCACTGGTGATTACAAAAGTAGCAGGTGCCGCACGCTATCGGGAAAGGCACTACTACACGGTCGCCTCGTTTCAAGTTTGTTACGCCAGGGCCTACTTCTTCTACTATGCCCATAAATTCGTGTCCCAGAACCATATCCTTCATCTGGGGTACAAAGCCGTCAAGTATGTGTAGATCGGAGCCGCAAATAGCTGTAGAGGTAACACGTATAATAGCATCACGACTTTCCTCTATTTTAGGATCGTCAACGGTTTCTACGCTTACGTCGTTAATTTTGTGAAATACAAGTGCTTTCATAGTACAAGTTTGATTTATAAAGTTGCATTGCCCTTTTCAAGGCTTTTAGATAAAGTTACTAACGACTTAACCCTTAACTAGTTTTGATTCTTTATGAAGCCTATCTTCCTATGTGTAGAGATAATATGCTCGTATAAGCCATTCGCCGTAGAAGGAGTCTAATATTTGCCTATGACAGATTTTACATTCTCTTTTCTGGCAGCACAGGAAATGCCCACACTGCACCATGCTTTCTTAAAAGCTTTCGCAGACTATATTGTGCCAATACAATTAGATGCAGTACAATTTAAAGCTAAAATAAAACGGGAGGGCATAGAGCCAAGCTTCTGTGTGGCTGCTTACAACAAAGGGCAGATAATAGGATTTATACTTACTGGGCTCGGGGAGTGGCAAGGGAAACCAACGGCTTACAATGCCGGAACAGGCGTACTTCCAGAGTATAGAGGCCACCAACTGACGCAGCAGCTTTATACTTTCCTATTGCCAAAGTTGCGGGAAAGTGGCATTGAGTGCTGCCTATTAGAGGTAATACAGGAGAATGAGCCTGCACTTAAAAGCTATAGGAATATAGGCATGCAAGTTACCCGCACCCTCTACAGCTTTCGTGTAAAAAAAGAAGATCTAATTTTTCCTGTCGATCGTCCTCAAAATATTAGTATTTCAAAAGCAGTTAAACCGAATTGGCAATTGTATCAAAGCTTTCAGGATATAAAGCCAAGCTGGCAAAACTGTTCACAAGCTGTAAGAAGAAGTAAGGATGAAAACATCCTATTGGAGGCCAAGGATCAGAACAAAATTGTTACAGGCTTTATAGTTGTTTATCCCAAAAACGGAGCCATTGCGCAACTCGCTGTAGCAAAAGGCAGCAGGGGCAACGGCATTGGAACAGCCCTGCTACGAGAAGCGGCAATGTTAACTCAGGCACCCACGCTACTGTGCATAAACGTTGATGCTACAGCAACACAGATAATCTCTTACCTGGAAAACCGCTATTTTAAAAGATTACTGGTGCAATACGAAATGCAGATGCCAGTTTAAGTTAAAGTAATGATTTTGGGGTTTCCCTCTGTTTATACTTAGTATGGTAACTAGCATATAGCAACATGCATATATGCAGAAAGAGGTAAATTCCGGCCAGTATCTAAGGTATGCCAAAGTATAAGCAGAAAGTCCGATAAATATAAATGCCAGTATCAAGCCGACACACAAATTTGACTACCATCGCGGGTATAAGTGTAGGTCCCAGCTTTTTATACCTTCCAGTTGTAGAGTACGTGCAACTATATGGCTTACAACCATGAATGTAAGTAAGGTAATCACAGAAATGGTAAGAGACTACGGGAAGAACTTGTGAAAATGATAAACCGCAAAGAGTAAAGCAAAGCTAATAGCAACAGTATAACGACTTGAGCAGGAAAGAACTAAATAAGTATCTTTGTCATCAAATTAAAGATAATGAACATGAACACTGCGTGGTTTTACCTGATACTAGCCGGTATTTGCGAAATTGGATGGGCCTTTGGGCTAAAGTATAGCGAAGGCTTTACAAAGTTTTGGGTAAGTGTAGTAACCGTAATCGTGATGATCCTGAGCTTTGTGCTGCTTTCCCAGGCTATGAAGCATTTACCGCTCGGTACAGCCTATGCCATCTGGACGGGTATTGGAGCAGCGGGTACAGCTATACTTGGCATCGTGTTCTTAAACGAGCCACGCGATGCCATTCGTATATTCTGTATATTACTAATTGTTATCGGAGTAGTGGGGCTGAAGGTATTTACAGAAACAAAGTAAGAATACTACCAGGCATAGAAGTCCAGCTGCCTAGGCAGGAACAAGTATAAGCGGGTGACGCTTACTATACCAGTTGTATAAGGTTTAGGAAGTCTTACTGTTCGCCTTTCCGAAGTATAAAGGTTTACAAAATGCAGTACCCCGTCCTGTACAAAGTATAACTCGTTGCCCAGAAAGTTTATGTATGTTACTCCTGTAACTGGCAGTTTACGCTTGTAATTGCCTAGGTTATCAAAAACGAATATACCGTTAGCATCTAGTAAGTATACCATATTCTGATACTCGCGTAGTTGCCTTACGTTAAAGCGTTCTTTGTCCAAAATCAGATTCAGGGGTGTTTCTATGGTTACTTTCCGCAGCTGCATGTTAAGCTTACTCAGAGTAAGGCTGGTCTCGTCGAATAACCAGAAGCTGTCATCAGAGGCAAGCGCTGCGGCTTTTGCTGTTCCTGTATAGTTTATATCCTGTAGTGTAGTGTTACCAATAGGGCGCATAAACCTATCCAGCAATTGCAGTTCTTGCCTGTCTTCATAAAACAGAAGGATTTTCATAGGGTTCCAGGCGTCGATGCTGGCAATGCGGCCTCGTGTTGGCGGTGAAAAAGTGCCTAAAGTATTACCCAGCGAATCTGTTCTTACAATACTTCTGCCGCCTGGGGCCAGAAAGTATATGTTGCTGTTACGGTCTTTAGAGATGGTGGTAGGGGAGGTAATGGCTAAACTATGGCTGTACTTTAGTGGTTGCGTCTGGGTAGTGTCTTGGGCAATAGCAGTGCCCGCTGCCATTAGCAGCGCCAACAAAAGTATAACTATGTAATTTTTAGCCTTCAAAGGTTTTCAGTTCAAAGTTCTCTCCGTCGTATACACCATACGTACAAAAATTGACCCATTCTCCCAGGTTCAGGTAGCGGCTTTGCTCTGCAATTGGTATATCCAGCGGCAAATGTCGGTGCCCGAATACATAAAAGTCGTGGTGTTTATCAGCTTCTACTTCTTTACAGTACTGCACCAGCCACTCATCATCTCCTAAAAACTCCTCGTCTTTTTTAATATTGCTGATGCGGCTTCTGCGCGACCACATGTTGGCAACTCCTATTCCTAGATTAGGATGGATGCGTTCAAACAGCCACTGGCAAGCTTTGTTGTTAAATACACGCTTCAGTACCTTGTAAGTATGATCGCCAGGACCCAAACCATCGCCATGGCCAATATAAAACGTATGGCCGTTTATACTTGTAGAAATCGGGTCGCGAAGTATGGGTGTGTTCAGCTCCTTTGGGAAGTAATCGAACATCCACATATCATGGTTCCCCGTGAAAAAGTATACTGGTATGCCTGCGTCTGTGATCTCGGCTAGTTTACCCTGCAACCGGATATAGCCTTTTGGTATGGCATGCTTGTACTCAAACCAGAAGTCGAAGATATCGCCCAGCAAAAGTATGGCAGCAGCATCTTCTCGAACCGTATCCAGCCATTTTACGATCTTTTTCTCACGCTGTAGGCTGGCTTCGGCAGTGGGTACGCCTAAATGAAAATCAGAGGCAAAGTATACTTTTTTACCTGAATCTAACTTGTTAATGCGGAAGGTCATCAATCAGGAAAAGTACTAGCTGTTTAGGGCCGTGTGCGCCCATTACCAATGTTTTCTCGATATCGGCTGTGCGGCTAGGCCCACTTACCATCGATACCATAGAAGGAAAGTTCTCTTTATACTTATCGCGTACGCGCTGCAGGCCGTCCTTTATATCAGGCACTAATTGGCTGCCCTTTGCTACCACCATATGCGTTGGCGGATAAATGCTCAAGCGGCGGCCACCTGCATTGGCAGAACTTACCAGCACGCTTCCGGTGCGGGTAATAAGGGCTTCGCAGGTAGTAAGGCTGGCTTCGGCATCGCGCACAAAGTTATCCTGGTCTGCTGAAAACTCTATTCCGGCATGGTGTAGGGCGTTCTGCAGATTAGGTTCCCAAACATACAGATGCTGCAAATTCTGCTCTTTTTTATAAATGTACAGCTGGTCAAAAAATGCTTCTTCGCTATCGCAGTATATAAACACACCAGCGTTTTTAATGAAGTTTTCTGCAAATACTATCGATAAGTCCTCTAGTGCAATGGGTGAGTGCAGCGGAGAGGTAAAATCGGGGGTAGGAGGCAGAAAAGGCGCCGACTTAGCCAGCGCCTCTCTTACTCTTCTTAATACTATTTCTTTTGATTTTGCTTCGTACATGCTAGTTACTAAGCTGTTCTGGAGTTGATGTTATCTCTTTCAGCTGGAGTATTGTCGTTTTCCAGCGGCGTGCCCGGTACAGAACCTTCTTCTTGCTCAGAGTGCTCCGTATGGCCAAACTCAACAGGATGTGTCTGGTCTACTTCGCTTTTTGTCTGGCTTCTGTCGGTACCTGCGGTGTGTGCCTGGTATGTAGTCAGGGCCTCAAACGGACGCTTGCCAACCAAACGCTCCAAGTCACTCTGGAACAGAATTTCTTTCTCCAGAAGCTCCTGGGCAATTATCTCCAATTCACGACGCTTATCATTCAACAGCGCTTTAGTGCGCTCATAAGCTGAGCTTATTAAAGAGCGTACCTCTTCGTCAATTGTCTCGGCAGTTGCTTCAGAGTATGGCTTGCTAAAGGTCATGTCAGACTGCTTGGAATCGTAGAACGATACGTTACCGATCTTCGAGTTCATACCATACATGGTTACAATGCTGTAAGCCATTTTAGTGATACGCTCCAGGTCACTCAGGGCGCCTGTCGATATCTTGCTAAACACAATTTCCTCAGCGGCACGTCCGCCAAGGGCCATGCACATCTCATCGATCAATTGCTCTGTGGTATACAGGAACTGCTCTTTTGGCAGGTACTGCGCATAACCTAAGGCGGCTACACCACGCGGTACAATACTTACCTTCACCAACGGATCGGCGTGCTCCAGGAACCAGCCTGCAATTGCGTGGCCAGCTTCGTGATAAGCAACAATCTTCTTCTCTTCCGGAGAAATGATCTTGTTCTTCTTCTCCAAACCACCAATCACGCGGTCGATAGCGTCGTTAAAGTCTTGCTGATCTACAGCCTTTTTATTACGGCGTGCAGCTATCAAAGCAGCTTCGTTACATACGTTCGCAATCTCGGCACCGGCAAAGCCAGGTGTCTGAGCAGCCAATTTTTTAGCATCTACATCCGAAGCCAACGTTAACGGGCCAAGGTGTACATTAAAGATTTCTGTACGGCCGTTAATATCTGGTTTATCAATGCTGATCTGGCGGTCGAATCGGCCAGGGCGAAGCAAGGCAGAATCCAAAGTATCAGGGCGGTTAGTGGCTGCAAGTATAATTACACCTGAGTCGGTGGCGAAACCGTCCATCTCCACAAGCAGGGAGTTAAGTGTGTTCTCGCGTTCATCGTTACCGCCTGGCGTTGTGCCACGGCTACGGTGGCGGCCAATCGCATCAATCTCATCAATAAAGATAATACAAGGGGCTTTTGCCTTCGCTTGCTTAAACAAGTCGCGTACACGTGCTGCACCCACACCCACAAACATCTCTACAAAGTCGGAGCCTGAAAGTGAGAAGAAAGGTACGTCTGCTTCGCCGGCCACAGCCTTTGCAAGCAAGGTTTTACCAGTTCCCGGAGGGCCTACCAGCAACGCGCCTTTTGGTATCTTACCACCAAGTATAGTAAACTTGCTTGGGTTCTTCAGGAATTCCACGATCTCCTGCACCTCTTCTTTTGCCTCCTCAAGGCCAGCCACATCCTTAAATGTGATTTTTACCTTGTTCTCAGCATCAAAAAGAGCGGCTTTAGATTTACCGATATTGAAGATCTGACCTCCTGCACCACCAGATGTTACACGGCGCATCAGGAACCAGAAACCGAATACCAGCAGTATCAGGAAGCCCCATTGCAGGAAGAAGTCAGCAAAGCCAGTACGATCTACCGGCGTTAGCGCTACCTGCTGTTCACGAGGTAAGTTTTCCTGTAGCTTATCGAGGTCTTGCTTGAAAGACTCTGCAGTAATTACCTGGAAGTGATAGTGCGGGCCTTGATCCATGGTTAAAGCACCACGGTTGTTCAGGTCTGGCTTATACTTCTCATTCTCTAATGCCTCCTCTTTCAGGAATACCTCTACAGTTTTGCCATTCACGATGTTTAGGCGTTGCACATCACCGCTTAGCAGCATCTCTTCAAACTCCGGTTGGGTAGTTTCTACAGAAGAGTTGCTCTTGTTTAAGTACGTAAGTCCGAAGATCAGCAGAATCAGTACGGCCAGCATCCAAAGCTGCATAGTAGGGCGTGGCGGTGTATTCGGGATGATCGGCTTTTTCTTTTTGTTATTGCCTTTTTTGTTATTTTCTGCCATTGATGTTTAGTTTCAGTTGTATATAAACATTGGCTACAAGCATATGTTTAAGCCAAATGTATTAGACAGATTCTACGTGTTTTATGCTGGCATCGCCCCAAAGCTCTTCCAATGCATAAAATTCACGCTTATCTTTCAGGAAGACGTGGGCAACCACATCTACGTAATCTAGCAGCACCCACTCTTTGTTGATGCGGCCTTCACTTTGCCATGGATTTTGTCTAACAGCCTTGAACACCTCTTCTTCAATAGAAGTGGCAATAGCGTCAAGTTGTGTATCGGAGCCAGCCGATGCTATAACGAAGTAATCTGATACGGCGTTTTTAAGTGATTTAAGGTTAATTACGACAATATCGGAAGCTTTCTTCTCCTGCATTCCCTTCACGACTAGTTCTGCCAATATGTCTGAATTAGCCTCAACCTTGGTTTCTTTCATTTGCTATACTTAAATTTGGATGTACAAAAGTATTAAATTCTGGGTTAAAGTATGTTGCCTAATACGCTGTTTATGGGCCAGCAGCTATATTTTCTGCCGGCTTGTCCTTCTACCAACTCTGAGGCCCAGCAGCTTCTCCTCAAAAATGAAGCCACAGAGGGCTGCACGGTAATTACGGCACATCAAACTGCCGGTCGTGGACAGCGAGGCAATACTTGGGAGGCCGAGCCCAATAAAAACATTACACTTTCTGTAATACTCATGCCAAAATTTCTGGCTATCAAGCACCAGTTTTACCTTAATATTGCTGTATCGCTTGGCGTGCTAGATTTGCTCCGCGAGCTTGGCCTGGCCAAAGCCCAGGTTAAGTGGCCTAACGATTTATACTTTGAAGATAAAAAACTTGGCGGGATTCTAATAGAAAACACAATAAATAGCCTTACTCTACAACACTCTATTGCTGGAATTGGTTTAAATATCAACCAGTTGCAGTTTGGATATACAACGGCGACATCCGTGGCAAAAGTATTGGGTTCTGAACTGAATCTGGAGCAAGTTACGCAGAGATTACTGGAACTGTTAGAAAAAAGATATCTGGAGCTGCGAAACGGCAAAACGGCGAAGTTAAAGTATGAGTACTTGCAGGCGTTGTACCGCTATCAGGAAAAGCACATGTTTGAAGTGCAGAACCAACTGGTAATCGGGCATATATTGGGTGTTGATGATGAAGGCCGCCTGGCTGTAGATATAGCTGGCGAGCTGCGTTACTTCGGTTTTAAGGAGATAGCTTTTGTTATTTAAGGTTTCTTTTTAGGATAAACTGTTGCGACCTGTACCGGCTTCTGCTCATTTATAAGCTGCAGGCGCAGGTTTACGTTAATGTTCTCGGCCATAAAGCCTCCCGTAAGTTTCGGCGACTCTATATGATGATCTTTTGTGCTCACAACAAATAACGACTGAAGTATAAAGCTGTTTCCTTGCTTCTTTAACGTTCCTTTTATACTCCTCTGTCTGGACACCCCATGTATGGTAAGGGTGCCGTATGCGGTTACCTCTTTGCTGTTCTGGCTAAAGCTAGCCACCTTGCCGATAAATGTTGCTTTGGGATGCTTCCCTGTTTGCATGTACTTGTTGTTAAAGCGCTCCTGCATTAAGGAATTTGCAAACTGAAAAGATTTGACAGGTATCTCAAAGTATACTTTACCTGTTTCCGGATTTATACTTCCTGTTATTTCTGTAGAAGTTCCCTTAATCAGATCAAGGGGTGCTCCGGCGGAAAAGGTGACCTGGCCGTTGCCACTGTATGTGTTTTGCTGCGCTAAGCTAACCTGCCAGCAAAGCAAAAAGGTTAGCAGCAGCATTATATGCGGTTTCATAAAAGCGGCTTGTATATATTATTAAAAACTGCTTATACTTTTTATTGTTTCACTATCTAAGATCAAAAAGCAGGAGATTTAAAGCATGCTCCTGCTTATTTGGTCAAGGGTAGTTTTATCAGGGTATAAACAGTTTGTATTATTTATTTAACTACTCATTCAGGTGCAGTATGCACTGGGGCTAAAGAAGCTGAAGAATGTGTCAGGCTGATGTTATTACCTGTTAATAGGAAAACAATACAAATTATTATCTATTAATTATTTTATATTTAGCTTAACGGCAGGTTTAGGAGCTGGTTGCATAAAAACAGCAGATTTAAAATAGTGCAATCAAGTTATTAGAAAATTGAAATAGGCTAACATGCATAATCAGTCAATTTTGCTTCGGGTGTTTACCCTTGGCCACTGTGGAGTGGCTTGTGTTAATTTGGTAGGGAAGTGCTGTTTAAAAGTATGTGTGCAGCTAGATAAAATTATATAAGTGCAGTGTCTTCTGAAAATTAATCATTAACACCGGAGAAAGGCATGCAACCTTTTGCTCGTATTGGGCATCATTTTTGAGAATTAAGATTACCGTGAAAGGTTTTGTTCGTAACTACCTTTCGCTAAATATTTTAAAAATAATATTTAGACTTCTGGCATTTTAAGCTATCTTTGGTTTTAATGTCGGATTAGACTTAGAATCTAAAGCGATTATACCCTTATGAAGAACTTTACTAAACTATTTTTTATTGCCACTCTTATTAGCTCGCAGCTGCTCGGTTTTGCAGCAAGCGCTGGTAATAGCCTGAGTGTAACTTTCGGTGAGGCGCCGGTTTTTAAAGGCGGCGCTACAAACTGGAAGCTAATTCAGGAAAAAGGTGCTCAGCTAAGCGTTTCTGCTCAGAACGCACGCCCAGCTTTCGTTCGTAACGAAGAAGAGCATACCTGCTCATCTTTATATGCTTCAGCCGTTAGCAAAGAGTTTCATGTGGTAGAAAGCCGTGTAAGCAAGAGTATGTTTGCTGCTGCAAGTTTTGCCTCATTTGCTAATGTAGCTCCGGTGCGCCCTGTAAAACAGTTGCCAAGTATAAATGCTTATCCAAATCCTTCGCGTGGTATCACCAAGCTTTCACTTAGCTTGCCAGGAGGACATGAGAACTATAAAATTCGCATTTCCAACACTATTGGTAAGGTGTTAAGTGTACATGAACTAGTGCCTGCCGAAAAACTGGAGGTAGAACTGAACATGACTAGCCTGCCATCTGGAATCTATTTCTATAGCCTTCTGGTAAACGACAAAACTGTTGAGACTAAGCGTCTTGTGTTGCAGAAGTAGCAGCAGATAAGCTTTACTAAATATATGAAGCCGGCCATCAGGCCGGCTTTTTTTGTTACTAACATTTAAAATTGAATAGTCCCGTGCGTTTTATTTATTATTTTCGGGGCTCAATCAAATAGCTATGATGGATTATCGTAAGATAAACAACCTCGTGGGCTGGGTCGTGTTCCTTATCGCGACTACAGTATATGTGCTAACGCTGGAGCCAACAGCCAGCTTCTGGGATGCTGGTGAGTTTATTGCCTGCTCGTACAAACTTCTGGTGCCACACCCTCCAGGTGCCCCTTTTTACCTGTTGGTAGGCCGTATGTTCTCCATGATGGCCGGCGATCCGTCGCAGGTGGCTTGGTGGGTAAACCTGCTCTCTGCCTTGTGCAGTTCTTTTACCGTGCTGTTCCTGTTCTGGACCATTACCATTTTTGCCCGCAAGCTGCTGGTAAAAGAGGGTGCAGAGCCTACAACCGGCAACATACTTCTTATCATGGGAAGCGGTGCTGTGGGAGCCTTAGCCTATACTTTCTCTGACTCTGCCTGGTTTTCTGCAGTAGAGGCTGAAGTATATGCCATGTCGTCGTTCTTTACAGCTATAGTTTTCTGGGCAATGCTGCGCTGGGAGGCAAAAGTAGGAGAGGCTCACTCTGATAAGTGGCTTGTTCTGATCGCGTACCTGGTAGGTTTATCTATTGGTGCACACTTGCTAAACTTGGTAACAATACCTGCGCTAGCGTTTGTGTATTATTTCAGGTTGTACAAGCCTACATTCTGGGGCGGGGTAATTGCCTTTGCCATTAGTGCAGTTATTGTAGTAGCCATACTTTGGGGCGTAATTCCTGGGCTTCCATCGGTGGCAGGCTGGTTCGAAGTACGCTTCGTGAATGACCTTGGACTTCCATTCAGCTCTGGCCTAATTGTTTTCCTGGCGTTGTTGATAGCTGCAATAGTATACGGCTTATTGTACTCAATCAAACATAACAACCGTGTGCTGAACACTGCTATACTTTGCTTTGTGTTTGTACTGATAGGATACTCCTCTTACATGATTATCCCTATCCGATCTTCTTACGACCCAACCATCGATGAGAATGATCCGGATGATATTATGAGCTTTGTATCTTACCTGAAGCGTGAACAGTACGGTGACCGTCCGTTACTTTATGGCCCACAGTACAATGCACAGCCAGTAGATCAGAAAGAGAAAGCCCCTCGTTATATCAAGGGCAAAGACAAATACATAGCAGTAAAAGGTGGTGTAGAGCCTATTTACGAGAGCAAAGACAAAACCCTTTTACCACGTATTTACAGCGATAACCCCCAGCATGTAGACGAATATAGAAAGTGGGTAGATTTACGTGAGGGGCAAATGCCAACATTTGGGCAAAACCTTAGTTTCCTGCTTAACTATCAGTTGGGCCATATGTACTGGCGTTACTTCCTGTGGAACTTTGCAGGCCGCGAAAGCGATGTGCAGCATGCTGGTGTGCTGTGGTTAGGAAAATCAGATCCTAATGCCCCTTTACGAGTGCTGGAAAGTGAAGCACGCAACTGTTTCTACCTGCTTCCGCTCCTGATTGGTATACTTGGCCTTATTTATCAAGTACGAAAAGATGAACGAAATGCATTAGTAGTTGGTCTGCTATTCTTCTTTACGGGTATTGCCATTGCGCTGTACCTAAACCAGCCACCTGTAGAGCCACGCGAACGCGACTATACTTTTGCAGGCTCTTTTTATACTTTCTGTATCTGGATTGGTTTAGGTGTGATGGGGCTGGCCGAATTACTGCGCAAAGCAGTTAAAAATAACCAGGCTGCCGCAGGTGTTGCCACTGTTGTTGGTTTATTGGTGCCAGGTGTAATGGCTGCGGAAGGGTGGGATGACCATGACCGCTCTGACCGTTATCACTCTGTAGACTCAGCCAAAAACTTATTAGACTCCTGCGCGCCGAATGCCATACTTTTCACGAACGGGGATAACGATACATTCCCGCTGTGGTATGTACAGGAAGTAGAAGGATATCGTACCGATGTGCGCGTGGCAGTGTTAAGCTACCTGAACACAGATTGGTATATAGACCAAATGCAGCGCCAAGCCTATGAGTCTGATCCATGGCCACTTTCTCTGGAAAATGAGAACTACCGCCAGGGCACCAACGATTATCTGCCTTATGTAGAGCGTGCCCAAGTGGCGGCAGGCATCGATCTGAAGCAGTACATCTCGCTTGTAAAGCAAAGCCATCCGGCGCTGCAGGTGCAGTATGGTGCTGGTACAACGCTGCTAACATTCCCAACCAAGAACTTCTCCTTGTCGGTAGATAAAGCAAAAGTTGATGCAATGAACATTGTACCAGCGGAGAAAGAAGCTCAGATTGTGGATCGCATGCAGTGGACTATTAACAAGTCTATACTAGAGAAGAAGCACCTGATCATGCTGGACCTGTTGGCTACAAACGATTGGGAACGCCCGGTATACTTCTCAACCACAGTAAACAGTGCCGACTTTATAGGCTTATCCGAGTACTTCCAGTTAGAGGGCTTAGCATACAGAGTAGTTCCTGTTAAAACACCGGGTGATAACGGACAGAGCTTGGTGCATAAAGAACTGATGTACGAGAACATGATGAAGAAATTCCAGTTCCGTAACTTTGATAAGGAAGACATCTTTTACGACGAGAACTATTATCGCTTCTCGGCCAATGCACGCGATAAGTTTGCAAAACTAGCTACCGCATACCTAGAAGAAGGCAACACAGCCCGAGCTAAAGAAATTATAGAGTATTGCTTTAAAGTGATGCCGGAGAGTGCAGTGCCTTATGATTATTACACGCCACAGTTCATAGCCTTATACAATGCGGTTAGCGAAGAGCAAAAGGCAAAAGAGATGATGGAGTCGATGATACAGAAATCAACAAAGTCGCTGGATTACTATTTCTCAGAAGGTGCTTTATTTGATATGGAGATACAGACGAATATGATCATACTGCAGCAACTGGTTGGTTTAGCCGAAGAAATGGGCATGAATGACCGGGCTCAGCAGCTGCAGCAGCAGTTTATGCAGTACCTGCAGCGCATGAGGCGTTAAACATAAACAAAAAACATCTTTCATCAGTAAAGAAAGCCGGGCGGTAGTTGTACTATTACCCGGCTTTTTTGTTCTTTAAAGAAAATTGCTGTAGATGGCACGCATCATTTTACCTGTTGCTTTATTTGTTATGCTTATTGGCATGTATGCTTGTGGTACGCCTCAAGCAGCACGTTTGCAACCTGTTGTAGTAAGGCCGGTTACACCTGAAGTGTCCATGAAATATAACTTTTATAAAGCTAATGACAGTCTATATGTCTTCCTTAGGTTTGAAGATGAGCAGGAGGTGATGGATGTGCTGCAGTCTACCACAGCCTTAGAATATTTTGTTAGAACCGGTTTGTCTGACCGGGATAAAGTGCTGGCCGCTGACTCATTGGTAAGGCCACCCCGAAAGATTACAGATGTAGAAGGGCAACTGCACATGTCTTTTGTATTGCCGGCCAGCTTAGTGCAGGAGCCAAACGTATTGCACCTGAGGTTATGGCAGGCAATGGTGGGGCAGGAGCGTATGGCCGTCCGTTACCGTGTTCCGCTAAAGGCACAGATGCTTGACAAAAGTTACCTGCTCATCAATGCCAGTACAGACAAAGCTGTTTTTAGTAATTACTGTAATACATCAGAAAAGTATGCCGTGCGTTTTTACAACGGGCAGGTACGACCTATAACAGCTCATCTCCATAAAATAGAATTTGCGCCAGCGCTGCCACCTATGTCATTACGCGAAGTGCCTGATCAACTTGATCTGCCAGTGATGGATACCTTAGTATTTAATGATGGAGATACTATTACCTTTGATCAGGAAGGCTTATATTTATTTGAGCCGTCTTCAGCGTTTTCTAAAGGCATTTTGGTGCAGAGGTGGGCGTACCCACAGGTATCCATGGCTGAAGAACTGGTGCAGCCATTAATTTATATTACTTCATCTGCAGAGCGGGAAGAGCTTTACAGGGCAGCAGACCCAAAGGCTGCAGTAGATGATTTCTGGTTGAAAGTAGCCGGCGATAAAGCAACTGCCCGAGAACTGATTAGGTCATATTATGGGCGAGTAGAAAAAGCCAACAAACTCTTTACGAGCCATAAAGTTGGTTGGACCACCGACAGAGGAATGATCTACATTATTTATGGCAAGCCAAGTACAATAAGCCAGACAGGCAATACTGAGACATGGATTTACCGTGAGTCACCGACCAGCCCGTACGTTAAGTTCGTTTTTAATAAAAAAGAGGATAACTTTACCGAAAATAATTATGAGCTGGTACGGCGCCGCGAGTACGAGGAGAGTTGGTACAGCACAGTTGCAAAATGGAGAGCAGGAATAACAGACAACATGTAGGAGGCAACCGCTATGGTGGCCCCAGAGCACCCAAAGAAGAAAAATTAGAGATGATTTTCGGATCGCGTCCTATACTGGAGGCAATGCTGGCCGGAAAGACTCTTGAAAAGATTTTCCTGCTTCGTGGTACCAAGAACCCGACCACAGACGAGATAATGGCGGAGGCCAAAAAGCATGACGTGCCGGTAGCGTCAGTACCGCTGGAGAAACTGAACAAACTAACTCGTAAAAATCACCAGGGAGCGGTAGCGTTTATCTCGCCTATTACATACCAGCCACTGCCAGAAATCGTAACCTCACTTTTTGAACAAGGTAAAACACCGTTGCTGCTTATACTAGATAGAGTAACTGATGTGCGTAATTTTGGATCGATTGCAAGAAATGCGGAGTGTATGGGTGTAGATGCGATTGTGATCCCAAGCAGAGGCGGCGCACAGGTAAATGCAGATGCCATGAAAACATCGGCTGGTGCCCTTAACCTGGTGCCGGTTTGCCGTGAGCCTAATTTAAAAGACACCATCGATTACCTAAAGGAGTACGGAATACAGATAGTTGCCTGCACTGAGAAAACTGAGCACATGATCACCGACTTTGCAGTTGATTTCTCTGGGCCTACAGCCATTATCATGGGTAGTGAAGAGGATGGTATCTCACCTGAGTACCTGAAGCGTGCCGATGTGCGCCTGCGCATACCACTAATGGGCCAGATTGGTTCTTTAAACGTATCGGTGGCAACAGGTATCATACTTTACGAAGCCATGAGCCAGCGCCTGCGCGAAAGCGGATACTCCAGCCTGGGCAGCCTGGAACCGAGATAGATTTATACTTTACCTCATAAGCAGAAGGCCCGGAAACAGACTTATGTTTCCGGGCCTTCTGCTTATACATATTTATACTTTGAAGATCGTCTAAATAAAGTCTACACCTTTACGTGACTTAGCATCGGCCATAAACTCTTTCACTTTCTGCTCTTCAGTTTTTTTGCAGATCATCAGCATATTGTCATACTCTGCTACTATGTAATCTTCCAGGCCTTGCAGCACTACCAGGCGCTCTTTTGGTGTTTTGATGACGCAGTCCTTGCTATCGCATAGCAGCACCTCGCCGTCAAATACGTTTCCGTTCTCGTCCTTTTCATTGATGGTATAGAGCGAGTCCCAGGTGCCAAGGTCAGACCAGCCCCCGTCTGCAAACCAGTTTCAGACTCCGCCTTTTTAGCTGTTTGCAATTTAAAGCTCAAAGTACTTTCCCATGGGTATATTTATCTATTCTCAGCCTAATTTTCCTATATAATATTTTCTTGTATCACTCTATCTCAAAGTGATATAGGGGTAAAAAGTCACTTTGAGACAACGAACTCTTTGCATACAGTACCATCTTTTAATGATCAACATATAAAGAAATACAAATTAATGAAAGTAGCGCATATGTTACTTTTAAATGTGATTTTCAATGTAAAAGTTGGTTTTAACTAAAAAAATGAGGTCTTTATCTTAAAAAGATACTATATGTTATGTTACTTTTTGGCTATGAAATTCCTTTTTATTCCTAGTGAAGAAGTAGAAGTTTATTGTAAAGTATTGCTGCCTTGAACTAAAAGCGAAAAGACGCATGATACTCAATTCATTGCTCCTCCTTACTATGAGATTGTTAGTAGGAGACTTAATATAGTAATGAATAACTATCAGACATGTTATGTTTTTAAGCACCTATGGCGAAAGTTAGAGTAATAAAAGAGTTAGTTAGATACTGTCGCACTAGGAGGCCATTGATAAAAAGTTTGATAGCATTTAGCGAATAGCAGAATTTAGTTCAACGTACCCCAGCTTATGGGTTCATATCAAAAGGAACTGAAAATCTCAAATTCAAAGAATGCAAACCAGCTGGTGGGACAAGCTGAAACAGCCACTTGAAAGAATCTGAAAGTAAGCAACTGTTTTAATTCACATTAACTTATGAGAAATTTTTTTCTAATTGTTTTCTTTGGTATTGCATTAGTTCTTAATGCAAACGCAAACACTCTAAACAATTCTACGGTAAATTTTCTGGATAGTCCAGTTGAAACAGATGTGAGTTCTATATCTCAGTTAAATGAAACTACAGATTCTCACTATAAGGTTGTAGTTAATATTTCGAGAGAAGATGCCGTGGCAAAATGCACAGTTGAAGGGAAAGTAACAGTAACAACTGAAGATGGGGACTCGGTAACTATAGAGTTCAAAGTCACTGCTGATTCATGTAAAGAAGCTATGGCGGTTCAGGCTAAGATTATGGAAGCTTTAGAATAATGATTTAATGTGTTTTTGTTATGAAAATTAAACTATTGATACTTTCGATAGCACTGATAACGTCTGTAAATATTGCTTATGCGGGTACAGACACTCGAATGTTAGATTTGGATCAGGTTAAGCTTCAGAATGCGTTTCTAAAAGAAAATTCTGAAGCTGGGTTGTCAACATCTGACCTAGGTAGTTGTAAGATTAATGTGTACACTGAACTTGACAATGGCACAATAATCGAAGGTGTGGTTACTGTGACAGCTGATGAAATTAACTGGTTTACATGTGGATTGATAAAACTATACGGTGTATTCTCAGATAAATATTAATCATTAACCTATAGCAATGTGCTATCTTTCAATTGAAAAATAGCACATTGCTTTTTAAAGCAAATACCTCTTCACTTATGAAAAAAATATTATTTGTAGCTTTTATGCTCCTTGGTATAAATGCATATTCTCAAACCGAACAGGCAGATCTATATTTGGAGTATGCTGTTATTCAAAATGGTAAACAGAAGGTTGGAAAATTTTATAAAATTAAGAATGAAGGGCTATACTTCTATGAGAACAGCGATAGTAGCCATGTAAAGGAAACTCAGGAAGATAATGCCTACGGAACAGTTTATTCTGTTGAACTTAAATCAAGTCACGAAGTTCATGGAATGGTTAAGACTAACTTAGATTCCGAGGAGTTACTGTCTAGTGAAAGGATATTTAATAAAGGTGAGTATAGGGAGTTTGTAGTTAAAGAGAAGCTAAGTAATATTGATTGGAAATTGCTTACTGACTCAAAAGAAATTGCTGGGTTCAAATGCAGAAAAGCCACGGCAAACTTTAAAGGTAGGAATTATGAAGTGTGGTACACAATAGAGATCCCTATTTTAATGGGGCCATGGAAATTACATGGTTTACCAGGAGCAATTGTAGAAGCTTATGACATTGATAATTATATTCATTTTTCATTAGCTAAGGTAAGTACAGATAAACAAAGTATAGCACACGAAGAGCTTAACGAGGATAATGCCATTTCCTGTGCTGAATATTTAGCACTAAAAGCGGACCAAGGATTAGAAATGAGCAAGCACATACAGTCTAAGCTGCCTAGAGGAGCTCAATTCAATGTTACAAAAACTACTAATAATTGGCTTGAGAAAGATTGCAATTAAAAGGAATATTGTTAGTAAAATCTATCTTTATTTTGATGTCTGTAGGTGAGTAAATTAAAAACTTAAGTATATTGAAATTACCTGGTTTTATTCTGATCTTATTTTGCTTGGTAAGTAGCTCTGTTAAATCCCAGGTCTTAATTAAAGGATACGTAACAGATAGCCTGGGATCAGAGCTTCCTTATGTTAATGTTCTTCTGAAGGATTCTCTGGGGCAGCAAATAATTACTTACACAGCCACTACTCATAATGGCAATTATCAGTTAAAAACCAGTAACACAGGCAGGCATTTACTTGTCTTTTCAGCCTTAGGTTTTTCGGAAATGGCGATAGCCATTAATATTTCTTCACATCAGGCAGATATAGTACAGAATATATCTCTAAATAAAAAGCATTTTGAGCTTAAAGAGGTAACCATTGCAGTTAGAAGACCTGTAACCATCAAGAAGGATACTGTCATCTTTGATGCTCAATACTTCTCTAAGGGTAATGAAGCAGTCGTTGAAGACCTGTTAAAAAAAATACCTGGTATCACCGTAGAGGAAGACGGCACAATTAGAGTTGGAAATAAAGAAGTAGAAAAAGTTATGGTAGAGGGAGATGACTTTTTTGAAAAAGGATACAAAATAATTACCAAAAACATGCCTGCTCAACCAATTGAGCAGATTGAGCTTTTGCAAAATTATTCTAATAATGAGCTTTTAAAGGATGTAGAAAAAAGTGACAAAGTTGCAATAAATCTAAAACTAAAAGAGGAGGCTAAAAGACAGTGGTTTACCAATATCAATTTAGGGTATGGTATCTCTACTGAAAGTCGCTATACGTTACAAAGCAATGTATTTAATTTTGGCAAGAAGAACAAATACTATTTTCTGACAAATATAAATAATATTGGATATGATGCCACAGGAGATATCGATCATTTAATCAGGCCTCAGCGAGCAGATGGTTCGGGAGTGGTGGGTAATGGGGAGCGCGCATATCAGGTAATTGATTTATCCGCTACTTCCTTGGATTTTAAAAGAAGCAGAATAAGCTTTAATGATGATAAGTTACTTTCTTTAAATGCAATTTTTAACCTTACTCAAAAGCTGAAAATTAAAGCTCTCGGCTTCATAAATTTAACTGAAAAAGACTTCTTTAGGAACTCAGTTGAAAAGTTTCAGTTTAATCAAACAAGTTTTACCAACACAGATAACTATCATTTAAATCAGAAAAGCTTTACAAACTTTTTTAAGATAGATTTGATATACAGCCTTAACAAAAACCAATCTTTCGAAGCCACAATTAAATACAATAGCGGGAATGAAGATGCTCACAGCAAATTACTATTTAATGAGCTTCCTATAGTTGAAAATTTAAGAACCAGAAACCAGCTTTTTGATCAAAGCTTTATACTTACAACAAAATTTAAAAATAAGAATGCGCTCTTAATCAAGGCAAGGTACATTGATGAAAAAAGTCCACAGCTTTACCAGATCAATCAGTTTTTTTATCAGGACTTGTTCCCTGATAATCAGGATGTAAATAATACTCAACAGCAGAGTAAGAATAATATGTTGTATGGTGGGCTTGAAATGCATTATTTGAAGAAAGTAGCCGATGGAGATGTATTTGAACTGAAATTAGGTAATCAGGTAAGGGAAGATTTGATAGCTGCCTCTTTATCACTTAAAGATTTAACAACAACTTTAGAACAACCGACAGATTTTCAAAATAACACTCTT